>NZ_LMTZ01000001.1 GCF_001456025.1 Mastigocoleus testarum BC008
AAGACCTTGCCATTGGAATTGTCCAGACTAATCACTTCTCGATCTATCTTACCTTACGTCCTAACTAAGCTGGCGATTGCTATATTTGATGTAAGTATTCATCTAAGTTGGAAAGTCTTTGCAAATTAAACCTTCCATCCATATCTATAATTTGTAATTGGGTCAACGCTCAAGTTTTCAAATTGGATGTGGTTGATTAAAAATTAAAATCCGCATTTGGGTGAATGTAAACTCAGTCGGATTGAATGATTCTCCTTTCAAATTTGGGCATTGGTTAATTATTAATGAGTAAATCGACTGTTATGAATGATACCTGGCGACCTGTGCCAGCAAATTTAACCCTGTTACAAGATGAGATCCATGTTTGGCGAATCAATCTTGATATACCTGAAGAAAGGGTGCAACAGCTATTAGAAACATTATCAGCAGATGAAGTTGCTCGTGCTGACCGATTTTATAAAGAGCAACATCGCCAAAGGTTCATCGCCGGTCGTGCTACGCTGCGCAGTATTTTGGGTCGTTATTTAGATATAGAGCCACAAAAATTAGAGTTTTGCTATGAACCTTTAGGTAAACCTGTTTTAGCACAAACTTGTGGAGGAGATCGACTGCACTTTAACTTATCTCACTCTCAGGGTTTAGCATTGTGTGCGGTTAATCGCGATCGACCACTTGGAATAGATCTGGAGTATATTTCGCCAATTTCTGACGTTCTTAACCTTGCAAAACAGTTCTTCTCTCCTAAAGAGTATTCAATCATGCGATCGCTTCCACCACACCAAAAACAACAAACATTTTTTCGCTATTGGACTTGTAAGGAAGCTTATTTAAAAGCAACAGGCGCAGGGTTAGCACAATTACAAGAAATTGAAATAAATCTCTCTCCAGGAGAAAGCGCCAAGTTGAAAACAGATTCTAACTGGAGTTTATTAGAACTAGTTCCCCAAAGAAACGCAGTTGCTGCAGTTGCAATTGAAGGTTCTGGTTTTAGTCTAAAGTGCTGGCAATATTAAGGGAATTTCTACTTAAAAAGCCACTCATTAGGGCGCATGTCGATGCGCCCCTAGTCACTGTGTAGATCCTAATCCCCATATGCCGCAAGGCGGCAGCAGTGCTATCCCCAATTCCCAGTCGCTAATCCCTAATCCTCCATCACTGCATCTCCACCCATTCGACGATACGGTTCCATACCCACCAAGGGTCTGGGTCATTGGCTTGTTGTTGACCTTTTTTGCTATTTATATAACCAATATGACCACCATGTTTGGTTAACAGTAAATCAATTGCTGGGTTACCACTGCAAGCAGTTTTTAACTCATCAACAATATCTGGGAGAAAAAATGGATCGTCTTGGGCATAAATAATTAAAGTTGGCTTTAAAATGTTTGGTAGTAACTGCAAAGCACTGCTAGCATCATAGTAAGCTTCCACACTGGGGAAACCCAATGGACCAATTACTAACTCGCGATCAAAGCCCCAAATACTCCGAGCGCGTTTGATAGCTTCCGGATCTAAGGTTCCAGGGTGAGCTTTGTGAATCTTCCAAGCAAGCTTTTCCAGATTTTTGGCAATTCTGGCTTCAATGATTCTGCCAAAAGGATAGGAAACTAGGTAAGCCAGGGATCGCCTAGAGTCCAAATTAGGGCAAACTACTGCAACACCACCAATATCATTGGATTGAATGCCAATATCAGTAGTTTGTTTTTTGAGTTCTGTTGCTGCTTTATTACCCCATAAAGCTAATTGTCCTCCCAAGGAATAACCAACAAACCAAAACTTTGCTGGACAACCAATGGCTGCAGCACCTGCTGCGATGCAAACAAAATCATCCCCCTCAAATAGACCATCACTAGTTAAAGTCGGGGATAGTTCCGCTGATTTACCATGGGCGCGCCAATCAAATAAAACCACTGCATAGCCGCGATCATATGCTTTACGTGCCAAAATCCTGAGTGACCACTCACTTTCAAGGTCGCCCGTAATGCCGTAAGTGGCGATAATGGTACCGCGAGGATTTTCGGGGATCGCAACCAAACCATATAAGGGTACATCTTGAAATCCGCGAAAAATATGTTCTTTATAAGGCAAATCGGGACTATTTGAGGTTTTCTCCCAGTATCTTTTGCCCCATAAAGCAGAATATATAGTCATTCGCACACCATTTTGTAAAAACCGAGACGGTTTATAGGCGGCATTACACAACATATTAGTAAAGTTCTATCTAGTGACTCACAATCCTTTTATCTTAATATTTATGTTATATTTAAATTCTTTTTTATAATCAAGACAGCAGTCTTTGTAATTCCCAAAGATTCTTATTTATCCTTAATAAGTAGTAATGATTTTTTAATAATGCCAAGAATTCTTGTCATAGATGACGATCCGGCGATCTCAGAATTAGTTGCTGTCAACTTAGAAATGGCTGGTTATGATGTCAGCCAAGCGGAAGACGGTATTAAAGGTCAAGCATTGGCACTCCAATTGCAGCCAGACTTGATCATGTTAGATTTAATGTTACCTAGAGTCGATGGATTTACGGTTTGTCAAAGATTGCGTCGAGACGATCGCACTTCGGAAATTCCGGTATTGATGCTGACAGCTTTGAGTCAAACTCAGGATAAGGTAGAAGGTTTTAACGCTGGGGCGGATGATTATCTTACTAAGCCCTTTGAAGTGGAAGAAATGCTGGCTAGGGTGAGGGCATTATTGCGACGTACTGATCGCATACCTCAGGCTGCGAAGCACAGCGAAATTCTCAACTACGGACCTTTAACTTTAGTTCCAGAAAGGTTTGAGGCGATATGGTTCAATCAGACTATTAAGCTAACACACCTAGAGTTCGAACTGCTACATTGTTTGTTACAACGTCACGGACAAACAGTTTCTCCCAGCGAAATACTCAGGGAAGTTTGGGGTTACGATCCAGACGACGATATTGAAACCATTCGCGTTCATATTCGCCACCTGCGAACTAAATTGGAACCAGATCCCCGCCATCCCCGATACATTAAAACAGTGTATGGTGCAGGTTATTGTTTGGAATTACCAAGCAGTCCCCCATCAGATACAAGTGTAGCTGCGTCGGAGGTCGAATAAATAACGGTGAACTCTGGGGCGCAAATAGCAAAATTGGCACTCCCGTTCACCGGGTTTTTACTGAGTGCCAAAATTTTTCTATTATTTTTTCTCTTTATTTTTTCTGAATTAATCACATAAACAGCGACTGAAAAGTTTTTTCTGGTCGTAACAATTTTAACTTTACTATTATTCAACCAGCTCCGCGTATGCGCGATGACATTCATCCCAGGGCAAACGCACAGGGCAAACGCATCTTATCAATAGGAACGACCCGATCTCGATAAAGCCCAAAGAAGCAGGATTAAATCTTACACAGGTTGATTGGTAGGAACAACTAACATACGAGGAATGAGGACATGATCTGGTTGTTCTAAGATGAAGCGAACACTACGAGAAATATCTTCTGGCAATAATACACCCCCAGAAGAAATATAATCTTTATTTTCCTGTGTCCAATTATCATAAAGTCCTGTATCTACAGTCCCAGGAGCAACTGAAGCCACCTTGATTCCTGTTCCTGCCAATTCCATCCTTAGTGCATCAGTAAAAGCTTCTACTGCATGTTTAGTTCCGTTGTAAGCTCCATAAGTAGGTGCAGTTTTCAACCCTGCAATACTAGAAGTATTAATCAGAAAACCACTACCAACTTTTTTAAAATGCTTGAGAGTAGTGTATGCCATACGATAAACCGCTTCTACATTGAGCCTTGCCATTTGAGCAATAGAATCAATATCTACTTCTTCAATCGCCCCTATGGTCATCACTCCTGCATTATTTATCACTACATCCAATCGTCCGTAAGACTCTAAAGCAAATTCCAATAAAGAGTAAGGCATTTGAGCGTCAGTAATCGCACCCGCTAGTACTTTGGCGTTTTTTAACGAAGCAGCAAGTTGTTCTAATTTGTCTTGAGAACGAGCAGTAAGAACTAGTTTCATTCCCACTGAATCTAGTTCTTGAGCGATCGCTTTGCCAATACCACTACTGGCACCAGTAATTAGAGCCACCTTATTATTCAAATCCACAATTTTTAGTTCCCAAATGAATCGATTACATAAACAATTTGGGAAACAAAGACAGTAAAGAAGAAATCTATCTCCCCAACAATCATTGTTTCCCAATAATGAATTGAACTTGTTGTGTTCTTAGATTTAAAATTTTTGACTACAGCATTTACTAAGGAGCCAAAGCATTTCCGCGGATTAAGCTACCGATAGTTTTAGCTGTAATTTTCATCTGTGTAATTGGATTAGCCGGGACAACAGTCTTATAAAGATAGCTGTCAAAGGTTAATCTCTGTACGTCAAGGTCATCGCACATTTCCACAAATGCTTCGCGGGTAGCATCGGAACGATAAAATACCCTTTGCAGAATATCCAGAACTTTATAGGTGAGTCCGTACTTTTTATCCCACCGCTTCAAATAAAGCTTCAGTTCTGCTTCTGTAGGAATGCGAGTTCCACCATTAGAAATCTCAACGATGGTTTCAGCACACATCCGTCCAGATTTAGCTGCAAAGTAAATACCTTCTCCTGAAGACTTGGTAACGTAACCAGCTGCATCACCTACCAAAGCAACTCTACCGACTACGCGACGAGGACGAGGATGCTCAGGAATTGGATGAGCTTCTACCTTAATAATTTTACCGCCAACTAATTTCTTAGCAGCACGGGCACGGATTCCAGCTTGTAATTGCTTAATACTTGCTTTGTGTACCTGCATAGTACCAGTACCCACAGCAACGTGGTCATATTTGGGGAATACCCAAGCATAGAAGTCGGTAGAAACGTCGTCACCAACATACATTTCTGCCAAATCTTCGTAATACCCCATCATCTCCTGAGGTAGACGAATCCGCTCTTGGAATGCGATCGCATAGTTGTAATCCCCTGCATCAATTTCTTTCGCGATTCGGGAATTAGCACCATCTGCACCAACAATTAAATCGACCTTCAGAGTTTTGGCAACACCTTTTGCCGCACCTTCAGAATGATCTATGTAATGAATAGTATATGGTTGTGTCTTATCTGTAGGAATATCAAGTTTATTAACGGTAGCATTAATTAAATTTGCACCTAATTTTGCCGCCCGATTACGCAAGTAGCCATCAAGTACCTCACGGCGACACATACCGATATATTCATCTTGATTGACTAAGTTGATATCAACCTCCCGGTTAGAAGGCGAAATCATCTTCATTTTCCGCACTTGGCGGTCGATAATGTCTGGAGGAAGTTCGAATTCACTCACCATGCATAGAGGAATAGCTCCACCGCAAGGCTTAGCATTATCTAGTTTGCGCTCAAATAAATAAGTTTCAATTCCAGCTTTTGCTAATACTTCAGCAGTGCTCGAACCAGCTGGACCTGAGCCAACAACAGCAACCCTCAGACTCAAAGGTTTTCTCCCTATCTTGATATCACTCGAAGCATGTTACCACGGTATTTTGACTCATTTTGCGGCTAAGTAGGGAGATTCAAGTCAAACGCAACATTCCTTAAGATTTCGCAACAAATGTCAGTATAAGAAGCAGGTATTTAAAGGTTTGTCATTATCCGCTTAGATATTATGCATTGAAAAACCTAATTCTTGCTAATTACTTAAAAAAACTAATTACTCAAAAAACTGATTGCTTCATCACACCAAGCAATCCAATCCTCTTCACATCTCAAACCTTTACGTAGTGTCAAATATTGATATTTCTGAGGTAATTGACAATTATTGATATCCTGAAAATATTTTGTTTTAATTTCTTGATAAGTTAATAATCTCTCCCAATGGTGTTGGCGCTGCTCTTGCAATATCTGAATCATCGTTTCTTTAGGCACTAAGTAACCAGCAAATAGCTTAACTAAAATTTCTTCCTTCGCTGGTGATATTCCAGTTGGTTGAGCGATCCAATCCTGAAGAGTTTGCTTTCCTAAATCTGTAATTGAAAAGACTTTTTTGTCTGGACGACCTTCCTGAGCGATTTCCTCAGCTTTAATCCAATTTGACTGTTCTAATTTACGGAGTTCTCGATAAATTTGTTGATGAGTTGCTTTCCAGAAAAAACCTACTGAACCATCAAATTGCTTAGCTAGATCGTAGCCACTACTTGATGAATCAGATAAAGAAGCTAATATTGCATGGGATAAGGACATATTACTCTCGCTTCTAGCCTAAATAATTTTTGCTCCTAGTTGTTGAATATGCATTTTATTGCATATAAATTAAGGATACACAAATTTAACCCATAAACAAGAATATAAATAGTCGTGTTGGATAATCTGAGCACTGTGTAAGCTTGAATTATAAGCTTAACCAGTCCGTCCGTTGTTTTGGAGAAATGGTTAATGTTATTTGTAGGGATTACGTCCTGAAAACTGAAATAATAAAGATTTAAAGATTTGCGTTCTTTCCAAAACCTTGCACTTGATTGGATAAATAGCGTAAATCAAGAAAGAAGAATTATCGGTAATACAAATTGTTGTTAGCTGAATTTGCTCCCCTTGCTTTAATTGCGATCGCACCTACAGGTGTAAATAAACTGCAATCCCTTTGTGTGTCTTCGTCAGGAATACCAAAAGATAGCGCAAATATTTGGGTCCCAGAGTCTTGTGCTGAAATTACAGGAACGCAAGTTTACAACACTTCACTGAAAAAACACGTAGCTAGTTTATGGCAAAACCAAAGAGCATTTATTTTTTGTTTGGCTACAGGTGCAGTCGTAAGATTAATTGCACCTTTGCTAGAAAATAAATCTAGCGATCCAGCAGTCATTGTAATAGATGAAATGGGGCAATTTGTCATTAGTTTGTGTGGCGGACATCAAGGTGGCGGGGATCGACTAGCCCAACTAATTGCTACACAACTTGGTGCAATGCCCATATTAACTGGTGGTTCAGCTAGTTTAGAATTACCAGCGGTGGATATGTTAGGAGTTCCCTTTGGTTGGTGTAGGGGGGAAGGAGACTGGACTGCTGTAAGTGCATCTGTAGTGAGGGGCGAACCGGTACAAGTAATTCAAGAAGCTGGTTCTACTATATGGCGAACAGCAAGGGGTGTGGAAAAATCTTCCCTGTGTTTTGAAGAAACCGTTGATGCTACAGCTGAAATTTGGATTACTTGTAGGTCTTTTACAGATAAAAATTCTACCCATAAACCTTCTACCCATAAATCCTCTAAGCAGAAGTCACAATTTAACCTCAAGGATCATAATTATACTGATCAATCTCAAAAATCAATAATTACCTGGTATCCAAAAGTTTTGTGGGTTGGAATTGGTTGCGAACGAGGAACGCCACGAAAGGTAATAGAAGCTGCGATTGAAAATACTCTCCAAGAATATCAACTAGCAAAAGATGCGATCGCAGGTATTGCCACCATTGATATTAAATCGGATGAAGTGGGTTTAGTAGAATTGTGTGCAAACAATAATTTACCCCTGAGAACTTTTAGGCGCGAAATTCTCAAACACATATCGGTACCCAATCCTTCCCAAATAGTAGCAAAGGAAGTGGGAACGCCCAGTGTAGCAGAAGCTGCAGCTTTATTGGCTACGTTTTATCCTTCCCATACCGACAAGGAGCCAAGTGAAGAAATATTGAATTCCAGTCAGGGGAAAACTAAAGGGGAAATGCTGATTCCCAAACAGATTTTCCGTTTAGAAGGACAACCTGGTGCAGTGACGGTTGCTGTCGCCCAATCGGAAAGAGAATATACAGGTAGAAAAGGCAAAATTTTACTTGTAGGTACTGGACCCGGAGAATTACAACAAATTACACCCGCCGCCCAAACTGCGATCGCATCTGTGGATGTAGTCATTGGTTATGGTCTTTATCTTGACTTAATTAGCCCTTTGTTGAGAACGGGGCAAATAATAGAAGCATTACCAATTACCAAGGAAAGACAACGAGCCCAAAGAGCAATTGAATTGGCTAATTGGGGTTTGATTGTAGCTGTTGTTTCCTCAGGTGACTGTGGAATTTACGGTATGGCGGGATTAGTCCTCGAAGAATTAAAAGTTTGTGGTTGGGATGGGAAAACTCCTGGGATCGAAATTTTTCCTGGTATTACTGCCTTACAAGCAGCAGCTTCTCGGGTAGGAACGCCATTAATGCATGATTTTTGTGCCATCAGCTTAAGCGATTTACTGACACCTTGGGAGATAATTGAAAAACGTTTACAAGCTGCTGCTGCTGCCGATTTTGTCACGGCTCTATATAATCCCAAATCGAAAACCCGTACGAAACAATTAACAATTGCCACAAATATTTTTTTACAACATCGCAATCCAAACACAACAGTTGCAGTAGTTCGTTCGGCTTATCGCGAAGACGAGCAAATTACTCTCACTACTTTGGATAAATTGTTGGATGTTTCTGTAGATATGCTAACTATAGTTTTAATTGGTAACCAAAATACACGTAACTACTGTGAATGGATGATAACTCCACGAGGGTATATTAAGTAAAAAGTCAAAATACAGGAGTCAGGAGACAGGAGTTAGGAGGTTGATTAGAACAAAATAAATTTATCTCCCATTACCCATTACCCATTACCCATTACCTATTAACAATCAAGTAGGTCTAAGTATATAGTTAATAGAACTACAAACAAAAGATAGAACAATTGAACCCAACAAAGCTGCTATTGGTCCTTCAATGATAAAACCATAGCTGGGAGTCAAAACGCTTGCGAGCCAGAGAGTAAAACCATTAATCACAAATGTAAATAAGCCAAAAGTTAATAAAGTAATCGGAGAAGCTAAAATTCTCAGAATTGGCCGAATAATAGCATTGACAATCCCAATAACTAATGCAGCTAATAACGCTGTCATAAAATTATCAACTTTAAAACCAATATTGATGTAATGAAGAATACCAGAAGTAACAAGTAAGGCAAAAGCAGTGCCCAACCAAGTGAATAAAAAACGTCGCATAACCTTTTTTTAATTAATCAGTGGGAAGTAAGAATTATCTGATACATGAATACTTATTGCATCCCGAAACCTCAAAATCAATACTTTAAACTAAAATCAATGCTTTAAATTAAAGACTGACTTGTCCTGCATCAAAATTAGCTCAATAAAATTAACTCGATCTGCGTAAGCCCCATATCCTATCCCTAGGAAGGCGTGGGATAAAATTCCTCCTCGCTTAGTCAAAAAAACCACCTATCTCATCAAAGGGGTAATGAGTTACTATATGTTTGTTGGCAAAGCTGTAAATGCTGGTCAACATTTGTTGTACCTTGTACGCTGAAGCGCACCACTTTAGTGGGGACAACTCACAGTATAGGATTCTACCCAGTAAATAGCATGTTGCTAGTCCGTGGGTAGGTAAAACTTTGACAATACAAAGGTTTGAGTATTCTTTGTATTACTCAACTGTACGGTAGGGCGTACCGCGCAGTCTGAATCTTAAGCTTCTCCTGCAAAGACACCGCGCTAACGGTTAATGTCCACGGCTTACCGGGAGTCTCCGTTCAGCTTGCTGCGTTCAAGAAGCCCACACTCTACCACAAGGGAGCATGTGGGTACGTCACCAAAGAATATCAGTATATGCTTCCCTACAGAAAAATTTGGAAAAACAACTCTCTTCCTGCTGTCAATTCGATGTTGGGGAATAGTAATCGGGAAAAATTAATTTAATATATCAGAATTATCCCACCTATAGGCTGTGTACTGTAAAACACTACCAATATTACTTTAGGTTAGCGTCGGATCTGTTTATTAATAATTTGCCAAGTCGCTCCACCGACAACGCCATCGGCTTCTAATCCGTAACGTTTTTGTAATGCCTTAACTGCTGTTTCTGTTAGGGAACCAAAGTCTCCATCTATACTAGTTTTCAAAAAACCCAGTCTTTTTAATTGTTTTTGTAATTTTAATACTTCTGCACCACGCATTCCCAAACGTAAAATAGGAAATCCCTGTGCAGTATATTGAATCCCAGGTTTCTTGGAAGAACTAATTATTTGTGAAGAAGGAGGTTTTTTGGTAGAAGATGAAGTGGATTGTTGACTGCGGGACGGAGTTTTTGTCGCTGGTTTCTTCTTTGGAGGTTTTACTGGTCTTGGCTCTGGACGAGTTGGAATATTTCGGGTAACTTCTTCAGAACCGATATCATTTCCTCTAATAGTCGCTACTTCCGAAGGAACAGGAAAGTCTGAGTTATTATTTCCACTTGCACTTCCTCCAGCAGGTGGAATAGGAAACAAAGTTTGCCAAGTATTATTATCGACAATACCGTTTGGACTTAAACCTGCGGCGACCTGAAAACTAGAAACGGCGTTAGCGGTATTTTCGTCATAAACTCCATCTACTTCCCCTGAATAAAAATTCAAGAGTTTCAAAGCTGCTTGCAATTCTGAAACAAATGCTCCTTTACTACCCACTTTTAAATTTGGGCGAGAAACTTTTCCTTTAATAATTACTTGGTAATTTGGCTCTTGTGCAGCAACCGAGACAGTACTAACAGAGCTGATCGCCAAAGGTATTAAGGAACAAAGTATTAATAAACAAAATTGACTGTTATGAGATATATTCAATGACAATGCTGAGCGCAAGCTGTTAAAAATACTTGCTTTCTCCATCGCGATCGCGGAATTAGCCCCCGAATACTTCATGCTTTACAGTTTTGAAATTTTCCTAGAGTTGGTGAATCATCCTAGATTTAATGAATAATTCCTAAAATTAATGAATTATTTCTAGAACTGGTAGATACTACTGAAATTATTTAAATTACAGCGATAGCGTCTTGGGAGTTTATAGATTACAGGATCGACTTGCCTTATGCCAAATTTTAAAACCGTTTAATCGTAAAACTGTTTATAAAAACAAAAGCACATTCACAAACACATTAACACTTTTAGCTCATACACAGTCCTAGCTCTGCATAGCTGTAAAAAGAGTAATCTGTCTTGGCTCATGAATCCTGTATTTTCTCAAGCAAACGACTAGACTAATGACACAGTATTAACCGCTTCTTTTTGACCTACCAACGATACATAAGGTTCCCATAAATATTTACGAGCACAAGCAAGTGCATCTTCTTGGGTCACAGCAGTAATTTGTTCCTGAAACTTGCGATCAAAGTCTATCCCCAAACCTAAAATCTCATACCAACCATAGATTTGAGCAATTTGAGCATTTGTTTGTTTCCCAAGGGCGTATTGTCCCAGAATTTTATTTTTTGCTGCTGTTAAAGCTGATTCAGAGATTTCCTTGCTTGAAAGTAAATCAACTTCTTTACGCAATCCTGCAAGGGCTGTACTGGTATTATTAGGGGCTGTACCCATATAAACTATAAATGAAGCGGGGAATAGTCTAGTGGGGTAAAAAGCCGAAACATCGTAAGCTAAACCTCTTTTTTCCCGTAACTCCACAAACAAACGGCTAGAAAGTCCATTTCCTAAATATGTTGAGAGTAACTTTAGGGAAGCATAATCGGGAGAAAGTACCGAAGTTCCCAAATAACCCAACATCATAATAGATTGTTGAGTTGCTTGGGGAGTAATTTGATGTTGTGGCGCAGCACTTACATCTGGTAGCTCGAGTTCTGGTGGCTTTGACTCTGTTGGAGATTCCCAATCACCAAAAATATCTTCAACTAAAGCGACAGCTTGATCAGAGGTAATTTTTCCGGCAATACTAATCACCATATTATCCGGACGGAAATATGTTTTGTGGTATTCCTCTATGTCGTCCCGAGAAATACTCGCCATTGTTGTCTCATTTCCCAGCACTGACATAGAGTAGGGATGATTTTGATACATTGCCTGCCGCAGTTTCTCAAACGCCACCGAAAATGGTTGTTCTTTTTGGGAACGAATATCTTGTAGAGCGATACGTTGTTCGAGTTCTACTTCTGCTTGGGGAAAAGTTGGCGTTCGTAAAATTTTGGCAGCCAATTTTAAAATTTCAGTAAAGTCAGCGGTGACGGTTTTCAAGGACAATAAAAAGTAGTCAGGAGTTGTATCTGCACCTAAACTTGCTCCGACCGACTCGACTTGTTCGGCAATTTCCAGGCTAGAGAGTCCGGAACATCCTTTGGTTAAAACGGCTGAAAGTAAATGGGATAGACCCGATTGCTGGGGCTGTTCGTTGCAACTCCCCGCCCGGAAAAAAATCCGCGCTGCAATAATATCACAAGTTGAATTCTCTGAGGATAGCACTACAATTCCGTTCGGAAGAACAGTGCGATTGATGGTAGATTTGAGCAGCGAGATTGTTGTCATTTGTGTTTTGTCCTTTGTCCTTCGTCACAAGCCATTAAACACTAGTCAAAAATAAAAACTAGCGAACAATCTACATTTAATGACTGATAACGTTTATTAGGGTTTCAATATACCCACCGCATAATTACTCGGTGAGAGGTGTTCTTGGGCGATTTTTTGCAATTTTTGGCTGTCAAAGGACTGAATTTTTTCGGGATATGCAACTGCAAGCTCAACCTCAGCTATTGTGTTGTAATAACCATAAAGACCCGCAAGTTGATTGGGGGTTTCCGTAGAAAAAGCATAATCGTTACATAGTAGTCGTTGAGAACGAGTAATTTCCTCTTCACTAAATCCAAAAGAAATTAAATCTTCCAAATGGTTGCGAATTAATAACTCCACCCGCTCCAGATTTTCTGAATCTAACCAAGCGGTGATGGTAAATAAACTCGATTCTCTTTGTAAGGCGAAGTTACTATAAATTGACTGTACTAACTGTTGGTTTTCCCGCAAATCTCTAATCAGTCGAGATGTTCGTCCCTGTGCCAATATTGCTGAAAGTAGATCTAAGCCATAAGCTGCATCTAAATTTTCAACACCTGGTGCGATCCAGGCCATAATTAATCTAGCTTGTCCTAAGTTGGGCAAACTCATTTCTTGACGAGTAATACCCGACAATACTG
Source organism: Mastigocoleus testarum BC008 (assembly GCF_001456025.1). GTDB lineage: Bacteria > Cyanobacteriota > Cyanobacteriia > Cyanobacteriales > Nostocaceae > Mastigocoleus > Mastigocoleus testarum. The sequence continues at coordinate 12,963 of NZ_LMTZ01000001.1, forward strand.
GTTTTGTTGCTTGCTGTGGTAATTCGTAATCAGCACGCTTGGGAAAATGTTCGAATGCGCGATCAACTAATTCCAATGCAGAAGTAGATTCGATTCCCCCAACTACGACTACCGTAGTATTTTCCGGTTGGTAGTGAGTATGATGAAAACATCGCATCGCCTCCGGGGAATGCTGACGTACTTCGCTTTCAGCTCCTAGTATTGGGCGTCCATAAGGATGATTTTGGTAAATATCGGCAGCCAAAGACCGAAAGACCATCCAATCGGGATTATCTTGTGCTTGACGAATTTCTTCCAAAACCACATCTCGTTCCCGGAGAAATTCGTCTTCGGGTATTGCCGCATTCAAAACTAATTCTCCCAAATCTGGCAAGGTTTCTTGGAGATTATTTGCCGCTGTCGTTAGAGAATAGTGAACGTAGTCATAGCTCGTTGCAGCATTCGTGACCCCACCTTGGTTCTCAATTTTTTGATCGAATACTCCTGCAGGTAATGTCGGAGTTCCTTTAAAAATCATATGTTCCAAAAAATGAGCTATCCCAAACCAAGGTTTAGGCTCCAAGGTTGTACCAGCACGCACCCAAACGTCTGCCACAACCACAGGAGTGGTAGGAACCTCTTGATGTACGAATGTTAGACCGTTATCTAATTTGAAAACCGAAGCAGGAAACACGTCGTTATTTCAGTGCCTTAATAAGTTTTGCTGCTTTAAAGGACATTTTTATCCAATTCTCTGCGATCTTAGCTTTTGTAAACCCATAAATTAGAGTCTACTTATACGATTAATCTGTGCCTGTTATAGTAACAGGTTCTTCTGATTCAATCTTAATATATTATTAAATACCTTGTATAAAATATAATTATACCCATTTAGTATTAACACCTTGTATTAACACTTTGTATTGAGGTACATAAATTATTTCTTATTGTTTATATATCTTACACATTACGTGCAACTTCGTAGAATTTCAAATACTGGAGTTATTGTTGTGCTATTAGCTTGACGCAACAATTAAGAACCAGCACTCAAATCTAAAAATAGAACCTTCGAACAAAAAATAAATCTAGAAAATAAACCTAAAAACTTAGTTCCGAAACTAAAAATCAAAAAAATCAAAAAATTAAATCAAAATTAAAGCTCCCAAGCCTAATTATTGGCTCCAGGAGCTAAATTATTTGGGTTAGCCGCAACGCCGTTTTACCTAAGTTTATGACCTGGTAAAACCAGGTGGGCACCTTACATCTCGTTTAAAGTTTCCGGATACTGGTCCGGTTTACCGCTACAAGACGACTTTGGTTCCCTTACTTATTAAAGTCATAGATCACAAAACTTTAATGGCAGTCACCAACGTCTCAGCCAACCGTCATTATTATAGCTTTTAATCCGAAATTGTCTACTGGTTATTGGAAACTGATATATGGCTAACGCCACGCAATACCTGGAGCTTTTGTGGCGACGGCAGATCCGTTCGGAACGTAGCGCAGCGATAGGTAACGGCTCCGTGGGTAGCGCAGCTATAGTTATAGCCTCTAGCCGTGCTAAGAGCGGTTAAGCCTTACGGCAGAGCCTATGACTACGTCACCTTACGGATCCGGCGACGGCAAAGCCTCTTGCTGCGCTAACGGCGCAAGCCGCGTGCATTCGTCTTTAGACGCGTGCAAACCGGTACGCTATCGCTAGCCGCTAACGGTAACTGGTAATTTTAACCAGTTATTTTAGTGAAAAAAGATTCAAGAGTACCAAATAGATTCGATTTGATGGGCTACATTGAGAGCATCATCACGGCTCTGAGTATTTAGTAAAACCGTGACATGTCCCAATTTACGTCCGGGACGCGATTCAGTTTTACCATACCAGTGTAAGTGTGCCTGAGGAATTTGTTCTATTTGTTGACATTTTTCTCGCGAGTCACTTTCGGAATTTTCTGTTCCCAAAAGATTTACCATGATAGCCCCTGGAGAAGTCATTGTTGTGTTACCCAAGGGAAAATCACATATCGCTCGTAAATGTTGCTCGAACTGAGAAGTTTGACAAGCGTCAATAGAAAAATGTCCGCAATTGTGAGTGCGAGGTGCAATTTCGTTTACTAATAACCCAGATTCCGCACTCAAGAAAAACTCAATTCCGAAAGTTCCGACTACTTCCAATTTATTTAAGATAGTCGAAGCAATATTCTTTATTTCCTCCACAGTGTGGGATGGAATATCCGCAGGAGCGATCGCCCGACGACAAACTTGTGCTTCTTGCTGAGTTTCCACAACTGGATGGATCGCAATTTCTCCAGTTGCAGAGCGAGTAGCTATTACCCCCAACTCAGATTCAAAGGAGATAAATTGCTCCAGTAACAAGCTTGTGGTGGTTGAATTTTGTTTATAAAACAGTAATTTTGCTTTTAAATCTTTTAAATTTTCAACAATATGAGTACCCTGACCATCATAACCATGACGACGAGCTTTTATTACTAATGGCAAACCCAAATGTCGGCAAATCAAATCTTCACCAGCATCCATATTTACGTCGAATGCTACAAACTTGGGTACGGGTAATCCTAAATCGCACAAAAATCGTCGTTGATTATACTTGTCTAATAAAGGCTTCAATGAATCTAATTTCGGACGAAAACAAACTCCTCGTTGTGATAATTTTGATAATTGTTCTAAATTAATAAATTCATTTTCAAAAGTAATTAAATCACATGTTTTTGCTAAATTAGCTGTTGCATCGGCATCAGCAACGGAGGCAAAGACTGTATCACTAGCGACGCTAACTGCTGGATCTCGAGCATTGGGCGTTTGTACGATTATTTCTATCGCTAATTTCTTCGCCGCCTTACCGATCATCCACGCCAGTTGACCGCCACCAATTACACCAACACGCTTTATCGACATCCTTAAAGAATTACTATTTACTATACTTCACGATTCCATGTCCCCAAATAAATTAAAGTCTCATCCTACTCTCTCTCCCCACTGTCGCAATAACATAAATAAAATCTAATTGAATGTTATTCGATGCGTTTTAGCATACTAACGTTATTAGGTGATTGTGAAATTTTGAACAGTGAATTAGTAAAGGTAGTAGCTACAAATAAAACAGGGCACTGAGTAACAAAAAATCTAATTTAATTATAAGTAAATATATCCTGAAGTATTCATATGTAGACTCCAAAATGAAATAATTATTACTTACTATTTATCTACTGTTAATAACTTACCATCATGTATCATATTTTTTTCAACTTACGTTTAATTAACCATGAATACTTGATGGTTTTGTTTTAATATTTACTGGCAGATTACTATAGAAAAATTTTTATTACTAATTACAAGGTTCTGCTGTATTATTAGTTACAACCAGTTTGGTTGATACAACTGCAATAAAAATACATATTATTCAATATATTTAAATTTTAATTGTAAAGCAATATTTCCTTCTTGGATTATAAAAATTGGAGAGAATCTCATCGATAAGCACATAAAATTTGACAATGAACTTACAATACAACTGCTTTATATATATTCCTTAAATATTGGAAATTCTTATTAAATTAATAATGGAAGCGATTGTAAAAAACAGGCAATAATTATTATTTACTCTGTTTGCATTAAGTATGTTTTTAATTTAGATTAGTTAAAATTTTAATTTTGTTAAAGAATATTTTTGTTTTGTAAAATATAGATTGCTATAGTTATAGTATGTCCATTTGAAATTTGGGTAGATTTTATTCTGGTTTTGCTTGCATATTTTTTAGTATTGTGATTTTATAAACAGATGAAATTGTCTTATTAGTAACTAAGTGAAAACTCTATACTGAAAGCAAAGATTCTGTGTTTATTAAAGTCATATGTAATATAAGAGATAAAAGCTTCACTGAGCGCGACCAATGACCTCAACCCTATTAAAATTTCCTCGTTTAAATGCTCCAAAAGTTCACAGATTGTCCAATGGTTTGACAATACTTGCGGAGCAAATTCCGGTAGAAGCAGTTAACCTTAGTTTGTGGAGTAAAGTCGGGTCAGCAGTAGAAACTGATACGATTAATGGCATGGCTCATTTTCTCGAGCACATGGTCTTTAAAGGTACCCAAAGATTAGTCGCAGGTGAATTTGAGCGTCGAGTAGAAGAAAGGGGTGGAGTTACTAATGCTGCAACCAGTCAGGATTACACTTACTACTACATCACCACAGCTCCAAAGGATTTTGCCGATTTAGCTCCATTGCAAGTTGATGTTGTAATTAATCCGACAATTGCAGATGATGCTTTTGAACGAGAGCGGTTAGTGGTATTAGAGGAAATTAGACGTTCGGAAGATAATCCCCGTCGCCGCAGTTTTCGTAGAGCGATGGAATTAGCATATGAGAATTTACCTTATCGGCGTCCGGTACTAGGTCCAGAATCGATAATTAGTCAACTCAAGCCGCAACAAATGCGTGATTTCCATAATCACTGGTATCAACCTGATGCAATTACAGCAGTTGCGGTGGGCAATTTACCAGAAGAAGAATTAATTGATATCCTTAAACAGGGATTTGAGGATGTTTTTAGTCGTAAGGAAATTCACTTACCCCAAAGTACGAACTACAATTCCGACGGGTTAATTGGTAGTAAAAAACTCGATAGCGAAAAACCATTTACAGAAATTATTCGTCAAGAATTTATTGATGAAAATCTACAGCAAGCGCGTCTGATGATGCTATGGCGAGTTCCGGGATTAAATCAACTCGAATTAACTTTTGCGTTAGATGTACTAGCTGGGGTCTTAGGTCAAGGGCTGACATCCCGACTGGTTAGGGATTTACGGGAAGAGCAGGGATTAGTTTCCTATATCTCTGCAAGTAATATGACTAATAAGTGGCAGGGAACATTTTATATTTCCGCCCATTGTTCAGTAGAAAATTTGCCCTTAGTGGAAGCAGCGATTGTCAAGCATATTGCTAGACTCAGTCAGGAAACAATTCAAGAATCAGAAATTGCTCGGGTGCGCAAGCGAGTTGCGAATAGATTTATTTTTGCGAATGAAAAACCCAGCGATCGCGCCGGTTTATATGGTTATTATCAAACTCTACTTGACAATCTAGAAGTAGCTTTTGATTATCCAAACTACATTCAAGCTCAAGAAACTAATGACTTGATGGAAGCAGCACAGAAATATCTTTCACCTGAGGCTTATGGAGTAATATCACTCAAGCCAGCGGTATAAATGATATATGCAAAATCTACAGGTTACACATGCAAAAATTATAAAGATTATAAATTACGACTCCAAAGAATGACTCTTGAAGAATAACTCTTGAAGAGCCAAAGTTTGCAAGACTCACAACTTTTGTTTTAGCGATCGCCATAGTATAAAAAACAGATTATCTGATTTTTTCTTCCCAGATTATTTCTTGGAAGATCCCTTTTGCATTACTTCTAAAGAATAATGTCAGTACTGATTTGTATAATTTCAGTTATAGTAAATCTGTTTTTATTTTTATGGTGTGTAGTGCTAGCACGAGGTATATTGTGTTTTCTATGAGTTATAAATGATCAGTTATAAATTATGTTAGCGACATGATGCATTCTAACGGATGTTAGCCCAGCCACCCCGTAAGACTAAACCGCTATCTAGCCCAAAGTCATTAAATGAGTCGGTTTATGTTAGCGCGGTGGGGCGCATTTTACTCACACATTTATAGTTGTGGGTTGTTTCCCTGACAAAAGCTAAAATTCAGAATTCCAAATTCCAGAATTCCAAATTCCAGAATTCCAAATTTCAGAATTCCAAATTTCAGAATTCCAAATTTCAGAGTTAAAAAATTCAGAATTACAAAATTCAGAATTACAAACTTAAAATTCCCCAACCCCAAAATTTAATCTTATTATGTGGACTGAAATTGACACCCATGTAAGCCAAGTTACTGGTAATAAATTCCAAACCCAGCAATGGCGTTCGGTTGGTGGTGGGTGCATCAACCAAGGTTATTTTCTCTCCGATGGACAGCGCAGCTACTTTGTCAAAATGAATCGAGCAGCCAAACTCGCGATGTTTGAAGCAGAGGCTTTGGGCTTGAAAGAAATTTATGATGTTGGTACTATCCGCGTCCCTAAACCAATTTGTTCTGGGGTATCCGGTAACTCTTGTTACTTGGTGATGGAGTGGTTAAGCATGGGTAAGGGTAATCCTAAGTCCTGGGAAGAGATGGGGCAAAGATTAGCTGCAATGCATAAGTATCATTTAAGTACTGGTCGCGAGAAAAAGTTTGGTTGGAATATCAATAACACAATCGGTGCTACCCCCCAAATCAATACTTGGACGCAAAACTGGGTAGAATTTTACGTGAAAAATCGATTAGCTTATCAATTTGAGCTTGCAAAGCGGCGCGGTAGTCATTTTCCCCAAGCACAACAGTTATTAAATGCTATACCCAAACTATTATCGGGTCATCAAGTTCAACCATCATTGGTGCATGGAGATTTATGGGGAGGTAATGCTGGATTTACAGAAGATGGAGAGCCAGTAATTTTTGATCCCGCAACCTATTATGCCGATCGAGAAGTTGATATTGCCATGACGGAGCTTTTCGGCGGTTTTCCTGCAGCTTTTTATCGCGGTTACAACAAAGTTTTCCCTTTGAATAAAGGTTATGAAAAACGAAAAATTTTATATAACTTGTATCACATCATCAATCATTTCAACTTATTCGGTAGTGGTTATGTGGGACAAGCAAACAGTATGATTTCCAGGATATTAGGATAAGAAATGAGTAATGAGTAATAAGTAATAAGTAATAAGTAATAAGTAATGAGTAATAAGTAATGAGTAATGTTAGCCTAAGCGGGGCGCGCAGCTAGCGTTAGTGTACCGGATCCGTAGGTAGCGCAGCTATAGCTATAGGTATTGCGCACAGTAATAAGTAATGAGTAAGAAGACTTGAAATGACTCATTACTATTTAAGTTAATTTTTTTATTTTAATTTTTGGGTCTGAATATTTGGTCACACATTACCCATTACCCATTACCAATTACCAATTACCAATTACCAATTCCAATTACCTCTCCCAAAGCGCTCAGGAGATAATTGAGGAATAATATCATCTTCAAAGCTGCTCACCCAATTAGCGAACCGCTTTGCTAAGGGTGGAATAATTACTAGAGGGTTACTAAAACCTGAAAAAATGTAAATATTATCTTGTTCGGGAAGGGAACCAATTAGAGGTAAACTGTCTTTACTAAAAGCTACTAAACAATGATGGAAGGATCCAGGTAATTTACCGATTGCAGGTAGGATATTTTTTATGCGATCGCGTAGCAAGGCTTCACTATTTGTAGCATCTATATTGCTGTGGGGGTCGGTTAATATATAACTAATTTGACCCAAGCGCAAACTTCGATCTAAAAATTGCACCGCTCCAGGATCTAAAATATTACCCAGTTTATTACCTGGTTCGTCCCATAATTCATCACTTTTTGTCGATCCTGATTCTAATTGGAACCGTTGTAAATTTGCCGGCATTACCAAAGTATTCAACTGCAGTTCTACAGGTTGAGTTTCAATGATTTCGGCATGGGTGAAGTATATCGGTATGTTTATACCGGAGGCTTTTAGTAAATTGCGGCTAAAACCACCAGCGCAAACTGCAATATTGGCAGCATAATAAGTGTTTTTAAGGGTTTTGATGGTTGCATAATTTACCCCTGTACTTTGTACTTTCTCCAAATTTTGGAATGTGACAACTTTGTCAATCTCGATTTCTCCTCCTGATTGCAAAAAGCCTTGAAGATAAGCTTGGGTAGTTTTTCCTGGATGAATATGACCGTGTTTAACAGTTAAAGCCCCCGATATTACCTCTGGATTTAATAAAGGTTCCAACTCAGTAGCTTCTTGGGTTGTCAATAATTTTGGAGGAGTAGCAAAGCGAGTGTAATCTTCTTTAACTTTTTGGGGATCGATATCAACGGGGATCGTCAGTAATAAATCCAATTCGCGAAATTCAGTATCTCCTGACAATTCTTCTGAGAGTACCTGATGGCAAATTTTTCCTTCTTCACACAGTTGACGATTGATAGTCGTAGTAGCAGACCAAAATGCTAAACCACCGTAACTGTAGCGAGTAGCATTATCAGGTCGAGCATCCTGTTCTATTAGTAATACTTTAAAGTTTTTTTGTTGTAATTCATACGCGATCGCAGCACCAGCAATTCCCCCACCAACAACAATCCAATCGTAAATTTTCATATTTAGCTAAGAAGTAAAAAGTAAAAAGTAAGAATTAAGAAGTAAAAAGTAAGAAGTAAAAAAAAGTTATTAATCCTCAGTCGCTATATGATACGCCGCAAAGCGGCACACAGTGCTATTTGCTATTCCTAATCCCTAATCCCCAGTCACTATATGCCGCAAGGCGGCACGCAGTGCTATCCCCAGTAACTAATCCCCAGTCGCCACACCAATCTCCAGTCTCTAATCCCCCAAAGACGGCAAATACGACTTATGAGTTACGGTTCACCCCAATGGCTGCCGGTATTAATTCTCATACATTAGACAGAGTAAATGCAAAGTATTTTGAGCCCGCAAACAGCTTATGAAGCATAACCGTCCTCATCAAGGTTCGGGAAACCACCCTTCATCGACTGGCTACACAGGCTCAGTATATATATCAGCATAAGTGGTGGATAGCCAGTGGCTCGAAGTCCCAGGTAACCCCAGAAAAATTTTCATAAATTATTAAACTGGAAATTTTATCAGACCCAGTTATATGAAAATTTAGCCCTTTATAATCTGATTCATTCTTTTGTAGTTATACGGAGCCTACACATAACATGGCAAAAGTAGTTGGAATTGACTTAGGTACAACTAATTCCTGCGTGGCAGTTATGGAAGGTGGTAAACCCACGGTTATTGCCAATGCAGAAGGTTTTCGGACAACACCTAGTGTGGTAGCTTTCGCCAAGAATGGCGATCGCTTGGTAGGACAAATCGCTAAGCGCCAAGCGGTAATGAACCCCGAAAATACTTTTTATTCCGTTAAGCGCTTTCTCGGACGGAAATATGATGAAGTTACCAATGAAGCTACAGAAGTTTCCTATAAAGTGGTACGTGACGGTAACGGTAACGTTAAATTAGATTGTCCTCAAGCGAAAAAACAGTTTGCACCAGAAGAAATTTCTGCACAGGTTTTACGCAAACTCGTTGATGACGCTAGCAAATATATTGGTGAAACAGTAACTCAAGCTGTTATTACAGTTCCTGCATATTTTAATGACTCCCAGCGTCAAGCAACTAAAGATGCTGGTAAAATCGCCGGTATTGAAGTTTTAAGGATTATTAACGAGCCTACTGCTGCTTCTTTGTCATATGGCTTGGATAAGAAGAGCAATGAAACTATCTTGGTATTTGACCTTGGTGGTGGTACATTCGACGTTTCTATTCTCGAAGTTGGTGATGGTGTATTTGAAGTTTTAGCAACTTCTGGTGACACTCACCTTGGTGGTGATGACTTCGATAAAAAAATTGTTGATTACTTAGCACAGGATTTTCAAAAGCGAGAAGGTATTGACCTGCGCAAAGATAAACAAGCTCTGCAACGTTTAACTGAAGCCGCAGAAAAAGCAAAAATTGAGCTTTCTAGTGTCACCCAAGCGGAAATCAACCTCCCCTTCATTACCGCTACTCAAGATGGTCCTAAGCACTTGGACACCACATTAACTCGCGCTCAATTTGAAGGGCTCTGCGCTGACTTGATCGACCGTTGTCGCATTCCCGTTGAGAATGCAATGCGCGATGCAAAGTTAAGTAAAACCAGTATTGACGAAGTAGTTCTAGTTGGTGGTTCAACCCGTATCCCCGCAGTAAAAGAAGTCGTAAAGAAAGTACTGGGTAAAGAACCAAACCAAAGCGTTAATCCCGATGAAGTAGTTGCAGTTGGTGCGGCGATTCAAGCGGGCGTACTTGGTGGTGATGTTACTGGTATCTTACTACTAGACGTATCACCTCTATCTTTGGGTGTGGAAACATTGGGTGGAGTAATGACAAAAATTATTCCTCGTAACACCACAATTCCGACCAAGAAATCTGAGGTCTTCTCTACCGCAGTTGATGGTCAAACCAACGTAGAAATTCACGTTCTCCAAGGGGAACGGGAAATGTCTAGCAACAATAAGAGTTTGGGAACCTTCCGTCTTGACGGAATTCCTCCTGCACCCCGTGGTGTACCTCAAATTGAAGTAACTTTTGATATCGACGCTAACGGTATTTTGAATGTTACTGCAAAAGATAAGGGTACAGGTAAGGAACAATCTATCAGTATTACCGGTGCTTCTACCCTTGATAAGTCTGAAGTTGAACGGATGGTAGATGAAGCTGAGAAGTTCTCTTCAGAAGATAAGGAACGTCGCGAGAAAATCGATCGCAAAAACCAAGCTGACTCCTTGGCTTATCAAGCCGAAAAGCAAATTGAAGAATTGGGCGATAAAGTACCCGCAGATGACAAAACCAAGATTGAAGGTTTAATTAAGGATCTGCGCGAAGCAGTTAACAAAGAAGACGACGAGCAGATCCAAAAATTTATGCCAGAACTGCAACAAGCATTATTCTCCGTCAGCAGCAACATTTATCAACAAGCTGGTGGTGATGCTGCAGGTGCGGGTGCTACAGGAGGTCCTTCTGCTGGTGCTTCTAGTTCTTCATCTGACAGTGCTTCTACTTCGGGAACAGGTGGTGATGATGTAATTGATGCTGATTTTACTGAGAGTAAGTAATTGTTCAGTAATTTTGCTAGATACTAAAAATTAATTTCTCGATTAGTTTCTTGATTATATTAGGGTGCGGCAATTTTGCCGTACTTTATTCTTCAACACAATTTAGTTCGAACAAAAATATTCACGGAAAAGCTACCCACAATTGAAAAGCGGGGTAGCTTTTGGTTTATCCTGAATCTTTGAATCTCTAAACAATATCTGTGTTTTGATATAGCAGCAGTTACCATAATTTTTAGGACGTTTTCCTGTTCCCTGTTCCCTTTAAACCAAAATTATGATGTCCTAAATGAGGTTTCTGTTACTGTATTACCGAAATTGATATTAAATAGCTATTTTCTATTTCGAAAATATTCTTGAAAAAAAAGTTTTAATTTAGCTGTATTCCGTGTTACAATTCCTCAAGCTTTGGCTGATGACAAGGTTCAGGGGCATCTACGTCTAAAAAGCTTCTATTTAAAAGTCATTTCGTAAGAGAGTCATAAAAATAGCCATTGACATTCTTAGCATATTTTTTCAGATCAGCATTGCTTGCAAAGATATCTGCAAAGTTTATGCTCTTTGAGTGAACCTGCGGTAGAACCTGCAAGAAGGTCTTGATGATATCCATACCCATCTGTATCTCCCAAGCCTGGGATACCATACCCTTCGACGAGTTCTATAGCTTGTACAGCGATATCTCGTACATCTTCTCCACCAATATCTTCTTCCTCTTCGCCAACTCCCGCATCTGGTTCTGAACCATACTCTTCGTCTACCCCGAGCAATTAAAGTTTGTTTCTTTGGTACCGTTGGGGAATATTCTTCTAAAGAAATAGTGTCATTGATTTCAGTCTCTCGTATGACTGTCTCATAAAAAGATTCATCTGAGTTTTTCAAGGCTAAGGTTGGTGAAATACCTGTAAAAGCTAGCACTACAGCAGCAAAAACTACAGTTAATTTACTTTTCATCAATAAATTATTCCTTGACTATAAAATGCGAATTTAAGCAAAGTTTTTGCTTGATAGCTGTTGTCAAGCATTTGAAGTAAATATCTTAAAAGAGTTGTATTTCTTATTTTTATATCAGCAAAAATATAACTTGTAAGATATTTTCGACTTGGAAAATAATAAATAAAAAAGAAACATCAAAAATATTTACTCACACAAAGTATGGAAATATAATTTACTACCAATCATAGTTTGTTTAGCACAAATATTAATTGCAATGACAAGTTATTAGCTTATGAATTAATTATTTCTTTGGTAAAATGTAAAGGTAATTATTCAAATAATTATTTAATAACCTAACTTAGATTGTATAAAGATATGAGGTTACAAAAATAACAAATATACAATTAATAACAAAGTATAACAAATGTTTACTTCAAAAAATACTGTCTGGAAATAATTTATCCCTGCGATCAAATATAATTTTGTCTCATATAGTTAAAATGCATTTACTAGCACATTACTTGTCTAAATCATAGATTTTCAATTGATTTTTATTTAGCGTGACTATAATAAAGCTCTTATGTGATGGGGATAAAAGAGCCTTCACTTATCTCTACAAAAATATATTGATCGTCATTAAAAATAGAAAAATTTTCTACACAAATGAAAAATGGTTCAAATAGCTCAATGTCAATTAAATTAATTTTTCAACTAGAAATATTAGTTAGTGTTTGATTTTCCATAAGAATAATATTTATTTCGCACCCTAATAATTTTTATAAAGAAATATTTACGTGGTTTTGTGGCTTAGACTTTAGGTAATTAATATTTGGAATTTTTATTTAGAAATTTTGCTGAATTAGATGTGCAACAACGACATAAATTAATCTTGGATGAGATTTTTATAACAGGAAAATATTTAAGAAACTTGCAAAGTTCTTGACACTTATCTTCTAAGTTGAAACAAACAATCAAATACTTAGAAGGATTAAGAAATGAAAAACCAACCGAAACTTTACTAGTTGCTTTTAGTTACAGCTTTGGGAATAGTAGAATTTTCTACTGTTGTTCGAACTGAATCTAAAAACGAAGAGCAATAAGAACAGCAACTAGCTGCTAAATTACGTCCTTATGCTGAGATTACTCCCGAACAAGCGAAGAAAGCTGCTCGAGTAACTCTGAGAGGTGATACAGAAGAAGTTGAATTGGATGTCAACGAAAATCACGGCTTGTACTATGAGGTAGAGTCTGCAAAAACAGTAGTTTATATAAATGCGAGAAGTGGTAAAGTCTTAGGTAGCGAGTCTGCAAGTAAAGAAGATGCAGTTGAAGATAGCTTAGAAAGTAGTATAAAAATACCTGATAGCGTTCAACTTCCTTACTAATAAATCATTCAGAATATTACTGAGAATGTAAAAGGGGGTTTTTATGTCCAATATCAAATTCTTAATACCCAATTTAACGCTAACTCTATTTCCCTCAAAATCTAATTATGCAATTTCTTCGTTACTAATTTTTCATATTTTTAACTCTTTACCTCGTCAAAAGGTGTTTAGAAAGTTATAGGGAAATAAAAAATTTTATATTCAACTAACAATTTTAATTGATACTGACAACATGCGAATGATAAAACTTAAATTAACAAAATTTCAAATATTATCAAAATTTCAAGAGATTTAACTTTACACTTTATCTCGATTTATTAGAAGTTTTAATTCTAAAAATTTGTAATCTGATTTTAAAATAAAATAATGAGGATCCTAATTGTTGAAGATGATGATCGGATTGCTAAACCGTTAGCAGAAGACTTAAGAAATCAGCACCATGTTGTTGATATTGCTCGAGATGGTATTGAAGGGTGGGAATACTCACAAGCAGCGGAGTATGACCTAATTTTATTAGATTTAATGTTACCTAGGTTAGACGGTATTAGTTTGTGTAAGAGGTTAAGAGGTACTCAATCACAAGTACTGATTCTAATGTTAACAGCTAAAGATACTACTATTGATAAAGTTATTGGGCTGGATGCTGGTGCTGATGATTATTTAATCAAACCATTTGAATTAGAAGAACTTGCAGCACGAATTAGGGCTTTATGTCGTAGAAGTAGAGAAATTCAACAACCAATTTTAAGGCACAATTGTTTACAACTAAATCCGACTACCCATAGAGTTACTTACAAGAATAAAATTATTTCATTAACCCCTAAAGAATACTTAATACTAGAATATTTTTTGCGTCATCCAGAGCAAATTGTTACTCCATCTATACTTCTTGATAAACTTTGGGAACTCGATAAGTCATCTGGCGAAGGAACAATTAAAACTCATATTACTAACCTACGTAATAAACTCAAAGCAGCAGGAAACATGGATAATTTTATTGAAAACGTATATGGAGTTGGGTATCGTCTTAGTTCTAATTAAATGATAACTATTACTAATAAACCTATGTTTCAAAAGACTCGATATAAACTGTTATTTTCTTACGTCACTGTATTTACAATAATTTTGGGAATTTTTACTGTTACTGTAAGAATATTTTTTATCCAAAGTCTCAAACAAGAACTGATACAAAAACTAATAATTCTTAGCACAGATGAAGCTCATGATGCAAAATTAGAAGAAGGTGTAATTAAGATACGAAGTGATTTCCCGACGGAAGAACTTATTGCTCATAAACAAACTTTGGAATGGTTCGATCTTCAAGGTAAACTTATTCAGCGACAAGGTAAATATGATTTAAATTTACCCTTTTCTCCTCAAAATAATGTGCAATACTTTCAGGTTAAAGAAACTGAATTGATTACATTTACTTTATCCATGAAAGATATAAATAATCATCGTCATTTTGGTTATGTGAGAGTAACTCAATCATTAGAAGATTTCAAGCAAACCGTACAAAAATTAGATTTGGGATTAACGAGTGGAATTGTTATTGCTGTAATTTTTAGCAGTATTGGAGGGATGTTCCTGACTCATCAATCCATGCGACCAATAGAGAAAAGCTTTCAACGTTTAAAGCAGTTTACTGCTGATGCTTCCCATGAGCTTCGCAGTCCTTTGATGGCGATTAAAAGTAATGCAGCAGTTGCACTGAAATATCCAGAAGCGATGCGTCCAAAAGATATCGAAAAGTTTGAAGCCATCGCTAGTGCTGTCAGTCAGATGACTTATCTGACTGAAGATTTACTTTTTTTAGCTCGCAGTGATGCTTATGATGGAAGTACAAAAAACGAACATTTTTCTCGCAATAAATGGGATAAGTTTGATTTGGGGATTACTTTAGCTGAATTATTGCAGTTATATCAACCTCAAGCACTGGATAGACAAATTAATCTCAAAACACAACTAAGTAATAATCTTTATATTTTAGGTAATGTTTCCCAACTGAGGAGAGTTTTTCGGAATTTGATTGATAATGCACTTCATTACACTCCTTCAGGAGGAAAAATTGAAGTAAAAACTAATATTATTAAAAAACTGTTGGTAGTTGAAGTAGAGGATACAGGTATAGGAATTACACCAGAGGATATTGAACGGGTATTCGATCGATTTTGGCGAGCAAATGAGTCCCGTTCCTACCGGGATAATGGCTCTGGACTAGGATTAGCTATTTCGAAAACTATTGTTGAGAACCATGGTGGTTCAATTAGTGTTACTAGCAAATTGGGTATTGGTAGCTGCTTTTCTGTGCGATTACCATTGTTAAGTTGAAATCATGAAATTTATGTTAAACCTACAAAATTATATCTATAGAATTAAACCTATAAACTTAAATGGACGATATTAAAATTACAGAAAAAGAATTAAATATTTCACGAATTACTTTTCGATTTATGTTGATAAATTATTTCTAAATTAAAATTTTTTTACTTATAGTACTTGTATTCGTACATATACAAATCTATTAATATGGGACAATGATGAAAATTTCTGATATTTTGATACTACGTAATAGAAAAGAGATTAATTTTCTCATTGATTATTATGCTTTGCATAAATTGCCAGCCTTTATAAAATTTGAAATTGATTTTGAATGTGAATATACATTAGTACAACCAATGGAAACCGTTTTGATGGTGGCTAACGATCCATATCCACTTGTTGAATATTTTGGTAGTGAAAAGGTTATGTTTGAACGAATTCTTCAGCCTCTAACCCTTGTGGAGCAGTTGTCGTCAAGAAGAGATGAGTTTAAACAAGCATTACGTGCAGCAAATTCTGGAAGTGCTGTGATTGCAATTGAATACTGGAATAGTAGTAAAACTTGTATGTTACAAGATCCAATTTTGGTTGAAAGTCCACAAAATAGGCGCTGCTGCTAGCAGATGAATGAAAATTAATAGGCTGTATTAGAGAAAATATCTATCTTATTTCTAAGATTTTCTTCTGAAAATTTGTTTCTAACAATATTTTGGTTTTGGATATCAAACTCTGAATTCTAAACTTTAAGCTTTAAACTTTAAGCTCTAAACTCTAAACTTATTTCGTGAAATGTGTAGATGCTATTCCTGGTAACCGAAACTAACTACTGTAGATACAGTACATGAATAATACTAAGTCCGGATTAATTACCCCTTTTTAGAATGAGAGAGGGAAGTGTGGGAAGTGTGGGGAAATCCCAAAGAATATAAAGGGGCTTTAAAATCGTACTTGGTATAAATTAAGCCATCTTTAGTACTTTTCTCAATAATATTTGATCTTCTAGTTTTGCTTTAAATCTGCCTTTTTCGATATCTCTAATCCAACTTTGACTTTTACCTGTCAGTTTAGCTAATTCTCTTTGGGAAAGATTCATTTTTTTGCGTGCTTGAGAAATTTGTTCTCCTAAAAGCCCTCCTGCTATTTTCACTTTTCTTCTCATCCTTGAACTTTGCTTTTTTTTATTAACTTCACTATGGTATTGTTGCCACTGTGGCGGAAAGTCAAAAGATAAAATTCGACCGTTCATTAACATATTCCACTTTCCACGGGGACTGACATCTGTAAGACTGCTTTGACTTCCTCCATCTTCGATCCAAAATTCTATCGCTTCATCTGGATCTTCAGGAATATTAACTAATTTTGCCCACAAAGGTTGAATTTCTAGTGGATAGGTCACCGGATCGAATACTGGTTTGATGCCATAGTGATTAAGTATTTCTAAATCATTTTCATAGGTCCGTAGTAGCCGCTTACGTTCGTCCCTTTGGGTACAAGCAAGAGCAAGTTTTTTCTCCCCATAAGCAATGCGCATTAAAGTTGGGACAGTAATTCGCTGCTCTCTGCCAACTTTGCTTTTAAATAATAACCACAGCATCATTCGAACTGCACCTTCATGCTGTTGCCAATAACTCATTACAGTAGTTAGTAGAGATTTTGGCAAACTACCGTATTGGTAAAATGCTTTTCTTTCTTTGCAGGCTTGTTTGTTTAAAAAGTATTTTGCCCAGATACCTGCTTTAATTTTAAACGTTAAGCCTACAAGATGTTTGCAACCAAGTTCATCTTCTTGCAGACTATTGTAGGTTTGTGTCAAATGCCATAAACGACTTTCGGGGATTGAGAACCCTTTAATTCTCCCTTGTTGCGGCCAATTAATTTTAGTTGTCAGAGAACAAACTTGATGAATAATATTTTTGATTAAGTTCAACTTAGAAAGTTTAGTCAGGTCTTTTCGTTTTTCTAACCCTAAGTATTTTTCGATCTGACGGTCGTCAATAACAAATTCTTGCTCCCATGGTCTTTCTTGAGCTGTTGCATGAGCTGCAAAGATTAATAGAATACAGGCTGCTTTGATATCAATAGCTGCGATCGCGTTTAAATCTTTGACCTTTGTCCCATCATCGGGAGCATTAGTTACGTAAAAAGCAATCTCTCCTCTTCCTTGCTTAACTGGTCGACGATAACACAAGCTATCTTCTCCATCTTTTTCCCAAGGTAATGATGCTCTCTGAGATAAAATATTGCAGGCTTCCCAAATTACAATTGCTGAAGCAAAAGGATTAGTCTCCTGGTTCGCAAACAGATATGGGCTAGTAGCCTCTGTGTAGTTAACTTTACATCTTCCTCTTTTTGCTTGCAAAGGAATGGGTGAACTCGTTGGACATACGCTTACACAATGGGGTTCTGAATAATAACCCTCACAGTTATTACAAAGTAAAGGATCGATCCAATACCCATTTCCTTCGATTTTGATTGCACCTGTAGGACACTGAAGAAGGCAGATGTCACATCCAACACAACTCTTGTTAGGAATGGTATAAGGCATAAGGCTGAAGTTTTTCCTACTCTACTCGCTGAGATGTCGGACTCAAGTACCACTTGGATGTGTCCTGTTACTTCACTACACACCACCGCATTTTTGTCGGGTAAAGAAAGTATTTTCTTATTCCGACAAATACATTCATATATCTATTTGCGGACGTTGCATCCAATCAACTCTTTATCAAAAATTTAAACTTGAGCCTGATTTAAATTTTGCTTTTTTATAAGATTTCATAAACATTTAGATAAATTTGTTCATAATGAGCTTATAAATTTTTTTGGGGATTCCTTTTCAAGACCGACTCTCATTGCATCTTATTATTGGGGTAAAACCCTTAGAGAAACTGTTATTCATTAACATCGAACAATCACAAAATTCAACTTTTTTAAATATTTGAAATAAATTTTGTTTATATAATTTAAACATTTGTAATTTAAATTAATATCTTAAGCTTCCAGATTAATTCCTATAGTTTCAGAAATATGAAGATAATATGATGATTTTTGTGTACGGAGAATTTATTAAAACTGATTTCTGTTATGTAGAAACATATAAATAAAGCAAAAAAGTTAAGTATATAAAGTCACGTAATATAAAATTGTTAGTTTATCGTTTAAACATAATATTTTATTAACGACAAAATATCTTTTTTGAGTCAAACAATAATACCTTCAATTGATAACTAGCGAATTCAATTTGGATAGTTATCTATTTGCTTTATAAATTATCTGCCAAATATTGAAATATTAAAGTAACCAAGTGCTTGCAAAAATCAAGTGATAGTAAAAATTGAGCCTTAAAAATATTTTTCTTATTATTCATTAATAGAAAATATTTTCATTAGTTATATTTTAATAAAAATTTTGTTCTGGGATATTAATAAAAATGCAACTTTATATAGAATAGAAAATGATTTATTTTTATCACTTTAAATAAAGACTCTTAAGTTAGAATAAATGCAAACAAATCACTATGCGTTCATTAGAAGGTTGAATTATGTCAGCAGTAACAGGACTAACATTTGGTGGTAAAACTTGGACGCCAGAATTTGCGCAAGAAATTGATAAAGATAAATGTATCGGTTGTGGCAGATGTTATAAAGCATGTGGATATAATGTGCTGACATTAAAAGCATTAGATGAAGAAGGTGAATTTGTTGATGATGAAGATGATGATGAAATCGAAAGAAAAGTAATGGTCGTTGCAAACAAAGATAATTGTATTGGCTGTAAGGCTTGTTCTAGAATTTGTCCTAAGAATTGTTATACTCACGCAGCGTTAAATAATTAGGAAACTCCAAGAAGATAACTTATCCCAAATGAATTTTTTCGCGATCAGTGTTTTATAGTCAACTATCGCTTGTCAATCATTACAATGGGATATTTTGATTTACTGTTTCCTTGGTACTGTTGTAATTACTTTGTGGCTGCTTAGGGTTATTTTTTACTAAATTAGGCGCAATTCATTAAATCTATTGAAGCGCCTAAATTTATAGATAGAGGAGAATAAACATATTTCTATTATTTAAAAGTTTATTGCAAACATTTAGACACTATATATCAATTTTGAATATTTAATTTTGTGCTAATCATAAGGAAATTTAGCAGGTACTAATATAGATGATATTTGTGTTTATATTTACTTAATACAAATATCCTCAAGTGTGACTAAATAATACAGAAAATTACAGATTTTTAAATACTACTTGCCTGGGTATAATTCCATCAGCGGGTAGTTATTTTTATATAAAAAAATTTAGAAATGAATTCCTTTAGAATCAATTATTTAATAAATATTAGGATTTAAAAGTGAAATACAATTACACTTTAATATGTCAATAGGACAGTTAGCCGTATTAAATCAGAAATAATTGATGGATTTTTACTCAGTCTAACTTCCTGTAACAAAAATAATTATGTCTATTGAGTCTGGCATCTGACACAATTATTTTTGGCTATTTGTTAATGGGGATACATATCAGTAATATCTCCAAAAACAGCTTCAATTTTAAATTCCCGAACACTCAATACTCAACAATTGACTCATATTGAAACTAGCAGGTATTTATGCTTCAAATTCCTGTTTCACTCCTAACTTTAGTGGCTGGAATTACAGTCACTCTTTTCAGTATTTGGGTTGGTCAACACCACTCTTTACTTCCGGTACAAGCATCCGAGCAAGCACCCTTAGTAGATAATTTTTTCAATATTATGGTTGCAATCGCTACTGCTTTATTTTTAGTAGTAGAAGGAACAATTATAATTTTTTTGGTGAAATTTCGTCATCGTCGTGGAGATGATACAGATGGGGTTCCCATCGAAGGAAGCTTTGCTTTGGAGGTTTTTTGGACAGCAATCCCAACAATTATTGTAATCTGTTTGGGTATATATAGTGTCGATGTATATACCCAAATGGGAGGAATTAAACCGCGTAATAGCGAACAAATTGCTGGAAATCTGAATAAATCTGGAACTGCAATTGCTGCAACTTTAAGTGATGAGGGTGGAGATAGCTTACAAACAAAAGCACTCAAAAGTCCCACCATTGGAATTACAGGAGAAAACAACAAAAAAGCAGACTTAGTAGTCGATGTTACAGGAATGCAGTTTGCTTGGATATTTAATTATCCTGAAAGCGGAATTACCTCTGGAGAACTCCATGTTCCTGTAGGTACGAAGGTTAAACTGAATATTGCTGCGACCGATGTAATTCATTCATTTTGGGTTCCACAGTTTCGTCTCAAACAAGATGCAATTCCTGGTATCCCTACAACATTAGGATTTACTGCAACTAAAACTGGTACCTATCCAATTGTTTGTACCGAACTATGTGGTGGTTATCATGGTTCGATGCGATCGCAAGTTGTAGTTCATTCTCCCGAAAGCTTTGAAAATTGGTTGTTAGCTAACGCTACCAATACTGATAAAGTCACCAATACCATAGCATTAAGCCCTGAAGAGATTCTCACTCCATATGCTCGCGAACTGGGAGTTAATGCTGATACTTTGGCTGCTATTCACCAATAAAACTATTCCCAATTAATGATTCCCAATGAATTACTCACAATGAATCATCCATAGCAGCAACATCGCAAATATCACTTATGACACAGACACAATTACAATCGCCAGAACTTCCAGTGAATCATGGCGCTCACCCTGAAAAATGGAAGTGGTACCACTACTTTACCTTTAATATCGACCATAAAGTAATTGGTATTCAATATCTGGTAACGGCATTTATATTTTATTTGATTGGCGGGTTGATGGCTGTTGCTATGCGCGCCGAACTTGCGACACCAGACCCGGATGTTGTCGATCCCAATCTGTATAATGCTTTGATGACCAACCACGGGACAATTATGATTTTCCTGTGGATTGTACCGAGTGCAATTGGTGGTTTTGGTAACTATTTGGTACCACTGATGGTTGGGGCTAGAGATATGGCATTCCCCAAGCTAAATGCTATTGCATTTTGGTTGAACCCGCCAGCTGCGGCATTATTGGCTGCCAGTTTCTATTTTGGTGGTGGTTCCCAATCAGGTTGGACAGCCTACCCACCCCTCAGTTTAGTTACTGCCCCAACTGCCCAAACATTGTGGATTTTAGCAATTGTTTTGGTCGGAACTTCTTCAATTTTGGGTGCTTTAAACTTTGTGGTCACCATCTGGAAATTGAAAGTTCCCAGCATGAAGTGGGATCAATTACCCCTATTTTGTTGGGCAATTTTGGCAACCTCTGTTTTAGCACTACTTTCTACACCTGTATTGGCTGCAGGTTTAGTTTTGCTCCTATTTGACCTCAACTTTGGTACTTCCTTCTTTAAGCCAGATGGTGGCGGTAATGTAGTCCTTTACCAACATTTATTCTGGTTTTATTCTCATCCGGCAGTATATCTGATGATTCTGCCAATCTTCGGCATTATGTCTGAAGTGGTTCCCGTTCACGCCCGCAAATCAATTTTTGGTTATAAAGCGATCGCTTACTCCAGCGTAGCGATTTGTGTAGTTGGTTTATTCGTCTGGGTACACCACATGTTTACGAGTGGTACTCCTGGTTGGATGCGGATGTTCTTTACTATTTCCACCTTAATTGTTGCAGTTCCCACAGGGGTAAAAATTTTTGGTTGGGTCGCAACCTTATGGGGAGGCAAAATTCGCTTTACTAGTGCGATGTTATTTGCCCTTGGTTTACTATCAATGTTTGTCTTGGGTGGTTTAAGTGGCGTCACTATGGGTACTGCACCTTTTGATGTCCATGTCCATGACACCTATTATGTAGTTGCTCACTTCCACTTTGTCCTATTTGGTGGTTCCGTATTTGGGATTTACGCCGGAATTTATCACTGGTTTCCTAAAATCACCGGTAGGTTTTTAAATGAAACTTTGGGTAGAATTCACTTTGTTCTCACCTTTATCGGAACTCTTGCAACCTTCTTACCAATGCATGAATTAGGTTTGCAAGGAATGCCTCGCCGGGTAGCAATGTACGACCCGCAATTCATGGCTTTAAATCAGATTTGTACCATCGGTGCTTTTGTCTTAGGAGCATCAGTAATCCCCTTCTTTATTAATGTCCTTTGGAGTTGGGGATTTGGACGAAAAGCCGGAGACAATCCTTGGAACGCTCTTTCTTTAGAATGGACGACCTCTTCACCTCCAGCAATTGAAAATTGGGAAACTCTACCTGTGGTTACCCATGGACCCTACGAATATGGTTTCAATGAGGAGGATGGTACTTCTGTAAAATCAGGTACTGCAGCTGAGCCTAGTGCTTGAAATATTGGAATGTAATACTTATTTGCAAATCTAATTCACAAATCTAAAGCTGGTGACAGAATTTTAAAGGCTCTCCAAAAAGTTTTTGGGAGGCACAGAGAGCCTCCCGAGGCTAAATTTCTTACCAGAGAGAAGAAAGCAAATAAGGCAGTTATCTATCTACTAGTAGTAATGCAACCCTAACGACCATAAACTGATATGACAATTGCACCTACAACTGACACTAGCCATCACGAAGAACATCCAGACTTCCGAGTTTTAGGACTGTTAACCTTTCTCGTTTCCGAATCCCTAATGTTTGGGGGATTTTTTGCGGCTTATTTGTTTTATCGAGGTTTGGCTGATGTTTGGCCTCCCCACGAAACTGAGGTGGAACTGATATTACCAACAATTAACACAATAATTTTGGTTTCTAGTAGTTTTGTGATTCATTTCGGCGATGCTGCTATTAAAAAGAATGACCTCAAGGGAATGCGGAAATGGTACAAAATAACAGCCGGTATGGGCGCTATTTTCTTGCTAGGTCAAGTTTATGAATATTTGACATTGGGATATGGCTTAACAACCAATATTTTTTCTAATTGTTTTTACTTGATGACCGGCTTTCACGGTTTGCATGTATTTATTGGGTTGTTATTAATTTTGGGAGTTTTATGGCGTTCTCGTCGCCCCGAACACTATAATGCCACGAAACATATTGGTATTGAAATGGCAGAAATCTACTGGCATTTCGTAGACATTATTTGGATTGTTTTGTTTTCCTTGCTTTATATTCTGACAAGGTTCTGATTTTTCAGTTAACAGTAGTTATCAGTTATCAGTTAACAGTGAACAGTTAATGCGCTAACAGTTAACAGCTAACTTTTGATAAATTAGTTTGAACAGAATATATTTTTTAGCTATAGGGATAGATTTTGGTGATTTACAAAATTTAAACATGACTCCTATAGTAATCTCAAACTAATAATTGATAACTGATAACTGATAACTGATTACCAAGGAGTTTTTATGTTAGTAGATACAGATAGATTTTCTTGGTTCGAAGTTCCGGAAAATATCAAAAAGTTATTGATGTTAGCTGCAGATAATTGGGAGAATAATTCTGAAGCAGAAAAATATATTAATCAAGCTTTGGCAAAAACTGGAAAAAATACAGATGTTTTAATTGCAGCATACAGATACTTCTACTACAAATATAATTATCCTATGGCATTACAAATTGCCGAAAAGGTCATAGATATAATTAGAGAAGTAGAAAATTTTACTAATGACTGGGAAGAATTAAAGCCAGTACTAATTGCTCGAAAAGAAGAAGCGAGAATTAGACTTTTTTTAAATGCTTATGCTGCTTCTGGATTAGTTTTAGCCAAGTTGGGAAAACTAGAACAAGCAAAAAAAATCTGTATACAGGTTAAAGAAATTGATGATAATGACGAATTTGGTGCCGGAGTATTGCTTGATATATTGACGCGCCCACCAGAAGAAGATGATTAGAAATAAAAGGTAATTGGTAATGGGTAATGGGTCATTGGCAATTGGTAATTGGGAAAATTGAAAACTATACCCTAGGGGTAAAATTTAAGATAATACTTTGAATTTTATACGTAAATTTTACATATGAAAGGAAACGATTGGCTTGTTACTAAAGACGGGAAGTATCAGCTTTGCGAATCTGTAAGAGAATGGGATTTACTAGAAGATAATTACTATCTGTATCGGTTTTTAACTGAGTTAGAAGATACAGTTAAACGAACTAAAGTAGAAATCGAATATCTTGCAAAAATTCGTACATTAGTAAGACGTTTAATTACTAATTCTTATTGGGTTAGAAGTAAACATCCAGAACCTGATTTTGAAACTGGTACTTCTGTTGAACTGTTATACGATGAATTAGGCTTCCAATTTACCGTACAGACAGTAACATTTACACCTGGGACAACTTCTAACATTCATAATCATGGTACTTGGGGAGTAGTTGCAATTTTAAAGGGTCAAGAAAAAAATACTTTATGGCAAAGAAAGCCGACTCCCGAATTTAACGATAAAATAGAATTTACCAAAGAACTAATTTTGTCTCCTGGAGATATTATCAGTTTTGTTCCCGGTGCAATTCATTGTGTAGAAGCAGTCGCTGACGAACCAACTGTAACTTTTAATTTGTACGGCGAAACAAAATCAAAAGAAAGATTTGAATTTGACACAGCGAATCATACTGCAAAGAATTTCTAATAGGGGAATGGGGAATTTCTCGAAAGTCCTATCTAACTAATAATTAATTAGGAGATAGTAGAATGGCAAAAGTTATTTTTTATGAAAAGCCGGGTTGTAAAAATAATACAAAACAAAAAACTTTGCTTGCAGCAGCAGGTCACGAATTGGAAGCTCACAATTTACTAACTAATTCTTGGACTGCTGAAAGTTTGCAGTCATTTTTTGGCGATCGCCCTGTAGTTGAATGGTTTAATAAAGCTGCACCAAGGGTCAGATCTGGGGAGATACTTCCTGAAGAATTAGACGCACAAACAGCTTTAGGATTGATGGTAGAAGATCCACTATTAATTCGTCGTCCCTTAATTCAAGTGGGAGAACATCGAGAAGTCGGTTTCGACGTGGAACGCATTGATGCTTGGATCGGTTTAAAAGCTGCAAATGATTCCTTGAAGGACACTACTGAAAAATTAATGAACCAAGATTTACAAAATTGTCCCCGCAAACACGAACATGATGGGAACGGTAAATGTCATAGTTAATCAAAACCAAAACATTAATTCTGTTACGGGTAGATTAGGCTTTTGGGCTACTATACCCAGCCCTTTCAGCGCGAACTGATGAACTATGATTCAAGAGTTGAAAGTCACTCAAGTGCGTAGGTTATTGGTGACAAATTGAAGGTATCCTTGAGAATATCAAGATCAAGGTAGTTAAAAATGCTATCCTCTCTTAACTAGCACATTTTCAAACCCTTACATAACAAAGGTTTTAGCTCAAGCCAAAAAATGTGCTAGTTTTATTTGTTGGGAGGGGGTTTAATAGTTATATCCTGCGGACACGCTTCCGCTAAGCGCTAACGTAATGACGTAATGACGTTTATTTTGCGTAAGTCCTGTCTTACACAAAGTGTTTCTTCAGATTTATCAAGGATTATTAGTTACAGAAAAACGAACCGCTACAATTATCATCAGAATTGGTTGTTTCTTTCTGTACGGGTTGGTTTTGTGAAGGTTTAGTGTATGTCGGCTCGGCTTTTATAGGTTGGCTTTGTCTAATATCATAGACGTTACTTAAGTATGCATCTACATCAATATAAATTGGTTTACCTCTTGTGATGCTCATTTTTTGTTTCCGAGTTGATACATTGAATAATTCCGTCAGGACTTTTTTGGGGTTATCTTTGGATTCTAAAGTTAGTAATAAACCACCTGAGATGCAGCTACTATTTTTACTTCTGGCAACACATATTACTTTCTGATGATTTATTTTACCAGTTGTAATATATCTCAGGTTTCCTGCATCAGAATGTTTTTGAAATCTTTCTGTTATCAATTGACAGCGTTTTTCTGCTGGATAACCTGAATTTCTAAAAGCTTGAGATTTCCAAGTAATAAACTCAATTTTTTCTTTGGAAGTGATTACATAGGTTATGGGGAAACTTCCGCTAGTTTCGCAGATATACTTCACCTTGCTATAAGACCTTGCAGGAGCGGTACTAAGTATAGAAAATGCTGTGATTAATGCAATTGATAGTGTAGGAAATAATTTGTTTTTCATAATGTTTTAATTAGCTAAAGTACAAGCAATTTTTTGAGTTATTATTTGCTAGGTTTAGATTTACTAGGTTTAGATTTGCTATATTTAATTATTACAATTGGAACCTTGAGCAAATATAGATTGACTACCTTGACAGTTATCAATTGTTTTAGGGTCTGTCGTAGAATTTTTTCTAAGGGATGTTACTTTCTGAATAATTCCTTTTTTTTTGATGTCCCAATATGGAGTGTTAGAAATTTTATTTGCAGCAGCGATCGCGTCGTTATATCTATTTTGTGTTAATGCACGCTGTGCTAGGCTTAAATACTCTTTGTTGGTATTATTCTGCTTTTGCCATTGTTGTGTTAGTTCCTGGACATTTTTATAATGGGAACTTGTTGATGGAATGACTTTCAGGGTTGTGATTGCATTATCCACGTCTCCTGAGTTTTCATAATTTTCTGTGGCTTTATCGATGATTTTTTTTGACCAAACGTTAATTGACTGTTGAGAATTTTCAGAAAAAGCTTGATTTTTTGGAACTTTATTAGCTTCAGTAATTGCTTTGGCAAAATCTCCTCGCTCTGCTAATAATTTAGCTTGAAGAATACGGCACTCATTAACAATATTAATCAATTCTGTTTTAGCCTGACTATAGGGTAATGAATCTTGACTAAGAAGACTAACTTTATCTCCTTTATCTATACATTTGCTATACTCCTTTTGCTTCTTAAAAGATTTTATTTCTTCTACATTTGCCAAAAAGTTTTGATTTTTACCCCAATTTAGACCAAAAATAGTAATTATCCCTCCTGCAGCAACAATCAATAGCGTAATAACTGCTACAGGAAAAACAAGGACTTTGAGAGGGTTTTTTGGAGAGCTTTGTGGAACAGAGTGAGGTGCATCAAAATTTGATGCTGTAGGTGATGCAGAATTGATTGATGCAGAATTAATTGGTGCAGAATTACTTACTGTATTACCAGAATTTTGGTTTTCCCTGGATGAAGATATTGCATTTGACAATGGTGTGTCAGAAGAAGCAGTATTATGAGGGGCTGCGATCGATTTGCTCGCAGAAGCAGAAGAACTGGAAATAGTATTTGGTTGACTGACTGGGTATCTAGGAGAAGCTACGGTGGGATTTGTGAGAGATTTGATTACATCTAGTACTTCTTGTGCAGACTTATAACGGTCTTGGAATTGATAGCGTACCATATTACTAAGGATAACGGCTAATTGAGGATTGACTTGAGTATGGCTTTGCCACTCTATTTCACCGTTAGCGTCCTCTTTTAATTCTTGAAATCCTGTAATTGCTTGGATGGCTATAACTCCTAAAGCATAAATATCGCTGCTAAAACGGGGTTTTCCCCTTGCTTGTTCTGGCGGCATATACCCTGCAGTACCTATTATTACAGATGTAGCCATCTGAGTTTTGGCAGCGGTCAACTGCATACTGATTTCCTTAATTATGCCGAAATCAATTAGAACTAGCTTATTATCTTCTTGACGGCGAATAATGTTTCCTGGTTTTAAGTCGCGGTGTATTACTCCATTGCTATGTACAAAGTGGAGAATTTCTAATATCTCTTGCAACATTTGCATTACCTGGTTTTCGCTCCAGCAACAACCAGGTTTAAATTCTGAATTGAGTAGGTTACCGTCAATAAATTCTTGGATTAAATAAAATTCATTTTCTTCTTCAAAATATGCTAAAAGTCTCGGTATTTGAGGATAATTACCCAGTTTTTCTAAAGCTTCTGCCTCTTTCTGAAAGAAACGCTTAGAAGTTTCTAAATAGTAAGTTTGAGAATTAATTGGTTTTAAGTGCTTAACCACACAGATGGGATTACCCGGTCGATGAGTATCTTCAGCTATATAAGTCTGTCCAAATCCCCCAGCGCCAAGGAATTTGATTATTTTGTAACGACTTGCTAGTATCTTATTTAACATCTAGTCGGGATTATTATATAAATATAAAATTAATTAATCGTGAGTCCTGTTAATAATAATTCACTAATAATTCACTAATATTATTTCGATCATTATTCCGATTCTCCCATTAACGTGAAAGCAGCCCAATGAGTGGGGTTTAGAGGCTTTTTCATATTACTGAGCATTGCTTGGCGTAATGCTCGCGCTTTATCACCATCTGCTTTCAGATTCTTGTAGAAGGATATCATTAGTGCTTTTGTGGTGTCGTCTGGTGCATCCCATAGGGAAACTATCGTACTAGCAGCCCCAGAAGTAAGTAAAGACCGGGATAAACCTATCACACCATCTCCCGTAATGTCACCCCTACCTGTTTGACAAGCACTCAGTACTACTAGTTCGGCGTTGAGTTGCAAATCTATGATTTCGGGAGAAGTAAGAAAACCATTGTCATTTCCAGATGGGGCTAGAGCGATCGCACCGGGTACGCCTAACTGCTTTATGTCATCAAGTAGACCGTGGGTTGCTATATGAATTATTTTGGCTTTCGGCATCTTTTTGACAATATCTAGTTTAGTAGCATCTTTGCCAATAATCGCTTTAGTTTGTAAAAGATTAGCAACTTCCTTGGCTTCTATTTCTGTACCATCTAGTTGATATAGTTGATAGGGTGGGTCTCCAACCTTCAAGGTGGGCATGGTAGGATTACCTACAACTAAGATATCTTTTGCTAGTCCTTGGCTGCGTTTTCTTTGCTGGTGAGTCAGTCCCAGGATTTGAATTGCTGGAGCAGATACAATTGTGTGTTTTTCAATTAGGTATTTACCATTTTTATCTTCTAAGGCTGTAAATGGTACAAAGAATAGTGTTTCATGGGGTATAAAAATAACACGTTCTTCGGGGTCTTTCGGTAAATCCTCGGCAATGGGTGCAATCAACAGTTCGTGTAATTGCTTTAGACCTTGAGAAACTACTTTCTTGTTGATAAACTCCGAATTTTCCGCCGGGTCGAGAGCATTGCGAGTTTTAGTTACTATTTTTGTGAGGGAGGTATTTTGCTGACGTAGGGATTTGAGATTAACTCTTCGCAAAATTACTTCACCCGTAGGTTTAACTACCCAGATGAAAAGTTCTAATTCTGGGGCTTTTAGCTTACCTTGGTGTAAGAAGTCATCCGGAACAATGGAATATTCAACCAGAGTGGCTTTTTGCTGTTTAGCGATTTGCTTAATTTGAGTAATTGTTAAAGGCGCGATCACTTTAGATTTAGAATTAGAGTTAGACTTCGATTTTAAATTTCTTTCCATCAACTCTGCGAAAA
Organism: Mastigocoleus testarum BC008; assembly: GCF_001456025.1. Taxonomy (GTDB): domain Bacteria; phylum Cyanobacteriota; class Cyanobacteriia; order Cyanobacteriales; family Nostocaceae; genus Mastigocoleus; species Mastigocoleus testarum. The sequence goes on from NZ_LMTZ01000001.1 coordinate 42,661, forward strand.
CCCTAGCCCGTCCTAGTTCTGATGCTTCTAATGCTGCTCCGGGTTTATTCTGAGCGACTAAAATTTGCTGTAGTAAATTATATGTATTAAGTTGGGTATCAAAAATTGATACCTTATTGCGATCGCCCAAATTTTCTCTAAGGGAATCTAAAATATTTACAGAAAGACGGAGTTTCTTTTCCGCTTCCACCAGTTTTCCAGATGTAAATAAAGTATGTCCAAAATTGTTGAGAACCAATGCTTCTGAAAGGCGATCGCCTATTTCTTGGGCTATTTTTAAACTCTGCTGCTGGGATGTAATTGCTTTGTTATAGTCTTTGAAGTTTGCGTATATTAATCCCAAACTATTCAAAGCTTTCTGCTCGATATTGCGATCGTTAAGTTCCCGCGCTAGGTTTAAACTTTTCTGGAAAGCTTCTAGTGCTTGATTGTCTTTTCCTTGAGATTGGTAAGCAGAACCCAAATTATGCAGAATACCCGCTTTTCTTTGCGAGTCCTTTGTTTCTTCAGCGATCGCTAAACTTTGCAAATATAACTCAACCGCTTTAGAATAATTACCCTTGTCAGCGTAAATCATTCCTAAAGCACCTAATGAAAAACCTTCTCCTACCTGGTCTTTAATTTCCCGTGCAATAGTTAAACTCTGCTGCTGATATTCTTCAGCTTTTTTATAATCCCCTATGACTGAATAAAGATTACCCAGATTGCCTAACAATTGTCCCTGTGCTTGACGGTTATTAAGCTCTTGAAAAATTTTCAAAGCTTGCTGCTGATAATCAATCGCCTTACTATACTTTCCTATCTCCCTATGAGCAAGTCCCAAATTACCTAACGTTTCTCCCTCTCTTTGTCGGTTTTTCGACTGTCGATAAAATTTCAGTGCGTCTTGCCAAGATTGAATAGCCAGTGTAAATTGACTTTGCTGGTAGTATTTCAGTCCTTTGTGTAAATATTCATCCCCCTTCGTCTTAGCAGTAGTTTGGGATTGAGCAACTACCTGTGAAGCAATAAATGGAACGCTCCCACACACAGGAATGATAAAACTGACAAAGACACAAATCAGTTTTATTTGCAATTGACAATTTGCTTTTGACTTTGCTGTGGACATAGTTACAAAAGGAGCTAGAAAAATCTACTCAAACAAAATAGCGGTTTATATCATGTCTGTTTAAATGACCGTCATTGTGACACTCGGGCAGCAATCTCAATCTCAAAAACCCTTCTGATATGGTGTTTTCGGCGTAGAGACATTTCATGAGACGAGACCATTCTCAAGATAGTTATTTCCGAGAAAAAACGTAATTTTTGTACAATAAATCTCTATCGAAATTAAAGGTTTTCAACTCCTCCTCATCATCAGTATTAAAAAGATTAAAATCTGAGCCTGTTAATTCCCCATTACCATCATTGCTAAGTGTCAACTCTGTCGCATGACCCTTGTCTTTGAGCAGAGCAACCAGGGATTCATCTAGTGACAATACACCAAAAACTGTGATTTCTTCTTGTTCTTGATTTTGGTCTCGATCTCGGTCTTGGTCTCGATCTTGTTGTTGTTGTTCTTGGTTACCGGTATCTGAGTCGCCAGTATTGGAGTCAGCAGTATTTGAGTTTCTAGTATTCGAGTCGCCAGTATTTGAGTTTCCAGTGTTCGAGTCAGAAGTATTCGAGTTTCCAGTATTCGAGTCGCCAGTATTTGTACCACCAGTGTTTGAGTTACCAATATTTGTACCACCAGTATTTGTACCACCAGTGTTTGAGTCACCGGGTTTTTCTGATGATGGTGGGTTTATTATTCTTGGTGGTGGATCTGGATTACCAAATGTTCTACCATCAATAGATTTCACCCCACTTTGATTTCCATTGGTTCGTGCAGCAATAACTCCAATGGTTCCACTCTCATTATCTTTAAATGAAACTGGCTCTTTTGTACTATCTCCTACTACAAAAAATTCACTTCCAACCTCAATCTTTACCTCACCTATTCCATCACCCGGTTCATTTTGAGTAATTACATCATTTTTAGTTTTAATCCTAATAAACGGCAATGTTGTCTTATCAATTTCAGGATCTTTGCCCTCACCTGGTGGGTTCGATATCGGATTAGCAACTGTTATACTAGCGAAAATTTTGGGAGTATCAGTATTGTCAGAATCTCGAATATCTTCACTTACCTCTTCCCTTCCAATTGCTCTAAAAAATCCACCGGCTTTGATATTAATATCACCAGCACGAAACTCGTCCAGATCAGCCTCACCATCAAGAATTCCTGCGAAAATAGTATCGACTTCTATATTCCCTTTTTCAGCAGATAAAAATACCTTCTCACGACTTATAATCCTATCTGTTTTAATATTGCCATTCTTGGAAATTATAGATACATTTGGAGATTTAGAAGTTTCCAATCTATCATCTGGAAGAATAGAATTCTTGCTCCCGTCAGAATTATAGCTAACAACATCTCCATCTTTTATATTGATACCAGAACCCGTGAGAGTAACTGTATTATCCTCATTAACGGTAATTCCTGTTACATTGCTGATATTGCCACCGGCTAATAGATTCGGTAATGATTCAATCTTAAATCTGCTGGGTAATGGATTCGGATTTCCCGTTGTTTCAGTCGTCGATGCGATATCAAGAGACAGCAGATTTCCTTGTTGACTAATCCGTACTGTACTCTTACCAGGAACCGCAGCTATAGTAATCTGACCTTTTTCAGCAGTAAGTGTCCCAGTATTTACTACCGTACCACCCACTAAAGTCAAGTTCTGTCCTTCCTTAACACTCAAGTCACCAGAATTGACAATTGCCCCTGGGTTATCCATCGTAAAAGCAAAAGCAGTAGGATTCTCTGTCAACTTAGAATAGTCATTGCTACCAGTTGCACTGAAGAAATTAGTATTAGAACCGGAACCAAAGCCAATACCGTTGGCTGTTGTTACAGTCAAAGAACCGGGTAAATTAAAGGTTTTTGCATCTTTACCAAAAATAAACCCAGCTGGATTCATTAAAAACAAGTTTGGATTATTACCACCTGTAACCTGAATCGTGCCGTTAATTTTAGAGATATCTCCACCAGTAACGCGAGTCAGAATATTTGTGATATTTCCATTTGCAGCCTGAAAGTTCGCAACATCATCTGTACCCAGATTGAATTGAGTCAAACTGTGAAACTGATTTGTGCCATCACCATCACTAGAAGTATTTCCACCGGTTATTGTGGATGTAGTCCCATTACCGTTGGAAATGTCTTCAACTTTTGTTACAGTGTCTGCTGATGTAATTTGTGCTTGTACTTTTCCTATACCAATTACCCCCACCAAGGGGAGGGTCATTAATAAAATACTAAATTTATTCACTTTTAACTCTACTTATTTATAGCTTATTTATATTTATTTAGTTTTAGTAAAAATATCTAGTCTTGGCAGAAAACAAGAATTATTAGTCAGTAAACTTATATTTTACGTAATCCCACATATACCAGAATTGAAAGCTCTAAACTCTTCTTCGTATCCAAAATTTACGCAAAATTCACACTATTCAATATTTATACTCAAATAAATTAATTTTTATGTAATATTATCACTAAGTACAAACTCTGTTGTACGATCTTTGTTTGAACAGAAAAGACAAGGAATTAATTTCAAATAAGACACTAATAAGCCAACTTCAAGCGTTATATATATGTATATAAGCATACCATAAATATGTTTTCTACAGCCTAATTTGCGTGGATAATTTAAAACTTGCACTAAATGCGGACATCAAAAGTGGAGATGTATCCTAAGCGGAGCCAGAGACTTTACCCCGACGCCACAGGCTCTGGGCGATAGCGCTATTGGCAGGTAGGTCTCTACAACTTAATGGCTCTTAGCGGTAGCGTGACGTTAGTCATACACCACGCTGTGCTAACAAAATTAATACAACAAATCAAATAAAAATTGTTGATATGAGAAGAAGCTCTATACCCTTGAATTTAAGATATTTATTGCCTTGGTGCTGCTTGACAATTCCCAGTGCCATTTTACTAACTTGGTTATTACCAAGTTACGCAGTTTCCGACCCTTCAAATACTACGTCAAATATAACGCCAGTGGCAGACATGGCGAATAAAGTAGCTCAAAATTCCCCTGCACCAATCATTAATCCTAGACCAGATCCTAACCGCGATCGCTTACCACAACCTCTCCCAACTCCACAACCCCTACCAGAAGAAAAAGACCCGATTCTTCCTCCTCCAACTCCGAACAAACAACCATCACAGTCAGATGTGCGTATTTCTATCACCAAAATAAAAGTAGTTGGTAGTACTATCTTTGGAGCAAAGGAAATCGATCCCATTGTAAAACCCTTAGAAGGAATGTCTGTTACCCTAGATGAACTAAGACAAGTAGCAGATAACATTACTCAACTGTACTTGAAAAAAGGCTATATTACCTCCAAGGCTGTCGTAGCCAATCAGACTATTGCTGACGGAGTTGTGCAAATTCGGGTGATAGAGGGTAGTTTAGAAAGAATCAAGGTTGAGGGAACTAAAAGGGTTAATCGTAGCTATGTCAGAAGTCGCGTACGTCTGGGAGCAGATAAACCCCTAAACAGTAACGAGCTAGAAGAACAACTGAGATTGCTGCGGATAAATCCTCTGTTTGACAATGTAGAAGCTAGTTTAAGTGCTGGTTCTAAAGTTGGTAAAAGTATTCTTACCGTCAGGGTGAAGGAAGCAAACCCCTTTCAAACTGCTTTGAGTGTAGATAACTATACTCCACCTGCAATTGCACCGGAAAGGGCAGGGATCTATTTGCGCTACCTTAATTTAACTGGAATTGGGGATGAAATTACAGCATCTTATAACTTCGGGGTGAACTTTGACGACTTTGACAGAGCAGCATCAAATGTATATGATGTTACTTATCGCGTACCAGTTAACCCTATGAATGGCACTGTGCAATTTCGTGCCGCTCCTAATAATAACAAATTAATTAATCCTCCCATAGGAGAGCCTTTTTCTGATGTAAAAGGTAGTTCAGATTTTTATGAAATCAGTTACCGTCAACCCTTAGTGCGATCGCTCAAAGAAGAGTTTGCTTTGTCTACAGCACTTGCTTTTCAGGGTAATAGTGGATCTTTTAGATTTAATGGTGATACTAACAGTTTTCCTTCCAGCCGTACCCGAGTTCTCAAGTTTGGACAAGACTATCTTCGTCGCGATAATAAAGGAGTTTGGGCAGCGCAGTCCCAATTTAGCTTTGGTTTAGATATTTTTGATGCCACGGTCAGTTCTGATGATAGTCAAGATGGACGCTTTGTCAGTTGGTTTGGTCAGGTGCAAAGGGTGCAACAGTTGGGTAATGACAACTTATTGATTGTACAAGCCGATTTGCAACTGACACCGGATGACGTACCATCATTCTACGAGTTTTTTATTGGCGGCGGTCAATCCCTACGGGGTTACCGTCAGAATGCTCGCTCTGGAGACAATGGATATCGCCTATCAGTGGAAGGTCGCATTCCCATATTGCGTAATAAGAAAAAAGTTCCCACATTGCAACTTACTCCCTTTGTTGATTTGGGGCAAGTTTGGAATAAGAGAGGCGATATAGACGATTCTTTCTTAGCTAGTGCAGGACTAGGATTACTATGGCAACCAAGTCAAAATTTGAATATCCGTGTTGATTACGGCATTCCCTTTGTGGATATAGAAACACCAAGTGATAGTCTTCAGGATAATGGGTTGCACTTCAGTTTTACCTACAGTCCTTAATCTGGAGTACATCTAGCGGTTAGAAGGGGAAATTAGAATTTGAAAACAAGTAAAGGAATCGTCACTACATTCAGTAAACCAAAAAGTTTTTCTCCGAAGGGCGATCGCTAATGAATGTGGATTAAATAAAGTACAAAAGTAGGGTGCTGTTAGCATTGCGTAACGCACCATTCCAAATTTCAGAATTACAGGTTATTAAATTCTCATCCCTAATCAAGTTTACGTACGGCAAAGTGCTAAAAAGAGAATAAAACACAATTAATACTTATGATTTTATGAATGGGTAAAAAATGAAATGATGAATATAGCGTTTACCATTACAGGTACAGGACTTACGCAAAATAAACGTAATTACGTATGACTAACGTCACGCTTTGCTAACAGCTACGCTGCGGGCTAGCGACAGCGACGTATATGTCCTGCGGACACGCAATACCTACGGTACGCTATCGCTAGGCGCTAACGCCAAAATCGGTGAGATTGCTATCTCCTAAACGGAGACGCTACGCTAACCCTGCACTGCGTTCCGGTCGCAATGACAAATCTATGTCCTGCGGACACGCGATGCTAACGTTGCGTAAGTCCTGAGGTATATTGATTTAGGTCAGTAACAGTTGTATGCTGATTTGTTCATAGATTATTAATTTTGCAATCCCTTGAAAGGACAAGTTAATTCTGTAGAAGCCGCAACTGATTGGCTTTATCGCTACCCAGAGCTTTACTCGGGTACTTTAATTAAGCGCTACAAAAGGTTTTTTGTTGACGCTAAACTTGATAGCGGAGAAATAGTAACAGCCCATTGTCCCAACACAGGACCAATGACAGGGGTTTCAACTCCTGGTAGCGCTGTCATGTTGTCCAAGAGTAATAACCCCAAACGCAAACTCGGCTACACTTTAGAATTAATCGAAGTTCATGATAATGGACCTACTTGGGTGGGTGTAAATACAGCTTTACCCAATCGAGTAGTCAAGTTAGCTTTAGAAAAACATTTATTTCCAGAACTAGGGGATTATTTGAAAGTTCAGTCGGAAGTACCCTACGGACAAGAGAAAAAAAGCCGCGTTGATTTTTTGTTGTCGGGGACAGAAATGGAACGTTCTATATATCTGGAAGTTAAAAATACAACATTTGTTAAGGGTAAGTTAGCTTTATTCCCAGATACAGAAACAACACGAGGACAAAAACATCTCAGAGAATTAATGGCTTTATTACCAGATTATCGCTCAGTTATGCTTTACTTTATCAACAGGGGTGATTGTATGGATTTTGCACCTGGTGATGAAACTGACCCTGTGTATGGTAAATTGCTGCGCGAAGCTTTATCTATAGGTGTGGAAATCTTACCTTGTAGATTTGCAGTTAGTCCAGAGGGTATTCGTTATTTAGGGTTGGCGAATTGTAGCTTTGTTTAATTCTGAATATTTCTAGGTTTCATTAATCTTCAATTCTAAGGGGTCAGTATATAATTATTACTCACCCCTTGTATATCAAGAATGTGGTAGACCCAAGCGTCGCCACTCCATCATTCCACCAGTAATATTAAAGACTTGAATGAAACCTACTTTGACCAGATATCTTGCAGCAATTGGGCTGCGATGCGAGGTTAAACAAATCACAACAACAGGTTCATTTTTGGATAAATTCCTAAACCATTGAGGATAAACCCAGCTACGTAAAATCGGTATGGAACCTATAATAAGACGTGGCAAACTTAGGTTGACTGCTCCTACAGCATGAAATATATCATACTCAAATTTACTACGTACATCTATAAGTAAAGGAGGTTCGGGTAATTTGACAAATTCAGAAGGAGAAATATCAATCACAAATGGTTTAACAGAAGATGTAGACGCCATATAAGTTACTTTTTTTATGAAGTAATTATTTAAAAATCTTCGATTAATTTCTTAGATGAGTATCGAGATTATCTTTCTCAGTCGATAGTTAATTTAGTCTGTACTTATTTTGCGCTCTTCTGAGTTTAAAAACATATAATCTCGATACTCACAGATTTAAAAATGCTCGTATTGCTCTACTTCAAATCCAGAGCCTAATCCCCAATTTTTTTCGATTCTGTTTTCTAAACCCACCAGGGTTTTTTCCCCGTGCGGGGGTCTGTTTCTATCCAAGGAGAAATTCGAATATATTCCCCTTCAAGGTTAACGCCAACGAGCTTAAGGGGAAGAGGTGCAGGACCGCGCACTACTCTCCCATCAGAATCATATCGAGAACCATGACAGGGACATTGAAATTGGTTGTCATTGGGATTCCAGGGAAAAGTACAACCCAAATGGGTGCAGTTATCGACGATTCCCCAAGGATGCAAAGTCGCATCTGACTGTACAGTCAGGTAAGTTGGTTCTGCTGCTAAACCTGCAACTAAGGCTCGAGTCCCAGGGGGTTCAGCTAAAATTTGACTAGCAGGAATCAAATCTCCATTAATATCTTTGGCGAGTATAGAACCATCTTCACCGACTTCTGTGGGAGCAACAAAAAATTGAGCTGCAGGATACACTAAGGTACTTGCTGTAGTGGCGACAACTGCACCTGTGAGAAAATTTAGTAATTGTCGCCTCGACATTGAGGGATTTTCTAAAGGGAGACTCTCTGACATTAATTTACACCTCCTAGCTTCGGTATAGGTGTTGAGATACTTAGTTTATAGTTTGCTTTTATAAATGCCTTGCCTATACTATATTACTATATAGTAATTTGATGAGTAGGGTTAATGGATTTTCTATCGCAAAGTTTGTTTCTAGCTGATTCTATCTATAGTATGTTTTATTCAGCCAAATATGTTTGCTCAAAGCTCTCAAGTAGAAATAGGTTTAGAAGGGTATTTTGAGTCTTTTTTATTGCATACCTAGAAAGTGATATCATCGTATTACTAATTAGTTAATAAAAACATAGCTGCTCGGAGTATCATCAAAGCGATAAACGAATAAGGCGTGGGAGTATCCAAAGCGGTTTTAGGGTGGCACTTTTGAACCAATCCTGCGCTAGACCTAATAGCAATTGGAGTCATCAACATGGTTCATGTTGTCATCATAGGTGCAGGAATAGGGGGTCTACCAACAGCTTACGAACTGAGACGTTTATTACCGAAATCTCATCGCATCACACTGATTTCCGATAATCCAAAATTTACCTTTATTCCCTCTCTACCTTGGGTAACCTTTGACTTAACACCATTAGAAAATATTCAAATAGATATAGAGCATCTGCTTTGGAGACGAGGTATTGATTGGGTAGAAGGCAAAGTTACAAACTTCGACCCTCACGCACAAACTCTGTATATCTCAGGAAAAAATATCCCAGGAAAAACTATTCATTATGATTACGCAGTTAGCGCAGCTATTTATTTGTGCGTAGCGCTATATCGGTTGCATTACAAGTAAGTGTCAAACCAGAATATCAAGACCGACCAATTATCGCGATCCAAGCAAACTCTAGGGAGCAATATCTTGATGACCTCGGATGTGTAATACATGCATTTGATTTAATCACAAATTCTATAAACTTTACATGAATAGTCTTATAGAAAATGACACAAAATCAAAAATTACTTCTATAATTAAAGTGTAAGTAATAAATGAGGTAATAAAAATGAATATGGGTAGAGGTGGATACCGCAGAAATGCCGGAAGAAAAGCTGGCTGGAGACATGGTGCAACCAAAACCATTCGGGTTCCCATCGCCCTCAGAGAGGAATTGTTGGAGATTAGCAAACAGTTAGATCGAGGTGAATATATTTCTCAAGGAACATATTCAGAATTGAATGCAATTTTGAGTACATGGCAAGCTAAATGTGATGCTGAACCTCTTGAGTCTGGGGAATGGCAAAAAGTACAACAGTTGATAAGTGAGATTCGACAACTCTTGTCAACAGACCAAACAGATTCCGTTTCTTCTGTCAGGATGGATGAATGTTTATCACCAGAAGAAGGTTTTGAACGTGGTCACAGAAGACGTAGAGGTCGTCATTTTGGGCGATTTGGCAGATTTGGAGATTGTGAAAGAGATTTTCAAGGAGAAGACGATTGCGATCGCACAACTAACGACAGCTAAAATATAAGCTGCGATAATATTACCGTTGCAAATAGAAATCCCTATGTCTGCAAGAATAGAGGTGGTTCTATCCCGTTCTTGGTCATTCTCTAATCCTTTCGCCGTTTTTTATGAATACAGGTTGGCAAATTCAGGATAAATTCTTAGAAATACATTCCCAATGGGTGACAGTAATTGGCGAACATCTGCAGGATGAAACAGGACAAATCCTGGAATATTGGCGGGTAGAAAAAGCAGATTCGGTAATTATTTTACCAATTCAAAATCAACAGTTAATTTTACCGCCACCAACCTATCGTCCGGGACTAGGAGACAAAACTCTTGATTTTCCTGGTGGAAGGGTTCCACAAGGAGAGGAAGCTGTTACAGTGGTGCCGAAAATTCTTCAACGAGAATTGGGAATTACAGCAGACACAATTTCCCAACTGATATCTTTAAATACCCAAGGTTGGGCTATCAATAGCTCTTTCTCTAATCAGAGACTATTTGGCTTTGTTGTTGAATTAAAACCCACTGTACAGATCCCATCAAATTTTGTCGGAGCAATGTATTCGATTAATGATGATGGTATAGCATTATTGCTTAATTCACTGACCTGTTTGCAATGTCGGGCTGTGTTGTTGGCGTGGTGGACAAAGCGTCATTTTCTTACCCATGTAGAGTATGACAAGGATGATTGGAATAAAGATGATTGGTACGAGTAGTTTACTAACGGATAGCCACCGTCAACAGGCATTAAAACACATATGTTTATAACAGAATCTAATAGTTACATTGAGCTTCTGCAAAAGTTTCCACCTCGCCCAATTAAATCAGAGGCGGATTTGCTTTCAGTTCAGGAAGTTATTGATGCTTTGTTTGATTTTGGTGAGATGACACCAGAAAAACAAGACTACATAAATGTACTGGGTATTCTGATCCATGAATATGAAGAGAAGCATGTATCAATTCCAGACTTAAGTGGTGTTGAGTTGCTTAAGGTGTTAATTAATGAGTTTGGGCTCAGACAAAAAGACCTAATTCCTGTTTTCAAAACTGAGTCGAGTCGATTGTATCCGCGATTCTGAACGGACAACGTAAATTTACAGTAGAACATATTGAAAAGCTGTCTGAATTTTTCAATGTTTCTCCATCTGTATTCTTTAGTCGGTTGTCATAAAAAGTATAGGAACGAACATCTTGGGGTGGGACATTACCAAAGGCGCTCGCAAGCGAATTCAGTGCTTAGAACGTAGTTGGGCTTTGGTGACTGATGATACTGATTTTGATTATGTGGATGGACTGACTTTGGAACATTGGTAGTTATTGTGAATGCCGAAGATTATCTGTACCGCGATCGCACAAAATCCCCTCCAAAAGCGATCACACCAGCCATTCCCTGTAGAAGTATCGCGGTAAATTGCCAGCAAATCAAGCAAGTGACGAACTTTGTTATGGGTGATATTTGGATAATATCGTATACAGAAAAATGCTTTAGCTGGGTTTATCAGTATAAATTTTTTATGTATTCAATCCATTCTGGCACTATGTAGTCACTAGTAATTTTTTCTGAATACTTTTTGGCAAATTCAAATTTATTATTATTTGTGTCGAAAAAAGTTTCTAATAATTTCTGCTTACTTGGTGATAGGTCCAATGAAAAATATGTTGATTCTGCTGTAGGTTGATTTATTTCTTTTATTAAATTTGATAATTCTGTATGAGTCTTCTCGAACTCTTTTAAAGTTTCAAAAAATATCTTTCCATTTAGTGCATCTTCAATTTCTGTTTTTGGAGACACTGGATTAGATTCAATTTTGACAAGAACTGTTTTTCTTTTTGACTCATCATTAACTATACGATAGCAAATTAATTTTTTTAATTCATCTCTAGTTGAGTATCGAACAAGTTCCGAATCTGTATCGGAAACTAATATAACTTTACCTTTTATTTCTTTTTTGAAATCTTCATAAGCAACTTGAAGATGGTTATAAATCTTTTTAATTTCACTAGCACCACCTACGGGAATAATTCGCAATTTTTTTTCCTTTTTAATATCTGCAAAATACGCTTCAAAATATATTTTTTCTGAAGACCCTTCGCAAATCAACCAATTGTATGGCTCGTCAGAAAGAATGCTTGTAATTATTGACTGTACAAAATCATTTAAACTTTTTAATCTAATATCATAAGGTAATTGGCCTTTTGATTCACAAACAGTTTGCTTAATTGATTCTCTATATCTACTGATACTTATTAAATCAAATCTATGTTGTTTAGATTTATCTATTTTTGAAATCACACTTACATAGCCATCTTCAAGCATGGGTATAAAACCGTACCAGTGTGTTGTAAATAATAGTTGAGAGCAAAGCGCACTTATCTCAAATAATTTATTAAATTGGTCATAACAAGCTGACATATGTAATGATGATTCTGGCTCATCTATCGCAATAATCAGATTATCAGTATTTGACCTATAGTTTTTCAGGAATTGAAAGGCAAGTTCAATTATTGCTTTTTGTTTTTCACCTGAGCTTAAAACATTTAATTCCAGCCAGTGTTCTCCTTGTTCTTTATGAAGTTTTCTGATTTTAAAGTATGCTTCAATAATCAATTTATAAACATCATTTTTTTTTAGACTTACTTGCCTTGTCCCAGAAGTTCTAAATGAATACTCACCTAAAATATTTGATAATGATTTAATAAAATTATTTAGATTTTGATTAATTTCTTGTATTTTTTCTTGAGGCACACATTTTTCTACTATTTGATTTAAAGATTCACCCATTAATAATTGAATCTCTTTGGTCTCAAGCTGAGTGAAAGTATCAGGATCAATATCTTTTGGGATATAGATGTATTCAAATAATTCTTTTAAGTCCTCGTGAAGTGAAGTAAAAGACTTTAATTCTTCATCTTGAATTTGATTGTTAGTTTCCTCAGTGTCATTGCTTATTGCTTCGACAAGTTTCCTTGTATTAAATATACTGAAATTTGGTACTTTGTCATAAGATAAACCGAGTGGAATTAATATCAAATTATCTGTGTTAGGATATCTTTCTCTCAATGAATACCTTTGTTTTTGAAATGTTTTAAAATGTACTCGATTTTGTGGATTTATATCTGATTCTTCAACATGCCATGTGTAATCACTGATTTTTTTTAAAATCTCTGCATTTTTAGTATTTGATATTTTATCTAATTGTAATAAATATACAGGAACTATATGTGGTTTTGTTGTTGGTATGCCGCTTTTTCTCACAGCTACATTATAATTCCAGCTTTTACTATTTAATAAACAGTCAAGTGATTCCAACACTGAACTTTTTCCAATTCCGTTATTACCCACTAAGCCACAGAAACTATGCCCGTTTGTTAAAGGAATATAGTTAATTCCTGTGTAGGTTTTGATATACTCCTAAGAAACACATTCTAAAATCCTTAACCAGCAAGGGTTTGAGTTTTTGAATCAACAGATTCGCTGGTATTGGAAATAGGAATGAGTTCCAAGCCAAAAGCTTGAGCTTTTTTCTTGAGGTTTTTGAGCATCCGGTCATGATACTGTTGCTCATAAGCATTAATACCAGGATCAGTGTAAGCACCTCCAGATGTCCAAAGGTGATAAAAAATACGTGCTAATTTGTGTGCAGCAGCAGTGATTGCTTTTGGTGCACCTAAACGTGTTTGCATACGACGATAGTAAGCACCTAAGGCAGAGTGGCTACGGGACAGAGTTTGGGCTGCCATACGGAAAGCATTTGCAGCACGATTAGCTACAGGACGAGTTTTAGAACTCTTAACTTTACCACCAGTAACACGACTACTAGGACATAAACCCAACCAAGAAGTAAAATGCTTAACAGTTGGGAAGCGAGAGGGATCTAATCCAAGCTCGGAGAGTAATATTAGTACAGTCAAAGCACCAAAACCATCAACTTGAGTAAAATCAACACCACTAATACGATACAAATGTGTACGTAAATCAAATTGTGGTGCATTTCCCGGCTGTTTTTTCCCACGACGTTTTGGTTTATTCAAAGGTTTTTTTGTGATATCAACCTTATCTGTAAATGAAGCCAAACATTGCTCTACTTGGTTATCACAGTCTGCAATCTGGGACTGGTAAAATTCGTAAAACTTTAGTTCTTGTTGGAGAATGAAAACTAATTCTGGGCGATAATCTCCAGTTAAAGATGCAGCAATCTTCTCTTTACTTGCTTTAATACGCCCATCCTTAAGAGCAGCTAACTTGATTGGATTACGTTCTCCAGATACAATCCCTCGAATAATACTTAATCCGGTAGTGCCTGTAATATCGCTAATTACCCGATGCAATTGTATATTCATTTGCGTCAAGGCTTTTTGCATTCTTTGTACGTGAACACAAGCACTTTTGATCAGATTATCCCTTTGACGTATATAACTGCGTAATGCACAAATTTGGTCTTCCGGTCGAAATGAACCAGACAATAAACCATATGTATGTAGTTGTTGTAGCCATTGACAATCTAATACATCTGTTTTACGACCAGGTACAGTTTTGACGTAGTGAGCGTTGACCAGCTTAACTTCAAAACCACGACTTTCTAATATTTGAAATACAGGTATCCAATAAACACCTGTTGACTCCATTGCTACGGTTTCAATACCACATTTCTTTAACCAATCTGCCATTGTATAAAGGTCAGATGTAAAACAAGCAAAGCTCCGTACATTCTCGTCATCTCTTCCCAGAGGAACACTTACCCAATGTCTATCTGCACCAATATCAATCCCTGCAGCATTAAGATTGATTTGGCGTAGATTTCGATCTAAATCTTGGCTTCTTGGCTTTTTACGCTTGCTCATGAGAGTAAACAAAGAAATTGCATTGCTTATTTGATTGGGTGTACCATGCCTGGGTGGGCAAGTAAATTTAATCTCCTAAACGGGATAGTAGCGATGCTACTTCACCAATACTGTTGCCAATATCACCCAGAACCACGCTTAGATTCGGACGAATACTGCACCAATGTAATAACGGTTTTTACTGTCATGGTACTTTTTTAGTGTATAAGTTATTGACCATAAAATTTGATTTATTGTGTTTCTTTTATTAGTTGCGGGCGTGTAATCGCGCCCGTTGGGCGCTTAGATCTTGCACCTGGAAATGTGGATGTCAAAACCACAACTACGTACAAGAGAAATTAACCGTTCAATATCAAGTAAAAGAAGAGACACTACATTTTTTGGGAAGATAGATTCTAAGGCAGTTTGTGCAGCTTCACCCCAATCAGGTCGTAATGGTAGCTGAGTCGATAAATAAGTCCAATGGGCAATAAAATAAGCAGTAAAAGAAAGAATGAGCCAGCGATACATTCCAAGTAAAGTACCCTGACCAAAACGGTGGAGTCCAAAACGATGTTTTGCAGTCTTAAACAAGCCCTCAATTTGCCACCTACGCTTTCCCCACCACTTAATGGTGCTAGCTTTTAAGGGTAAGCGTAGATATGATAATTCTTTTTTCTAGTCTGCCATTATCGCGTTTAAGATAATACCAAGAGATAGTCACAGGGAAATTCAAACCGACCAAACTTACTTGTTGTCCCTGCTTATGTAAATGTCTCAAAGACCTTCCATCATCTAATGTTCGGCTAACAGCTACGCCTATAATTGCATGATGTTTAAGCTTACGTATTCCGTGTATGAATTCTGCACTACCAAAACCAGTATCAGCCAAAATCATTACCTTAAAACGTTTAGTTAACAACTTTGGTAAGCGCTTGATTAATTTCAATCCTAGTTGGGCTGGTGACGGAGTACCTTTACCTCTCCATACTCGGAAACTCCACGGTATTCGCCATCTTCCGACGACCAAATATAGCACTACTATATGTAACCCCCGTTTTCCGTTATAAACTGAGATTAAATCCTCAAATTTCTTAAATTTTCCGCATTTTTCCTTCGCAAGCGAAGGCGCTGCGCGTACCAAAGTTGTGAGGTCAACTATTACCTGTAAGAATGGTCTGCGTCCTCTACCTGACTCAAATAAAGTTCTTAAAACAACCTCTAAAATCTGGCTTCTAATTATACGAATCATTCCCCTTGTTGACCAGGCATTGATATTTAAAAACCTGCTTAAAGCGCTTGCTGACTTACTTTTAGAGTATTCTGGCAATGGGTGTCCTTGTGCTTCTAAGAACAATCCCAGCATCGCTTCTAAATTATTTTTTTGGTACCGGGTAGGCATCAAATCTTTGAGGTTGTAAACTAACTCTTGGGCGGTGGCAAGCATAGTTCTTGCTTTAACTAATGATAAATTTCACGCCCTTTTTCCCATATTTTGCTGTTTTTTGCCATATATCAGCAATTTTTGTCATAAACGATAATGATAATCGAATATAAACAAAGCAAAAGATATAAAAAACGAGAAAAAGCATGTAATTGCCATAAATAATTGTCAATTTGTTGGCAAATAGATTTTTTGCCCTAAATTTGTCGATTTTATCTTTATTTTTAATCACTTCTCTGATTCAATTTTAGGAAGATTTCTACACTCCTGCTTGTTTAAGTGTTAAAGTTTGTACATAAAGTGATGTTTGCCACTTTGCAACACTGAGACTAATTAATTTATTTACTGTAGTAGTTTTACAGGCTTGATTTATATATTTGCGGTTTACCCTTAAGGTGCAAGATCTAAGTCTACGTTCTGGGTAATCTACGACCTCTGCACCGAAAGCTTCTAACATCCCTACCAATACCTGGGGAAATTCAGCTCCACCCATAGAGTGCTCGGGAAATATCTTTGCATAGTGACAGCCCACATGATCGGTTGCTTTGATTCCCTTCAAACTATACTTCGCCTTTGCAGCCAATTTATAACGGTTAGCAAAGAATACATCTGAAGCATGAACTACAGAGGGTCTAGCACCGGAAACATGAGGAATCCAGAACTCCCGACCGGTTGTTTCTCTTAAAGTTTTTTCTGTATATTCACGTAATTCTGGATCTTCTTCCCAAAGTTTAATAACTTCTGTGTAGTTAGCAAAAGAAGTAACGCAGAAAGAAAAAAGATTATCCACACCTAGTTCGTGATGAGCTACAGAAAAATTCCTCGCCGCCATCACCATTTGGGTTTCCAGGTTGGATACATCCCCATGATAGCCAATAGCCCCACAGGAAGTATGTCCTGGTGCTTCCCGTAAGTCTATACCCAAGTCATTTTTTAAGATTTTATAGGCGATACCTTCTGTATATGGAGCAGCACTTTGGAGGAAACAACTACGAAAGCATCCCCACTTATTCCCACCTGCTTCATCTACCGTTGGGATGTGTTTATGGTGTTTTTCCCAAGCTTTTTCCTTCCCTGCTATTTTCATTGTCCCTCTTCCTCTCAGTAATATGATAGTCAAGTAAAGTTTTGTATCTTTTAATTCGGGGTTGGGTAAGTTTTCTAAGCTCACCCGAGTTTTTTTAGATGAATTCACTATAATCGTTCTGTGTAGCGATAATATATACAAAATCTATCGCAGATTAAAGAAGTCAATTGCTGTCATCATGAGCAACGGAATTGAGTATGAGCAAAGGTACATTATTTGATAAAGTTTGGGACTCACATACGGTCGGGGTGCTTCCTTCAGGACAAAAACAATTATTCATTGGGTTACACCTAATTCATGAAGTTACTAGTCCCCAAGCCTTTGCTATGCTACGGGAGAGGGGGTTAAAAGTACTATTTCCAGAACGGACTGTCGCCACTGTAGATCATATCGTACCAACAGATAACCAAGCCCGTCCTTTTAGCGATCGCCTAGCAGAAGAAATGATTCAGGCGCTAGAAGATAACTGTAAGCAAAACGGTATCACTTTTTATAATATCGGTTCTGGCAGTCAAGGAATTGTGCATGTGATTGCTCCGGAACAAGGACTTACTCAACCAGGAATGACCATCGCCTGTGGGGATAGCCACACATCCACCCATGGCGCATTTGGGGCGATCGCTTTTGGTATTGGAACTAGCCAAGTCCGGGATGTTTTAGCTTCTCAAACCCTTGCTCTTGCTAAGTTAAAAGTCCGTAAGATAGAAGTTAACGGTACTCTCAAGCCCGGTGTTTATGCTAAAGATGTAATTCTCCATGTGATTCGCACCTTGGGTGTTAAAGGTGGTGTCGGATATGCCTACGAGTATGCAGGTACTACTTTTGAGCAAATGAGCATGGAAGAACGGATGACCGTTTGTAATATGTCCATTGAAGGTGGTGCTCGTTGCGGCTATGTTAATCCAGATCGAGTTACCTATGAGTATCTCAAAGGTAGAAAATTTGCACCCCAAGATTCCGAATGGGAAAAAGCTGTAGCTTGGTGGGATTCTATTCACAGCGATGCTGATGCTGAATATGATGATGTAGTAGTTTTTGACGCCAGTGAGATTCCTCCAACAGTTACTTGGGGAATTACACCCGCACAAGGTATTGGGATTAATCAAGCAGTACCAACCACTGAAGAATTACCTGCTGACGATCGCTTCATTGCAGAGGAAGCCTATAGCTATATGGATTTAGCTCCTGGTAAACCGATCGAAGGTACCAAGGTAGATGTTTGCTTTATTGGTAGTTGCACTAACGGACGAATTAGCGATTTACGTGAAGCTGCAAAAATAGCTGAGGGACATCATGTAGCTCAAGGGGTCAAAGCATTCGTTGTTCCTGGTTCTGAATTGGTGAAACAGCAAGCCGAAGCGGAAGGTTTAGATAAAATTTTTCAAGCAGCAGGATTTGAGTGGCGCGAACCTGGATGTTCTATGTGTTTAGCAATGAATCCCGACAAGTTAGAAGGAAGACAATTAAGTGCATCTTCCTCAAATCGCAACTTTAAAGGAAGACAAGGTTCAGCTTCTGGTCGGACTTTACTAATGAGTCCAGCAATGGTTGCAGCTGCGGCAGTAAAAGGCGAAGTTTATGATGTCCGCGAATTATTGAATTAATTTTAGGGATTGGGGATTAGGTATTGGGGATTGGGGATTGGGGATTGGTTATTCAATCTCAAACGCCAATTTCTTCCCATTACCACATTACCGTAAGGTGTGGGCTTTTGGCGTTGGTGAGTGCGTAATGCTTTTGGTGCAAATATCTACGAAAAATTAATGTTTCAATAACTTAATTTCTTGATTAGCATTCTCTATTCAGCAACGCCGGGCTTTTACTTATTACCTGTTATCTATTACCCATTACCCATTACCCATTACCCATTACCCATTACCCATTACCCATTACCCATTACTCACTACTCATTACTCATTACTTAATCCAAATGACAAGCGAAGTTAAAGCTATTTCTGGACGCGGTATTCCTTTAGTCGGAAATGATATTGATACTGATCGCATTATTCCGGCGCGGTTTTTGCGTTGTGTAACTTTTGATGGTTTGGGCGAACATGCTTTTGAAGATGATAGGAAAGCTTTAGCAGGAAAACATCCATTCGATCAACCCCAGTACAAAGGTGCAAATATTTTGGTTGTTAATCGCAACTTTGGCTGTGGTTCATCACGGGAACATGCACCCCAAGCCATATCTAAATGGGGTATCCAAGCTTTAATTGGTGAAAGTTTTGCTGAAATCTTTTTTGGTAACTGTGTGGCGATGGGTATTCCTTGCGTCACTATGGATCCTGAAAAAGTCAAAGAGATACAACAAATTTTAACTAACAATCCTCAAGCAGGGGTGAGCATAAATCTAGAAATGATGCAGGTACTATGCGGTGATTTTTCTGCATCGGTTTCAATCGATCAAGGTGCCCGAAATATGTTTATCTCCGGAACTTGGGATGCTTGCGGTCAGTTAGTAGCTAATGCAGGTAGGATTCGGGAGACAGCGATGCAATTACCTTATGTAAGTTGGAGTAATTTGGCTGCAGGTTAGTTAAGATTTTGATATTTTCTGGTACTAAATAGTCTTATGTAATGTGGGCGAATGCCCACTTTTTATTAATTTACTTGCAGATACATATCATAGTTGTAATTGAATATGTATTCAAAGTTATGACTCTTGAATAAAATTAATATTTTTTTATCAAGAGTCAGAATTTAGTTGCTATTAATCTCTACATATACCTGAAACACTTGTTTACAGCTTTTGTAACACTTCTGTAACAATACGCCAATACCCCACAAAACCCCCCTTTTTTTTCCTTCCGATAATGGGAACATTAAGTTGTGATGAACCACAAACCCAAAATGTATGAGCTACCGTACTCCAACTAATTTGAAAACTTGAGTTTTCGCCAAATTATTTTAAAAATCAGGATGTATTTTAGGTTAATATCGGGGCTGCTTTTCTGTTCCATGATATCTGTTAGGTCATCACTAAAATAAACAATCAATATCTCATTTTTACAAATTATTACTGATACAAACGAGTAAAGTTGTGTCAAGGGAATATAACACTTTTATCTGTTAATTAGCCCTCGATATCTTTAGGGCTATTACCGCGAATATGCTCCTGATCGACATAGCTAACTAAAAGTTGAATAAAATACAATATTTGACAGATGCCACCAATATTTTCACAAGTTGAACTGGGCGAATATATTGCCAAGGTGTTGGGTGAAGCACTCTCAGAACAAGAACTACAAAAATGCCTGCGGGTTATAGAAATTATAGAACCAGCAGTTGCGACTCAGTTTTGGCAAACAACAATTGCCGAGCCAGGTATATGCATAGTACTGGGGGGTAAAGTTCGCCTACTTGATGGGGCAGAGAATTTAATTGCAACCCTCCAAGTTGGTTCGTCATTTGGAGAAGCAACTTTATTTAGTGAAACTGAGTTTCAAGCTTATGCAGCAAGGTCTTCAATAGATTTGAAGCTTTGTTATTTTAAGCAAGAGGGAATTGACAATTTAATTAATGAATACCCCCAAATTCGCGATCGCCTAAGGAAGCGAGCTGAAAGTTGGGATTTACTGATGTTGTGTCGCCAAAATTCACAACTTCTGGGGAGTAATTCCACAGAAGCCACAATGCAAGCTTTATCATTATTTAAATCCCATCCTTTAAATACTTTGGATGAAATATTTTTTCCCAAGGAAGCCAAGTTGTGGGTACTGCGACAAGGAGAACTTATTAATTCTGAGGGGAACAAATTAAATCCTGGAATTATTTATGAATCTTCTGTTCTGGAAGCTAAAAATTGGCAAGCAACAAAGACTACAATCCTCTACAGTCTAAATGATTCTGATTGGATTGAAGCTCTAAAATATTGTCCGGCGTTAGCAAACTTTACTGAGTCTGAATTATCAGAAGAATCTGTAAAAGATAGACAAGAAGGACAAAATATTAAACTTAAGTCTTTACCAGACAGATTTAATAGAAGTACAAATGTAATTCCTTTTCGCCACCCAAGCAAAAAGCAGGTTAAAAAATCAGAAAAACAACCTTTATTTCCTACACCAAGGGTAAAGGTTAAACATTGGTGGGAACGTTTGACCAAAACCTACCCATTTTATGCCCAACAAAGTGCCTCGGATTGTGGTGCTGCTTGTTTAGTAATGATTAGTCGTCATTGGGGTAAACGTTTAAGTGCAAGTCGTCTCAGAGATTTAGCCAACATTAACCGCAATGGAGCATCATTACAAAGTTTAGCTGCAGCAGGAGAAAATATCGGGTTTGTAACTAGACCCGTCAAAGCTAGTTTTGATAAATTAGCACAGCAAAGTTTACCTTTAATTGCTCACTGGGAAGGCAAACACTACATTACCGTATTTGAAATTAATCGCAAACAGTTAATTGTATGCGATCCAGCCATCGGTCAACGGACTCTCACCCATAAAGAATTTAAAACTGGATGGACTGGTTATGCGTTGTTGCTCCAACCAACAGTTCAATTTAAGGAAACAGAAGAAGAGAGGAGTTCTTTATGGCAATTCTTTGAATTGCTCAAACCTCATACTAAAGTATTACTAGAAATTTTTGTTGCTTCTCTATTACTTCAAATATTTGGACTGATTACCCCAATATTTACCCAATTATTACTAGATAGAGTCATTGTTCAAGGTAGTACGGTGACCTTAACAGCTATTAGCTTGGGGTTAATTATTTTTGGGTTATTTCGCATAGTTATTAGCGCCCTGCGCCAATATATGCTGGCTCATACCGCCAATCGCGTCAGTGTAGCTTTATTAGTAGGTTTTATTAAACATACTTTTAGTTTACCCTTGGGGTATTTCGAGTCTCGTTATGTTGGCGATATAGTCTCACGCATCCAGGAAAACAAAAAAATCCAACGTTTTCTTACAGGGGAGACTCTGTCAATATTGCTAGATTTATTGACGGTGTGCATTTATCTTGCAGTGATGTTCTGGTACAACTGGCAGATGACATTGCTAGTACTATTGATTGTGCCTCCATTTTTTATCTTGGCATTCGCAAGTACTAATATTTTACGTCGGATGTCGCGGGAGATTTTTAATGCAGGAGCCGCACAAAGTAGTTATTTGATTCAATCTCTTACAGGCGTACGCTCAATTCGGTCAATGGCTATCGAGCAAACTGTAAGATGGCATTGGGAAGAACTACTCAATGATGCGATTAAAAAAAGCTTTCGGGCTGAAGTTATCGGTAACCGCTTACAAATTATCAGCGGTAGCATCGATACTATAATGACTACCGGATTACTCTGGTATGGTGCATCCTTAGTTATTAATAATCAGCTAACTATTGGACAGTTAATTGCCTTCAATATGTTGATGGGTAATGTTATCAGTCCATTCAAACGACTCTCTGTAGTCTGGAACCAATTACAGGAAATTTTTATTTCTGTAGAGCGAATTAATGATGTACTCGATGCAAAACCAGAAGAAGATTTATTATCCTCACCACGTAAACCCTTACCTAATCTTCAAGGTCATATTCGCTTTGATAATGTCACTTTTCGTTATCACCCGGAAAGCGAGATTAATATTCTGGAAAATATTAGCTTTGAAATTCAGCCCGAGCAGATGGTTGCAGTTGTCGGACGTAGTGGTTCGGGTAAAACTACCTTATCAAAGCTAATTTTGGGGTTATATCCCCCGAGTGACGGTAGAGTTTTAATTGATGGTAATAATATCACTGATATTGCTCTCAAATCTTTGCGATCGCAAATTGGTGTTGTCGATCAAGAAAGCTTTTTGTTTGGCGGTACAATTCGGGAAAATATCAGTATTGCTCATCCGGATGCATCTCTAGAGGAAATTATTGAAGCCGCTTCTCTAGCTGGAGCCCATGAATTTATTCAAGACCTACCCATGGGATATGAAACTGAAATTGGCGAAGGTGGAGGAATGTTATCCGGAGGACAGCGTCAACGTTTGACTATTGCTCGCGCATTACTAGGTAATCCTCAGCTATTAATTTTTGACGAAGCAACTAGTAACCTTGATGCGGAATCAGAACGTATTATTCAGAATAATCTCAAGACTATCTTGAAAGGTCGTACTAGTTTGATCATTGCCCATCGCCTATCAACTGTTCGGAATGCTGATATGATTCTAGTATTAGATCGGGGTGTAGTGGTTGAAAGCGGTACCCATGAAGAGTTAATAACTCAAAAAGGTCATTACTACTACCTTAACGAACAGCAATTGGCACAAGCTGGTTAGATATATACATAATTAATGCTGGTTCATTAAAACATAAATTCGACCCGCCGATGCCATAATTTTAGATCTTGCAGCAGTAAATAATTAGAAAAATAAAGCGAGTCTGTAAGGATTAGTTTTCTATGTGTGTTTTCATTGCTCGCACAACCATTATTTAATATGTGCCAGATCTATGGGATCTACTTGTTAATACCACTTGCTTACTTTATGAGGCAAAGTATTTATGCCACAACCATCACGCCATCACTATAACAATGATGCCCTTGCAAAATTGGAAATTAGAGAATTTCAATCTTCTACTATTTCTGGTAACTCTGAGGGAATTACAAATAATTTAATCCAAGAATGTAAGACCCATCAAGACATGGGTCAAACAGATCGAAAACCTCTAGGAAATGGAGATTGGCATTATGGTACGGAAGAATTATTAGATGCTTTACCGCGACTTTGGAGTCGTTCCTTGCTCTATCTGCTAGTAACCTTTACTGCGGTTATTTTACCTTGGTCAATGCTCTCTAAAGTTGATGAAACTGGTAGGGCAAAAGGACGTATAGAACCTCAAGGTGCGACACAAAAATTGGATACTCAAGCAGGTGGTAGTGTTAGTGCTGTTAACGTCAAAGAAGGAGATATTGTTAAGGCTGGTCAAGTTTTACTGGAGTTGAAGTCAGATGTAATCGAGAATCATCTCGAAGAAGTACAAGCAAGGTTATCTGGATACCAAAGCCAATTAGTACAACTAAAATTATTAAAGAATCAACTTCGGCTAACAATTAGCATTCAAGAACAGCAAAACCAATCTCAGCAATCGGAAAAAGTTGCCCAAATAGATCGGGCGCAGCAACAATTAGACTCTAAGCAAAATCTCTATAATATCCAAAAATTAGAAAAACAAGCTTTAGTTGAACAAGCAAAACAAAACGTTCTATCTACTCAGAACACCTACAAACTTACTAAAAATCGTTTGCGACGCAATCAAGCAGAAGTACAACGCTATCAAAAACTTTTTCAAGTAGGAGCAGTTCCACAAATAAAAATTGTTGAACTCGAGGATAAAGCTGAGGAGAGTCAGCAATTACATCAAAATTCTCTGTCTGAAGTCAAACAATCTCAACTACGCCTTAAAGAAGAACAGAATCGATATCAAGCAGTAATAAATCAAGCTGCTTCGGAAATCAAACAAGCCAAGCTTCGCCTAATCGAACAAAAAAATAGTTATAAAAGTTTGATTAATGGTGGAAAATTAGCATTATTGCAAACTCAGGAGCAATTGAAAGATATAGAACGCCAAATAATTCATTTGCGATCGCAAGCCTCTCAAGCTAAAAGTCAAAGTGCATCTTTACAAACGAGATTACAGCAGCATATAGTGCGCTCTCCAATTGACGGTATCATTTTTGAGCTACCTGTATCCAAAGCAGGAGAAGTATTACAGCCCGGTCAACGAATTGCTCAAATTGCACCCAAAAATGCTCAATTCATTCTCAAAGCTCACATACCAAGTCATGAAAGTGGTTTTGTGAAAGTAGGAATGCCGGTAAAAATCAAGTTTGATGCTTATCCCTTCCAAGAATATGGGGTAGTCACAGGTCAGGTAAACTGGATTTCGCCGGATTCAAAGCCTAAACAAACTTTACAAGGTAATATCGAAAGCTATCAGTTAGAAATCTCTCTTAATAAGCAGTTCATTGAAAATGGCAACAAACAAATCAATTTAACTCCCGGTCAAACTGCAACAGCAGAAATAGTTGTCCGTCAACGTCGGGTAATTGATTTTATTCTCGATCCTTTCAAAAAGTTACACAAAGGTGCTCTGGAACTTTAGTTATCTATCTCTAGAAATAATCCATTCAATAATACATTTGATATGCAAGATTCTTTATCAATTTCTAGCCATGATGCAATCCACTACATCAAAATCTCTTGTCAGCTTCCTGGAGTAATTGAAGCTATTGCTTCAGAGAAAATCATGACACAGGCTGCTCAAAAATTAGGTATTAAGGTGGAAGAAGCCCAAATACAACAAGAAGGCGATCGATTTCGGGCAGCTAAAAAACTGGTAAAAGCACAAGATACGTGGATTTGGTTACAACAGCATCATTTGTCTGTAGATAACTTTGAGGAATTGATTTATAAAAAAATACTCTCTCAAAAACTTGCAACTCATTTATTTGAGGATAAGGTTGAAAGTTTCTTTTTTCAAAACAAGCTTGATTATCTTGCAGCAGTTACCTATGAAATTATTCTCGATGACAAAGATTTAGCTTTGGAATTATTTTATGCATTACAAGAGGGTGAAACTACTTTTATAGATGTTACGAGGGAGTACATTTCTAACCCAGATATTCGTCGTACTGGTGGTTACCAAGGAATTAGACGACGAATAGATTTTAGACCAGAAATTGCATCTGCTGTATTTGCTGCTAAACCTCCACAAGCTATCAAGCCTATAACCACGAATCAAGGAGTCTATTTAATCTGGGTGGAGGAGATAATTCAACCAGAATTAGATGATAAATTAAGACAACAAATAATTACTGAATTGTTTAACACCTGGCTAAAACAAGAGATTTCAAGAATGCAAATAATAACTCAATTTGACTCCGTAGTAAATACTCAGAAATCACCCTTTGTGTTGGGTGCATAATTAAGTAACTTACATGTTAGAAAATCATCCTTAATTAATCTGTTTTTTTATTGTTTTAAGCAATATTATTTGAACGGTAAAAATAGAAAAAATTAATTAATTAATTAATTAAGTATTTTTCTGATTGTCTACTTTTAATATTCTGAGCTATTTAAAATAAATAGTTTTTATCTCATCGTTTGACCTATCTTCATGAAGTTAAATCTATACTTGGACAATGTTTATCATAAATATTGTCCATATTTTGCTGCTTAAAAAATGATGATTTTGTGTTGTATAAAAATGTCATAAAATTATATTTTTATTCCTAAAAAACATCTCAAATACTATTGTTTTTATTGAGTAATTGTTTTACATTAAGAATGTAAGAGAAAACAAGTTCTTTTCAAAAACTTTTCTCGTAAATAGCTTTTTTATTCCCAGGAGAAATACAATGAATATCTCTGATTTAAATCACTTAGAAGTGGTTGAGACATCTAGTGTTGTTGGTGGTACCAGCTATGGTTACACTACTTACGACAATGAATATATTAATGTTGATGTCAACTTTGATTTTGATAACAAATTTAAGAGTTTAGTTTATTTACAGGGTAATACTGCTTCTTCCAAATCACTTGCTGATG
Organism: Mastigocoleus testarum BC008; assembly: GCF_001456025.1. Classification (GTDB taxonomy): domain Bacteria; phylum Cyanobacteriota; class Cyanobacteriia; order Cyanobacteriales; family Nostocaceae; genus Mastigocoleus; species Mastigocoleus testarum. The sequence continues at coordinate 69,357 of NZ_LMTZ01000001.1, forward strand.
CACTCGGTCCTTACAGTAAAGCTGATACCTTCAATCAAACTAAAACTATAGCTGGTTACGGTTCTTCATCTGTTGGAATATCCGGCTCTGCATCTAGCTTCTACCCCTCTTACAACCCTTACCACTAAGAAGTTATTAGCGTAAGAGACAACTAACTAGTTTCTTTCAAAACTTTTCTCAAAACATAATTTAATTCCCAGGAGAAATACAATGAATATCTCTGACTTAAATCACTTAGAAGTAGTTGAAGTATCTAGTGTTGTTGGTGGTACCAGCTATGGTTATACTACTTACGACAATGAATATATTAATGTTGATGTCAACTTTGATTTTGATAACAAATTTAAGAGTTTAGTTTATTTGCAGGGTAATACTGCTTCTTCCAAGTCACTTGCTGATGCATTCGGTCCTTACAGTAAAGCTGATACCTTCAACCAAACTAAAACTATAGCTGGTTACGGTTCTTCATCTGTTGGAATATCCGGTTCTGCATCTAGCTTCTACCCCTCTTACAACCCCTACCACTAAGCAGAAGGTTTAAGTCAAAGCTAATTTGCAAACTGTAGGACTTAGGTTGTCATAGGGTAATGGATAATGGAAATTTATAGTATCATTCAGGGTTTTAATCCCAGGTATGTATGCTACCAACAAAATTTTTCATCCTCTCTAGTATCTCCAGTATTTTGGAAAAATCAGCCTGAGTCCTGATTTCAACTTCAAGCAAAGCTCCGTTCTACTTAGTAGATAATATTCCTAGTTCTGATTTATAAAAACTTAACTCATAGCAGACATATACTCTACTTTGTGAAGCAGCGCGGTCTTGGGGGTCTCCCCCATGAGCGACAACTGAACCCGTAAGGGTGTAAATCTGACATATATAGGCGGCTAATACTCTATTCCGGACATGAGATTTAAGGTCTGGAATAGATTTTTCATTAGGAGGGAAATATCTTATGTAGCAGTCCTAAATCATTTGTAAAAATAAATAGAATCGCTATATATAGAATTTATTCTTCTAATAAAATGTGTTTAAGTTGGTAATTTAATATAAATCCCTCGCACTAAATGAGCAAGGGTAAGTATGTACAGATATTGGCAGTTTTATAATTAGCAGAAAACTATTTTTGCTAGTATAGAAAATGTGGTACTAATAGATTTAAAAAAATCACTACGATCAGACCTATTTTTTATTATGTTCGATAACTATAAATTGAATCTGAAAAAATAAGAGATGCTAGTACTTGAAGCAAGATGAACAGTATTATTAGTTATTGCTGCGGCACTTGCATCAGCGAATGCAAAACCTCCTGAGAATAAATTCGTTTTATAATTTATAGTCGAAGTCTGAACATTTGTAGAAGATAAATCACCAAAAGCAACACCTGAAGCTATTGCAAAGCTTGAATATGGAGATGTTGTTGCGATAGCTTGAGCCTTAGCAAACATTCCTCCAAATATTTGATTTTTTTCTTCTACTATTCCTAAAAAATCTAAGTCATTAATAATCATCTTTCACAAAAGATATCATTTATATAATAAAATATTAACATGGATTTATGTTTAAATAATTGACTTCATTAGTGGCTAAACAAAAATTATAAATAAAATAATGAGAAATAAATCATATTTTTATATACAGTTAATTGATTGCATTTTATGAAAAATTCCAAAATTAATAAATTATTTAAACAACAAAATAAGTTCGACTTTTATTGTTTATTTAGACTTTTTTAATAACCCTTTTTACTATTTATATACATAATAGAACGCAAATATTTATTTAAAAATTACTTATTAAATTTGATTTACAAAAAATAAGATGCATCATACATTTATCTAATATTCTGTTTATATAATGTTTCAATGGATTGACATGTATGCGATTGCTAAATAAAGATAATTATTCTTAAATGAAGTTTTTGGGCGTTAGTCAAGCGTATTTATCTTAAAACATCTCTCTAAAATCTCACATTCATAGTTTTTAGGACTTACGCAAAATTAACCTAATGGCGTCATTACGTTAGCACGCACCTACAGTGTTCAGCGTAGCTGCGTCAACAAACAGCTTTGCTGCGGGCTAGCGACAGCGACGTATATGTCCTGCGGACACGCTATAGCTATAGCTGCGCTACTTACAGAGTCGCTACCTGCGGATCCGCTAACACGAAAACTCTGGGATTGTTATCTCCTAAACGGAGACGCCGTCTTCTGCGCTACCTTACGGATCCGCTAACCCTGCACTGCGTTTCGGTCGCAATGACAAATCTATGTCCTACGGACACGCTACGAAGACCGTTGCGTAAGTCCTGGTTTTATACGGGAACAGTTTTCATGGGAGAGTTTATAAACCTGAAATTTAGCTAGCAAATGAATATTTAATGTATTACCCAAGATAGATAATGGTGAATCAAGTATGGCTGGCTAAGAGTAAATAAAGATAATGCTAGTTTTTTATATCATGGGATTCCAAAATATAATGTACGGATAGGCTAGCAAAAATTATTTGCTCTTGTTACAAATAAACTAAGCTGGTCTCTAATCTTTGTGTTAATCTTATCCACAGGTGCAATTCTAGTATTTGCGATCTGCTAGTACGACTTCTGTTAAGTATTAATACTCTATATGCGCTGCAACGCCACTTGTGATCGTATTGTGCGATCTATTTTTTATCACCTTCAAAACAGGTAAAAGTATATCTTCATCAGAGAAATTTGAAAGATTGCTGTAATTCTCAAAGCCGGATATAAAAGAAAAATAACTTCGTATAAATACTATGTTTATAGAATCATAAATAACATGGAGAATTGTTCGCGTAAGCCGACACGAAAGTCATCAAAAAGAAAAGCCATCAAAAAAATTTATAAAAGAATCCAACAAAAAAGAATTCAACGCAAAAAAATTCACAAACGTCGCCAAAAGAGAATATCACTTTTTACAGCTTTTGCAATTGTATTATTGTTTGCTGGTGGTGCTCTTGCGATTACCTCTATTCGGATTGGTTTTTTATTAATTGTCAGACCAAGTGAGGTTCTCTGGGTCAATCATTTACTACCTGAATGGGCAAAAATTAAGGATGTAGATCTCGACTTACCCCAAAGTCGCAAACAAATCGAAAATGCTATATATCACCAAGGACAAATTGCAGGAAAAGTCTTACCCTTAGCAAAAACTACTGACCAATCCTTTCTACTTCCTATTTTTCAAAAAAGACCCAACTGTCAGTCAGATTGTCAGAAAATTGTTGAATTAAGGGCTTACAATCGTTCCAAGCGAACTGGAGAAACGCCAGAAAAATACTATGAAATGGTTGCACGCTTAGCAATTGATGGTCCAGAAGAATCTTTTGTTATCGCTCCCTTGGTAAATATTACTAACGAAACCCAAGGTGCTAATATTGCCTTACCCTTAAGTCAGATTGAGTCCTTTCGAGGAAATAATCTTCCACCAGGAAAGTGGTTTTATCTCCAGGGTCAGCATAATTCCGGCAACCACAGTGTGACTTACGGTCATATTATTTACTACAATCCAAAACGCAAACACTTGAAAGTAATGCAGCCTTGGAGTAGTCCATCAGGAGACCTTCCAAAATGGCAGCAAGTAACAGGGGACAAGATAAAAGAACTAGTTGTTAACCAAACAGTTGGTTTTGAGCCTCGAGTTCGCGTTTATCAGGCTAAGTACTTTAACTCTATTCGCAACCCAATTAGACTTCGCTCGATCACCCTTAAACCTCCAACCTTCAAAGATAGGGGTTACCAAAAAGCTTTACTAATTGCTCGCAAGGGTTTGTGGACTCCAGCCTTTAAGTGGTTACAATTTATCCAAAAGCAACACAAAGGCAAAATATCTGCAGATTCCATCGCTCAAATTGACTTAATTCGCTTGCACTCAGAACTTAGTACCAAGCAAGCAAATATCAATTGGGCAAGTCCCAGCCAACAAATACAAGTCTATTTAATTGATGGTCGCTGGGAAAAAGCTTTACAAGTATTTGAGAAGTCGCCAAGCAATTCCAAAGAAATAGTCAGCTTGCTCAAAGCAGATAGAGGTAGATTGTGGGATCGCGTTAAAGCCGCGCTACAAGTCAATCCCAATCGCCCCCAAGTTCAAACATGGGGGGCTCTAATTTTAGCTGCAAAATTTGGAGATTCGCGTGCAAAATCATGGTTAACAACGCAAAAAAGGTTAAATAAAAGTAACCTTGCACGCCTTGAAATTTTGCTGGCAAGACTTGAGGATGGGACAGAATAATTACAATAATGTCTTATTGCTGTCCTGGGAAGCTTTATCTGAAATTAGATGGATCTCCAATTAGAAGTGACATGCTGCCACACTCGCTGAATCAAATATGGGGTGGAAACATGTCACATATGGAAAAATACTGATGGATATTGTCTAAGACATTAATCCTTTTAAATCATAGATTGGAGTAATTGGTGTTTTATATTTGGATTCAGAAAAAGTGATTTTTTTATTCTTGTTTGGTATTCGCAGCCAATCTTTTGAGTTGTAAATGTTTTAGCTCTTGAAGTAGACAATCCACCTCAGCTTGTAAATGCATGAACTTGACCTGTTGGTCAACCTTATAAGGAGATTGATTTAACTTCGTTGCCACCATAGTTTGAGATTCTCGATCGGACACACTGGATATAGACATTTTTAACTGAATTAAAATTTAACTCACACCATAAGAAATATTATAATGGTGCAATATAAAGTAATCATTAAATTATTATATATTTGCCATTGTCATCCGTAATTATTGCGAATTAAATAAATACTGAGTCACTTAAGTACATAGCGCAACAAAAGCTACATGCGCACCAAGTGAAACTCAATGAAAATTAAACCATGGGAGTCTAACTAAATCCTGTGGAATTGAATCGAATAAATTTGGAAAAATATTAAATATTGAAAAATATTAAATCCTGAAGAAATGGATCCCGGCTGTTGATCTATACATGTTAAAGGATACAATAATATATTGCATTGCTTGATAATTAAAGCGGCAATTATCTTGTAGATCCATCTTGTAAATTCAAGATTTCGGTTACAGGATACGTAACAATTGCCTGCATTTTTTTATTTAAAGTTTTTTATTTCTGACTAAGAGGCCTATTAAAAACCGTGACTTTAAGCCTGTCTGCTGCGACATCTCAACGCCAACCGTGGCGTGGATTGATAGAGCAATATCGTGAATACTTGCCTGTAAGCGAAGAAACTCCGGTAGTAACTCTGTTAGAGGGTAATACTCCCCTTATCCCAGTTCCTGCGATCGCAAAACGTATTGGCAGACAAGTAAACGTTTTTGTTAAATACGATGGTCTCAATCCCACCGGTAGCTTTAAGGACCGAGGGATGACAATGGCAATTTCTAAAGCCAAAGAAGCTGGAGCAAAAGCAGTAATTTGTGCCAGTACCGGAAATACCTCAGCAGCAGCTGCTGCTTATGCAAAGCGTGGGGGGATGAAAGCTTTTGTCTTGATTCCGGATGGCTATGTTGCTTTGGGTAAATTAGCACAGGCTTTACTCTACGGAGCTGAGGTGCTGGCGATCGAGGGTAACTTTGATGAAGCTTTAGAAATTGTGCAAAAAATAGCCCGTAATTATCCCGTCACCTTGGTGAATTCTGTTAATCCCTATCGTTTAGAGGGACAAAAAACAGCAGCCTTTGAAATTGTAGATACTTTGGGAAATGTTCCAGACTGGTTGTGTATCCCAGTTGGTAACGCCGGTAATATTTCTGCTTACTGGATGGGATTTTGTGAATATCATCAAGACCAAAAATGCGACCGTTTACCTAAAATGCTCGGCTTTCAGGCTGCGGGTTCTGCACCTTTAGTTAAGGGCGAACGAGTGATGCATCCGGAAACCATCGCTACGGCGATTCGTATCGGTAACCCAGCCAGTTGGGAAAAAGCAGTTGCTGTAAAATCAGCTAGTATGGGTAATTTCTATGCTGTAAGCGACGAAGAAATTCTTGATGCTTATCGATTACTTGCATCGACAGAAGGTATTTTTTGCGAACCTGCAAGCGCTTCTTCTGTAGCAGGTTTATTGAAAGTAAAAGACCAAGTACCCACTGGAGCAACAGTTGTTTGTGTCTTGACGGGAAATGGCTTAAAAGACCCAGATACAGCAATTAATCATAGTAATCCCCAGTTTAAAAAAGGTATAAAACCAAATATCAACGCTGTTGCTAAAGCTATGGGATTTTGAGTATCAGTGATAGCTTAATGTCCTACTGTACACACAATATCTAGGGTACGCTTTGTCCTTAGGCTAGCAATTTATTTCTAACGCCAAGCCCTCACGGACTGCTGTTTACTGTTCGCTCCTCCCATTACTAACTTTAGTTTTCTGTTGTTTAAAACCATCAATCGCATCGCCCAAAGCTGTAGTAAGGCTTTTACGGGTTTGAATATGCACCTCTTGTTCCGTTTTTAAAGCTTGCTGTAAGCGATCGCGTTCTTTCATTACACCAATTAGTTTGACTTTCAGTTCTTTAATCGAATTAAGTTTTTCTACTTCATCCTGAATTTTCGTAGCTGTTTGAGCATCTGGTAACTTTCCATCATCGGTACCTTTTATTTGTCGAATTTCTGACTTTAAAGAAGCTATAGTTTCTTGAAATAATTGTACGTCTGTACGACGTTGTTCTGCCTCAGTATTATAAAGCTTACGCCATTTCTCCGAACTCTCCCAAGCCGATGTCAGTTGGGTTTGTAAATCAATTATAGTTTGTTTCAATCTCTGAATTTCTGTCAGCCATTTTTGTGTTAAGTCTTGACTCATAAAAAAATCCACATATATTTATGTTAGCTTGCATTTTCTCACAAAAATCCAGAATTCAACCTGGAATGAAGCTCAAAAATTTTTAAAATAGCTAATAAGTAAAATTGTAATTTTAAGATATTCTACTGGAGTTATTTGAACTTTGATAAAATATAAGACAAAATTTCAAAGCTGTAACGAGAAGTTGGAATCAAAAATATCTTTATAGATTACAAGAACTACAATAGTTATCAAGTATCGTAGACATCAAAAATTATACAAATCACTAAAGTAGAATGTGAAGTCTGTACGCAAGAATTTAATCGCTTAATCCATGATTTAATTCAATATAATGTGTAACTCTATGGTTTTGAATTTGATACTTTCAATACAATGTTCTCAATAATTATTTTGAACTCTCAATAATTAATTTTCAATCAATTAATTATTATAAATTTATAACTTCTTGTATTGATACATTGTAGAAATCTTAGGATTACTACTGTCATCATATTAATGATGAATTTCTGATTCACCAAAAATATAATGACTCAGCAAAAATACTCTAATAATTAACATAATCATTCAAACAAGCTGCTTACTATGATTCGAAACTGGTTATCTAATAACTTGGGTGTAAGTCCAGTTCGCAAAGAACAGGTTTATACAGAAATATACAAATCGGTAAGTTTGAAAGATGTCAGCTACTGGATTGAAGTTCTGTTTTCTGCGGGAATTGCGACTTTGGGATTGGTACTCAATAGCCCTGCGGTAATTATTGGTGCAATGTTGATATCACCATTAATGGGATCTATTCTCGCTAATGGGTTATCACTAGCAGCAGGCGATGTGATTTTAGCTTGGCGGGCACTAATTAAGCTAATTTTGAGTTGTGGTGTGGCTATTTCATTTGCATTGTTTTTGGTATGGTTGCTTCCATTTAAGGAAATGACACCCGAAATTTTAGCCCGCACTCGCCCTAATGTTTTAGATTTGGTTGTGGCTTTATTTTCTGGTGCAGTTGGTTCTGTAGCGATTTGTAAACAGCCAAAGGGTGTCGTTACTTCTATTCCTGGAGTTGCGATCGCTGTTGCCCTCATGCCACCATTATGTGTGGTGGGCTACGGTTTAGGGATTGCAGCAAGTCAAGGTTTTACTAATGGATTACAGGTTGCTAGCGGTGGTGGATTGTTATTTTTTACTAATTTAGTAGCCATCACTTTCACTGCAATGATAGTTTTTCTGGCATTAAATGTTGACAGCGCGCGTGCAAAACAAAGTATTAGAGAATGGCGTCAACAAGATAAAGAAACTATCTGGATGCGAAATATCCTAGAAAACTTACCAGCTTCCAAGAAATTAAGGAAGATTGGTACGCTTCCAGCGCGGTTTATGTTGATTTTATTCACTATAGTTGCAATTTTTATTCCTCTCAATCAATCATTTAGGCAGCTAAAGCGAGAAGTTGCGCGCCAACAAGAGGAAAATTCGATTAATTCAGCAGTAAAGGAGATATGGCAAGAAAATTTTGCTAATTTACCAAATGGTGAGCCGCGTTCTTTTATTGGTGGAATGGAAACCCGACCAAAAGAGCAGAGATTATTCATTCAAATTCAGGTTTTTACTAGTAAGTTGTACACACCAGAAGAACAAAATAGTTATGTAAAAAAACTTGCTCGGCGTTTGAATAAGCTACCAGAATTATTAACTCTCAAATTAATTGAGATCCCTACAGCATCCAATGAGGTAATTCGCTCTTTACCGCAGCAGGAACCAGAAACAGTAGAACCAGCAGTTGTTACAATTGCTCAGCTACATGCTAATTTCACTCAAGAAATACAAACAGCTATGAGCAGTCTGCGATTACCACCACCAGCTGAAATAGTTAATTATGAGGTTACTACTACTCCCACTACACCATTAAAAGTCCAGGTCATATATTTAAGCGAACGTGACATTAGTTCGGATGCTCAGTTGTTATTAGCGGATGACATTAAAACCAGATTGGCTTATCCATCTGCGATGGTCAGTATGAACAGAATTTCTCCTGCGGTGGGAGATATATCATTTACCCGTAATGAATCTCAACTTACTCAAATAGATATCCAAAGATTGGATCGGGTCGCAGATATCTTACAACAACAGTCGGCTTTACGTTTACAAGTAACTACTCACAGACAAGCTGACGAACCCAAAGAAATTTTACTGGCTCGTTTTCAAACAATAAAAGAATACCTAGAATCGAAACGACAAATCAGAGCTGAAAGAATTGCAATAGTAAATGGAGATACCTCTCGATTCAATGCAGTACTTCGATTAACAACAAAATCCTCAAATCAGACTTTCGTCGCCCAATCTTTTGATAATTCCGATAATGATCTCTAGTTATCGATTTATTGCTTAATACGAATCTGTTACTTAGGGCTTACTGAATAAAACTTAAACCTATAACAGACAAGGTTTTTAAGCTTTTTTGTGTCAAACAAGTGCAAGGAAATAATGTTTATAGTCTCAAAAACCTTGCACTTTATTCCCTGATATCTTTAGGTAAATTAGAAACCAAAGGACGAAACTAATATTTTGTACGCTGTGTGGCTTCTAGATTCGCGAAACTCTACTTTTTTAGCTAACGCTACGCTGTGCGAACAGCAAGCCCTACTTAGGATGATGCTAAGAAATACGAGGTTATTTTGGAAACTCAATTTGTAGGAAATCAAGTTTAAAGAAAGGGGTTTTTTCTTGAAAGACTGGACAGAGGCTGAGCCGCACCTGCAGTTTAAGCGCAGCTACACCGCACGGAAAATCTGTTGCAATGATTTATTAGTGATTTATTAAATTGATGTGATTTCCATTTTAATCTTGGAAAGTGCTAATAGGCAGCTACTAATAAATTAATTACGCAGATATCCCTTTCAGATAAATCAAATAAACTTAATCTTTTCCTTCAGTTGTTTTCTGAGTAGATGAAGACTGAGATTGATTATTAAGGTAATTAAATATCCCATTTAAGGGGGAAATTCTTATTCCTGGTGGGGTGTAATCTGCAGGAAGGTAACTTTCTGGAATAGTTATTTGATTACCATCTCTGATCGCAGAGTAGTGGGGAGAAAGAATTTCAATACCATTTTCGTTACATTTGTCCTGAATATTTTGGTGCAATTCCGAGTAAATTCGCGCCATAATAGCAGGACGTTTGGTATAAGCATTTAACTCATAGCTGACATAAAAGTCATCTAAACTTTTTTGCAATACAAAAGGTACTGGTTCAGTAAGAATATCTTGTGTTACTTTTGCTGCATCAATCAAGACTTCATGGACTTTACGCCACGGTACATCGTAGCCCAAAGTGATATTAGTGTGAAGCACTAGCGGTGGATGTTCGGGATCGGACTGAGCCGCACTATAATTAACGATTTGACTCGTTAAAACCGTAGAATTGGGCAAAGTGATTACAACATTTTTTATCGTTCGGATCCGCGTAACTAACAAAGTTTTTTCTGCAATATCCCCAATCGCATCAGCAATTTTCACGCGATCGCCAATTTGAAATGCTCTGGTGTAAATCAAAATAATCCCAGCAACTATATTTGCGACAACAGCTGTGGAACCTAAGGAAAAAAGTACACCTAGGAACAAAGAAACTCCCTGAAAAGCTGGAGAACCAAATCCTGGTAAATAAGGGAAAGCTACTACTGCAGCTAAAATTATCATTAAAAAGACAGACAATTTATAAGTTGGTCTTGCCCATTCTCGATAAAAACCTTGAATGGTCAGGTTACCACGTTCAATTGCTATAAAGAAATTGCCAAGCAGTTTAATTAAATAAAAAGTAACAAAAATAACAATAAATAAAGCAAAAATATTTGGTAGATACTTGATAAATTCTTCCCAAGAGGTTACAGCAGCTTTGACAAAGTATTGAAAAACCTGTCTTCCAAATTGTTTAGTCCAAGGAAAGAAACTTAAAACTAAAGGTATATAAAACGCTAAAGCTCCCAAGGTTAAAATCCATCTTAGGAACTTGAGTATGGAAATTAGTAACGAGGAAATTCGAGTTGCAGGTAACAAGTCAAAATTTTGAATTCGCAATGCGGGAATTCTCGTGCTCCCGAAAGTATTGACTTGGGTATAAAGTTTGGGGAATAAGAAAGCAAATAAAATTAATGTCGCTAAAAATATTACTGTGGCGATCGCAGTATTGATAATTCCTTGACGTATAAATTCTGGACTGCGTTCTTGACGATATTGAACTACTTGTGTCTGAATTTTTGCTAGATAGCTTCTTGCTAGTGCTTGTCGTGTTTGGTCAAAAGCTCTAGCATCCGCATCGGTTACCGTTAACAGTACCCGATTTCCCACAGTTAAATTAGTAGTTTCGGGTTTATCATCCACAGCAAATGTGTTTACTTTGACTGTTGGGTCTTCTGCGATCGCTTTTAAACGATTTGTTACAGCTCTGGCGCGTTCCTCTGCTGTAAAAGCCCCAACCCCTGCTCGAATATCAAAAAGTTTTTCTCCTCCAAGTATTACTCCCATCGCTTCAGGGTTAGAATTTGGAGTTGTGGTTACATTTGGCGTAGGGTTTGCTGGTGCTTGGGCGTAGCTACCTGAAAATGGAACAATAAATAGTGATATACATAAAGCTATGACTGCAAAAAAAAACTTCAGAGCTTGAAATTTAAGGAAGTTTTTTTTCCTGGTGATTTTACTCAAACGTTTCATTTACAACTAAGACAGAAGTTTAATAATCATAGGGTTTAACTGAACCGAACAAAATAAGTTATTTGTAAAACGTAATCGTAAACAAACCAAAATTTTCAATAATTAAATTGGAATTGGTGAATCTACATAAATTGTTGGTTCACTGATTGAGAATCTTATACCATTTTTCTCAAGCATTTGAGAAATTTTTGTATTGGCTAACTCTAATAAACGCTTACGCAGTTGAGTAGAATCTTCACTTGAACCTAAGATAAAAAAAGTTATCCTCGCACGACTTCCAGGTCTCTCGTCAATTTGAAAAAAATTAATCTCCGTACTACCGGGGTCGATACCAAATACAGCATTAGTGCTTTCTTGAATCACTTTGACCACGAAAGATTGCTGATGTTTTTCCAATACTCGAACAAAATCTAGATAGAGTAGTACCATTACCTTTTTACCCCTGGTAATGTTTTCAATATCCTTAGTTGCCATCAGAGAATTAGGAACAATTAAAAGAGTATTTTTTGCAGCTAGTCGAATTTTTGTCGAACGCAAGCCTATTGATTCTACTCGACCGTATATATCTTCAGCATGAGGATTAAAATTGACGCGGATATATTCTCCTGGAACATAAGGACGGTCTAAGTATAATACAATTGTACCTAATAATTGTTCTAAAACTCTTTGGGCAGCAAAAGCAAGCGCAATACCACTTATACCCAAGCCAGTAATTAAAGCCAGCAAATTTACATTATTAGTTTGGGCAAAAAATACAATTGCAGTGAATCCAATAATAACATTGAAAACAGTCTCAGCAACTAAAATAAAATCATCTGCAGACTTTCCTAGTTTGTCAATTATAACAACTCCATAAATACGCACAAACTGTTTAAATAAACGAGACACAAGCCACGCAATACTGACTATCAATCCCAAGTCAATAAAAAACTTTAAAAACTGATATAGATTTTGATAACTAGAAATTATTTTTAAACAAAAATTCCACAGAAGAAGTGTACCTGTCAGTTTAATTAAATGACCTAAAGGGTCAAGTAAATTCTCGTAAATTTTTATGGATTTCTTTGGAAATAATTGTTTAACAATCAGCCTAACAAGTAAGAGTGTATAGCGACCTAATAGTAAAGAAAATATTACAAGTATTAGGAATATTACTAGTCTCAGTCCTAGAATAACTAAAAATTTTTGAGCTTCTTCGTCAAAACGAATAAAATCATTTAGTATCGATTCTATATCCATTGTATTTAATTTTTATAAATTAATAGGTGAAGAGACATTGATAGTTTTCTCTTTGATATCAAAGATGATGCCATATTCCTTTAATTTATAACTAATATTTTGTCTAGCGATATCCAGGAGTTGCTTGCGTAATTCCATTGATATTTCTCCCGAACCTAGTAAAAATAAAGTAACTTGTGCTTCTACAATATTTTGATCTAAGTCATCAACTATATCTTTAAAATTTACTTTTGTAATACGATTATCTAAGCCAAAAATATCTTTAGTGCTATCCAAAATTACTTGACGAATTAAAGCTCTTTCTTCTTGAGATATAGCCTTATATAAAGTCAAATAAATTAAGGAAATTACCTTTTTAGCATTAGTCAAATTTTCAATACTAACCTGAGTAAGGATATTATTTGGAATAATAACTAAACTACCTTTACCAGAAGTACGAATCTTTGTAGAACGCCAACCAATGGACTCAACTCTACCAAAGGTGCGATCAGGTAAGTGTACATAATCATCAATAACAAAAGGACGATCCAGATGAAGTACAACACCCCCTAACAATTGTTCTAAGGTTTTTTGAGCGGCAAAAGCAACTGCTAAACCTCCAATTCCCAAACTTGCTAACAAACCGACTAAATTAATTCTATGTGTTTGAGCAAATAGAAAAATAATAATTAAAACGATAGTAGCATTAGCCAAAAATTTTGCGAGAATTAAAATCTCACTATCTAATTTTCTTTGAGTCCTCAGGGCTGCATTAAGCAAATAAACATCAAAAAATTGTCTAAATATACGCAGCGCTAACCAAATGAAAATAATTGCGATTACGAGTCCAAAGATAAATTCAAATAATTTTAGCCATTCTTCTAAGGGAGAAAGTAAAATGATGATGTCAATAATTGTTAGTAACACTACCAAAATTATCTGATTTTGATAAGGTGTCAATACCTGCTGATAAACTTCTTGAAATTGAAGGGAAATTAAGCGCTCGGTGACTGACTCACTAATTTTAGGAAGGAAAATACTAACAGCAATCGTAACTATTCCAACTATACCAACTAAACAAATAATCTTAGCTATATTAAAGATACTATTACTTGGTAAATTACTGATTACAAAACTTAGAGCTAATTGAGCATCCATAACAGCAGGAAACATATTTATCCAGATCGAGATAGAGAATTGAAAAAAATTGTCTGATTATAAAATTGTCTGATTATAAAATTGTCTAATTATAAAATTGTCTAATTATTTTGAGACGAGAAAAAATTTTTATCACTTTAAAATTGATGAAGTCGAATGTTATTAATGTTCATAAACAGTAATGGTGAGACGAACATTGTGAGAGAGAGGATTCTGTACCCAAAATTCCTGAATTAGATTACTTGGTTCTGCAGTGATATTCAGATTTTTTCCTGATACGCAAGTATAAATTTTCAGGTTACAGCCACAGGGAATGGCAACATCACCTGGTTTTACAGCTATTACAATCTTTCTTGCTGGTGGATTTAGCTTGATTACTTGCTTGGATATTTCCGGCAATACCGTAAGATAGTATACCTTGGTGGGTTTAGGACATTCTGAATCTTGCTTCCTAGAAGTAGTTGATAAAAAGATACTGGCTTGTATTAATGGAACTACAGGTAACATTAAGAACCAAATTAGTGAGAATAATATTCTGCGCCTAAATTCTATGGATGAATTAGATTTTGATGCAGAAAAGCTCTTAGACACTTTTTGCAAAAACCCCTCAGCTAAAACATACTAAAGCGAAGAACAAGTTGTAGCTGTTTTATTTACCCTAGTTCCTTGCTAGCGCCTCTATACAAATTTTCCCTTGCTTTTGTCTAAGTTTGTGATTTCTTTTAAAGTTCTTTACGAATTCTTCTGAGTAAGTTGTTACACAATCTGTTTGTTGCATCATCTAGCAAGAATTATATTGTGCCAATATGCGAAGTGTCACACATTGTATTACTTTTGCTGAAGATCGGCTAAGATGAGAGGTTAGGAAGAACAAATTATTTAAATATACTATCTTCCACAGGAGGAGAAAATAAAGGTAAGTTAACGGGTAACACAAGAGGGTTTAATTAGAATTTTACTTTCTGCTTGCCTATAGTCGACAGCGTCTGAGAGAAGAAATCGAAGACCGGGTGTTGTACGGCAAAAAGATTGCTTATCTACCTGCTCTTGGTGGATACTTAAATACATAAAGTCAGTTTGAATAAGCTACCCAGAGTAAATTTCTTGGGTACCTAGATACTTATTGAATTTTGATTATAACTATATACACTTTGATGATTGCGCAAGGAGTCTAAAATCCAGGCGATCTTAGAGGTTTTGGATTTTTCGAAATAGATGATTGTAGTACATTTCAACTACTATCTCTTGATATTGCTATGAGACTAATCCACACTCATCCAACAAATAGTGAAAATTAGTCAGGTTACCTATGAAATGACTAATACTTTGCTGTGGAAATAGAGTGTCAAAAAATACTGAATTTCTTGAGCTTGCTTAATTTAATCACAGCTTGCTCTTACAGTTACCAGTATTTTTTACCAACATCAACTCACATCCGTAACAGATAAATTTATTACAATTTAAGGCATAAGCAATGGCTTTCCCCTATCGACAACATATTGCTTTAATTTCTGTTTATGACGATCCAGCGCTTGAGAATCCTACGGAAGAAGGTGGGGGACAAAATCTCTATGTGCGCCAATTGGGAGAAATTTTAGCTCAAAAAGGTTGGCAAGTGGATATGTTTACCCGCAAAGTTGACCCCAACCAAGCAAACATAGTAGAACATAGACCTAACTGCCGGACGATTCGCCTCAAAGCTGGACCAGAAAAATATATTTCCCGCGATTGGATTTTTGGTTACTTACCGGCTTTCACAAATGCAATTTTAGATTTTCAGAAACAGAAGGGTATTTATTATCCGATAGTTCACACTAATTATTGGCTTTCAGGTTGGGTTGGTTTGAAACTTAAAAAAATCCAAAGTTTAAAGCTAATTCATACATATCATTCTCTTGCTAATGATAAATATGAACCAATAGAAAGGTTTGCTTGTGTTAACAACATTCGCCTACATGCAGAGAAAGCTTGTTTGCAGACCGCAGATTACATTGTAGCTACTACTCCACAAGAGCAAAAAGATATATATTCTTTGGCTTCTTCCTACAAAAATATCAAGATCCTGCCTTCCAGTGTTGACATGAAAAGGCTTGCTTGTATTCCTAACCCAGGAGCTTTAGACCTTACTGTTGTTTCAGAAGAAACTGGTTTATCAGCTCAAGGACAAAATAAATTTGCGATCGCAAACGCAATTGATAATATTTTAGACAACCCCGAATGGCAAAAAAACTTAGCAGAGATCCCAAGAAAGCAGGTTGAAGAATACTTTAGTTGGGAGCAAGTTGGATCACAATTAAACGAGCTTTATATCCAACTACTTCAACAACCATCACTCCCATTACCATCTAGTAATTCTGGACTGTTGAAAAACTGGCTTGGGCGCTTAGTAACAACTCAGGCTAGTTCCAAATCGAAAATTAAAGCCTCATAAATTTTCGGAATTGCTCTTAATTGGGGGATGGTTTGATTCCCCCTAACCTCCCATCCTAAGTGCTTTGCGACTATAGGTAATTACCTTGCAGTCAGGCTATAGCCTGTGGTTTCGGCGGAGAGAGCCATGTGCATTAGCCATAAGGTGAGTTAAACCTTAACTACAAAATTCAGAGAATTCATTTTTAGATTCACTCGCCAATTCTGTAACACCAAATTTTCCAACTCTATCTCAAAAATATTCGAGTTATTTATGGATATCCAATTGACAGCAATCCGTAGAAGCGAGTTACTAAATCTACCAGTAATCGATATTGAAAGTAAAGAAGAGATTGGTCGTGTAGACCAAGTATGGCTTGATATCAAAGCCCATAAGGTTACAGGTCTAACTTGTACTCGTAAACTCTTATGGCAATCTGGTCAAAGGCAATCTTATTTTCATTGGGCACAAGTTGAGAAAATAGGAACTAAAGCTGTTTTAGTTAATACCAAACGTCAAGTCAATTTTAATTTATCAGAGTTAGTTGACTCCATAGCATGTAACGAACTATTTACAGAGAACGATAGTAAAATTGGCAGCACCATCGGTTATCAATTCGAGACAAAAACGGGTTCTGTCATTAGTTACCTATTTGTTTTTCAGAATTCTTTATGTTTACCCTCTGGAATTTATCAACTTTCACCCGCAGATGTGATCGGTATCGATTATACAAAAGTAATTGCCTTTGAAACTGCAATTCGAAGTGCCGAAAAATATGGCTCAAGTATTGTTGAAAAAATTACTTCTACAGTTGAATTTTTCAAGGAAGACTATATTCCTTCTACAGCATTATAGATCTCTAGTAGAGCGATAAGTAGGTTAGTGAAGAAGGCAGAAGGCAGGAGGCAGAGGGCTTTTATGGAGCAATTGGTAGGGGCTAGACCTGCGGTCACGCTGCGCTAACCGACCCACTACCAATTGCAGACCACCAAATTTCATTTTGGTGGGGGCCTTAAACCCTTGCTCCCTCCGGTCACCAGAAGCCTTACGGCACAGGCCTTCTGCCTTCTGCCGTCGTACTTCTGCCTTTCTTGGTAAGAAAAATCATAACTTGTTTGTAATAGCGCTTTAGCCCTAAAGCGCTACTAAGAAAAACCAATTTGTACGCTCTAGGTTAGCTTTTGATTGTAAATAAACATCCAATTTATCTACAAAAAACAGTTGAATCATGAATATTACAAAGACTAAAAGTAATTCTATCAGCGGCACTCAAACAGAAGAAAAATATCATTCATCAAATGATATTGTTAAAAGTTATCTTCGTGAAGTTGGGCGTATACCAGTTTTAACCCACGAACAAGAAATTTGTTATGGGAAACAAGTCCAACAGATGATGATTTTGCTTGAAGGAAAGAGGAATTTGGAGCTTGAATTAAATCATGAACCAACAATTTCACAATGGGCTGATAAAATGCAATTGAGTCAGGAAATACTATTAAAACAGTTCGAGCAAGGACGAATAGCAAAACAAAAAATGATCCGGAGTAATTTACGACTGGTAGTGTATGTCGCGAAGAAATACCAGAAGCGTAATATGGAATTTTTAGACTTAATTCAAGAAGGTTCATTAGGATTAGAGCGTGGGGTAGAAAAATTCGATCCAACTCGAGGATATAAGTTTTCAACTTATGCTTATTGGTGGATTCGTCAGGGTATTACAAGAGCAATAGCCCAACAAGGACGCACCATCAGTTTACCGATTCATATCACAGAGAAGTTAAACAAAATTAAGCGAATTCAAACGAAGTTATCTCAAGAATTAGGTCGTACTCCAAAGGTAGCAGAGATAGCCCAAGCATTATCTTTAGAACCACAAAAAATTCGAGAATATTTGTCTTTGATTCGTCAACCAATATCTTTAGCTACATCGATTAGTTCGGAAAGAGATATAGAATTACAAGATATTTTGAAAGATGAGGGACTTTCAAGTGAATTTTATGTTGACCGAGAATTACTAAGTGAAGACATTAATAAATTATTATTAAAGTTAACCCCTCAGGAACGGAAAGTTTTAACCTTACGCTTTGGTTTAGTAGATGGGAAAGAGCTAACTTTAGCACAAGTTGGGAAACATATGGATATGAGCCGCGAACGAGTACGACAGTTAGAAAAACAGGCGATCGGTAAGTTAGGAAGACATCGAGATAAAATACGCAGTCATCTATCTTATTAAGATCCCAAATATATCCTTTTGCGATCCTTGCTATTGTCTTAACATTAGCAATTCAATTTCTTCAACCATAAACTGAAGTGACTCCCGGTCCCCAAGGTAAACCAAATATAAACCAAGCAATAAATAAAATTATCCACCCAACAAAAAATGCAATTGAATAGGGTAACATCAGAGAAATTAATGTACCTAAACCTAAACTTTTGTCATACTTTTGGGCAAATGCTAATACTACCGGTAAATACGGCATTAATGGTGTAATAATATTTGTTGTGGAATCACCGATTCTATAAGCTGCTTGAATTAATTCTGGTGAATAACCAACCAACATAAACATTGGTATAAACACGGGAGCCATAATTGCCCATTTGGCCGATGCTGAACCTACAAATAAGTTAATTACTAAGCTCACTAAAATAAATAATATCAATAATGGCACCCCCGTAAGACCGGTTGCTTTAAGAAAATTCGCACCATTTACCGCCATAATTATTCCTAAATTACTCCAAGAAAAATAAGCAATAAATTGTGCGGCAAAAAACGCCAAAACAATGTAATATCCCATTGATGACATTGAATTGCTCATGGCTTTAGCAACATCTTTGTCATTTGTGATACTGCCGGAAAATTTACCGTAAACGATTCCAGTTATCAAAAATAGTAAGGCGATAATAAATACAATACTGTTAATGAAAGGTGAAGGAATCAGGGTAAATGTTTTTGGTTCGCGTAAAATTCCTTGACTTGGTAATACTAGCGTCGAAATCAAAACTGTAAATGCAAGTAAAGTGTATCCCGCCCAACGCAAACCTTTTCTTTCTGCTGCGGTAAGTTGTTGCATTTGGGCTTCTTCTTCTTGATCGTAACTACCCAGACGCGGTTCAATAATTTTTTCGGTAACAAACCAACCGATCCCAGTAATTAAGAAAGTGGACACCACCATGAAGTAATAATTGGCGGTAGCATTTACTTGATACTCCGGTTTTATTAATTGTGCTGCACTTTGGGATAAACCAGCAAGTAAGGGATCGAGAGGATTAATAATTAAATTAGCACTGAATCCACCGGATACTCCTGCGAACACAGCAGCTAAACCAGCTAGAGGATGACGATTATATGCAAGATAAATTACTGCTCCCAGGGGTACGAGTACCACATATCCTGCATCGGCTGCGATATTACTCATTACACCAGCGAATACAAGGAAAGGACAAATGAATTTTCCTGGCGCAATTAATACTAGTTGTTTGAGTAAAGCCGAAAGTAAACCCGTGTATTCAGCAACACCAACCCCCAACATTGCAACTAAAACAATACCAAGGGGCTTGAACCCAGTAAAGTTCTCAACCGCTTTAGTAAATATTTGACGGATCCCATCAGGGGTGAGTAAAGATACCGCAGAGATCGTTTTGCCGTCTCCTGGATTAACTACAGATATTTGTAGCCAAGCAGCGATCGCACTGATTATAATTACCGCGAGGGATAATATAAAAAATAATGTGATGGGATCGGGTAATTTATTTCCTAGTATTTCGATAAAAGCGAGAAATCGATCTATCCAGCCAGATTTTTTACGTTGAGTATTTGGTTCCATTCAAAAATCCAGAGTTTATAGGTAATTGTTCACAGTTAACAATTAACACTTACCGCTAAACTGTCAACCCCTGAGACTAAATCTGGGTGAATTACGCCTTTCTTTTTGGAATGAGAGGGAAGTGTGGGGAGTGTGGGAAGTGTGGGGAGGTGTGGGAAGTGTGGGAAGTGTGGGGAGGTGTGGGAAGTGTGGGAAGTGTGGGGGGGAAATCGCAAAAAACAAAAGGGTTTGAAAAATCGGATTTTGTATGATATTAAATTCAAGTCAAAATTCAAAATTACTTAAACCCCCTCAAAATGAAGGAAATTAGCACTTTTTCTCGCTTTTGCTAAAATCTCTAATATTTAAGGGTTATAAAATGTACGAGTTGATAGATAACTTATTTTTTTACATTTTTCGATCTATCTTCCCAATCCCTAATCCCTAATCCCTAATCCCTGATCGCCAATCACCAATGCACCTTAACGTTAATATTCAAGGAAAAGGTTTTCCCATTCTTTGCTTACACGGTCATCCTGGTTCCGGTAATAGCATGTCAGTCTTTACCGAACATCTATCACAACACTTTCAAACCATTGCTCCCGACTTACGGGGATATGGAAAAAGTCGAACCAAGCAAGATTTTGTAATGACAGACCACTTACAGGATCTTGAAGAACTTTTAGATCGCTTACAAATAAAAAAATGTTTAATTCTGGGATGGTCCCTGGGTGGTATCGTGGGGATCGAATTAGCGTTAAAACTACCACACCGAGTAACAGGACTAATCCTTGTTGCAACTGCTGCAAAACCCCGCAGCAATCATCCACCAATTTCTTTACAAGATAATTTATTTACTGGTATTGCCGCACTATTAAATTACGTAAAACCAGGCTGGGACTGGAATATTCAAACTTTTGGTAAAAAATCTCTTTTCCGTTATTTAATTAATCAACATACTCCCAGTACCTATAGCTATATTGCAAAGTATGCCGTACCAGCCTATTTACAAACTTCTAGTTTTGCAACTCGAGCTTTAAACAGAGCGATCAAAACTGACCGGAATCGAATACCGGATTTATACCAAATACGATCCCCTTCACTAATGCTAACTGGTGCTGCAGACCGTCATATCACCGCCCTAAGTAGCTTAGAAACCTCACAAAACCTCAGCAATTGTAAGTATAAATGCTATCCTCAAACGGCCCATTTGTTCCCTTGGGAAATTCCCGGACAAGTCCTAGGAGATATTGATAATTGGCTGGGAGAAAATCTGTCAGTAGTTTGCAATCAGTAGCCTCAGCAGAAAAAGTATTTCTATCTACCAAGGACTATTGATTGCCTATTTCATGTAGCCCTATCAAGCAAATTAAAGTTGACCGCTAAAGACAGGCTTTACTTTGCGGTCAACCCATTCCCCCAAGTCATCTGCAACTGTTAATGCACTTGGTTTACAGCGCTTGACGTTTACATATATTCCTATTGCTCCCTCGGCTTCTAAATCCTCTACATAACCCTTCATTGCAGCTTTTGCTTCTGTTGCATCTAGGAAAGGACCAAAGTAATAGGTGCACTTAGGATGTTGGGTATGTACTTCTACCCACCAAGCCATACCAACACCTTGGGCAACATTGGTTAATACTTCCTTGAAATTATTCCAAATCATACTCATAGTTTTCCTGGTAACTTACTAAATCTGGTTGGAGTTTGTTAAATTTTTTGTTGTTGCTTTTACATTTCTTTATACTCTGTTACCCGAACTTTTTCAAAACATTCTTGGTTACTAATGTTTTGGCTCAAATTTAGTTTTTGACTCAAATTTGAGCGGGTAACCAGTTGTAGTTAATCTAAATGCAGTGTATTTGACCAACGTTGACGATAAATTTCATACAGAACCATTCCCGATGCTACGGAAGCATTAAAACTAGGAGTTTTACCCATTGTCGGAATGGATACCAAGAAATCGCAGGAGCGTTGGGTTAACATACTCAGACCTTCTCCTTCGGAACCAATTACCACAACTATTGCACCATTAAAATTAACTGTGTGTAAAGATTGACTTGCTGAATCATCAGTGCCATAAATCCAAAAACCAGCTGATTTTAATTCTTCTAATGCACGGTGTAGGTTAACTACCCTCGCTACGGGAAAGTTTTCTAATGCGCCTGCTGCAACTTTTATTACTGTAGAAGTAATTCCGGCAGATCTCCTCTGGGGAATCACCAAACCTTGAGCGCCGATGGCTTCAGCTGTGCGAATAATTGCTCCTAAGTTGTGAGGATCGGTAATTCCATCAGCAGCAATAATTACGGGATCGGATACAGATTTTATTTTTTCGAGTAATTCTTGCAAATCTAGATATTCATGGGGTGCGACCTGCGCAGCTACACCTTGATGATTTGCTCCATGGGTGATTCGATCCAAGCGCTTTGGTTCAACTTCATCAACAATACTGCCATTTTCCTTTGCCTGTAAAATTAACGAATGAAAACGAGGATCGTAGCGAAGACGGGGAGCAATCCAGATACGATTGAGAAGACGCTTGTTTTCCAGAGCTGTAAGTACGGGATGACGTCCGTAAATCAAATCTTGATTTTCTCGATCCCTCATTTCTGGGTTTGTTGTCCTGTTAGAGGGCTGGAAGTTAGAATTTCGTTCCCGCAGTCCATCGTTATGAGTCCGTTCTTTTTTCGATTCATTATTGCGTGGTTTTCCAGAGTTACGGGAAACAATTCGCTTACCTTTAATTTTTAAGGGCTGACCATTTTTTGGGCGTTCGGATTTGATTTTTTTTGATTTGTTAGTCATACATCTACACAGTAGAAACACCGCTTGAGCGAATGCATCAATTTAGTTTTCCGAAATCGTGATAGCTGTTTAGTTCTCCAAATTCAGTTTGTTTAATAATTCATTTAAACGTTGAATATCAGTTAGATATAAATAGCCGATTAAAGTTTCTAAACTTGTTGCTTGTTGATAAGTTTGGGGATCTAAACGTTTGGGACGTCCCGTAGCCGCATTACGACCTTTACGGACGATCTCCAACTCAGTTGCAGTTAAATACTCCCAGAGCGATCGCAGTAATTTAGCTTGAGTTTCTGCCCTCACCTGTGTGACCACCAAATGGTGGTAAGTTTTTGCTTGCTTTTGGGGAATGAGATAAAAAGTCCGAACATAGAGTTCATAAACTGCATCTCCCAAATATGCCAGTGCTGTAGGAGAAATTCGCTGCAACTGTGACCGATCTACCATGTTGGAGAATTGCTCTAGTTTATTCGCGAGCGTTTCACACGTCGATGAGTGTTTCCTCGGAGATTCGTCTTTTTTCCCCAAGTGCTCTTCCCCCTTTAATGTCACAAGATAACTGTCCCTTTAATTAAATCAAGAAGATTGTTTGTCAGATAAAAAAAATTATTAAAATACTGCCGCGACACTCTACCAAGGATAATCGCAGTTAAAAGAGTTGTTTCAAATCATTTTAGCTCGACAATAAGAACTTGGGAGAGATTTTGATGATAAATTTCCAAAAATTTTCCAGAATTTTTTCAGAATTTTCCCAAAAATATTCCAGAAATTTTTTAGAATGTTCCCAGAGATTTTCTAAAATCTTTTCAGAATCTTGTCAGAATTTTTTAGTTAATTATGTAAACACAAATATTTAAGTCGGATATTAAACTTTAGACATAATACTAGATCGAATCGAATTTTGAAAAAAATTAAGCTATCCAGATTCTGGGATCGGATAGCTATACTAAGCATTTACTCAAGGGAGTAAAACTACTTGATATTTTCTAAAGCCTGGTCAACCGATGGTTGTAAGGCAAGAAACTTCTCTAAGCGAACTAGCTTGACAGTTTGAGTTACACGAGCATTAGTAACAATTTGAAAAGTGCCTCCAGAAGTCTGTGCTTGCTTGGCTAGCTGTACTAAAGCACCTAGACCGGAGCTATCGACAAAGTCGATTTGTGAGAGATCCAAAATAATGTGCTTTGGTCCTTCATCCATTTTGGTTCCCAACACTTTTCGAAATGTTGGCTCGGAAAAAGCATCTAATAGACCTGTGAGGCGGAATAACTGAGAACTATCCCTGACTTCGCGAGTACCTCTCAGGCTGACGGTGAGATTCAGTGGCTCAGCAATAACTCCCTCCTTATTAAATTACAAACGCTCCAGTATAGATGTTTTTTGTGCATCTTGTCTACATCTCTTAAAGACTTGATTGTAAACCGCAAGTAACATTTAAAACATTTCAGTCAAACATTTGGGGGTCATGAGGAAATTTGTAATCCTTAAAGTTTGGTATAAATTTCTCATATTTATCGAGTTAATTTTGCTCCCTCCCTGTCGGACAATAAGGCATTTTTATCTTATAGCAGAATTGTGCGCCTTCTTTACTCCACTTTGCAGACCCACCGATTTGTTAACAGAAACCAGGAATGGAAGCTGTTTGACACCTACATAATTTTTAGGTTTTTAGTAGTTTAGGTTTTTAGTTGTATATACCTCACTTACTTGTAATCCTGTATAAATCCCCAATTAGGCTCACCTTTAACTGATTTCAACTTTATCTGAATGACGAGCAGCATGCATTGCTTGAACAAATTTCTCAAATAAATAATCAGCATCGTGTGGACCGGGACTCGCTTCGGGATGATATTGTACGGAGAATATTGGTAAATTTTTGTGACGCATCCCCGCAACTGTAGAATCATTCAAGTTCAAATGGCTAATTTCGATTTCTGCTGTTTGTACAGAATCTTTTTCAATTGCAAAGCTGTGATTCTGACTGGTGATTTCTACTTTTTGCTTTAGACCAGCAGGATGATTTAAACCACGGTGACCAAACTTGAGTTTAAAAGTCTCAGCACCCAAAGCATGACCAATAATTTGATGTCCCATACAGATACCGAACATTGGTTTTTGACTTTTTAACAGTTCTTTAGCTGTTTCAATTCCTTCACTCACAGCAGATGGATCTCCGGGTCCATTGGACAGAAAAATACCATCTGGTTTGTAATTGAGAATTTCTGCTGCTGATGTATGTGCGGGAACGACAACGATCCGACAACCATAACTAGCTAAACGTCGTAGAATATTACGCTTGATCCCAAAATCCAAAACTACGACTGTAAAAGTTTCTTGTTTTTTGTTTGGTTGAAGTAATTCTGAATTAAACTCCCAACTAGGAGCAGTTGATTGGTCCCATTCATAAACAGTGGAAGTTGTTACTTCCTTCACCAAATTTAGACCATTCATGTTGGGAGCGTCCTGCACCCGGAGTAATAGTTCTCCAGGATCGAGAATTTCTGTGGAAATACCACCGTTCATGGCTCCATGAACGCGAATTTTACGTGTCAAAGCCCGGGTGTCAATCCCATATATCCCAGGTATTTGATGCTTGTGTAAGTAATCAGGTAAAGACTGAGTTGATCGCCAGTTACTAGGTCTATTACAAATATTACGTGCGATCGCACCCCTCACTTGGGGTTTTTCCGATTCTTCGTCGTCAGGATTAACACCGGTATTCCCTAATTCAGGATAGGTGAAGACGACTATCTGACCGCAGTAACTTGGATCTGTGAGAACTTCTTGATAACCAGTTATCCCAGTGTTGAACACTACTTCTCCGATGGTAGTTCCCGTAGAACCAAATGACCATCCACGATAAGTAGTCCCATCTGCGAGAACGAGCAAAGCAGGTATTGCGTCAAACAGGGGCATAAGCAAGTGAGTATGAAAGCCTTTCATCAGCTGCAATTATTAGCTGCAACTATTTACAGTTCGATGCTAATTATCCCATAGTTAATTGTTTCTGATAAATTGCACCATTTTATATAAGATTTGTAGGAGCATTATTCTATAGCCCTACGTAATTAGGTCAGGAAATTCATAAATACTAAAACCTGTGATTATTGAACTTTTGGTCGCCTTCTTGTGCGGTCTGTTTTGCTGTGCTTTGCACCACTGCAAGCCCACAACACCTGGAATATGTTTTCGCGAACTGAAGGTTTCGTGAACTGTTAGCTCTGATGCAATCTGTTATGTTCTACGGACACGCCCTTAGCTTTTAGTTATTGCTGTGCTGCTACGGTCCACTAATGACTTGTGCATAGCCCTATATTTCTTATTCTCCGTTTTCCGTTTACCATTTCCTATGTCTAAAAGTAATTAATCAAAAATAAAGAATTAACCTATAAGAATCTATAAATGAGAAGATTAAGGACCAAGAAATTAAAATCAAATATTTAATTTTGAATTACAAATGGTGCTAGTCACTTGACTTTGTATTCCTTACGTGTTTACTCACTTTTGTTTGATGTAAATTGGTCAAATATATGACTATCTACTACTTGAAAGTTGATTATTCTGAGGTATTTCAGGAAAATGTAATTCTCCAATTGGGGAATGACAATAAATCCGGATCGCACCTTGTAGGAGTAAGTATGAGAAGTATGAAGGATATGGATAAATCCCAATAATAATGGAACATTTTCAAGGTCAGATTTGTATAGGATTAATTTTTTCCGGTTACTTCACTTAATATCTCTCGTTCGCGTTTTCTCGGGGTTCCAAATTTTCTTCAAATTCATTCATACTCTTCTCCAGATTTTCTTCACTCATCTCACAAGTTGAAATTAATTAAGCAAAGGTAGATTTGAAGAATAATACCCAGGTAAAATTAAAACTTATTATGCTGCAGCCTCTATTGTCTCGTTCTGGCTTATTTTTTCTTTCCGCAATGCTAACACTATTAACTATTGCTTGTAGTAGGGAAAATGAAAGTCTGAAAACTCAAAATCAACAAAAATTAGGACACAATCAGCCCAATACACAAACATCTACTCCTGAAATTAACCCTCAAATTGAATCTGGACTTAACCCGTCCCCGATTAAAACTCAAAATAATGTGGGTCATTCCCCTGACTATGCCAGTAATTCTGTTTCCGAGCAAAATACGAGACTTGATTTATTGGAACAAGCACTCGATAAAGCTGCAAATGCCTCAAATATTAGTCATACTGCACAATCTAGAGATGATTGGCGACTGGTTATTACTCAATATCAAGATGCGATCGCCTTGTTGAAACAAGTTGGACGGCAAAGTATCAACTACACTATGGCACAAATTAAAATTGCCGAATATCAGCAGCAGATCCAATATGCTCAACAACAAGCTCGTTTAGTACAACCCAGGGATGTGGTTGTATCGCGATCACCAAAATCTATATCAGGGGTAGCAGGATTCAATATCCCCCAAATCATACCTGAATCAAAGAAACAGCCATCATTAACAACTCCAGAAGAAAGTTCTTTTAAAGAAGAATTATCTCTTGAGAAAATAAAATCACCTGCCCATCTTAATCAACAAATATCTTCCCAACCAATATCTTCCCAGCAAACATCTCCCTCACAACAAACATCTCCCCAAAAAATACCTTCAAAAGCCGAAAATCAAGGAGAAGTTTTTGCTCAACAACAAGATAGACAAAAATTAGAACGTGATCGAGAAGAAATTGTTTTTACTGTTCCCATTAAAAGGCGTGTTGGTGGA
Source organism: Mastigocoleus testarum BC008 (assembly GCF_001456025.1). Taxonomy (GTDB): domain Bacteria; phylum Cyanobacteriota; class Cyanobacteriia; order Cyanobacteriales; family Nostocaceae; genus Mastigocoleus; species Mastigocoleus testarum. The sequence goes on from NZ_LMTZ01000001.1 coordinate 96,994, forward strand.
ACTCCGGTGATTGAAGTTAATTTTAATGGCGATCAGCAATTTGACATGATTGTCGATACAGGAGCATCTGGGACAGTTATCACTCAAAATATGGCAAAATCTTTGGGAGTTGAAGCTGTCGGGAAAGCACAAGCAAATACTGCCAGTGCCAAAGCTGTAGAATTTTCCATTGGCTATGTTGATTCCATGGAAACAGCTGGAGTTCAGGTAAATCAAGTAGCAGTAGCAATTGCTGGTAAGGAATTAGAAGTAGGACTTCTAGGGCACGATTTTTTCGGAAATTACGATCTCACAATTAAACGTGACGTTGTTGAATTACGCCCACAGTCCGATTCACAAGTCGATCCGCCAATTGAAACTCCAATTCATTCCCCAAGAATTATTACTTCTCCAAAAATTCAACCAACTGTTCCAACTTCTTCCAAGCAGCCCCAGACTGCAGAATCTCTTTAGCTTTTTTGATACCCTCAGTATAATTATTTAGAGTCACTGCTTCACCAACTTGTAGCGCCATTGCAGTATTTAATGCAACCACATCTTGTTGTGCTTGTGTCCCTTGACCTTGCAAAACGTTTTTCAGAATTTCACAATTTTCTTTTATATCTCCTCCTCTTAATGCTGTTGTTGGTGCAGAATGTAAACCTAATTCTTCAGGATTGATGCTTGCTAACTTCACTTCACCTTCTGCTAGCAGCGCCAGATCTGTTAAATCTGCCAAACCCGCCTCATCCAGTTTTTCTCGCCCGTGAACTACAATTGCCGTTGGAGTACCCAATAACTGAAGTGACTCAGCGATTATTTTTACTAGTTTGGGATCGGAAACCCCAACTACCTGTCCTTTAGGACGTAAGGGATTCACTAAAGGTCCAATCAAATTAAATATCGTCCTAATTTTCAAAGTTCGTCGCAACTGAGCAACTGATTTGAGAGCTGGATGCCACCCAGGAGCGAACAAAAAGGTTACTCCCACTTCTTCTAGAGCAGCCCGGACTTTTTCCGCAGGTGCATTGAGATTGATACCCAAAGCTTCTAAAACATCAGCACTACCGACACGACTAGAAGCAGAACGATTGCCATGTTTGGCGACAGATAAGCCAGCGGCTGCGGCAACAAATGATACTGCAGTGGAAATATTAAAAGTTGATGCTCCATCTCCTCCAGTCCCGCAGGTATCGATGGCATTAATATATCTTGAATCAGGGGTACTTGATTGGGAAGATTGGGCTTGCACAACAGATGCCATACCTGCTAATTCAGGAGCAGAAACACCTTTGCATTGTAAAGCGGACAAAATAGCTCCTGATAACTCAGGAGGAATTGATTCATTTAACCATCCCTGCATTAATTCTGCTGCTTGGGTGCGCTCGAGAGATTGATAGTCCAACAATTGTTGTAATATTTGAGACCAATCTTCATAAGATTGTGGTGAATTATTCATAGGTAGTTGGGGATTAGGAACTGGGGATAGCACTGGGTTAGGCAACAAGTAGCATATGTTTTAAGAAGTAATTACTATTTATAAGTACTTTTACTCTCAGGAGAGCATATGCCAATGTAACACTAGCGACACTTTCCGAACAAAAAGCACAAATTACAAGTTTACAAATTTACAAATTTACAAATTCACAAGTTTACAAATTTACAAGTTTACAAATAATGAATTATTTAAATATCTACCGTCTTTTCCCATTAGACAACGTTTTTGATATTTTATTCAAACAATATTCAAAAAAATTTTCCCAGGGTATAATCTGAGAAATCTATGGAATTTGGGTAAATTTTTCAAAACTTATTATTGAATTCAAACTTCAAATTCAAAACATAAAATAAAATAATTGAAATTATATTATTCAAAAATAATAATAGTTAAACCCGGCGATGGAACTCAACAATATTTTGCAGAATTTTTACATCATAATTACCAAAAAAGTCATGTCCTAATAGTCCAATCTCTGCTTTTGGGGCGATCGCAACTTCAACATCTTTTACAACAACTTTACCCGCGCCAATCGAACGAACCTTACCTGTTTGCAGTTCGATTTGAGAACCGTCAGCAATAATCGCATTTATGATCCCTGAGGGAGTCAGGTTTAAAGTGCTCGCCATCCCTTGGGTAATAAGAGTTTTACTTGCACCTGTATCAACAATCATTTCAAAAGACTGACGGCCATTGAAAGTAACATCTATAACAGGAGTTCTGCCACTGCGACGTTTAATTGGGACTCTAAAAACTCTTGTATCTGCAGGGGTAACACCGCAAAGATTTCCCAAGCTGATGCTCTTCCCAGATGAAGTAACCATAAAACAGACACCTTGATTTTCAGCACTTGCTGTATCTGAAGAGATCGAAAAAATTAGAGGGATAAGTGCAACGATTTTTATCCACTCTTTGGTAGTCTTATTCACAGCTTTTTCTCCTAGGTTATCCTAAATCGGTTTATTGTTTAGGTTACCCAAATCGCTCAAAAAATAAGTCTTCGGTTATCAGTTAATGCGCAATACTTACAGTACGCTTACGCTAGGTAGCGCACGCTATAGCTATAGCTGCGCTACCTACGGATCCGCTAACAGTTAGTAGTTGTCAATTAATGGATTGCTGTCAGCGCTGTACCTACTGTAGAGTTTGGGTTTATACCAATTACCAATTACCAATTACCAATTACCCATTACCCATTACCCATTACCCATTACCAATTCTATTGCCCATTATCAACAATAACTAATGACAATCTTGAAAGCATATGTTACAGATCTAATACATAAATTATTTTTGATTGTGATTTTAAAGTTGTAGTAAATTGGCGGCGATGGAACTTAGCCAACAGGATCGGAACTTACTAGAGCGCCTTGAAGAATCTTTATGGCGCGAGGAAACGCGTTTTGATATTGCGTTAATTAAAGAAATTATAGCTGAAGATTTTATTGAATTTGGAAAGTCAGGTCGTATTTATCACAGAAGTGATGCTTTATCGATCTCAGCACAACCAATAGAAGCAATAATTCCACTTCCAGATTTTGAAGCGCGTTTGCTTGCCGAAAATGTTGCACAAGTCACATACAACAGTGCAGTTACATACCGAGGTGTTATCAATAGGGCGCGGAGAAGTTCTATTTGGACGCGATCGCCATCGCCCCACGGTTGGATTTTAAGGTTTCATCAGGGCACCCCATATTAGCAGGCTAAAGGGGCAAAGAACATCTGAAATTTGGAAATATAAAATTGGGTTATTATTTGAGACTAGTAATATCTCTTATTTAAAGAAAATTAAAATGTCTCCCTGGCTTTCCCTGTTACAAAAACCCAAAAATCTTCGAGATAAAGGTGTTGCACAAAATTGGTTTACAGAAATTGGGAACTATCTGCTTAATGGTTCCGATTTAATTGTTGGAAATCAAGTGCACCGAATTATTGAGATTGAATTTTACTGTTTTGCACCCGAACATCCCGACTACTTTGCTCACAGAGATCCACTGCAGAAAGAATGCGGAAGTTGGTATTTTCATCGCAGTGGTGGAAAGTATAAAAATGGCAGCTTCAAAGGGTTAGATTTAACTTTTGGCGATGGCGAAATGTTCTGTGGAGTATTATTTCGTACCATTGAGTCATCAACAGGAAAGTTAATCTGTGGACCTTCTCTCTGTGTCGATTATTTACTTGCATCAAGCGATCATGATGATGTGAAATCTTTAGATGAAGCGATTGCTGGGAAAAAAGCTTGGGATCCTCAAAACCCGGTTTTCCTCAGGGAAAAAAATATACAGGAGGAAAATCAGATTTTTCGTTCGGGAAGAGTAGGTTTGACCCTAAGAAAAGCTAAGTCATTTCCCAGTTTGACGGAATATATTCTCAAACCCTATCGCTACTTTGTTGAACCAAGAAAAGTTAGTAAAGGTAAGCCCTACATCGTACTTTCTATGTATCTTCAAGGACTAAGTCAAGAAGATATAAAACAAAATACAGGTAGCCCTAATTCAAGTATTGAGCGATACATCAATGATTTTGAAGTTGGAAAACAAGAAGAAGATTTTTCTCCTTATTTTGTTAAGAATTTGAATACCAAAGCACTCTGTAAACTTCATGGAACTTGGTATCAGCATTTTTTGAGTAATGTTAGCGCACAGTAATGAGTAATACCAAATCCGATTTTTAAAATCCCTTTATATTTTTTGGGATTTCCCCCCCCACACCTCCCACACCTCCCACACTTCCCTCTCTCATTCTAAAAAGGGGTAATTAATCCGGATTTAGTATAATTTAGTCTTCCCCATCCTCCCACACTCCCCACACTTTCCCCAAGTCTCCAGTCCCTAGTGACAAATATATCAACATGTAATACAATCATAATACATAAATCTTTTTTGATTTAGAGGTTGTAATTAATTAACAAAAAGGAAGTCTTATGATTCCCCGAACGCGTATCCGTAATATTGGTATATCTGCCCACATTGACTCTGGTAAAACTACATTAACAGAGCGGATTCTCTTCTACACTGGTAGAATTCACGCTGTGGGAGAAGTTCGGGGAGGTGGTAAGGGAGCTACTATGGACTTCATGGATTTGGAAAAAGAACATGGTATTACCATCGCCTCAGCTGCTACTACTTGTACTTGGAAAGATTCTCAAATCAACATAATTGATACTCCAGGTCATGTGGATTTTACAATTGAAGTCGAACGAGCTTTAAGAGTACTTGACGGTGCAGTCATGGTGTTATGTGCTGTGGCTGGGGTACAGTCACAGTCGGTGACTGTAGATCGTCAGATGAAGCGCTATCGCGTTCCTCGTTTAGCCTTTGTCAATAAGATGGATCGAGTCGGAGCAAACCCATTTGAAGTTGTGCAAGCTTTAAAGGATAAACTACAACTCAATCCTGTTTTGCTGCAATATCCTATTGGTGCTGAAGATAAATTTGAAGGTGTTATCGACCTCATTGAAATGAAGGCTCATTACTTTGAGGGTGAAAAGGGAGAAAGATGGTTGAAAAAATCTATTCCTGAAGATTTGTTGGATCGAGTCCAAGAAGCACGGGAGGAAATGCTTGATACCCTCTCTTTATTTTCTGAAGAGTTAACAGAAGTATTATTAGTAGGTGAAGATGTTCCTCAAGAACTAGTTTGGCGAACAATTCGTCAAGCAACTTTGAGTTTGAATATTACTCCTATTCTCCTTGGTTCGGCTTTCAAAAATAAAGGCGTACAAAATTTATTGGATGCAATTCATCTGTATCTACCATCTCCCATTGATAGGGAAGTAGTTAAAACCATAGAGGGAATAAATATCAACCCCGAGCCAGAAGTGCCTTTAGTTGCTTTAGTATTTAAACTGACTTTAGAGCAGTTTGGACAGTTAACTTATACTCGGATTTATTCCGGTAGCTTAAAATCGGGGGATAGAGTTTATAACTCCCGTACTGGAGAAAAAATCCAAATTGGTCGGTTATTAAGAATGCACGCTAACAAGCGAGAAGAGCTTGATATTGCAGTTGCAGGAGATATTATTGCTTTTACTGGTGTCGAGTGTGCCTCTGGCGATACTTTATATACTGGGAATTCACAAGTGTTCCTAGAAGAAATCTTTGTTCCTGAACCAGTTATTTCTCTAGCGATTGCGCCGAAGAAACAAGAGGATACAGAGCGTCTTGCGAAAGCACTCAACCGCTTTCGACGGGAAGATCCGACTTTTCACGTTAGCATTGACTCAGAGACAAAAGAAACCTTAATCTCTGGAATGGGAGAACTCCATCTAGATATTTATCTCGAACGCATTCAGCGAGAATACAAAACGCCAGTGTATGTTGGTAATCCGGCTGTAGCTTACCGGGAAACAATCTCCCAAAAAGCTAGTTTTGACTACCGACTCAAAAAACAATCAGGTGGTCCCGGACAATATGCTCATGTCTCTGGTTGGATTGAACCATCCGATGAAGAGTTTGTATTTGAGAATCATGTCTTCGGCGGTATGATTCCTAAAGAATATATTCCTGCTTGTGAAAAAGGTTTTCTTGAAGTGATGATGTCAGGGGTAATTGATGGTTATCCTGTAACTGGGTTAAAAGTCATTTTGAATGGTGGTTCCTATCACCCTGTCGATTCTTCAGAATTTGCATTTCAAAGAGCCGCTCATCAAGCTTTAGAACAAGCACTTACCAAAGCTAAACCTTATCTACTCGAACCAATTATGCTGGTAGAGGTTGAGACACCAAATAAATTTTTGGGAAGAGTTCAGGGTGACCTTTGTCGCAGGATGGGTTTGATTTTAGGTTCTCAAATCATGCCCGATTATACTGTGATTCGGGCTGAGGCTCCTCTAGCACAAATGTTTAAGTATTCCCAAGATTTACGCTCCTTGACTTCTGGTATGGCGACTTTCTCTATGCAGTTTGCTTGTTACCGACAAAAGTTCGAAGGTTAAACGAAAACAAGTTGTGTTACTGATGTAAAACATCATACAAAACGGTTATCCGCATTCGCTGATAGAGACGCGTTCTTCTTTGCGTTCCCGCAGGGAAACATATCGCGTCTCTACAATATTATTTTTACTTAATCTTAACTCTTCAATAATTATCAATCAAAGGTATTAAGTCTTACTTACATTGATTATATTTACAATCTATAACATAGTATGTCTTGAAATTTTTATTGCTGTTTAAATCGGGATTTTATTTGAATAGGTGTCAGATCATATCAGAAAATTAATAGACAAAGATTATGACAATAGATTTACGTCGTTTTTTTCAAGTTACAAACCCCAGTAAAACTTTAGCAATTGAAAATTTAGAAGACCAAAAGTACTACATCGATTTTTCCTCTGTACGCGGTGGTAAAATCATTGCAGAATTAAAGGATAAAATTACATTTTTTTCCCCAGATGAACCCACATGTATGTTATTCACCGGACATATAGGCTGTGGTAAATCTACAGAATTGTTAAGATTAAAGGTTGAACTGGAAAAAGAGGGTTTTCATGTAGTCTATTTTGAATCTAGTGAAGACCTAGAAATGGCTGATGTAGATACTGCTGATGTGTTATTGGCGATCGCTCGTCGTGTCAGTCAAAGTTTAAATCTTATCGACATCAATATTAATCCCAATCGAGTCAGTAAACTTAAGCAATTACTACAAGGGGCTGTAGATATTTTAAATAGTGATTTGCAGTCTGTAAAATTTAAGATTCCAGGGTTAGGGGATGTTGGTATATCTTCCCAAGATGAAAGCAATGGAGAAAAATTCTCTCTTGCTTTTGGGATTGGTGAAATCACCACCAGGATAAAAAGTGATGTTAAACTACGACAAAAGCTTAACCAGTATTTGGGACCGCAGAAAAATCAACTCGTCGAAGCAATTAATCAAGAATTACTCCAACCGGCGATCGCAGCTTTAAAGACAATAGGGAAAAAAGGCTTAGTAGTAATCGTAGATAACCTTGACCGAGTTGACAGTCGAGCTAAAGCTTGGGGACGTCCTCAACAAGAATATTTATTTATCGATCAAAGTGAATATCTAACTAAACTTGATTGTCATCTAGTTTATACCATGCCTTTAGCCTTAATGTTTTCCGATGGTTATGGAAATCTAACTCAACGTTTTCCTGAGGATCCAAAAGTTTTACCAATGGTACCAGTGCAATTAAAGGATGGTAGTGATGATACAACTGGAATGATGTTATTGCAGCAAATGGTTTTAGCAAGAGCTTTTCCTGAAGTTAAACCCCAAGAGCGTCTCAATAAAATAACAGAAATATTTGATGAAGCAGCAAGTTTAGATCGGTTATGTCGCATCAGTGGTGGTCATGTACGAGATCTACTGAGACTATTGAATAACTGGATTCAAAAACAAAGAGATTTACCATTACGTCGTCAAACTTTAGAAACATTAATTCGTTCTCGTTGCAATGAAATGACAATGCAGATTTCCGATGATGAGTGGGAATTACTTCGTCAGGTCAAGGAACGAAAAAAAGTTGGAGGCGATCAAGAATATCAAAAGTTAATTCACTCTCGACTGGTATTTGAATATCGCGATCGCCATGGTGAGTCTTGGTTTGATATTAACCCAATTATTGCCCAAGCAACTGAGTTAAAGAGTAAGTAAAATGGGAACCGAAAAATCAGAAAATTGGGAAACAACTCCATCTAATGAAGAAGTATTAGACGAACTTGTTTGGACTTTGGAAAGTTCTAGAGGTGAATTTAAATTAATTTTGGCGCGTTGTAACTATTTACGGTTACGATCACAATTGGTAAAACGCTTGCAATCTCTCACAAATATTGACATCCAGGTTCTCCAACTCCAACGAAGTGATAAAACACTTTACACCACAATTCATGCTCAACTGCAAGCTCGACTCAAAAATCAGCTTGATTGCAAACAACCAGAAGCTTTAATGGTTTTTAATTTAGAGTCGGTTTCTGACATTACCCAAATGTTTAGTACCACCAACCAAGTAAGGGAAGAATTCCGCAAACATTTTCACTTTCCCGTTGTTTTATGGGTAACAGACGAAGTTCTACATCAATTTTTGCATTCAGCCAGTGATTTTGAAAGTTGGGCTACAAGTATTGAATTTTCTCTTTCCACACCAGAGTTAATTAGATTTTTGCAAAAAGATACCGATGCATTATTTACCAGCGCGATGGCTGCAGATATGTACGATATTGGCTGGGAAATGGGTTATTTACGACGTCGAGAAATTACCAGTGCTCTACAAGATTTAGAAGGACGCAAACAAAAACTCGAACCAGTCCTCAAAGCAAATGTGGAATTTGTGCAGGGACAGAACGCCTATCTCAAGAATCAAATTACTGTAGCTTTGAAACATTATCACCAAAGTCTGAATTTTTGGTGTAGATATGTAGCTTGTCCTAGAGACATTATTTACTGTAGAGATGCGTTAGCAAAGCAACATTCCCGCAGGAAAATATGTCGTGTCTCTACAATGAAACGAAAAAAATTCACTGCTAAATTGAAGATAGGTTTGATTATGTTTAATATCGGGTTGTGTTATTGGGAAGAAGCACAAACCCATCGAGTCCAATCCCAGGATGATTTGGAGAAAGCCAAAAGTTACTTTCAGCAAAGTATCAATACCTTTACAGAAACTGACCGTCCTCATTTAGTCGCTAAATTTATCAACTCCCTAGGTGAAGTTTTGCGACAGTTAAAAGCTTGGCGTGAATTACTTTCCCTTGCAGAAAATTCTTTGGGATTGCAACAATTATATGGGAACCCTATACAACTAGCTCAAACCTACAGTTTTTTTGCAGAAGTTGCATATCAGCACAAATGTTGGCTAGATACAAAACATTACATATATAAAGCACTACATAACCTTAGTAAAGTTAAATCACCACCCCAATCGCACCGTAGCTTATATCTGATGTTATTAGCTCAAGCGGAAAATAAGCTTGGACAAGTACCAAGAGCCTTAAAACATCTGCAAATGGCTGCAGATATTGGAATCCAAAGCAATCCACATCAATATATACAGATTTTGCGATCGCTACGATCGTTACATTGGGAGCAAAAACACTATCTCCAAGCTTTTCGCACTAAACTTCAAGAGCGTTTCGTCGAACAACAATATGGTTGGCGAGCATTTGTTGGTCCAGGAATATTACAATCGGTACAACAATCAAAGTTAAAAAATTTTGTTGAGACGCGACACAATAATTTTGTAGAGACGCCACATGTTTCCCTGCGGGAACGCTTTGCTAACGCGTCTCTACATGGGGTTGCACCAGAAATTTTTGCATCCGGTAGAAAGCGCAATATCGAGGATTTATTAGAAAGAATAGCCCGTCCTGACTATAAACTCATAGTAATTCATGGATATCCCGGTGTCGGTAAAAGCTCTTTAGTACAAGCCGGACTTTTACCCGCAGTCAGACAAAGATACCTTGGGACTCAAGATATAGTTCCCATACAGATAACTGATTATCATTACTGGACGAAACAATTAGTAGATCTCTTATTAAATACTCTTAAACAGAAAAATATAATTGTTGAGAATCAAGACCACTCATTTGATAATATTCTTAAATTACTCAAGAAGTGTGAAGAAAAGAATATCCGCATATTATTGATTTTTGATCATTTAGAAGAACTTTTATCAATTGAAAACTTACCAATTAAAAGAAAACTCTTTTTTCACTTTATCTCTAAATGTTTAAATATCCTCACCGTTAAAATAATTATCCTTTTAAGACAAGAATATTTATATATTTTATCTGATATCAATTCACGTTATACTTCTAGTGTTATTCATGATATCTACCATAGTGATGTTCTTTATCGGGTTGGGAATATTTCCATTAATGAAGTCAAGCCATTAATTAAGAATCTAACTAAATTATCTAACTTTCATTTAGAAGAAGCTTTAATAGAACACTTGGTAGAAGAATTAGCAACAGAATCAGTAGAAGTTAGTCCTTTAGAGTTACAAGTTTTGGGAACACAATTACAGACAGAAAATATTACCACATTAGAGCAATATCTTAATTGGGGGCCGAAATCAAGGTTTATCCAACGTTATATTCAAGAAGTCATTACCGATTGTGGCGATGAGAATAAACAAGCTGCCGAATTAGTAATTGAGTTGCTTACAAATAATATTAGTAACTTTACTATTCAAACCAACACAGAATTAGCAGAAAAACTATCTTTATTAGCCGTCAATCTAAAAGTCAAAAAAATAAATATCCAGAAAAGTCAACTCAATTTGGTATTACAAATTTTTATTGAGTCAGGTGTGGTCTCCCTATTATCATCATAAAATTGTCACATATTATGATTTTCCATCTCTAAAAAACCCACAAAGTGAACACCCTAGGTTAAGAGCATTTAGGGAGTTTAGAAGGGAATTGGGGAAACCTGACTAACAAAAATATGAAACACAAACATTTTATTGTCCCACCTGACAAACAAATTTCTTTGGATAAAGACTACGATCCCGCTTACATTGATGACTATAGCAAGAAGAAAGATGCTAAAGAAAAGTTAAAAGCAGGTATCGAACAACTAGCGATTTATCAAGATATTCTCTACGCCCAAAACACCTATGCTTTATTATTAGTTTTTCAAGCAATGGATGCTGCGGGAAAAGACAGCACCATTAAACATGTAATGTCTGGTGTTAATCCCCAAGGTTGTCAAGTGTTTAGTTTTAAAGCTCCTTCAGAAGAAGAACTGGATCATGATTATCTTTGGCGAAGTTATAAAGCATTACCCGAGCGCGGTAGAATTGGCATTTTTAACCGTTCCTATTATGAAGAAGTATTAATAGTGCGGGTTCATCCGGAAATACTCCATAAACAACAACTTCCGAAATTTCCCGACGGAGATAAAATTTGGCTTTCTCGGTTTGAGGAAATTAATGACTTTGAAAAATATTTAGTGAACAATGGGATTATTGTTCTCAAATTCTTTCTCAACGTATCAAAAGAAGAACAGAAAAAACGCTTTTTAAAACGGATAGACACACCAGAAAAAAACTGGAAGTTTTCTAGAAGTGATGTACGGGAGCGGAAATTTTGGGATAAATACATGCACGCTTATGAAGAAGTTTTTAACCACACCAGTACCCCTTGGGCTCCTTGGTATATAATTCCTGCAGATCGCAAATGGTTTACTCGGCTTACTGTAGCTGATATTATCTGCACAAAATTAGAAAAACTCAATTTAAAATATCCCAGCGTTACAGAAGAAAAAAAACAACATCTTTTAGAAGCAAAAGAAATGCTCGAGAGAGAAGAGTAAACAGTTATTCAGTTAATGCGCTATGTACACTTATGTGTCCCGCAATACCTAGAGCTTTTATGGCGACGGCAGATCCGTTCGGAACGTAGCGCAGCAATAGGTAACGGCTCCGGATCCGTAGGTAGCGCAGCTATAGTTATAGCCTCTAGCTGCGTGTATAGCGGTTAAGCTTGCGGCACGGGATTTAAACAAAAATTAAGCCCAAACGAATCCTATTTTAACTAAAATCAGTTGTCGTTTACTAACCTAAGATATTCACTTAAAATATTTTCCTCAGTTTCTAAATGATTTCGATATTGAGAAAATATAATACTCTCTTTTCGGTCGAGAATTGCTTGAAATAATTTACAATGAACATCAAAATAAATACAACCAAATTTTTGAATTATAGAATTGTTAAAAACAATATTTAAATAAAGTTCCTGGTAGGATTGATACATTAGTCTTTTGGCAATAATTTTATTGCTTATGCTGGTGTATTTAAGCAGAAATTGATGAATGTGAAGCTCACAATCTACGTAGTCATCAATCGTATCAAACTTTTTGAAAATTTTAAACATTTGCTCAAATTTTTCCAGGTCTTTCAGATTCTTATTCTCGATAAACATTTTCACTGCCTGTACTTCTCTTTCATATTTTTCTCTAATTATTTCATAGATGTTTATATTCGCCAGTTCTGGATATAATTGACAAGCTCTTACACCCAAAGTTTGACTGAGTTTTATAAGATTCTTAATGCTAGGATACCTACAACCTTTTTCATATAATTGGATAGTTCTAGTTGCCAGATTTGACTCGAATGCTAGTTGTTCTTGGGAGTAGGAGTTTTGTTTTCTAGCGATTTTTAAATTTTGGGGAAAAGAATAAAAACTCATAGTAGATATAGACCTATTTGGCTGTATTAATTTCTTAATTTAGAACTAGTAAAAGATATTCTTGACAGTCAAATTTATATGTTTTTAAATATGTAATTAGAATATAAATTCATTAAATGAATATACTAAAAAATAATTCGTATCTGAAGACCAGTATTAATTTATCAAAATTTTTGGTTATTTAATTTTATGTAGTTCAAATAAAAGAACTAATTCTCAATTCTTAGGAATAGTGAGATATTTCTAGACTTTACCCTAACCGTACAATAATTACAGCAATATCCTATCCTTTGTATCCTTCTTCCATAACTCTGGAGAAGTAAAAATATCAGACTATTTTTTAACCTCAAACAGGGACTGAGTTTGGAGCTTTATTTTCTAACACTATGAATAAAATAATCACTTTTGACTAAAAGTATTATGCAGCAGGAATTTCATTTTTTACTCTGATGAGTAGTGATAGAAAAGCGATATAGCAGTCCTAAATGAATCGTGAGATTATTAGTAACAAGCAGTATGAACATCTTGGCTCCCAGTTGATAGAGAAAAGACACTTCCACTATAATCTTATATATTATTATTTTTCAAAAATGATTTAGGATTGCTATACTCTAATCATAATTTTTGCATATAGGTAATTAGCTAAAAATTATCTGTATTTACTTGACACTGGAAAAATAAGTTCTAGCACAATTTATTCTTGAACTTGGAAATCTCGATTTATTGGATTTTTAACTGAGAAAAAATGTAAATCCTCTTTCTGTATCCCTATTTGTATAGGGATAATTGAAATTAACTTATGCACTAAGGCGATTTATATGTCATACATTAGAAGGGAAGCATCTCAACTTGCAATAATAGAAGCCTTTGCAGGGCTAGAAGATTCTCGTAGTTGTGGCAGACAGCGTCGTAATAGCACTATTTACCTTGGCATGGCAACGTATAGCGGATTGCAAGTAAGTGAGGTACAGCCAAAAAGCTAGAAGTTATACCTAAAGCAGGTTTCACTCCTGACTCTTGTATCCTGTCTCCTGACTCCTGCTATATTGTGTGGTTATCATCAAATAGAAAAGAATTTTCATGTTTTTTTAGTGTTTTCAGAAGCCGTTCTCTCTTTTTTTGAGAAAGACGATTTTGACTGGCATACGTGGCTGGAATTGAAAAAATACTGTTTTTATATAATACAATCAAGCTGCGTATTTTATATAGTACAATCAAGCAACTTAGCAGCTTAACTCATACCTTCTGTTTCTAGAGTTAAAATCTTACCGTCAAAAAAAAACACACACACGTACAAAAGATCGTAGACATTCTTATGAAAACTAACTATGTTTATTTCATAACAAACAAAACTATCTTTTGTGATTCTGAGGAGAGAAATACATAACCTATGACTCTTCTGAACTTAAGAAAATATTGTGAATTGTGTGGTCGTATTGAATCTTTAAATTTAGATGACCTTAAGTAAATCACTTAGAAACAAAGGTTATAAGTTACTCTGTGTGGAAAAACTATGCCGTCCCTTGTGTAAAGCTGGCTTAAGTGCTTTTGCGGTCCAAAAAAATTCAAATTTATAAGTGTCAATATTTTGTTTTTATCTAGATATAGTTGTTTGATTCATATATCTAGGTTTAGGTAACTTATTTAGGTTTTGGTGTATATCCCTTTTCCTAATTGTGTCTAAAGTTTTTTTATACTAATACTTTTTCATTAATTTACTTGGATAATATCTATCTAAGGCAAATTGGGTGTCTTGTTTCTTGCTCTATCTACATTAAAGGCTTTGCTGGAATAGCTTTAATACTGATTACTGTTTAAAGCTTTCTTCACAAAATTTCAGATCACTTATTGCAGAAAGTGATGCAAGAAAACTAAATTCATTCAGTACCGCTGTGACGTCAGGCATAAAACTTGACGCTAAAATATCAATGTTGAGAAATAATACTTCGACATTCTTTAGGCATTTGTAATGTTCTTCGCAGAGACTAAAGAGAAACTGCTTCTAAATCTGGGTATCGACAAGATATTCCAGTTAAATCCAGTTTAATAACATTTTCTCAGTTAGATTTTTGTGTAAACTTCTCACAATTTCAAATCCGATGAAAGAATCTAGTAATAATCTCTATATACCCGAACAGACAACTAAAAAATCTTTAGAAACCTTTAAGGTTTTACCCCATTTCGTTGGTAGATGGGAAGGAAATTGGGTATGTATGGATGCAGATGCAATAGAGATAAAAAGATTCACGGCGATTTTAAATCAGAACATAGTTGATAATCAGTGGGTTCAAACAAATGAAAATTTTTTTGCTGATGGTAAAACAGAGACTCTACACTTCTTTGGTAAACCCATATCTGATGACATAGTTTTTTTAGAAAGTCCCGATATACCCTATTGTAATTTCAAAATGTTAATTCAAGAATTGTCAGATAATATAATCCTTCTTAGGGTGTGGGATAAACTAACAGGAGCACCTTTAGCGACTGAAACAATACACTTAATTAGCCTAAATCATAGAGTTAGGACAATTCAACAGTTTAATCCGCCAGATGGTAATCTTCGTGGTTTTATGATAATAAATGAAAAAAGAACAAATGATATATAAATATAGTATTAATATTTTGTAAATTAAAATTAAATTATTTTGTCTCTTGAATTATCATAATTTAAAAGACAATTTTCGAATGAATAATGCAAATTAAATCTCATAAAAAATATAAAATTTTGCCTTCTCACTATATGGGATCAACATTTTTTATTAATTTATGAAGTATATAAATTTCAACAAATAAAAGGAGTGTAAACTAAATATGGCTACTATAACTTCTGATTTCTTCACCCTCAATAAAGATTCACTGAAAAACTATCCAGATGCAATTAATCAGATATACAGAGGTAATATTGATGGTATTTGTATCAAAAATGTTTTTTCAAAAGAAGATATGCTCAAAGTCAAACATAACCTTGAGAACAAAAAAGATTATTTGAAAGATTATACTTATACTCAAGGTTATGGTAAGTTTATCGGTGCGATTTTACAAGCGAACACAGATGATAAAACAGCATATTTTAAAGATGCTGCAGCTTTAAGAGTGAGATTGAAAAATATTTTCGAACATAGAGACTATGAAACCACAATTCAAGCTGTATTCAGTCAGATATCTGGTGGTAGAGAAGTTCAAGCAGCCCAAGAAAGCTCTAATAAAGTATACTCTCCAGCCATAACTAGATACACTTCTCCCAGTCAGGGAGGTATCAAAGTACACAAAGGAAATGAATTTATCGATCATCCAGCTTTTGATGGGTTAAAGCAAGTTGCTAAAGTCAGAAATAGCCTTAGTTATTTCATAGTAGTTGATAAGCCAGAAGATGGTGGAGAGTTAGTTCTCTATGATGGCTTACCAGACAAATTAACTGTTCCGAAACAGGATTTAGATTTAGATAATTGTCAAAAAAGATCCTTTCAGCCTGATGCTGGAGATATGACTATTTTTCATGGTGCCACTATATGGCATGCAATTTCTGATGTAAAAGGTAAGAAAAATCGTATAAGCATAGGAGGTTTTGTTGGTTTATCAGCAGACGAGCGTAAAGTAGTCTACTGGAGTTAATCAGAAACAAACATTCATGCTCTGCATATATATTTCTCATTGTTCCGCTCGAGAAGTTTTTGGTTCAGATTTTCACTCTTCACTACTTTTTCAATTCTTATAAGTCTCCAATCGAACTGTTTGATAGAGCATGTTCATATCTCATTTTTGAATTTAACTTGCACTTGAAGAATTTGCTCTTGTTTTAGAATTCCCACTAGATAGTTTATACTTCAAAAAATAATGGAAACTAAATACCAAGAAAATATAGACTTGATAAGTCCAGAGATAATTGATAGAAAGTGGATTACTCTAAAAACCGACTCTTTAAGCAATTATCCTGATGGGATCAATCAAATTTACAAACATGATATTCATGGGATAATTATAAAAGAAGCATTCACTCCAGAAGAAATACTCAAAATAAGTTCAAAAATTAAGCATCGCAAAGATAATAGGAAACGGGAAATTTATGGAGAAACATTAGGAACTGTTTTAGTAGCAAATAAAGGAGGTGACAAAACCGAATACTTTAGAAATGCAAACATACTAAGAGAAGATTTAAATAATATATTTGAAACCTCATTTGAGACTACTATTCAAACGATATGTTCTCAGATCTCAGGAGGAAGAATAGTAGAAGTACCTCAAGAATATAATCAAACGTATACATCAGCTACTATTCGTTTTGTACATCCAAATCAAGGTGGGATGCCTTTACATAAAGGTAATCAGTTTATTGACGATCCTGCTTACAATCACTTGAAACAAATTGCCAAAATGGTAAATGGTCTCAGTTATTTCATTGTCATTTCCGAACCTGAAGAAGGAGGCGAACTATTAATCTATTATCCATCACAAGAACAAATGACAATGGCAAGGCAAGATTTAGACTTTGACAAAGGTTATAAAAAATACATTAAACTTGCTGCAGGAGATATGCTGTTATTCCAAGGTGGTAACATATGGCATCAGGTGTGTGATGTTCAAGGGCAAAAGGAGAGAATTACAATCGGAGGTTTTATGGCGATATCTAAATGCGAACGAAAAATTTACTATTGGAGCTAACTTAATTATTTGTGGTTCTTCAGTCTTTGTTATGCCAAACTATTAGTTAAACATCATGAATTGACTTTATCAGGACTTACACACGGACAACATAATTACAGTCATTGCGACCTAAGGAAACAATCCCAAACCACTGAGAATTGATAGCGAGTGCGTAAGTTCTATTGATAACGAAAAGTCCAAATACCCAACTTGTGTCAAAAGTCTAAAATGTTAACTTAGTAAGTTAAACTTCCTTGCATGGCAAAGGTTCCAGGTTGTTCAATCAATTTCTAGGCACAGTACGTACTGAAGACCCTTGTTTGTCTAGTGATACTACAGCAGTCCTATTGAATGGGTGAAGATTACTTACCACTGAGAGTCTATTTCAAGGAACTTGACCTTAGTTCTCATGTAGGATTGCTGATTTGCATAAAATCTTCATTTTCCAAGAGTGATAAAAGCTGTTTGTGGTTGATAGCATCAAGCATTATGTATAAAAGAAATCATTATGTCTTCTTAGAAGAGGAATAAGCTTATATGAGCCTGATTCAACTTCTCTTACGCAAATCCTGGCATACCCTTGCTGTAACAATACTGACTAGTCTGGTCAGTGGTGCCAGTAGCACGGGGTTGATTGCGATGACTAACAAAGTTTTGAACAGCGGCAAATTGGGGGAGGTAGAAGTTGTAGGAAGTTTCATATATCTCTGCCTACTAATGCTGATTGCAAATATCTTATCGCAGGTATTAATAGCCAAATTTTCGCAGAGCACTATATTTGACATGAGGGTTCAAATTAGTCGTCGCATTCTTGCTTCTCCCCTTCAGCAGTTAGAAATGATTGGCGGTCACAGATTACTAGCAACACTGACAAATGACGTTCAATCTGTTTCCACTGCACTATCTGGACTTCCTTCCCTATGTACTAACCTTGCTATAGTTATTTGTTGCCTTTTCTACTTAAGTATGCTTTCTTTGAGTGTATTTTTAATAGTAGTAGGATCCATGGCTCTGGGTATTCTCAGTTTACAAGTAATAATTGCCAGGGGTAGAAACTTATTTAAATTGGCACGAGAAGAACAAGATCAATTATTCAATCATTTTCGTGCGATCGTTAATGGGATTAAGGAATTAAAGTTGAACAGCACTCGGCGGCAGACTTTTTTTTATGACGACCTAGTCGCAACAGGAGTTAAATATCGGGAGCATATGATATCTGGTGCAACGTATTTTGCGATGGCTTCAAGTTTTGGGCTGCTAACGTTGTTTACAACCATAGGTATACTATTATTCGTTATTCCGAGATTAGTAGAAATAACTCCATCAATCTTATCTGGTTATGCACTAGTTCTTATTTATATAGTTATACCCCTTAATTCAGTCTTAAACTTTTCCCCAGTTTTGAGTAAAGCTAAAATAGCTTTGGATAAAGTAGAATCTCTTGGTCTTGCTTTGGTTCCCCAAGCCAATGAAATGAGTTTTTCAGATTTACGAAATAAACAATTTTCCTCAAATTCAATCAGACTATCTGAAGTTACTCATGATTATGGCTGGGAAAAAGATGGAAGTGGTTTTATGCTCGGACCACTTAGTTTATTTGTCAAGCCAGGAGAATTAATTTTTATTATTGGAGGAAACGGAAGTGGAAAGTCTACACTTGCTAAACTTTTGACTGGTTTATATGAACCTAAATCCGGACAAATTTATTTTGGAACAGAATGTATAAATACTGAGAATAGAGACTCTTATCGTCAATTCTTTTCTACTGTATTCTCAGATTTCTACTTATTTGAGCGTCTGATTGGTTTAGAAGATCCAAATTGCGAGCAGCAAGTTAACGAATATCTAATTCGGCTGCAACTCGATCACAAAGTCAAAATTTGTGATGGTAAACTTTCAACTACCGCATTATCTCAAGGGCAACGTAAAAGGTTAGCATTATTAAATGCTTATCTGGAAGATCGTTCAGTTTACTTATTTGATGAATGGGCTGCCGACCAAGATCCAATTTTTAAAGATGTTTTCTATACCCAGCTTTTGCCAGAACTTCAAGGTAAAGGAAAAACTGTACTTGTTATTAGTCACGACGATCGATATTTTCATATAGCTGATAGAGTAATTAGGTTAGAGGAAGGAAGATTAAAAGAGAATATCAAAGTTTAGATTATTAAGTTTTACACGTTCGTATTCGAACTCTTGGGAAATAACTCCAGAGGATGTTTTAAAAGTTTCACTAGGTACAGTTTTACTATTTTGAATTGGCTTTAATTTAATTAATTAAAAATAAATATTTCAAGCTTGTACTTAAATATCTAACAGTCTTAACAAGACAATTAAAAGACTTTGTTAAAACATCCTCTAAAATTATACGTACGCGTATTATGCTTAAAATTATGTAAGTACAAAGTTTTATAGACTATGATTTTTAACAGAAAAAGCCTACAAAAGTATATACCTCAACATTTAATAAAGGTAATTGCTTTCAAAAAAGAATCGGCAGTTAATATAGTTGCGCCTTTAGCTTTGATACTCTTCTCTTTGCCGTTATATATAATTTTTACAAATATAATTTTTACAGATTCTCAAAAAGCTGTTAAAAATGTTGAAAAAGTTGAAAATAACAAAACTATTTCTCAAACTCCAAGTATTAGTAAATCAAATATTATTAAGACCAAGGTTTCAGCTCTTGGGCGCATACAACCAAAGAATAAGATTATTACAATATCTGGTTCCTCTAATTTTCAATATGCAAGAGTAGGTAAGATCTTTATAAAAGAAGGAGATAAGGTTCGCGTCGGTCAAGCAGTTGCAGTTTTAGATAATTTGAATCAGCTACAAACAACGCTGGAAGGAGCAAGAAAAGATTTGATGGTTTCTCAAGCAGAACTTAGCCAAGTTAAAGCTGGAGAATCAAAAAAAGCAGAAATCAGTGCTCAAAAAGCAGCTATTTCAGATCTCAAAGCTGAATTTCAAGGAGAAACTGCAATTCAAGAAGCAAAAATTGCTCGTTTACGAGCAAATTTAAAAATTAACAGAGCCGAAAGATTACGTTTCCAGCAACTATACCAAAGTGGAGCGATATCAGTTTCCGAACTCGATAGCAAAATTCTTGCAGAAAAAACTGTTCAAGAAGAACTGAATGAGGCTCAAGAAACTCGCAAGAAATTGTTGTCAACTTATCCTAAACGAATTACTCAAGCTCAAGCGAATCTAAATAAGCTTAATGAAGTTCGTCCAGTAGACGTTAAAGTTGCTCAAGCCAAAGTTGAAAAAGCAATGACTCAAGTCAAGATAGCGAAAGCAGATCTTGACTTAGCCTATGTTCGAGCACCTGTAGACGGTAAGATTCTCAAAATTCATACTTTTGCAGGTGAAAATATCAC
Source organism: Mastigocoleus testarum BC008 (assembly GCF_001456025.1). GTDB lineage: Bacteria > Cyanobacteriota > Cyanobacteriia > Cyanobacteriales > Nostocaceae > Mastigocoleus > Mastigocoleus testarum. The sequence continues at coordinate 117,648 of NZ_LMTZ01000001.1, forward strand.
TGATAAAGGAATTATTGATATAGGTGAAACTGGAAATATGTATGTCATTGCAGAAGTTTACCAAACTGATATTAGTAAACTTAAAATCGGTCAGAAAGCTATTATTTCTGGTGACGCTTTAAATCACAAGTTTCAAGGAGTTGTAGAGCATATTAGCTCTGCAATCGGCAAAAAAGAAGTTTTTAATGATGATCCAATATTAGATATAGATTCTCGAGTTTTTGAAGTCAAAATAAAAATCGATCCAAAATATAACCAGGAAGCAGCACAGCTCATAAATCTACAAGTAGATGTCAAAATTTATTGAATTTTATAAAACCTAAACAAACTTATTATGATTTATAAAATTCCTACTCACTGGCTCCAATTAACTTATCGTAAGGCTCGCCTACTGGTTAGTATTTTAGGTGTAGCTTCTGCTGCAATCCTTATGTTTGTGCAACTTGGTTTTCGAGATGGACTTTTTGAAACTTCCATATCGATACATAAGCATTTAAAAGCAGATTTAGTTTTACTACATTCTAAAACTGAGTATTTTGAGGGGATGAAGGAATTTCCTCTTCGTTTCCTATACCTAGTTTCATCAATAGATGGAGTGGAATCTGTTAGTCCATTTTATTATTCTGAAGGAAATTTTAAAAATCCCGAGAATGCTAAAACAAAACCAATCACTGTTTATGCGTTTACACCAGAGAAACCTGTTTTCAATTTACCTGAAGTAAATCAACAATTAAATGTACTTACAAAAGCTAAAACCGTATTGTTTGATCGGCTTTCACGTTCTGAATATGGTCCAATATCCTTAGAGTTTTTAGGTCGGGAATTTTTAACTACTGAATTATCTAATAGAAGAATCAGAATTGGTGGTTTGTTCTCTTTAGGAAGTGGTGTATTAGCTTCTGATGGCACCCTGATTATGAGTGATTTGAACTATTCCAAAATATTAGATAAGCCGTTGGAAAAAGTTCATATGGGTTTACTACAGCTAGAGCCTGGCATAGAGCCAGAAAGTGTCGTTCAAAAACTGTCATTGCAAATACCAGAAAATTTAAAGTTAATGACTTTAGAAAAATTCATGGAGGAAGAAAAAAAATATTGGATAAGGTCAACACCTATTGGATTTATTTTTAATGCTGGAACAGTAATTGGTTGTTTTTTTGGAGGAATAATCGTATATCAAATACTTTATACACAAATATCAGATAATTTATACGTCTATGCAATATTTAAGGCTGTTGGGTATTCAAACCATTATTTAGTAACAACTGTTATGAAACAGTCTTTTCTGATGTGCGTGATGGGTTATATCCCTGGATTTCTTACCTGTTTGTATTTATATAATTTCATTGGAGGTGCAACTCGTATGCCCATAACAATGACTTTGAGTCGTGCCGGATTAGTGTTTTTCCTTACTGCTGCTATGTGTTCTTTTGCTGGCATAATATCTATTAATAAACTTCGTTCCGCAAATCCAGCAGATCTTTTCCGATAAAGATAAAGAATATGCTTATTGACATTTAATTATTTGTATAAATGTTTGTTTATTAATCATAAGTTGTTTTGACTTATAATAGATATGCATAATAAAATTGAGTTAGATATCAAACATTTCCTGTAGATCAAAAATATATTTACTGGTAAGATTTTTTGATTTTAATTAGCACAAGTAGATATATTTAATTATTCAAAAGGTACGAGTATTTTGCTCAACACAGATAAATATATCAAATCAATAAAAGATAATTAAGGATTTATCATAAATACAGCTCAGTATTTAATATAAAAGTAATAGTTTCAGTGCTATTTAGTTTTTTCAGTTTAACAAATCACCACTTTACTCAATAAAATATTGGTTTTTATTGTGAAATGGCAAAATTTTTTAAATTAATACAAATAAATCATTCATGAGATATTTAATAATGAATTATCCGAACGAGTAAATGACACATTTCGTTGAAAGTAAAATCAATAAAGTAATTTTTCTGCATATATTATCGATTTATTTCTAAATAGTTTATTTATTGTTACTTCTTAAATGCAAAGAAGTGTGTTAACTAATTTATATTTGACATTCATGGAGGTCTAATGGTAGCTACAACATCTGTAAATACTCTCTATAATTTTGTTGAACTTGATATCACCGATCTTGGTCTTTATCCAGATGGCATTAAAGATATCTGCGAGCGCAAAATAGATGGCTTGATAATACATAATTTCTTCACTCAAAACGAAGTATCCAGTGTTGTTGACAAACTAACAAGGAAAGGTGCTTTTCCTGATTCACCATTTGGTGACATCCTGATTTATGGTCCAGCATTGTATGTGTCAGATAAAGATATTGCTCAATATTGCGAACAAGCAGCACAATTTCGTGATTTCTGCAGCAAACTCTTCAGTGAAGGAAGAGAATTCGAGACTAATTTACAAGAAACATTAAAAGTGATTTCTGGTGGACGTCCAGTTGAAGTTCCTCATGCTCCCAACGGTTTACCATATACTCCAACAACAATTCGGGTATTAGAAGAAGAACAATTCATGGGCTGGCACTTTGAAAATCAGTTTCTGCATTGCACTCCTGGATACCAGCATCTTTTGACCCAGATTGAGCATGAAGATCATTTAAGCTACTTCGCGATGCTCAGCGCTTCAGAAGTAGGGGGAGATCTTATTCTCTATGATATAGAATGGTCAGACACTGAGTGGCCAGATACTGGAAATAGTGGACGAGAAAGAACAGGCACCGTAGGAGGTAAACCAATCCCATCCGTGATGGAAAACTATGACAAAATGTATCTTAATCCATCTCCTGGGGACTTAGTGATTTTTGATGGTGCTCGAATTTTACACCGTGTTTCTGCTGTAGAAAAAGGTTCCCAGCGCAGAATATCCATAGGCGGATTCTTAGCTTTTTCGAATAATCGTGAAAAACTTTACTACTGGAGTTAATAGCACAATACTTATCTAATCCAAAAAAGCTTAGAGGCGTTCTATTAGAACGTCTCTAACAGAGAAATACATTACCTTTATTTAGCTAGGTCAAGCTATGTTGGAAGAAACTTCTAATTTAGTAGAAATTTTAACTAAACGAGCACTCTATCAACCAGAGCAGAGAGCTTACACCTTTATCCAAAATGGAGAGTTGGAGTCGGGTTCTTTAACTTATCAACAATTGGACAGACAAGCACGGGCAATTGCAGCAAAACTACAAAGCTATGGAGCGGTAGGAAAAAGAGCTCTACTTTTGTATCCACCGGGCTTAGAATTTATATCAGCCTTTTTCGGATGTTTATATGCTGGAGTTGTTGCTATACCAGCTTATCCCCCTCGCCCGAACCAGTCAATCAACAGACTGAAGGCTATAGTTACAGATGCACAATCTAGTTTTGCTTTAACTACTACCAATTCTTTGGCCAATATAGAAGATAAATGCGCCCAATATCCAGAGCTAGCTTTACTAAATTGGGTCAACACCGATAAAATTGACAATAAATTTGCTGCATCATGGCAGGAACCCAAAGTAAATAATAATACTCTCGCCTTTCTTCAGTATACTTCAGGGTCTACTGGAATCCCCAAAGGAGTCATGGTAAGCCATGGTAATTTATTACACAATTGTCGCGATCTTGATTTAGGATGGAAGCATACAGAAAACAGTGTAATCGTTAGCTGGTTACCAACTTTTCATGATATGGGACTCATTTACGGCATTATCGAGCCATTATATAAAGCATGTCCCTGTTATCTAATGTCGCCACTATCTTTTGTGATGAAACCTTTTAGATGGTTGCAGGCGATCTCGCGTTATCAAGGGACTCATAGTGGCGCACCAAATTTTGCCTATGAGCTTTGCGTGCGCAAAATCACACCAGAACAGCGAGCAAGTTTGGACCTCAGTACTTGGTGTATGGCATTAAATGGCTCAGAGCCAGTTAGGGCAGACATTCTTAAGAAGTTTGCAGAAACTTTCAAGCCTTGTGGTTTTAATCAGAATGCTTTCTGTCCTGGTTACGGATTGGCTGAAGCAACCTTGAAGGTAGCTGCCGTGCGACACAATCACGCACCAAATTTATACAGAGTTCGGTCAGATGCACTGCAACAAAATCAAGTTGAAGAAATCACCAGTGAAGATAATAGTCAAATTTTGGTAGGATGTGGATGGAGTGAAATTGATACTAAGATTGTTATAGTAAATCCTGATACTTTATTAAAGTGTGAGTCTGAAGAAATCGGAGAAATTTGGGTGTCAGGTAAGACGGTTGCTCAAGGATACTGGCAGCGACCTGAAGAAACAAAGCATACTTTTCAAGCTTATATTGCAAATACTGGAGAAGGGCCATTTCTACGCACAGGCGATCTAGGTTTTATTAGGAATCTCGATCTAATAGTCACAGGACGTCTCAAGGATGTAATTATTATCGAAGGTCGCAATCACTATCCCCAAGATATTGAATTAACAGTTGAGGCAAGCCATCCTGGATTGCGTTGTAATTCTGGTGCGGCGTTTACTGTTGAAACTAATGGCAAACAACGCCTAGTTGTCGTTCAGGAAGTAGAACGAAGTTATTTGCGAGATATTAATATCAAGCAAGTAATTGCAGATATCTGTCAATCTGTAGCAACAGAACACGATCTTCGGATTCATAGAGTGGTATTAGTCAAAACTGGAAGTATTCCCAAGACTTCTAGTGGCAAAATTCAGCGCAAAGCTTGTCGTGCTAATTTTCTCAACCAAACTTTGGTGCCATTGGGTTAAGTGTAAAAATAACCAGTTATTCAGTTTCAGAGAAACTACAGAGAATTATATAAACATTTTCCAGATAAATATTTTCCAGAACATAAATACTGTAATTACGAATAAGTATACAAAATTCATATAACAGGAGAAATTAATTTATGCTTACTGATGCTCAAATTAAACACTTCCAAGAAAAGGGATGGGTTGGTCCAATAGATATCTTCTCGCCTGGAGAAATTACTAAAGTCAGAGAATGCTTAGAAAATAATCATAAAATGATAGTAGAAGCCAACGGTCAGGAGATTATGGGTTTCTACAATAACGTACTTAATATTGAAACTCCCCGCGACCATCATCTATTTTATGAACCATTAGCAAATATGTTCAGGCATCCCGATCTGATTTCGCGACTAAATCAGATTGCTGGTTTAGATTTATTGCTTTGGTATACCAATGTGTTTTGTAAAATGCCAGGACAAGGTGAAATAAAATGGCATCAAGCAATAGAGTTTTATACTTCCAGTGATATTGACTTTGAAAAGAAAACACTGGTTTATTCTCCAGATGATCGAGATCCCGTAAACTTAACAGTATGGGTCGCTTTAGAAGATTCAGACCGCGAAAATGGCTGCATGCGTTTTGCGAATGGTTCCCATAGGAAAGAATTTGAAATATTACAAGGAAGCATTCCTGCAGAAGAAGGGGTGTTTGCTGGGATTAGTGCCCATAAAACTGTTTGGCAAAGAAAGCAAGAATACTCATTATCATACGATTTTGATGAAAATGACTGGGAAATAGAAGAAGTACCCGTAAAAGCAGGTCAAGTAGTAATTTTTACAGAGAGAGTAATGCATAGTTCTTTGCCAAACCATTCAGATCGACGGCGGATGGCAATTATTGGACGTTATATTCGTCCACATACTAAGGTTTATCCCTATAGACTCAAAGGGGATTTTATTGATGAGAATGGACATAACATCAAAAGACATTTTAATATTTTAGTCTCTGGACGCGATCGCTATGAATACAATGTTGTTAGAGATAAGCATGATTTAGATGAAACAGAAGTTAAATTTCAAGTTACATCTAATTTGATTCGTTTCGGTCGCGTCGAAATTCCAGAAGATAAACGTAAGTTAGAGATTTACGGTCTCGAGAAACAGGCCATTGAAGGTGATTGTCAAGAGCAGGAAATAAATCCCATCTTACATCCCCGCAAGTATATTGAGTGGCAAGCTTGGAATCAATTTAAAGGTATCAGCCGTGAGAAAGCGATGAAAATGTACTGCGAACTTGTAAGTACATTGCCCAGAAAAGATACTCAAGTTTCGACAGCTAATAATATTGACGTAGCAAGAAAAGTACGCAAAGGACAATTAACAGTAGCGAGTATTCAAAATTGGTTAACATCTTATTTGGCTGAGCTATTAGAGATTGACGTTGATGAAATAGAAGAAAATACCCCTTTTGAACGCTATGGTTTATCCTCCTCTGAAGCTATCACTTTGATTAGCGATTTAGGAGATTGGCTTGGGTGCGAGCTTCCTCCGACCTTATTTTATAGCTACTCGACGATTGGAACTGTGGCTGAATATTTATGCCAAGCTTCGCTAGCAAAAGTGTAAGTAAAGAGGAGTATTGTCATGGAATCGATCGCAATTATAGGTTTAGGCTGCCGTTTCCCTGATGCTAATAATCCAGAAGCATTTTGGAACTTGCTGGAGAAGGGAACAGATGCCATATCTGAAGTTCCCCCCGAACGCTTTGACATAGATAGATTTTACGATTTAGAGCAGGGAAAACCGGGAAAAATGAATACCCGTTGGGGGGGTTTTTTACGAGATGTAGATTCTTTTGATGCTGAGTTTTTTAATATTTCTCCCCGGGAAGCAGAGCATATGGATCCCCAGCAACGATTGCTGCAAGAAGTTGCTTGGGGGGCTTTAGAAGATGCTGGGATTGCTCCATACAATTTATCAGGTACCGATACAGGTGTTTTTATTGGCATCGGTAACACAGATTATACAAGGATTCTATGTAAGAATATAGATAATATAGATGCTTATAATGCTACTGGTGGAGCTCTAAGTATTGCCGCGAATCGTCTATCTTATCACTTAAATCTTAAGGGACCCAGTATTGGTCTAGAAACTGCCTGTTCTTCATCTTTAGTCGCAGTTCACCTAGCTTGTCAGAGTTTGCGGAGTGGAGAATCTAATCTAGTTATTGCTGGTGGGGTGAATCTCGTTTTATCCCCAGATATGACCGTCACTTTCTCTCAAGCACGGATGATGTCTCCTGATGGTCGTTGTAAAACTTTTGATGCTAGTGCTAATGGTTATGTGCGCGGAGAGGGCTGTGGTGTAATCATTCTTAAACGCCTATCAGATGCTGTAAAAGATAAAAATCGGATTCTGGCATTGATTAGAGGTTCGGCAATTAATCAAGACGGTTTGAGTAATGGACTTACCGCCCCCAATGCATTAGCTCAACAAGCCGTTATTCGTAAAGCTTTAGAGAATGCCAAAGTTGAACCCGCACAAATTAGTTATATCGAAGCTCATGGTACCGGTACGACTTTGGGAGATCCAATAGAAATTGCTTCCATTAAGGCAGTTTTAATGGAGAATCGTTCCCAGGAGCAACCTTGTGGTATTGGTTCGGTAAAAACTAATATTGGTCATTTAGAAGCCGCTGCCGGAATAGCTGGAATCATCAAAGTGGTGCTATCTTTGCAACATAAAAAAATTCCACCACATCTTCATCTCAAACAACTGAATCCTTACATTTCTTTGGAAGAAACTCCGATGTTTATTCCAAAATTCCAGCAGCCCTGGAGTTGTCAGGGAACTCGCTTCGCGGGAGTAAGTGGTTTTAGTTTTGGTGGTACGAATTGCCATATAATTTTGCAAGAGGCACCCTTAGAAAATCAAATAAGAGCAAGCACTGAGCGTCCTTTAAATGTTTTGGCACTTTCAGCAAAAACGAAAGAAGCACTAAAACAGCTAGCCCAAAAATATGAAAACTTCTTGGCTTCCAATCCAGAAGTATCTCTAGCAGATGTTTGTTTTACTGCCAATGTAGGACGATCGCATTTTACTCATCGTTTGGCGATCGTATCAAAATCAATACCACAATTGGGCCAAAAGTTAAAAGCTTTTACTTCGCAGCAAGAAAATATCGATTCATGCAAGTATAAAACCAATAGTCGAAAGCCACCGAAGATAGCTTTTTTATTTACTGGTCAGGGATCTCAGTATTTGGGAATGGGAAGTCAACTCTATCAAACCCAACCAGTTTTCCGCGAAACCATAGACTATTGTGATCGCATTTTACGTCCTTACCTAAAAATACCTTTGCTGGAAGTTTTATATCCTGAGAAAACAGAAAATTCCAACTTTTCAGCAATCAATGAGACCGTATACACCCAACCAGCTTTATTTGCCTTTGAATACGCACTTTACCAGTTATGGAAATCCTGGGGGATTGAACCAAATGCAGCGATCGGTCACAGTGTTGGTGAATATGTTGCTGCTTGCATTGCAGGAGTATTTAGTTTAGAAGATGGTTTAAAGCTAATTGCTTCTCGGGCTAGTTTAATGCAAGACTTACCCCGAAACGGTCAAATGTTTGCAGTCTTCGCAGATGAGAAAAAAATTCGCACGGTAATTCAAGCTTATTCCCAAAAGGTCTCAATTGCAGCAATTAATGGACCAGATAATATTGTCATTTCTGGTTCTAACCAGGAAATTAAGGCAGTTGTAACAAAATTTGAAGCAGAAGGGATAAAAACAAGAGCTTTAAAAGTCTCTCATGCTTTTCACTCTCCCTTAGTGGAACTGATGTTGGATGCTTTTGAGCACAAAGCCAGTCAGATCGAGTTTAAAACTCCCCATTTACCCTTGGTTTCAAATGTAACGGGTAAATTATTCTCCCCAGAAGAAATTCCCGATGCAAAGTATTGGCGAAACCATACCAGAGAAGCAGTTCGGTTTACGGTAGGGATAAATACTTTAATCGAGCAAGGTTATAAATTATTTGTAGAAATTGGACCAAAGCCCATCTTATGCAATCTGGGCAAACGTTATAATCAGGATATTTCAGCTACTTGGCTTCCTTCTTTAGTTGAAGGTAAAGACAACTGGCAAGTATTACTTGAAAGTTTATCTAATTTATATGTGCGTGGGGTTAATGTAAACTGGCAAGGATTTGAAGAAAATAAATTACGAATTCTATTATCATTACCTACTTATCCTTTCCAAAGAAAACGTTATTGGTTAAAAGAAGCAGATTACCCAATGAATAAAGATATAGTAGAAAGCAAAGCATCTCAACAGAGAGTTAATTCACCGCGCCAAACAACACGAAAAGATAAAATTACATCTAACTTGCTTTCCGAACTGGCAAAATTATTACAGATTTCACCCTCAGAAATTGATATTTACGTACCTTTTTTAGAAATGGGGGCAGATTCGCTAGTTTTAATAGATGTGTTACGGGTAGTTAAAAATACTTATGGGGTTCAGATCGCTACCAGTCAATTATTTGAAGAGTTGCAAACCTTAGATACTCTGGCAAATTACATCAATGAGAATTTACCTCCAGAGGAGGTTGAGGCAGAAAGTATACTCTCGGAATCAATACCCCCAGAACTAGAACAGCAATTACCAGTATCTCTGAATTCTCAGACAGTTTCCCAAAAATCAATTTCATTAGAAACAGAAACAAACAAAACATTATCCGAGCAAACCCTAGAAAAAATTATGGGACAGCAGTTGCAAGTCATGTCTAAACTCATGTCTGAGCAACTAGAAGTATTACGTAAGAGTAATGCGAATGGAGAAAGTACAACTTTTGGGAATGGCTCTTCATCAGCAAAAAAGCAGGGGAATCAAAACCTATCTTCTATTCCCCAGCTTGAACTTCAATCCACACCACTTAAATCATCATCCTTTTCATCCAGTTCCATTGCACAAAAAAAAACTAGAGAACTAAATCCGCAGCAAAAATATCACTTGGAAGCCTTAATTACTCGATATACTCAGCGAACTCAAACATCCAAACAACAGACACAAAATTATCGTTCGTACCTCGCAGATAGCAGAGCAGTTGCAGGCTTCCGACTTAATATTAAGGAAATGTTATATCCCGTCATCGGCAAGCGGGCAAAAGGTTCCAGATTTTGGGATGTGGATAACAATGAATATATTGATATTACTATGGGGTTCGGAGTTCTTTTATTTGGTCACGCACCAACCTTTATCACTCAAGCCCTAGAAAACTATATTCAACAAGGTATTCAAATTGGTCCTCAATCAAGTTTAGCTGGGGAAGTAGCCAAGTTAATCTGCGAACTAACAGGGGTAGAGCGGGTAACTTTCTGTAATACGGGCACAGAAGCAGTGATGACTGCCCTCAGAATAGCTCGCACGGCAACAGGTCGCAGTAAAGTTGCGATGTTTAGTGGTTCATATCACGGGCATTTTGATGGAGTTTTAGCAACAGCATTACCCAATCAAATTAAAGCTGTACCAGCAGCAGAAGGTGTATCTGCACATGCAGTGAAAGATATTTTAATACTTGATTACGGAGATCCCAAATCTCTTGAAATTTTGCGAACTCACAGTCACGAACTAGCCGCTGTATTAGTAGAACCGGTACAAAGTAGACGCCCCGATTTACAACCCAAAGCTTTTGTCAAACAGTTACGCCAATTAACAGCAGAATCTGGAATCGCCCTAATATTTGATGAAGTCCTCACAGGTTTCCGCATTCACCTTGGTGGCGCTCAGAAATGGTTTGACGTGGAAGCAGACTTGGTTACCTATGGAAAACTTATTGGTGGCGGACTGCCAATCGGCGTTGTTGCCGGTAAAATGGCTTACATGAACTGCATCGATGGTGGCATGTGGAAATATGGAGATAGCTCCTATCCCCAGACAGAAAAAACCTTTTTTGCCGGTACCTTTAATAAAAATCATTGGGGAATGGCTGCAGCACTTGCAATTCTGAAGCATTTGAAACAGCAAGGTCCTACCCTTCAAGAGAAATTAAATCAACAGACATCGCAGATAGTAGAAATCCTAAACAATTACTTTGTAAGCAAAGACGTACCCATCAATTTGGTGCATTTTGGTTCATTGTTCCGGTTTAACTCTACGGAAAACCTTGATGTGCTATATTACCACTTACTTGAAAAAGGTATTTATATTTGGGAAGGGCGTAATTGTTTTCTTTCTAGCGCCCATACACAAGAAGATATTAATTATTTAATTCAAGCTGTTAAAGAAAGTGTCGAAGAACTGCGTAAGAACGGCTTTTTAATCAAATCTGCTGCGAATAAACCAGCACAGACTCAAAATAATCAATCGATCCAGAACTTGGGGAATAATCAAAATTTATTGCTCCCACCAAAAATCCCCAATATTGACAATTCTCAATTAAATACAAACTATTCTCCATCTGTAAAAGATGATTTTTTCCCTAAAAATTCCAGACAACTTAACAGGTTAAATGAACTCACAGATAACAATTCTCATTTATTTCCATCACAGATCGGTAATTTTCAGCAGACATTACCCAATTACATTCCCACTCCTGTAGAAGTCAAAAATAATATTGAATCAGATTTGATGAAACTGGCTGTGGAGTTGGATTTGGAAAATTATGAGAAAGGATTAGCTGAATTGGAAGCTTTGAGTGTTACTTACATTTTAAGAGCTTTCCAACAAATGGGATTTGAATTTCAGCTTCATCGTTGTTATTCCAATTCCCTGATTAAGGAACAATTGGGTGCGATCGAGCAACATCAACGTTTACTGGATCGTTTATTGCAGATATTAGAAGAAGAAGGCATTCTTACTCGAGCAAATGAACAGTGGGAAGTTGTTCGAGTTCCAGGAATCTTAGATGTACAAACTCAAGAACAAGAAATTTTAGCCAAATATCCAGCTATAGAGACGGAGTTGACTTTACTCCAACGCTGTGGGAGAGAATTAGCACAGGTACTACAAGGTAGATGCCAACCTTTACAGTTAATATTTCCCAATGGTGATTTAACAATACTGACCAATCTATATCAGCATTCTGCTGTTGCTAAGGTATTAAACACTTCAGCCCAAAAGACAGTTTCGGCTGCTTTAGAACATTTACCAGATGGGACAAAGGCAAGAATTTTAGAAATTGGTGCTGGGACAGGAGGAACTACCGCTTATATCTTGCCCCACTTACCATCCGATAAAGTAGAATATGTCTTTACAGATTTATCTCCTACCTTCGCAGGGAAAGCCCGGAGTAAGTTTAGTGATTATCAGTTTGTAGAATATAAAAGTTTAGATATTGAGCAAGAGCCTGAAAATCAAAAGCTTACTACCGGGAAGTATGACTTAGTTGTTGCAGCCAATGTGCTACACGCCACCCAAGACTTACGTCAAACCTTAAAACACATTTTGCAGTTGTTGTCTCCAGGAGGTTTATTAGTACTGTTGGAAGAAACAGCACCGCGACGGTGGTTAGATTTAATCTTTGGTTTAACTGAAGGTTGGTGGAAATTCTCAGATCGTCAACTACGCCCAGGTTACCCACTCTTATCTACAGTCCAATGGCAAGAATTATTACAAGAAAGCGGATTTAGAGAAACTGCTATCATTCCTCCCAATCAATCCCAAACAAGCAGTACGCTTCCCAAACATGCAGTTATTGTTGCTCAAGCAGCACACAGAATTCCCATCACCGATGCTCAAAAACAACTTTGGGTGCTAGCTCAAATGGGAGATGGAGGATCTGTTAGTTATAACGAATCTATCAAGCTGCAACTAAAAGGTTTACTAAACATAGATGCAATGATACAAGCAGTGCAAAAAGTAGTAGCACGCCATGAAGCACTGCGAACCGTTATTAGTTGTCAAGGGAATTATCAGGAAATATACTCATATGTGAGTATCAAAGTTCCATTAGTAGATTTCTCCAGTTTGGAATTCCAGGAGCGACAATCTCAAATAAACCAGTGGATTTCACAAGAAGCAAGCAAACCTTTTGACCTGACTCAAAAACCTTTGTTACGGGTCTCCATACTCAAATTAGAAGAAAATCTGCATTGGTTAATCTTGACGGCTCACCATATTATTGTTGATGGCTGGTCAATTGATATCATTTTGCAAGAACTAGGCACTATTTATTCTGCAGAATGTCAAAAAAGAACCTGTCAACTAGAACCAGCAAAACAGTTTAGGGATTACGTATTATGGCAAGAATTACAAACTAATAGCCAAAAAATACAGTTAGATGAATTTTACTGGTTAGAACAATTTGCGACTTCGATTCCTATTTTAGATTTACCTACAGATTATCCTCGACCTCCAATACAAACTTATGTAGGGGCAGAAGAAAGTATAATTTTTGATTCTTCGACCTACGAGCAGCTAAGAAGTATGGGCACTCGAAAGGGATGTACCACTTTTATGATTTTGTTGGCTGCATTTAATTTCTTGCTGTATCAATTATCAGGTCAAAAAAATATAGTAATTGGAATTTCTGCTGCTGGACAATCTGCTTTAGGTTGGAAGGATTTAGTTGGTTATTGTGTCAATGTTTTGCCATTAAAATGTCAGATTGAAGGTGAAATATTTACTGAATATTTAGCTAGCATCAAAAATATTTTACTCAATGCCTATGAGCATCAAAACTATCCATTTAGCTTGCTATTAAAGAAACTAGATTTAAAGCGAGATCCCAGTCGTCCTCCTTTGATTTCAGTTCAATTTAATTTAGAAAAATTTGGTCAACAGCTTAATTTTTCCGATTTAGAAACTAAAGCAAGTATAAATTCTTTAGATAGTACTCGAAGAGATTTGACTTGGAATATAGCTGAAACAGAAGGAAAACTTCTATTAACCTGTACTTACAATTCAGATTTATTTCGCCTTCAAACTATTCAAAGCTGGATAAAACAATATGAAATAATTATCCATACAGTTTTGAAAGATTTTGATATTACATTAGAGCAAGTTGGAGAAAAATTAACTGATTTTCAAAATCAAAATTACCTTCAACATGCAGAAAAAATGGAGCACAGCACAGTGAAGAAGCTCAAAAAAATTAAACGTAAAGCTTTGGATGTTATGGATCATGCAACAGATAATTAATATCAATGAACGCCTCAAAAAGTATGGTACTGATAAAATATCTCACAGTAAGAGAACTTTTTACGAACACCTAATTGCAACTGGTGATTTACTTAAAGAATGGGGATGTGATGAGAATGTATGTTTAGCTGGATATTTTCACTCTTTCTACGGAACTGAAGGGGTTGCAAATACCTTATATATTTTTAATTTTGCAGACCGGGAGAAACTCCAATATGAGGTTGGAGAAAAGGCAGAATATCTTGTTTTTCTTTACTGTATTGCCAAAAATAGGAAAGCATACTATGAGAAAATAGAACGCGGAAATGATTTGTACCTCACAAATCGGCTAACTAATGAAAAAATTTTCATTGAAAAACAAGTATTAGTTGATTTAATTTGTTTAGATATTGCTAATTTCATAGAAGAGTTCGAACGACAACCATTAGTAGACCAACCATTAACCAAATGGATCGCCCCTTTTTGGTTCCGCAACTACTATATTAAAAGAAACTATAAGTGGTTGGCTTATGTACCTCATAAAGCACAGGAGATCATAAAAAGTAAGTTTAAAATAGATACATTTTTTTTAATATAAAGTGAATAAAAATGAAAAAAAATTACACAGAAGATTTTAGCCAAAAAAAACTAAAAATTACTCGGCGCAAATCTGTAGATTTATCACAAGAGTATGTTGTTAATATTGGAAATTTACAAAAAAATCAAAACCTACCTTTATTATTAGAACCTAATATAGAAGGTTTAAATTCAATGTCATGGTTCAAGAAAAATAGAGATTTTATTAAAGTTAATTTATTAAAGTATGGAGGTATACTATTTCGTAATTTTAATTTCACATCAGTTGCAGAATTTGAGCAGCTTATGAAGGTAATATCTAATGACATGATGAGATATACTTATCGTTCAACACCTCGCAGTCATGTCAGCGGAAATGTTTATACTTCAACTGAATACCCAGCTTATCAATCAATACCATTACACAATGAAATGTCTTACAGCCATAATTGGCCTCTTATAGTTGGTTTTTTTTGTATTCAACCGTCTGAGCAAGGTGGAGAAACACCAATAGCTGATAGTCGAAGAATTCTCACGAACCTCAACCCTAAAATTGTAGAAAAATTTCGACAAAAGAAAGTCATGTATGTCCGTAATTATCAAGATGGATTAGACTTGAGTTGGGAAAATGTCTTTCAAACAACAGATAAATCTGAAGTAGAGAATTACTGCAAAAGTTTTGGTATTGATTGTGAATGGAAAAGCAGCAATCACCTCAGAACGCGTCAGGTTTGTCAAGCGATCGCAATTCACCCCCAGACAGGTGAAAGTGTGTGGTTCAACCAAGCTCATTTATTTCATGTATCAAGCTTGGAATCGAGCGTACGCGATTTTTTGTTTGCGAATTTTCAGGAAGAAGATTTTCCTCGTAATTCTTACTATGGTGATGGTTCCCCAATTGAGGAATCTGTATTAGAGGAAATACATCAAATTTACCACCAGGAAAAAATTATTTTTCCCTGGTGCAAAGGAGATATTTTAATGTTAGATAATATGTTATTTTCACACGGACGCGAGCCATTTATAGGTTCAAGAAAAGTTGTTGTAGCTATGGCAGAATCTTTTCATCAACTTAAAACTAGCAATATAAACATCAGCTAAATAAATATAAATATGATTACTCAATGTGCTGAAATTTAGTATTTATGTGTGATTTAATTCTTTAAACAAAAAACAATTTGAAAAATCAATATTTTGTTCTCAGCTTGGAGAAGAACATCATGGAAGGATTTCAACTATCACCTCAACAAAAACATTTGTGGTTATTACAAAAAGAAACTCAAATTAGTTGTTCGTATCGCAGTCAGTGTGCAGTATTAATTGAGGGACATATCAATATTGATAATTTAAGACAAGCTTTCAAAACTATTATAGAAAGACACGAAATTCTGCGCACTAACTTATTTTATTCGCCAGAAATAATTTTTCCACTTCAAGTTATAAATAAAACATATTTACCTCCAATTTATCAACACGATCTAACTAGTTTGTCCCCAACAGAACGAGAATTAAAAATCAAAGAAATATTTTGGGAAATTAGTCACTTACCTTTTAACTTAGAACAAGATGAGAATTTGCATATAACTCTAGCAAAGACTTTACCAAAAACCTATGTTTTAATCGTCAGTTTACCAGCATTTTGCGCAGATAGTTTCGCATTAGGGAACTTAGTAACTGAATTAATTACTTTCTATACAAACTTCATAACTGCCGAAATTGACCAAGACCCAATGCAGTATGCAGATTTTTCCGAATGGCAAAATGATTTACTGCAGTCTGAGGAAACAACCCAGGGAAGAGAATATTGGAGTAAAACAAATGTCTCGTCTGCTTATAATTTTAAGCTTCCCTTTGAGTTAAAAAATTCAGACAACCAAGTATTTAAGCCAAAATATATTACCAATTATCTAGAGCAAAATATAGTCTTACAACTCAAGGAAATTGCACAAAAATATCATACATCAATATCTACACTTCTTTTAACTTGTTGGTATATTTTACTTTGGAAACTTACAGGTAACTCAAATATTATTGTAGGTACTTTATATGACGGTCGTCCATACGAAGAACTTAAACAAGGTTTGGGATTATATGCAAAATATTTACCCAATGATTGCTATTTAGAGGCTGAGTTAGAATTTACTGAAATATTAAAACAAATAGATTTATCTGTTGAAGCAAAATATAAACTACAAAATTATTTTAGTTGGGCAGAAGTAGAATTATCTACAGACAATAAAAAAAATATACCTTTCTGTCAATTTTGTTTTAATTTTGAACAGCAACATATTAAAAAAATTACTGAAAAATTTTCATTGTCGGTTTATAAACAAATTAGCTATATTGATAAATTCAAAGTCAAACTATCCTGTATTCAGAAAGATAATATTATTGCCCTGGAACTTCACTATGACTCAAATATTTATCGGGAAGAAAATATTAAATATTGGGTCAAACAGTATCAAACTTTATTGAATGGTGTGATTGAAAATATGTCAGTTTCAATTGGAGAACTGGCAATTCTTGATACTTCTGAACAGCAACAGCTTTTATGGAAATTTAATAACGATACTGGCAATTACTTCAAAAACCAGTGCATTCATCAACTATTTGAGAAACAGGTAAAAAACCAACCAGATAACCTCGCAATTGTATTCGAAGAGCAAACATTGACCTATGCTCAATTAAACGCGAGAGCAAACCAATTAGCACGCCATTTACAAAAACTCGGCGTTGCACCAGAAGTAATTGTTGGAATTTGCATGGAACGTTCGCTGGAAACGATCGTAGGGATATTAGCCATCCTTAAAGCCGGTGGTGCTTACGTTCCTCTCGATCCAGCCTTACCAAAATCACGTCTTGCTTGGATTTTAGAAAATACTCAACCATTAGTAATACTTACTGAGCAACAGTCTTTATTGAGTTTGCCTGAAAGTCAAGCTCGTGTGGTTGATGTCGATCAAGATTGGGATATAGTTGACAGACAAAGTGTTGATAATCTTGGTAGCGAAGTTACACCAGATAATCTAGTTTATGTTATCTATACTTCTGGCTCTACTGGTAAGCCTAAGGGAGTAGCAGTTGAACATCAGCAATTATTAAATTATGTTTATGGAATCGTCGAGCGTTTAGATATTCCCCATAATGCTAAATTTGCTTTAGTTTCTACTTTAGCTGCCGATCTTGGTAATACCGTTATATTCCCCTCATTATGTACGGGTGGGTCTCTTCATATAATTTCCCAAGAACGAGCTACAAATCCAGATGCATTCGCTGACTATTGCTACAGTCATGGTGGTATTGATTATTTGAAAATTGTCCCGACTCACCTCCGCGCTCTACTAAACTCCTGCAAATACCCAGAGCAAATTTTACCCAAAGGTAGATTGATTTTAGGGGGCGAAGTTTCTGACTGGGGATTGATTGACCGAGTACAAACCCTTGCTCCGAATTGTATGATTGTTAATCATTATGGACCAACAGAAGCAACTGTGGGAGTACTCACATACCAGGTAGAACAAGAAAAATCTGCAGAAATTAATTCAGCTACAGTTCCCCTGGGTCATCCCCTACCAAATACCCAAGTCTTCTTACTTGATTCTAATTTACGACCCGTACCAATCGGTGTTGCTGGTGAAATTTACATTGGCGGTGCAAATTTAACCAGAGGATATCTCAATCAACCCAAGTTAACTGCAGCAAGTTTTATTGATAATCCTTTCCACGATCTATTTCCTCATTCGAAAGCATATTTATACAAAACTGGGGATTTAGCTCGCTATTTACCGGATGGTAAAATCGAATTTCTGGGTCGTATCGACCAACAGGTAAAAATTCGCGGTTTCCGCATAGAGTTAGGAGAAATTGAATCAGCACTGCAACAACATCCCAAAGTTGAGGAAGCTGTTGCTAAAGCTTTTGAAAAGACAACAGATGAACAACGCTTGGTAGTATATTTCGTTCCTGATCGCAAATCAACTCCGCCAAAGATTAGCGAACTGCGTAGTTTTTTACAGGAACGACTACCCAACTATATGCTTCCTTCTACTTTTGTGATGCTAAAAGCTTTGCCAATGATGGCAAATGGGAAGCTTGATTGCCAAGCATTACCAAAACCCAACATAACAGATTTAGAAACAGAAGAATCTTTTGTCGCCCCCAAGACTCCAGAACAAAAATTGCTAGCTGATATCTGGTGTGAAGTGCTCGGTCAGAAAAAGATAGGAATACATGATAACTTCTTTGAATTAGGTGGAGATTCCATCCTGAGCATTCAAATTGTATCCAAGGCAAACCAAGCAGGACTAAGCCTCAAGCCCATGCAACTATTTCAGTATAAAACAATTGCTGAGCTAGGAGCAGTAGCAAGCCAAACTTCCTCTGTTTGTGTAGACCAGGGATTGGTAAAAGGCGCAGTAAATTTGACACCTATTCAACGCTGGTTTTTTGAGCAGGATTTTTCTGAGCCTCACCACTGGAATATGTCGATTATGCTGGAAATTTCACAGGTGGTTATGCCAGATTTACTCGAAAAAGCCATAAACTACTTGCTCGAACACCACGATGTCCTTCGCCTCTACTTTAAGTATCAGGAAATGGCTTGGCAGCCAATGACTGCTGGTAACAATCTACAAATTCCCATTGATCGCATCGATTTATCATCGCTTCCACAGACCGAGCAAATAAGTGCAATTGAGATAGAAGCATGGCAAATCCAGGCATCCCTTGATTTATCAACAGCACCATTAATGAAGGTTGCACTGTTCGATCTTGGCTGCGATCAGGAAAAGCGTTTATTGATAGTAATTCATCATTTGCTCGTGGATGGAGTCTCCTGGCGCATCTTACTGGAAGACTTACAGAAAGCTTATCAACAGCTTAGTTGTGGTGAAACAATTCAACTTGCCAAGAAAACTACTTCTTTTAAGTACTGGTCAGAACAATTAAGTAGATATGCCCGATCGCAAAAATTGCAGCAAGAATTGGACTATTGGTTAAATCAAAATAAAACAGCTTTACTGCCAAAAGACTACTTCGATGGACCTAACACTGTTGACTCTGCCCGAGTAGTTTCTGTATCACTGACCGAACAAGATACCCAAACTCTTTTACAGCAAGTTCCAGCAGTTTATCACACTCAAATTAATGATTTACTGTTGACTACTTTAGTTCAAACTTTTAGACAGTGGACTGGAGAAAATACTTTATTCATTGAACTAGAAGGTCACGGAAGAGAACTGCTATTTGATGATGTAGATTTATCGCGTACCATAGGCTGGTTCACTACCCGTTTTCCAGTAGTTCTAAGTTTAAAGGGAATTGAAGTAATTGAAGCTAGTGAAGCAACTGAATTCGCAGTGAAATCAATTAAAGAGCAACTACGCAAAATTCCCAATCGAGGTATTGGTTACGGACTATTGCGTTATATGAGCGAGGATTTAACAAGCATTGAAAAACTCACAGCTATAACTCAACCAGAGATCAGCTTTAACTATTTGGGACAATTCGATCAAGTTTTATCAGAATCAGCAATTTTTCGTTTAGCTAAAAATTCAAACAGCACTGAACGGAGTTTAACAGGAAACAGACCTCATTTAATTGCAATTGATGGCATCGTTCTCGAAGGGAAATTACAACTACATTGGACTTACAGTGAAAATATACATCAAAAGTCTACTATTGAAAATTTAGCTCAGAATTTCATCGCAACACTGAAACAAACAATCCACCACTGTCTCGGCACACATGGTGGTTGTGGTTATACACCCTCTGATTTTCCCTTAATTAAGTTAGAACAACAACAAATCGACCTACTGAGTAATAAATTCAATAATATAGAGGATATCTACAGTCTTTCACCCATGCAGCAGGGTATGCTCTACCATTGTTTATATACCCCCCGTTCAGGAATATATTGCCAGCAAAAGATTTTAACCCTCAAGGGTAATTTTCATTTACCATTCCTGGAAAAAGCATGGCAACAGGTATTAAATCGACATCCCAGCTTAAGAACTATTTTCATTTGGGAGGGATTAGATGAACCGATCCAAATAGTACTGTCCCAGGTAGAAGTAGCTTGGGAAGTAAAAGACTGGTCTGACTTATCTTCCCAAGAGCGAGAAGAAAAATTGCAAGCTTATCTGCAAACAGATTTGCAGCGTGGCTTTTCTTTGGAAAAAGCACCTTTGATGCGAGTCACACTTGTTCGCATAAACGCAGATACTTACGAATTTATCTGGAGCCACCATCACTTGATACTAGATGGTTGGTGTAATTCAATTATTTTCAAAGAATTTCAAGATTTTTACCAAGCATTACATGAAAATCATGATTTACACTTAGAAGATAACGTTCCTTATCGGAATTACATTGGTTGGTTACAAAAACAACACTTGTCCCAATCTGAAACCTTCTGGCGTAAATGCTTGAAGGGGATAAAAACCACAACTAAATTAGGAATAAGTGAAGCATCTCTTACCTCATTTCCAATAGAGCAAGAACACGGTCATGAAGAAATTCAACTGTCAATGGAAACCACTTATGCTCTGCAATCCTTTGCAAAACAGCATCAAATCACTCTCAATACAATTATTCAAGGAGCATGGGCTTTACTTCTCAGTCGATATAGTGGAGAAGAAGATATTCTTTTTGGAACAATTGTTTCCGGACGTACAGCAGCAGTACCAAGGATTGAATCTATTGTTGGACTATTAATAAATATCTTGCCAGTACGAGTACGGGTTAATCCACACATCTCACTAATTAATTGGCTGAATGATTTACAGAAACAGCAGACTGAAATGCTTCAACACGAGTACACTCCACTAGTGATGATTCGGGAATGGAGTGAGATACCTCGCGGAACATCTTTATTTGAGAGTTTTATAACTTTTGAAAATTATCCAGTAGATAATTCTTTGTGGCAAGAAAATAGCATCTGGAAAATTATTAATGTTCGTTCTTGTTCCAGAACTAATTATCCATTAAACCTGAGAGTGGAAATGGGCTCAACATTATCGATGCATATGACATATCATACTAATAAATTTGATGTTCCTACTATTCGCAGAATATTAAATCAACTCCAGATTGTATTGGCCAATATCCCAAAAAACCCAACAAATTCCCTATTAAGTATTTCCTTAAATCCAGAAACGGAAAATCAACAGTTAATCAATAGTTTCAATGTCGACTTAGATATGATTTAAATCAAGATATTTGTCAATATCCATTAAACTTACAATCAATTAATAATGCATTGAAAAAGATTCGTTCATGAATTATGGAGATTATATTAATAGTTTGATCTACCAATTAGCCGCAGAGTTAAACCTTATACATAAGAATATATTAAATACACTGAAAAAATAGATTAATTCGTATCACAAATTGTCCGTTTAGTTTAGCACAATTTATTAAGAGCATATTTGATAAACGGTAATAGATATGATGACAAAAAATGACTCCTCAATATGATTACGAACCTAATATGTTAGGGATTCTAGGTGGCATGGGACCTTTAGCATCATCAGAATTTCTGAAAACAATTTATGAATATAACCTCTCTAGCAAAAAAGAACAGGATTCACCAAAAGTCATTCTTTATTCCGATCCTACATTCCCTGATCGCACAGAAGCATTACTCAAACAGGATTACCAACTGTTACTTACTAAATTAATCAAATCTCTATATTATTTATATGAATTAAAAGTTGCAAAAATAGTAATATGCTGTATTACATCTCATTATCTATTGCCATATATCCCAGATTATTTAAGTTCTAATATTATCTCCCTAGTAGATATAATTCTCAGCAAAGTTATAGAGAAACAAAGTAAATATCTATTAATATGTACGAATGGAACCCGTCAGATGAAAATCTTTCAAAATCATCATCTATGGCCATTTGCCAAAGATTATATTTTATTTCCCGACCTAGATGGTCAAGACATAATTCATCAAATGATATACAACATTAAAATAAAAGGTGATATTTCAAAAACAATATCTCACTTAGAATTATTATTATATCAGTATGAAGTTAATAGTTTAATAGTTGGTTGTACGGAAATTCATCTATTGAACAAATATCTGTACTCATCACATAATAATTGTGATGATAGCCCAATGAAAAATCTAGAAAACATTTTTCTAGATCCCTTAATGATTATTGCAAAAGATTTAGTCAAGTTTTTCTAATTGCTATGAGAACCTCTCCATACATTCAAGTTTTATTCCAACAAACAGCAGAAAAGTTTAGAAGCGAAACAGCTATCATCTTTGGGAATAAACGTCTTACCTACAAAGAAGTTGAAGAAAAATCTAATCAGTTAGCAAATTTTTTACTTGCTAATGGCGCTACAAAGGGTTCGATTGTAGCTATTTTGTCTAAAAATATTCCTGAAGTTATTATTTCTATAATTGGAATTTTAAAGGCTGGTTGTGTCTTCGTCCCACTAGATACCAACTTTCCTGAAAAACGACTAGAGCTAATTATTTCAGAAATTTCTCCCCATTGGTATATTGCAGACTCAAAATTTCTAAGGACAGTTAATAATATTGCCAAAAAAAATCACATATCTAAACCTAAATTTATTTGTTTAGATGATAATTCTGTTCTCGATGAATTTCAACATGATGTTCGCATATTAAAGCATTATGCAAAACACAGCAATTGTGAAGCACCAGATGTCAATTTTGACCCAAATGACACGTGCTACATATTTTTTACTTCTGGCTCTACTGGTAAACCAAAGGGTATTGTAGGAAGATTAAAAGCAATTGCACATTTCATTAATTGGGAAATCAAAACACTTAATGTCACAGAAAAAACTCGGGTTTCTCAATTTGCAACACCTGCTTTTGATGCATTTTTGAAAGATATTTTTGTTCCACTTTGCTCGGGTGGTACAGTCTGTATCCCAGAAGATAGAACAATAATTTTTGACGCGAGAAAACTAGTTGATTGGATAGATAGGCAAAAAATAAATATTATTCACATGGTTCCATCTTTATTCCGCTCAATTCTTAATGAGGATTTGGAACCAAACATATTTGATTCATTGAAGTATGTTGTACTTGCGGGAGAACCTATATTACCCGTAGATGTGATTAAATGGACAGACATTTATGGAGAACGGGTTAAGATAGTAAATCTTTATGGTCCATCTGAAACCACATTAACGAAATTCTTTTATTTAATAAAATCTTCAGATAGGGAGCGGCGCTCTATTCCGATTGGTAAACCGATTGAGGGTTCTGCAGCTTTAGTCTTGGATGAAAACAAGAGAGTTTGTCCTCCCGGTATGGTCGGTGAAATTTATATTCGCACGCCATATCGGGCTCTAGAATATTATCACCAGCCCGAACTTACCGATGCAGTCTTTATCCAAAATCCTTTTAACAACAATCCTCATGATATTGTTTACAAAACCGGGGATCTCGGGCGCATCACAGAAGATGGGAATTTTGAATATTTTGGACGAATAGATCGACAAGTCAAGATTAGGGGGATCAGAATTGAAGTTACGGAAATCGAAAATTACTTGAGATTCCATCAATCTGTAGGGAATGTAGCAGTTGTAGATCGAGAAGACTCAAATGGTAATAAGTACTTGTGTGCTTATGTAGTTTTAAATCAAGAAATAGAACTGGATAGCTTACGAAGCTTTTTATCACAATATCTTCCACAATCTATGATGCCTTCAATGTTTATAGCATTGGAGAGCTTACCTCGAACGATGAGTGGTAAAGTGGATCGCAAAGCACTACCAGCACCAGAAAAAGCTAAGCAAGAATCTACTCGAAATTTTGTTGCTCCTCGAACAGAAAATGAGAAAAAGCTAGCACAAATATGGTTACAAATTCTCAAAATCGAGCAGGTAGGGGTAAATGATAATTTCTTCGATCTGGGCGGACACTCTTTATTAGCCACGAAATTGATTTCTCGTGCCCGAAAAACTTTTGGGGTAGAATTGCCTTTCAATATTATTTTGGATTCGCCCACCTTGGAGAGTATGACCCAAAGCATTGAGACTATTCTTTGGGCAGCAGAAACTTCATCAGGAATGCACAGTTACGCTGGAACTTCATGGGAAAGGGGAGAGTTATGACAATAGTTAAGTTTTTGAGTGACCTGCGTGATCTCGATATAAAGCTTTGGATTGAAGGTGATCGCCTTTGTTATAGCGCCCCAGAAGGTGCAGTAACTTTTGAGATTCGAGGAAAATTATCTCAGCACAAAACAGAAATATTAAAGTTTTTACAGCAGGCGAAATCTGAGATAGATCCCATATGCAAAGATTTTCCCAAGATTTCTCGAAAGGAAAAACTGCCTTTATCCTTTTCCCAACAACGCCTGTGGTTTCTTGACAGGTTAAATCCTGGGAGCCCTGTATACAACATGTCAGGAGCTCTTCAAATTAGAGGAATCCTGGATCTGGGTATATTAGAAAAAAGTTTAAACGAAATTATACGACGTCACGAAATTTGGCGCACTAATTTTAGGTTTTTGCAGGGAGAAGCGACCCAAGTTGTTCGTGCCAACAGAAATTTGAAACTGAAGCTGATAAAATTACAAAAACTTTCTTCAGAAGAACAGCAAGCAGAAGTTATACATCAGGTAAACAGAGAAGCCCAAAAACCCTTTGATTTAGAAAGGGGATCTTTGCTGCGGGCAACTTTGTGGCAATTAGGAGAAGATAATAACGTACTACTTTTAAACATGCATCATATCATCTCCGATCTTTGGTCTATGGGAATCTTAGTTCAGGAACTGACCGTACTCTATGATGCTTTTTCCCAGAAAAAACCCTCTCCTCTTGCTGAATTATCTATTCAGTATGCAGATTACGCCTACTGGCAAAGACAATGGCTTAAAAGCGCAGCTTTTTCCCAAGAATTATCTTACTGGACGAGAAAGTTGAGTGGCAATTTACCTATATTGCAAATACCAACCGCTCGTCCCCATCCACAACTTCCTACATTTCGAGGTGCAAGGCAATCCATCACATTACCCAAAATTCTGACTGAAAAACTCAAAGCTTTGAGCCAGAAGCAAGGGGTTACTTTGTTTATGGTAATGTTAGCAGCCTTTAAGACTTTGCTGTACCGTTACACTCAACAGTCAGATTTACTAGTAGGTACAGCAATTTCTGGGCGTAACCAACCAGAATTTGAAGAAATGATTGGCTGTTTCGTGAATACTCTAGTCATACGTACTAATTTGGCAAATAATTCCACTTTTCTGACCTTTTTACAACAGGTACGTGAGGTGGTATTAGAAGCATATGCCCATCAAAACTTTCCTTTTGAGAAGCTTGTGGAGGAGTTACAACCAGAGCGAGACTTGAGCCAGTCACCACTTTACCAGGTTGGATTTGCTTTTTATAATACCCCCGAGCCAAAATTAAAACTTTCTGACTTAAACTTGCAGCCAATACCGATAGATAATGGTACGGCTAAACTAGATTTAATGTTGTCTTTAAGGGAAGATGAAGGGGAGTTGACTGGTTGGCTGGAATATAAAACAGATTTATTTGATTATGCCACAATTACTAGAATGTTGGGGCATTTTCAAACTTTATTAACTGGAATAGTTGACAATCCAGAACAATCCCTTTCGGAACTACCATTGCTTACAACAGCAGAATACCAACAATTGCTTTGGGATTGGAATAATACTCAAGTAGATTATCCCGATCACGTTTGCGTTCATCAAATATTTGAAGCCCAAGTAGAGCAAACACCTAATGCGATCGCGGTTATTTGCGAAGATAAGCAGCTTACTTATCAAGAACTTAACGCCAAAGCCAATCAACTAGCCCATCACCTGCAAAAACGGGGAGTAACAACCGGAGAAATTGTGGGACTCTGTGTGGAGACATCTTTGGAGGCGATCGTAGGAATTTTGGGAATTATCAAAGCTGGTGGAGCTTATGTACCATTAGATCCGACTTATCCCATAGAACGCTTGGGTTTCATGGTAGAAGATGCCAAAGTTTCAATGCTCCTGACTCAAAAACATCTAGTTTGTAATTTACCAGATTGGATTCGACAAAACCCTTCAATTCCCAATCCGCAAATTATCAATATTGACAGTGAATGGCAAACGATCGCAAAAGAAAGCTCAAATAATTTACCTGTTAGAGTAAAACCTGATGATTTAGTTTATGCCATCTACACATCCGGTTCAACTGGCAAACCTAAAGGTGTCCCAATCCAACATCGCGGTTTGTGCAATCTTGCTAAAGCCCAAATCCAAGCCTTTGGTGTGGATTCCTGCAGTCGAGTCCTCCAATTCGCTTCTCTTAGTTTTGACGCTTCGGTTTCCGAGATTTTTATATCTCTTTTGAAGGGTGCAAGACTTTATCTCACAAAACGCGATCATTTGTTTCCTATTTCTAATTTGATTAAATTTCTTCGGGAAAAAGCTATTAGTATTATTACTTTACCTCCTTCAGTATTAGCAATTCTTCCCGTTGTAGAACTTCCTGAATTACAAACAATCATTGTTGCAGGAGAAGCTTGTTCTTCTAAGATTGCAAAAAAATGGGCGGACGGTCGTAAATTCTTCAATGCTTATGGACCCACTGAAGCTACAGTCTGTGCCACCATCGCTGAATGCAATAAAATTACAGAAAAACTACCCATCGGTCGTCCAATCAATAATACACAAATTTATATTCTTGATCACTATCTTCAACCAGTTCCCATCGGAGTACCAGGAGAACTATACATTGGTGGTGTAGGAATTGCCCAAGGCTACCTTAATCAACCAGAATTAACTCATAATAAATTTATTTCTCATCTATTTGATGGATCGAAGGGAAAACATCTCTCTACTAACAATAAATCTTTCTTGAAATCTTCTCATCTCTACAAAAGTGGAGACTTAGCTCGTTATCTACCCGATGGAAATATTGAATTCCTCGGTCGGATTGATAACCAAGTAAAAATTCGTGGTTTTCGCATCGAAGTTGGGGAAATAGAAGCTGTACTAAATCAACACTCAGAAATTCAAGACAGCATAATCACTGCTTGGGAATATCAAACTGGGGAGAAAATTTTAATCGCTAATATCATACCGAAGAATTTCTCAGAGAACTTAAGCAAGGAACTGAAAAATTATCTAAGAACTTACTTCCCTGACTACATGATTCCCAATCGCTTCGTAATCCTAAAAGCTTTTCCACTGACTGCAAATGGCAAAGTAGATCGTCAAGCTCTTCCCATACCTGAAATAGACATATCCAAACAGTCAAGAGATTTTATTCCTCCCCGGGATACGATAGAAGTAAAACTAAATAAAATTTGGGAAGAAGTTCTCAATCTCAAATCTATTAGCGTTACAGATAACTTCTTCGAACTTGGCGGTCACTCTTTACAAGCTGTACGTTTGATGACTCTAATTGAATCACAGTTTGGTCAAGAACTACCACTGTCAATTCTCTTCGAAGCAGGGACAATAGAGCATTTAGCAACAATTATTCGGTCTAAATCAGGAGTAAATTCTTGGTCTCCTTTAGTTGGGATTAAAACAAGTGGGACTAAGCAACCCTTCTTCTGCGTACATCCTATTGGCGGTAATGTTCTTGGTTATGCAAATTTAGCAAGGTACTTGGCTCCAGAACAAAAATTTTATGCTTTACAAGCACCCGGAATATACGAGAACCAAAAACCTTTTAATTCAATACAAGACTTAGCAGCATACTATATCAAGGCACTGCAACTCGTTCAACCGTCAGGATCTTACTTCATCGGAGGTCATTCCTTTGGTGGATTAGTTGCATTTGAAATGGCACAGCAATTACAAGCACAAGGCGATCAAGTAGGGTTACTTGCCATTATTGATACGCCAGCACCAATTCATGGGGAAACATCTCAACCAATTGATGATGCAGAATGGCTGCTTAAACGAGCCAAGGTGTTAGAACGTTTTTTCAATAAAAACCTATCAGTTGTCTATGAAGAGCTACAAAAGCGAAAACTTGACGAACAACTTGATTACTTTTTAGAGAAATTAAGAGCTGCTAACTTGATCCCTCCAGATACGGGAAGACAGATGATTAGTCGAATTCTTCAAGTGCAAAAAGCCAGTCACCAAGCCCTAGTAAACTACAGGCCGCTGCCGCTACCATACCGCGGGAGAATAACTCTATTACGAGTTTCTGAGGTACTTTGCGAAGATTCTCAAGGAGTTTTTGCCAAAAATTTCCGCAAAGGTGATTTTGCTTGGGGTGAATTAACAACCGAATCACCAGACATATACCAAGTTAGTGGAAATCACATCACGATGCTAGCTGAACCTCACGTCAAAAATTTAGCAAAAAACCTACAATCTTGTATCGATTTAACAGCAAAAACAATGTGATTTTCTAGATTTAGCAATACATATGAAGCTTCCTTGGAGAGGATACAATCTAATTCTCAAAAACAAATCATGAAAGAAAATATACAAAAACTACGCACGTATAGCTATAAAGATATTGATATAATACCTCAACTTAAACAATTTTCTGCGCAAGAAATCTTGGCTATGAAGTCAGTAGCCCAAGTTATTCCCTTTCGCACTAATAATTATGTCGTAGAGCAACTAATTGACTGGGATAATATTCCAGACGATCCAATTTTTCGCCTGACCTTCCCGCAACCAGAGATGCTATCTCGCGAAAATTTTGAACGAATAGCAAAATTGCTTGAAGAAAATACTTCTCAAGCAGTCATGAAACAGGCAGTCGACAAAATTCGTAGCACTCTCAATCCCCATCCAGATGGGCAAAAAAATTATAACGTACCAAAATTTCACTCAGGAACTGTGCGAGGGGTACAACATAAATATCCCGAAACCGTTCTAGTTTTTCCATCTGCAGGTCAAACCTGTCATGCTTACTGTACCTTTTGCTTTCGTTGGCCACAGTTTATCAATTTAGGTGATTTGAAATTTGCAACTCGTGAATCAGGTGATTTTCAAAATTATATACAAGAACATAAAGAAATAACAGATGTTCTTCTTACAGGTGGCGATCCTATGACCATGAAAGCTTGGCAGCTAGCTCTATATCTCGAGCCACTATTGGGTCCAGATTTTGAACATATTCAAAATATTCGTATTGGTACCAAGTCTTTAAGTTATTGGCCTTATAGATATGTTACAGACCCAGATGCCGATGAAATTTTAGCTTTATTTGAGAAGATTGTAAGCGCAGGCAAACATCTAGCAATTATGGCTCATTTCAACCACTGGAAAGAATTAGAAACTCCAGTTGTACAAGAAGCCATCAGACGTATTCGCTCTACAGGTGCGTGCATTCGTACTCAAAGTCCATTGGTCAATCATATTAATAATTTAGAAAAAGTTTGGGTGAAGATGTGGAAGAAACAGGTCAAGCTTGGCTGTATTCCATACTACATGTTTGTAGAACGACAAACAGGAGCTAAAAATTACTTCGAAATTCCCATTTTTCGCGCTTGGGAAATCTTTCAAGGGGCTATTCAGAAAGTATCTGGACTTAGTCGAACTGTTAGAGGACCTGTAATGTCAGCTTTACCAGGAAAAATTATTATTGATGGAATTGCAGAGATTAATAATGAAAAAGTATTTGTGCTTTCATTTTTACAAGCTCGCAATCCTGATTGGTGCAAACGACCTTTTTTCGCAAAATTTGATCCTGAATCGACTTGGCTAACAACATTAAAACCTGCTTTTGGTAAGGAAAAATTCTTTTTTGATAGCGCATTAGAGGAAATGAAAATTAATAAACAACTCCAACTTAGTCAAGCGATCAAGTAAGAAAATTCAAAATAAATAAACTGTGTTTCCTTTGATCATCTCAATTTACTTCAAACAAAAAAATGTCAAATAATAGTGCTACGGTTAATTTAGAAATTTTATCTGCATTTAAATCAGCAAATAAAAATTCTTGGCGATTAGAACAAATATTTCCTTTAGTCGTTAGTTATGATGGGAATGAAATTGATTTAGCTATTTGGGCTAAAAATAATCGAAAATCTATCGAAAAAACATTGCTCAAACACGGCGCGATTCTTTTTAGAGGATTCAATATCTCCTCAGTATCTGATTTTGAGAATGTTGTTGTGTCTATTTGTCCCAATTTATTTAGCGAATATGGAGATTTACCACGAATAGCAGAAAGTCGTAAAATTTACCAATCGACCCCCTATCCTGCAGATCGGGCAATTCTGATTCACAATGAAAGCTCTCACTTGTATTGTTTTCCCCTAAATATCTGGTTTTGTTGTCTACAACCAGCTTCACAAGGAGGAGCTACGCCAATTGTAGATTGCCGAAAAGCCTATAGACTTATTAATAAGAAACTCCAAGCAAGATTAATAGAAAAAAAGATCATGTATGTTCGCAACTTTATTCAGGGTTTAGATGTTAGTTGGCAAACTTTTTTTCAAACTACTGATAAAAGTATGGTTGAAGATTATTGTCGAAGAGCTGATATTGACTTTGAATGGGGCAAACAGAATAATTTAACTACTCGACAAGTACGCCCAGCCATAGCCATTCATCCGATAACAAATGAACCAGTAGTTTTTAATCAAATTCAATTGTACCATATGGCTTATTTAGAATCAGAAATTAAAGAATCATTACTATCTATATTTGGAGAAGATCGGTTTCCCCGTAATGTTTATTATGGTGATGGTACCCCAATAGAAGATTCCGTACTTGAAGAAATTAATCAGGCTTATCGAGAATCTCAAACAAGCTTTCCTTGGGAAAAAGGAGATATTCTGATGCTAGATAATATGCTTGCAGCCCATGGACGCAGTCCCTACGTTGGCAAACGTCAGATTCGTGTAGCGATGGGAGAAATGAGATACAGTAAGGATATTCTTCCTTCTGCCGTGTAAATTGTAATATTTATCGCCATTTAGATCTATAACAACCTACGAGAAAACAATGTTTGTTTCTAACTAATATTCTTGACAAATAACAGAAAGCAACCTCATAAACAACAGTAACTAAAACAATTCAAAATGCAAATATCTGACAATCCTATTATTAATATTAGAAACTTGGATCATTACTTTGGCAAAAAATTGCTACGTAAGCAAGTTTTATTTGATATAAATTTAGCCATTCAACCGGGTGAGATAGTTATTTTAACTGGACCATCAGGTTCTGGAAAAACAACTTTATTAAGCTTAATTGGTGGTTTAAGATCGGCTAAACACGGAAGCGTAAAAGTTTTGGAACATGAACTTGTAAAAATACCGGATAGGAAACTATTAAAAATACGCCGCCAACTTGGCTACATTTTTCAAGGTAATAATCTAGTACCATTTTTCACTGCTCGTCAAAACGTCCAAATGACCCTCGAATTGAAACGTATTTCTTCTGGACGTGAAATTCGTAGAATATCAGAAAATGCTCTTGAATCAGTTGGCTTAAAGAATAGAGTTAATTACTATCCTGACAAACTTTCTGAAGGACAAAAACAGCGAGTAGCAATAGCTCGCGCCTTAGTCACTCAACCTAAGGTAATTCTTGCAGATGAGCCCACTGCATCTCTGGATAAAAATAGTGGTCGTGCTGTTGTTGAAATTTTACAGAAACTTGCCAAAACCCAAGGTTCTTCAATTCTTCTGGTTACTCATGATAATCGTATTCTTGACATTGCCGACCGTATTGTTCACATGGAAGATGGTCGTCTTATCCAACCAAAAAATTTATCTCATATGTACTAATTACTTCTTGAATTTTTATTTATACGAATTTATATACCTCTAAATTATGTATATTTCATAGTGTAGTAGTATGTACGACTTATGAGAATATTTTTTGTTAAGATTTTCTTGTGATTTTTGAGATGATATGCTATCAAAATTTAAATAAGATATGATGTCCTAACTCATATATTTGCTGCTATAATCACTTGAATTAAAATCCTTATTGTGTAATATAGCGTTTCCTAGGAAACTGAGGTATACCTAAATCTTTTGTACCAAAATAAGCAGCTTTAAAAACCTACCTCACTAGGTTAGGAAACGCTATGGCTATGCATGTAAATAGCATGATATATAAACTCATAAATAAGTAGATGAAATATACGGAATACTGATTACACACTCAGTATTTATATTAGAAGTCATATAATTCAACTAATTTCACTTGCTACTCCCGTCCCGCCCAAAGAACACCGATTAAAATAGGTGCAAATCCTTGAAAAACCGTCAAAATAAATAGCTAATCTTACACCGAGAAGGGAGTATCTATTGTAAACAAAAATCAATTTTTGAATATAAAATATTAAAATAAGATGATTATCAGTTATCCCATTACTGGGAATAATAGAATTGAGATAATTCGTTATACATTACTCGAACAAAATTCAAATCAAGGACTGATCTGGATCAATCAAACCCAATACTTTAAAGGGGTACCATTTCAAATTTGGAATTTTTCCTTGGGAGGTTATCGTATCTGTCAAAAATGGCTCAATGAGCGTGTTGGTCATTCTCTTTCTGACCAAGAAATTCAAAATTACCAGAATATTATTGTAATAGTCAAAGAAATTGCTGATATCGTATTAGAAATGAATACAGCTATTCAATATAGCCAATTCAAAAACCAGAAAATTTTTGAAAAAATACGATTTATTATTTCAGAACAATTAGGCATCGAGTACAAACAAATCAGTCTGGCATCAAATTTTACTACTAATTTGGGAGCAGATTCTCTAGATATGTTGGAATTATTTATGGTTCTAGAGAAAGTTTTTGGCATTTCAACTAATGAGAAAGTTATAAATAACATTTCGACAGTACAGCAACTTGTCAAATACATATCTCAAGGGACTTCTCCAAGCTGTGTTGCAAAAATGGGTTGTGTTGCAAAAATGAAAGATGCTGGTTAACTGTAGAGAGTATTAATTATTACGCAAGTTTAGTACCTCGTTCGTGAACTCCAAGCATCCATTTTATATTTTAAATATAAGTCCATCCTGTCACTGCCAATAGCATACTCATATGTTGTTTGGTAATGGGAATACTTCTATTCTTGACGAATTCGCGATAAAAATAGTTTAAAAAGACATTTTATATTAGTATTTTGCGCTTATAGTTTTATTATTTGGCATAAACTTACTGGTGGATTGAGACGATGTTGGGCAAAGAAACCAACCTTTAACGACATTTCCAGATCCGCGCAGCACCACCCCAGGTGAAGCATTGGAAGCATTCTGTACAGGTATTTCCTATCGTTTTATAAAGTGGCTAAACCAAAATTCTGTATTTACCGCTTACAAAGCAAGTTTAGGATTCGTTTGGGCTTAATTTTTGTTTAAGTCCCGCTAACTAATAACTGATTTAAGTACGAGAATACACTGTAATTTGCTATAAAAGCTACATAAAATCCTGAATTTACCACTGAATCATGAAGAGGGAATTATTGGAGTGGTTGGGATACAAAAACTATGCCTTGCGGATAGTTTTTTTTTGACCCCATGACGATGACTTCATTGTCAGAATTTTCCAAGTCAGAATTTTCTAACTGCTCCGAACATCTTTCATTTATGATTCTCAAATGTCTCATCTCATTTACCTTTCTACAAAAAATATAGATTCATTCACATTTATTTTTAGTAGTTTGCACTGATGTTAAAGCTTTATTCAAACGCTAAATTTATCCTGTGCATCACGGCAAGGTAATATTAGTTACGTCTTTTCCAAGAAACAATTATAAAATCTAACGACACTATACTTTTTTAGTATGTGCGTTTATGCGAAGCTAAAGGCTTTAATCTTACAAAAATAATAGTTTTGCAAAAATTCTTGTAAAATTTGCAAAAAATCTCGCAAAAAAAAGCTGCGTTTTTACACGCAGTTGAAAAAGTCATAAATTGCTATTT
This sequence comes from Mastigocoleus testarum BC008, assembly GCF_001456025.1. Taxonomy (GTDB): domain Bacteria; phylum Cyanobacteriota; class Cyanobacteriia; order Cyanobacteriales; family Nostocaceae; genus Mastigocoleus; species Mastigocoleus testarum. The sequence goes on from NZ_LMTZ01000001.1 coordinate 151,962, forward strand.
ACTACCGAACATGTCACAAAAAAAGAATTTTGTCAATAAAAAAGCTAAGATCTATCGTTCCTTGATCGCAGCGACACTAGTAGTTAACGGTATTTTTCAATTTGTTGCTCCAGTTTTATCTGAAGGTACGAGGGCAGGAACATCAATTAGTAACACTGCAACTGCAACTTATGAAGACCCCAATAACCCAGGAACAACAATCAACACCACATCAAATACAGTTGTTGTAACAGTTGCTGAAGTTGCAGGTATCACCGTTACAGGTGCTGGTACTACACTACAGACCGATGTTGATGGGGATAGTGCTGCAGATGCTGGCGATATAGTTTACTTCAACTACACCGTTACTAACGTTGGTAATGACCCAACACAATTCAGAATTCCTAACTTAGCAAGTACAACAGGTCCAGCAACAGTTTCTGGGAATTTAGAATATAGTACTGATGGTGGTACGACTTGGACAGAAATCACTACTACTGAAGCCACAGTACCTTCAATCCCAGTTAACGGAACAGTGCAAGTTCGCGTTCCAGTTACAGTAGCAGCTGGCGCTCAAGCAAACGACATAATCACTGTTAAGTTGGGTGATACTCCCGGTGATGACCAAAACCAACTAAGGAGTCCAGATGGTGGTGATGTTTACACTGTAGATAACCCCGATGGTACCACTGACGAAGTAGCTGGCGTACCTGTTAATGGTGTTCGTGAAGCTAGTGCGACTCAACAAGTTACAGTCGATGCATCCTTAAAGACCTATGCATTAGCAAAGGTTCTCAAAGAGCGAAGTGACTACAACAATTCTGGAACCCTGACTGATATTACTGACGATACTCTAACTTACGATCTCAGCTTAGAAGTTGAACAGAATGACCCCACCAATAATGGAATTACTCCTGCACCATTAGTTGGTACAACTATCAATGGTTTGACTGGTCCGCGTATCTTAGTTTCTGATGCAATTCCAGTTGGTACAGACTTAGCAAGTGTCCCTGCTGCACCTCCTGGTTGGGAAGTAGTCTACACGACAGATCCAATTACAACAGATGCAAATGCAGCCACCTGGACTACAAGCGCACCAGCTGACCTAACAACTGTGACCCGCGTCGGTTTTGTTAATGACCCGAATATCGTTACTTCTGTAAACCCCGGTCAAACTGTTCCAGGTTTCCAAATTACACTTCAGGTTGAGTCAACTGCAACTGCACCATTAACGGTAAATAACATCGCTCAGTTATTTGGTAGCACTCCCGATAATGATGCTGACCCAACTAATAATCCCCCAGTGTTTGATGAATCTGGTGACCAAAATCCCAGTAACTTTAACGATGATGGTACGCCGCTTGCAGGGACTGATACTGATGGTGATGGGATTCCTGATATATTACTAAATACATTAATTGATGATGGTTTCATCATTGATGCGACTGATGCGATCGCTATTGGAGTTGACACTGGTAATAATAATAGCGCAACAGGTGACGGTGGTGAAGTCAACCAGTTTGTCATCGATCCTAGCGCAAATGCACTGTTAAATGGTCCTGAAGGAACTCCAAATGCAATTGGTCCTACAGATAACAATGATGACTTCACTAATAAATCTTCCTTAGTACCACCTGGTACTATACCGGATCAAGGTAATACAATCGATCCAGCAGCCGTACCTTTCACTAATACCATTCAAAATGGTGGTGCGACCCCAGCGAGTATTTCACTTCTTCCCACTCCACCTGACAATCCTGCAGATCTACCGGATGGTACTACAGTAACTATCAGTTACCAAGATCAGTCTAAGACTTACACTTGGAATGCTATCATTGGTCAATTTGATAACCTTGTCGACTTTATTACCGTTCCCGATGTAGCATCAGGTGCTGAAGTCAACTACGGTGTTGAAGTTAACCTCCCAAACAATACACCTTTATCTACTGATTTGAATGACCCTGCAGATCCTAATTCTGGCACGATTGGTGGTTTCCCCGTTCCCATTACTGCTTTTGTTGATGATTTAATCCCTGGTTTCCAAGGAACAGAAACAAATAATCGCACCATTGATCGCGTATACACTGGCTTCTTAAGACTACTCAAAGAGTCTAGAGTTTTACAGGGAGATGGAAATGCACCAATAGCTGGTCAAGACCAATTCAGTACAGATCCAAAACAACCTTCTTCAGGAAATATCATTGAATATCGAATTACCTACAACAATATTTCTGACCCTGAAGCTGGTACTGGTAACATTACTTTAAATGCTGACAAGGTAGTAATTGAAGAGGATGGTACCACTGGCGGTAACAACTGGGCGCTTGACAATGATGGCGATAACATAATTGATACCAGTAACATTGTTGGTACTGCCCAAGATTCTGGTAATGCAAATATCTTGTTCTACAGCGGTAATCCATCAACAACAACTGCACAGGATCAAACCGGTACAACAGTTGACACTGATGTCACCAAGTATGTGGATGAAGTGACAGGAGCTATTTTACCAGGTCAATCAGAAAACTTTACCTTCCAACGTAAGGTTAACTAGATAAGTTTTCAACTTTAGGGGTGTTGGTTACCATCCAACATCTCTGAGTAACATCAACATTAGTAATTTTACTTAATTTTTGTTCATTTAAAGAGGTTATCGGTCGTGAAAATCAAACATGGTTCAATTGCAGGTTTAGGTGCTTTAGCTTTAATTGCAAGTATTTCCTTTAGCGGTCAGATTCCAGTTGTTGCAAATTTATTCAGTGGTGAAAGTGCAATCGCGCAAAATTCCATTGAAAAAGGACAAGTACAACTAAATTTGCAAGTTGAAAAGAAAGTTATTAAAACAACAGCAAATGGTGAGCGAAAGGTTTCTTGGGAAACTTTAAAAGGTAAAGCACAAGTACAACCGGGAGATGTACTTCGCTATCGGGTAAATGGTGGAAATAATGGCGATAAAGCAGTGAAGAACTTGGCTATTAATCAACCAATTCCTGAAGGAATGGAATATGTCCTTAAATCTGCCACTGTAGAGCAAAACAAAGGTGCAAAAATTACTTACAGTATTGATGGTGGTAAAACCTTTGTTGAAAATCCCACAGTAAAAGTCAAGCTAGAAAATGGCGAAGTGGAAACTCGTCCCGCACCTGCTGAAGCTTACACTCACGCTCGCTGGAACTTTGGTGAATCAGTTGGAGCAAAATCTTCAGTAGAAGGTAGCGTACAGGTGACAGTGAAGTAACTGAAATATTAGAGCAACAAACTCTGTAGAGACGTTGCAATGCAACGTCTCTCAGATAAAATCTCTCAGATAACAAGGAATATTAGAACTCCAACAAAAGCTCCTTTCAAAACTATATCTTTCCAAAACTACATCTTTCCAAAACTATATTTTTTTAAAGCTATATTTTTCCAATATAACCTATATCAATTATTATTCCCTGTTTCCCAATTCCCGGTCGCCAGTTCCCAGTCCCTTAATATAACTTGATTCTATCAAAGCATTATACCCTTCAAGCCAGATAATTTATAGGAGAAAAGATAAGTGGTGCGCCGTAAAGAAAAACGACGCCAGATGAAATCTGGTATTTTTAACTTTAAAATTCCCTTTAAACATATAACATCTATACTCATTGCCGCTAATATTTTTCAACCATCTATCTCTGCATTTGCCCAAGTCAATAATACATCTACAACCGTACCAATTAGCAATCAAGCTACTTACCAATATAGAGACCCTGCATTAGGTCAAACTTTTAAAGGAATCACCAGTCAGTTAAGCCTTACTTCTCAAGGTTTAGTGGATCCTCTTGGACAGATTTTAGGTTGTGGTGGCAATCTTTTACCCGATTATACTGGCTTTTCTGTTGCTTTGTACGAACCTGACCCCAACGATCCTACTGGAACCGAATTAGGACAACTAGTTACCCTGACTCCAACAGAATTACCTGATATTCCTGGAAATGGTGTTTCCAGAGGTCTAGAACCAAACGAACAAAATGTTAACCCATTTCCTCTCATCAATGCAGACGAAGGTTTTTATAATTTTTTATTCGACCCTAATAGAGGTCAAACCGATCCAGGTAGAACTTACATTTTAGTTGTTAATCCTCCAGCAGATTCGATTTACACCCAACGTCGAATCAGGTTGGAAATTGAAGCAAGTACTGGTGCAATTCAAGATAATATTGTCCGCTATATCGCCACTTCCTTAGATGGTCAGCCAATTAGTACTACAGGTGGAGTACAAGTTTCCGATGAAGTTGTATTTGTACCGAACGCAGAAACAATCGGACTGGATTTATTAGCGTTTCAGTTTGACTTAGGTATGTGTGAAGCCGAACAAATACAGATTATTAAAAGTAGCGATCGCGCAACTGCAGAACCTGGAGATACAGCAATTTATCGACTTTCTCTAAGGAATCAAGGTGATTCTGGCTTGGATAATGTGGTTGTCACCGATACTTTCCCCCGAGGATTCAAATTTTTACCCAGATCTGTGAGAGGAGAAATTGAGGGTCAAGCGGTAAATATAACTTCGGAAAGAAATGGTTCAGTAATAACATTCAGAACTGATGCTGTGATTCCACCCGATCAAGTATTAAATATTGCTTATGGGGCACAACTTTCTCCTGATGCTGTTAGGGGTTCGGGTCGCAATTCGGCAATTGTTAACGCCCAAAGAACTGATAACGATTTTGAAGTAAAAGATGGTCCAGCTACTCATTTACTGCGAGTTAGACCGGGGATTACTTCCGATTGTGGCACCATTATTGGTCGTGTATTTGTAGATAAAAACTTTGATGGCGAGCAGCAAAAAGGCGAACCAGGAGTTCCCAATGCTGTAATTTACTTGGAAAACGGCAACCGTATAACTACTGACGCTAACGGTTTGTATTCTGTGGCAAATGTATTACCTGGGAAACACACAGGTGTTCTCGACCTGAGCAGTTTACCCGGTTATACCCTAGCACCAAATCTCAAGTTTAAAGAACGCAATAGCCAGTCTCGTCTCATCAATTTAGAACCCAGTGGTATGGCGAGGATGAACTTTGCAGTTACCCCTGCTTTTGGGGAGGAGGATAAGAAATGAAGCAAAAACTAAGTTACATAGGCATTTTTTACCTGAAATTGATGGGGTTCATTATCGGTGCTTTTAGCTTGATTGTATATCCAGCGATCGCCGCAACAGTTTCCCATCAACAGGAATACCTCTATTCTTCTGCTTCCAAAGCAACTAAGATTGAGAAATTAAAAAGTAAATTACTTACAAGCTCAAAACGTCAAGTTGTTGCAAGAGGACAATTAACTCAAAGTACGGGTAATAGTAAGTTACCTCGTAGTTTACAAAAATTATTTGAGCAACCTCAGCAAGCAACGGATGAGGTTATTGCTTCCAAAGTAAAACCTTTAAGCACCAGAAAGTTACACAAGAAAACTGCAACACCATTAGCTGGTATCACTGATGAGGAATTATCTCAAATCTGGAATACTTTACCAGTACCCAGCGAGAAAGATTCAGCAGCAAATAAGAAAGGAAGGAATAGGAATTCATTTTTAATTGCTACAAAACCATCGAATAATATCAGTAATGAGGAATTATCTCAAATTTGGGATACTGTAACACCGAAAGATGAAAATTTAGAAACGAAGACTTCAACACCAATAGGAAATGATTCCAAACAGTTAGCAATAGATAAAAGTACAACGGATAGAGATGTAGCAGATAAAAATACAACAGATAAAAATAAAATTCCTGAAAGTATTGCTAAAGGTTTAGAGCAACCATCTTTGATTGCAACTCGACCATCAGTTCCTATTAGTGATGAACAATTATCTCAGATTTGGGATACTATTCCACAACCCGATCAAAATATAACAGATAAAAATGTTTCGAGTACAAGCTCAGAAAAATCATTCTTAATTGCAACTAAACCATCAACTGGTATTACTGACAAGAAGTTAGCTCAAATTTGGGATACAATTCCACAACCTGAAGACAACTTAGAGATTAATGATTCCGCGTCTTTAACAAGTACAAGTTTACAAAAATCATCCCTAGTAGCAGTTCAACCCCAAACAACTACCCTTGAAAATCAACTACCAAAAATTTGGGACAGTTTACCAGTAGATAAAATAACAACAGACAAATCACCAACAACAGATAAAAAATCAACTCCGGTTTCATCCACTTCTAAACCATTAGCGAAGGAAGAAACTACAAAAATCGCAGCATTAAGTCCAAATCAATTAACAGGCAATCAATCATCGACAATTTTAGAAGATTTAGACCTACAAAATTTAGAACAAAAAAACCTAGAACAACAAAATCTAGAACAACAAAATCTAGAAGAACAAAACTTAAAACAACAAACCTTAGAATCGCCAAATTTAGAACCAAAAGATATTCCGAACACAAAAATACCAGATATATCATCCTATGGATTTGCGCCCATAATTGCATTTGGACCATCTCAAGGTACTGATAATAGTAATTCAAATCCTAATGTCATAAATCCTAACTTCATAAATCCTAATTCAGAAACGCTTTCTACAGGAGACAATACGGGAAATTTCTTAGTTAGCTTAAGAGATTCACAATCCAAAGATCCACAATTAAGTACAAATCATGTTTCCCAAGCTTTTCCTAAATCTCCATTTCTTCTGTCTGACTCTAAATTATTAGGTTCCTCCGTAGTTCCTCAATCTTCCACTTATATTTCTCAGTTTCCGGGAGTTAAACCCACAAACGCCAAAGTCAAAATTCTTTCTCCAAATTCCAATACTGTACTTGATGTGGGAGCTAGCACTATCATCGTACAATTTCCAGTAGGTAATGAAGTAGAAGTTCGGGTAAATGGAAAATTATCAGATCGTCGGTTAATTGGACGTACTGAAACCGATCCAGCAAATAAAATCGTTACCCAAACTTGGTACGGTGTTTCTCTCCAAGAAGGTGAGAATATTATCTCCGTTCAAGTTATCGGTTCGAGCGAACCTCCTGTAATTACTAAAGTAAATGTGAGAGGTGCAGCAGAAAGGTTAAAACTAGAGACTGTAGAATCGCGGATTCCTGCTGACGGACGCTCTACTGCGACTATTAAAGGTCAACTACTTGATGAAAACGGTAATATCTCTAACCGCGATGCAGTTGTAACTATTGCATCTACCGGAGGTGAATTCATTGGAAATGACTATAAACCCGACCAACCAGGATTTCAGGTAGAAGCAAAATCGGGACAATTTACAGCTAAATTAAAGTCCGACCTAAAAGCTAAAACCGTACGAATTCAAGCTAAAGCTGCTGGAAAGCTAGAAGGCTTTACCCAAATACAATTTGAAACAGCTTTGCGTCCCAGTCTGGTTACTGGTGTAGTTGATTTACGCTTGGGAGCCAGAGGTACTAATTATTATGGTAAATTACGTGATTTCCTCCCTCTTGATGAAGATAATCGTACCCAATTAGATTTCCGCTCCGCTGTATTTGCAACGGGAGCAATCGGGGAATGGTTATTTACTGGGGCTTTAGATACCCAACGTAGTCTTAACGAAGATTGTAACTGCGAGAATCGCTTATTTGGAACTTACCAATCTAGTGAACATGATTATCCCGTTTATGGAGATGGTTCCAATGTTAATGTTACCACCCCTTCCACTGACAGCTTATATTTACGGTTAGAGCGATCGCCCCGTATACTTGGAGCCGATCCTGACTATTTCATGTGGGGTGACTACAATACTCAAGAGTTTGCTCGTCAATCCCAGCAATTTACTGCTGTCACCCGTAAATTACATGGCTTTAAGGGTAATTATAACCTGGGAGATTTGCAAGTTACGGCTTTCTACGGAAATAATGTCCAAGGTTTTCAACGAGACACTATTGCTCCCGATGGTACTAGCGGTTATTACTTCCTTTCCAAGCGGTTAGTCGTACCCGGTAGTGAAAATATTTTCCTGGAACTAGAAGAACTTAACCGTCCTGGTACAGTACTCAAACGCCAACAACTTAATCGTGGTCCCGACTATGAAATTGATTATGATCGCGGTACCGTACTATTCCGGGAACCAGTTTTCCGCACAGACGTTGGTGAGACTGGTGAAGTCTTAGTCCGACGGATTATTGTTACTTACCAAAACGAAAGTGAAGGTTCGGACAGTGATATTTACGGTGGTCGCTTACAGTATAACTTTTCCCATAAGCCTGGAAAGGAAAGTTGGTTTGCAACAAGTTACATCAAAGAAAACCAAGGAACCCGCAACTTTGAATTATATGGTCTGGATGCAATGTTTTCTTTGGGTGACAAAACCAAAATAATTGCAGAATACGCTCGCTCCAAAAATGACTCTGATGTTATGGGAAGCGTGAGCGGTGATGCATTCCGTGCTGAAGCTCAAACCGAGATTGCTAAAGGTGTCCAAGGACGGGCTTATTATCGAACTGCTGATACGGGTTTTGCTAATAATGCAACTATCAGTTTTGTTCCCGGTCAAACTCGATATGGTGCTGCTGTTAACGGTAGAGTCACCAAGTCAACCAATGTGCGGGTCCAATACGATCGCGAAGAAAATTTTGGAGTTGCACCCCAACCCCTAGATACCTTAGAAGAATTACTCTCACCTACCCAAACCACAACTCCGGGGAACAAGGTTGATAATTCCTTAACCACAATTTCTGCAGGGGTTCAACAACGTATCGGTAAAGCAAATTTTAACGTGGACTGGTTACATCGCGACCGCACAGATCGACTTTCCCCCGACAATTTAACTAGTAGTTCCGACCAACTGCGTTCTCGTCTGCAAGTTCCCATCGCCAAAAAACTTACCTTTGTCGCCCAAAATGAATTAACCTTATCCAAGGAAAGCGATTCTGTTTTCCCCGACCGTACTGTTTTAGGATTGAATTGGGAAGCAATGCCCGGTGTCAACCTAAGTTTAACTCAGCAGTTCTATTCCAGCGGTCAGTTTAAGGGTAATTCTATCACTCGCTTGAACGTCAACGGCGAACATAAATTTGGCGAAGATACCAGCCTTACCGGACGTTTCTCAATCTTAAATGGTACTAATGAACTAACAACCCAAGGTGCTGTTGGTTTAAAACAAGGTTGGACTATCAGCCCTGGTTTACGTTTAAGTCTGGGTTACGAACATGTCTTCGGTAACTTCTTTGGTAACAATGGTACGGGTAGACAATTTGCTCAACCTTTTGCAGTTGGTCAAAGTGCAGCAGCATTGGGCTTTGCTTCCGGTGACACCTACAGCGTGGGACTCGATTATACTGATAACCCCAATTTTAAAGCCAGCGCTCGTTTTGAACATCGTACCTCATCAAGTGGTTCTAATACCGTAATTTCTGCCAATGCTACCGGTAAAATTACTCCAGAATTAACAGGTTTGGTACGTTATCACCAAGCAGGTTCTAGCAATCAAAAATTACAAGGATTGGGAGATACCGCAAATCTGAAAGTTGGTTTAGCATACCGCAACCCCAAAGACGACAAATTCAATGCTTTATTCCGTTACGAATATCGTAAAAATCCAGCGACGGTACCCGAATCAATCCTTTCTGGAAGTGGAAGTGGTTCAGAAGACCATACCTTTGCTTTAGAAGGTATTTACGCGCCGAATTGGCAATGGGAATTTTACGGTAAATATGCTCTACGTAATAGTACATCTTATATTGCCGATGACTTTTCTAGTAGTAGTACCACAAACCTTGGACAGTTACGTGCTACTTACCGTTTGGGATATAGTTGGGATTTAGTCGGAGAGGCTCGCCTTATCAGTCAATCTAACTATACAGAAACTGGTTTAGTTTTAGAAACTGGTTATTATATTACTCCCAATCTCCGTTTATCTGCTGGTTATGCATTGGGTAACGTTGATGACCGTGACTTTTCCGGAACTCGTTCGGCTGGTGGTCCTTATGTAGGTATCACGATGAAACTAAATGAATTATTCGATGGTTTTGGTATGCAAAAAGTTACACCCCGACAACAAAAAGAATCTGAGGTGACGCCGATCGCAAGTAAAGACAAAAATAAAGAGAAAGAAACGACTCAAGTTGCAGCAAATACTTTAACGAATAAACTCAAACAGGCGAAAGATTCTGGTGGAAAATGAAAGAAGGAGACAGGAGTCAGAACAGAACGCGTCTTGACAGACGTTAGCGGAGCGGGGCGTAAGCACAGCAGAAGTCAGAAGTCAGAAGTCAGAAGTCAGAAGTCAGAAGTCAGAAGTCAGAAGTCAGGATTCAATTCTCAAACCCTATCTATTAACATTGTACTTGTTTTATCAACATTATCTACGTAATTAGCTGCGAACAGAATTATTTATATCTAATATTCAAGAGGAATTTAAGCTGATAAGGGAATGAAAAAGTGAATAAGTAAACAAGAAAATAAATATACATTTAATTTAAGTGTTTTCATGTCCCTAGTCAGTCTGTGATTAACAAATAAAAACTATATAGGTAACAGTATAAAAACTTGATTTTTATGAATAGAAATAATATTAAATATATAAAAAACAATAAATCTTCTCCCACCGCTAAGACATTAATGTCTGTCGAGAAAAACAAAAATAGTTTTGTGTTCACCCCACGCACCGCATTTACGATTAAGAACGTCAAGGCTTTATTCCACACAATACCTGCTTGGTTAATACTGGGAATACCAAATATCACTCTCGCTCTAGAGATAAGCCACCCAGAGATAATACATAGAAAAACAAAAAATATAGAGATGTTGCATGCAACGTCTCTACGACAGGGTAAATCTGTGCGTATCGTAGTTAATAGCAACCAAGACGGGGCGATTCAAGCTGATAATACTTTGACTTTGCGAGAAGCAATTAAAATTGTTAATGGAACTTTACCTGTAAATAAACTTAGCAATGCCGAAAAACAACAGGTTAAACCCGTAAATGGTTCGTCACAAATTGAATTTAATTTACCCCAAGAACAAACCACTATTGCATTAAGGTCAATTTTACCTCCACTCAAAGCTCCTGGATTGGTTATTGACGGTACAACTCAACCGGGATACGACTCCAATAAATCTGCAACTGCTGAAATTGCTATTCCTATTCCCGTAGTAGAAATTACCCCTGCTGACAACCAGAAAATATTTCGCGGTTTAACTGTAGTTGCAGATAACATCACAATTCGGGGACTAAGTTTATATGGTTTTACCTCCGAACATGGTCCCACCGAAAGTACACCCCCTGCAGATATTTTTATCTCGAATATCGTTTACCCAGAAAGCTCCTCTTCCAAAATAAGAGAAGTGGAGTTCAAATCTCTAAAGCCACCAAAAAATGTTGTAATTGAGAATAATTGGCTCGGTATTACTACTGAAGGAAAAATGCCTGAAAGCACCTCAGCTTTTGGGGTATCTGTATTTAATGCAGTAGGGACGAAAATTATTCGCAACCGTATTGCTCATCATGATGGAAGTGCAATAATTACTGGTATCCGGGCGGACAAGATGCAAGCCCGAGAAAATATTATTGTTGGTAATGGTATCGCTGGGATGCCTGATGCTATTAGGCTAGACGGTTCAATAGCTCGCTCAGAAATCACTTCTAACTTGATTTGTGCTAATGACGGTAGTGGTATATTTTTATTCAAGCCTGAAGGTTCAGTAAAAATTAAAGATAACCAAATTAAATTTAATGGACGACGTCTGCGACGGGCTGCAGTATACTTGATGGGTAATAATCATCAGGTATTAAATAACCAAATTACCAATCAAGTTGGTTCTGGAGTTACTGTTACTTCCTATCCTAAAAGCCGAGGTAATCTAATTCGTGATAACAGTTTTGCTAATATCGAAGGATTGAGTATTGACCTCAACGCCAGACATAATGCTGGAGTTCGCGATTTTCAGCAAGGTGATGGACCCAATCCATCCCGCGATTCTAACAACCGTCGTTTGGATACGGGAAATGCTGGGATTAATGCTCCCGAGTTTCTCAGCCCGGAGTTTATGATTATTAACGGTAAAGTCTATCTTGATGGTAAAGCTGACCCCGGTACAGAAATTGATATCTATCGTGTCAGTCCTAATAGCAAACAATCTATTGACTCATACCCCGCTTATTCTCCCTTAAGAAAAATTATCGCTAAAGTCAAAACTAATGAAAAAGGTAGATTTGGGGCGATTTTAGATAATCTTCAACCAGGGGATATGGTGAGTGCGATCGCAACCTTACCTAAAGATGGTACCTCCGAACCTGCAGCAAATGCAGTTGTGGTTACACAAATCGGCGAAAAACCTATCAAAATACCACAACCAGGAGAAATTCCCCAATGTACCAGTCGTCCTCAACCTCCGTCACCTCCACCTCCTGAACCAATACCCGAACCAATTCCTGAAGTTAATCCTGAATTACCACCAGCACCGATTCGTTTGCGAGTACCGAGAAATATTCACTTTGGTTTAGATAAGGATTTTATTAGTTCAAAGAGCGCCCAAGTTTTAGATCGAGTTGCTGAAGTTTTAGAACAATATCCTACTATTGTCATTGAGCTTCAAGGTCATACCGACTCCCGCGCTAGCGTTGCTTATAACCAAGATTTAGCAAGACGCAGAGCAAATAACGCCAGAAAATATCTGATTAAAAAAGGTATAGCTCCCGAAAGAATGACTATCCGTTCCTTTGGAGAACGTCAATTACTTACAGACGAAAGCGATCGGGTTGAATATGCTCGTAATCGTCGGGTAGAAATAAGTTTCTTCGATGTTAGGGGGATAGATATCATTTTTGACAGCCAAGAGGAGGATTTGCAAATAGAAAAATAAACCCGGAGATACGCCTTACACCAACAAATAATGTAGAGACGCGCCATGGCGCGCTCTACCCGACGAACCACAATTCAAACGATATGACACAACCAAAATTTAAAAATAAATACCGTGTAGAATCCACCCGTTTACCCAATCGCGATTATGGGGCTAATGGTTGGTATTTTGTGACTATTTGCACCAAGAAATCTATCGATTATTTTGGTTGTGTGGTTTCGGGTCAAATGCAATTATCACCCATTGGGGAGATTGCTAAATAATTCTGGGCAGATATTCCTAATCATTTTCAAAATACCCGTATAAATGCTTACATAATTAGGCATAATCATGTCCACGGCATTGTTGTTATTGATCGTCCCACAGATGTAGAAACGCAAAATACCAATAATCTAGAAACGCGACACACCAATAGCGCAGAGACGTGCCATGGCGCGTCTCTACAAACCACGGGTAAAACGAATAAATTTGGTCAATTAAAACGTGGTTCATTACAGGCAATCATCAATGCGTACAAATCTACGGTTACCCGTTGGTGTCGCAAAAATGGTCATGATAATTTTGCATGGCTACCCCGATACTACGAACATATCATTCGCGCCGATGATTCTTTAGAGCGAATTCGGGAATATATCATTAATAATCCTGCTAAATGGGATAAAGACAAAAATAACCTTGCCGATTTATGGATGTGACACGCAGTATAAAGAGGTAGCGGTGCTACGTCTTTGCAGTAAATGGAAAAAACAGTAATTATACGTATATATAAACATTTTTCTAATGGGAATTATATAAAAGTCAAATCTTCAATAGATTTTTTCCTATTAAACCAAATAAATAAAAAAATACCAAATATCTCCGTATTATTCAGGAATTAAAGAATGAAATCTTTACTTAATTACTTAAGAAACCTTGAAAAAGGCTCCAACCGAAAACTTGCTACAAAATTCTTAGAAAGTCGCAATGATAGAATAGCTCTCCCCAAGACTAAGAAATATAGAAGCTTCAAAAAGTCTAAACAACTTTATTCTTGGGTACCTGTAGTCGGTTGTGCTGTCAGTAGTTTAATGATATTCGCGGGTGAAGCCCATGCCTCAATTTTAATCAACAAGGAGTTTAACCCGATTACAGTTACTGAGTACGAGAAATCGACACTGAGGATCAGATTCTTTAACAATAATTCTGGTGCGGCAACTGGTGTTAATGTTACAGATAACTTACCTGATAACGTTATTATTGCTAACCCTCCTAATATTACGAATAACACTTGTGGTGGAACCGTCACAGCTAATGCTGGTGAGAGTGCGGTTATGATCGCAGGTGGTACCATCCCAGCAGCCTCTGGTGGGGCTGGTGAATGTGAATTTAGTGTGGATGTCGTAGCCACGAAACCTGGTACTTTCGTCAACCAAATTCCGGCAAATACTGCTTCTTCTTCTCAAGGTTCTAATGCCTTGAAAGCAGAGGCTACGATTACGGTTAATCCTGCTGCACCCATAACTGGTAGTAAGTCTTTCTCTCCGGGGGTTCTTCATGGTAATGGTACTCCCACAACCATGACGATTACGATTAATAATCCCAACGCATTTACTACGAATAATCTCAGCTTTACTGACAACTTACCGTCAGAGTTAAAAGTTGCACCAGCACCTAATGCTTCCACTACTTGTGGTGGGACGCTAACTGCTGCTCCTGATAGCACTTCAATTGCTTTGAGCGGCGGAACAATTGGCTTAAATAGTTCTTGTACCGTAACTGTAGATTTAGTAGCAAGCGATCCAAATAATTATTTGGATGAAGATGTTACTAATACAATTCCTAGCAGTGGTGTCACCACTGATGAAGGAGTAACCAACAGTCAACCGATTCAAGGAACCCTCAAGGTACAAACTGGTGCTTTTGTCAGTAAAACTTTTTCTCCCGGCACCATAAAAACTAGAAAGACATCAATATTAACCCTGACTCTGAGCAACTTTAACACTGGTGCGATTTCTGGAGCCGACCTTACCGATATTATCCCTGAAGGTGTTAAGGTAAGCGCACTTCAATCTAACAGTTGTAATGGGAGTGTCAATATTGTTGATAATGGTGGAATTAACGACGAAGTTCAATTGACTGGTGGTACGATTCCTGCTGCACCAGCAGGTGACGGTGCTGGAACTTGTGAAATTAAGGTGACAGTAACTGCTGATGAGGAAGGTAATTACGTTAATGATATCCCTGCAGGTAATTTTAATGGAGTTAATTACCCCGGCGATAGTGACAATTTAAAAGTTATTAGCCCTGTCTCCTTGGGAAAAAATATCTCACCAAGTTCCCTGATTCGAGGTGAAGTAGCTACTGCGACTTTGACACTAAGCAATGATTCTGACACAGCTGCGAACATCACCTCTTTTGTAGATGATTTAACTACAATGGGTACGGGTTATACCGTTGCTGCTAGTCCTACTCCCTCTACAACTTGTCCTGGTGGTACGGTAAATGCTCCTGTTGGTGGTACAACGGTTTCTATGAATACAGGTCAGATTCCAGCTGGTAGTGGTGGTAATCTGGGGACTTGTACTATTACCTTTGGAATTCTTGTCGGCGATAATGCTGTTGGTAGTAATAGAACGAACAGAATTCCTAGAAATGGTTTGAAAACTGATATCGGTAATAATTCCAATACTGCTAAAGCTACATTATTTGTCGAGGGTAAGGCTCAAGTTGACAAAAACTTCTCTCCAGACATTCTCACTCAGACAGAGGAAACAACTCTAACAATCACATTTACCAATACCCAAAATGCTGATGCGACCATCACTTCCTTCACGGATGATTTAAAAACAATGGGTACGGGCTTTGTTGTTTCCGATAGCAGTTCACCTACAACAACTTGTGCTGGTGGTACGGTTAATGTTTCTAGCGATAAAACTGTTATTACAATGAATAGCGGTGTCATTCCTGCTGCTACAGGTTCAGATGCTTCCGGTTTTGGAAGCTGTACCGTCACCGTTCCTGTAAAAGTAGAAATAAATGCTACTACTGGGAAAAGAGAAAATAAAATTGATATCGGTCAATTACAAACCACCCTTGGCGATAATGCACTTGCTGAGACTTCTGACTTAACAGTGAAAAATGCTGTTGTTCTGAGCAAAGCATTCTCTCCCGAGAGTTTGCGAATTGGGAATATCACCCGTTTAACAATTACCGTTACCCGCGACAATGCAATATCTACACTTACGGGTATTAATCTGAGTGATAACCTACCCAGCGGTCATACAATTGCTGCTACTCCTAATGTTGCGAACAGTTGTGGTGGTACCGTCGATGCACCTGCTGGTGGTAACACAATTACTTTAACTGGGGGTCAGTTACCTCCAGCAAGTGCAGAAAACTGTGAAGTTAGCGTGGATGTACTCGGACCTTCCACACCTACAAGTGCTACCAACACAATTCCTGGAAACACCTTAACTACAGATCAGGGTGCAACTTATGAAAAAGATGTCAACGCAAATGTCTCTTGGGTAGATACTTTCCTAACTTTAAACAAAGCTTTTCAGCCCAACAGTATTACTTTAGGACAGGACACTACTGTTAAGATTGTAATTATCAATAAAAATCCTAACACTATCAATTTAACCAACGTCGAACTAAAAGATATATTCCCCTTGGGAATGTCAGTTGCTAGTAATCCTAATCCTAGTTTTTCCGGTTCTGGTTGTAGTGGTGGAACAATTACAGCAAATCCTGGCGACACTGAACTTACACTGACTGGTGGAAGCATAAATGCTGGTAAGCAATGTACCCTATCAGTTAAAGTCACTTCTAATTTTGCCGGAAATTTGACTAACGAATTACCAGAATCATTAGTTGTTTCTGCTGAAGGGGTAACCAATAACAATAAACCATCAGCAACTCTAACTTTACTTGGTGTTGCCGATATTGTTTTAGCGAAAAAAGACGATGGTAGGTCTTCTATTCCTCCCGGTGGAAGCACGACTTATACTATTGAAGTCAGGAATGATGGTCCGAATAATATTGCAGGAATTGGAGTTGAAGATGTTGTTCCTAATGGAATGACTATTAACAGTTGGACTTGTACAGCTACAACTGGTTCTAATTGCAATGAAGCTTCTGGTACGGGGAATCTTAGCACCACTGTTAATTTAGCCAATGGTGGAGTAGCAACTTTTGAAGTAGAAGCTGAAATTGATGAAAATGTTACTGGCAAGATTAAGAATACTGCGAAAGTAACAGTACCCCCTACCGTTAACGATCCCGACCCTGACAACAATGAAGATTCTGATGAAAACTTAATTGGTTTACCAAACGTACTTCTAGTCAAACGGATTACCGCGATTAACGGTGGAACCCAAAGTGTTAATGGTGAAGACTTATCTACATACAATCCTGACAGCAACGACCCTTATGATGATAACGATATTACCGTAGCTGACCCTGTAAATCCTGGCGATCCGAAAAAAGATACCGATAAATGGCCTGATAATGATAATAATGGTCAGCCAGATGAATTTTTAGTTGGGGGTATATATGGGGGTAACGTAAAGCCAGAAGATGAGTTAGAGTATACTATCTACTTCCTCTCATCCGGTGATGATACAGCCAAAAAAGTATTATTCTGCGATCGCGTTCCCACAAGTACTACTTTTCTCCCCACCGCTTTCAATAGTTTTTCACCTCAAGCAACTGGCGGTTTAGCAACTGGAGATAAAGGAATTCTCTGGCAATATAACGATATTACCCAATCTCTAACTAATGCTCAAGATGGCGATGCAGGTCAGTATTTTGCTCCTGGTGTAGATCCGAAAACAGTTTATCCCGATATTGATTGTGGTGGTGACAATACTAATGGTGCGGTGGTTGTGAATTTAGGTAATATACCTAATGCCACTGCTCCTGGGGTTCCGACTAATTCCTATGGTTTTGTCCGCTTCCGGGGACAGGTGAAGTAGAAACCGTTTTTGAAACCACGATTAATTGTAGAGACGCGACATGTTTCCCTGCGGGAACGCTTTGCTAACGCGTCTCTACATTATTTTTTAGGTAACGCTAAATTAATATTCATGCTTATGACATAGCTATCGTTGACAAAACAATGCAGTTGCATTACCTTTGTCCTAGAATTAGTTCTAGAATCTGATTGACAACTCAAAGTTTGTTACTAGAAAAAGCTATGGCTGAAACATTCAATTTTCAAGCAGAATCTACTCTTACTGACCGATATCAGACTACAGTCCCAGAAAGTGTGCGAAAAGCATTGCACTTAAATAAGCGTGATAAAATTCACTACATTATCCAACCAAACGGTCAAGTCATAATGTCCCGCGCTCAACCGGAAGGTGAAGATCCAGTGTTGGGAAAATTTTTAAATTTTCTTGCTCAAGACATGAGCAATAATCCTCAGAATATAAAAGCTATTAATAATGACTTATTTCATCGCACTCAATCCCTAGTTGGTGATGTAGATTTAGATCTTGATGCGCCACTATCTGACGAGGATGAATAAACTTGTCAAACCGCGATCTATCAGATATGGAGCCATTAAAAATTAATGGATGGAGCATCTTTGCACATTCTCTTTTTCTCAACCAACTTGAAGAACTTTTAAACCAAGTCGAGCTGCTACGTCAAAAAGATCCCCAGAATTATCGTAAAAAGAATGCTACAAAACGTTTAGCTGCGATCGCTAAACTCGTGTTTGAAGTGATTCCTCAAGACCCAACACGTAGTGAGTACCGCCAAGGTGCTACCCTAGGAGAAGATTACAAACACTGGTTTAGAGCTAAATTTTTCCAACAGTACCGACTCTTTTTTCGGTATCACCAAATAAGTAAAATTATTGTATTTGCTTGGGTCAATGATGAAAACTCCAAGCGAGCTTATGGAAGTAAAACAGATGCTTATCGAGTTTTTCAGAAAATGCTTGAAAACAATTGTCCCCCAGATGATTGGAATACTCTTTTGAAAGAAGCAAAAGCTGAATGCGATCGCCTCGAAAAAGTTATCGATACAGAAATTTAATCTTTACTTTGTTCTCTAATTCCTTTTATCCGCCGAGAAAACAACTAACCGCGAAAAACTATCTCATTTGCACTTGACAACTCATACTCATTACGAGTACGTTTATAATAATGAAATTCAAATTAATTTAATTACTAAGGAGATAAATTTATGCTTCCTAATAAAGAAGGACAAAGAGTACCTACAGTTACTTTTCGCGTTCGTAAAGACGGTCAATGGACTGACTTAAGTACAGATAGTTTGTTTCTCGGGAAAAAAGTAATTGTTTTCTCTTTACCTGGAGCTTTTACCCCAACTTGTTCGTCAGCGCATCTGCCAGGTTACAACAACTTAGCTGGTGTTTTTAAAGAAAATGGTGTTGACGAAATTGTTTGTATCTCTGTTAACGACACTTTCGTCATGAATGAGTGGGCAAAAGATCAGGAAGCAGATAATGTAACCTTAATTCCCGACGGTAATGGTGAATTTACTGAAGGAATGGGAATGCTGGTTGATAAATCAGATCTGGGCTTTGGTAAGCGCTCTTGGCGTTACTCCATGTTGGTTAACGATGGGGTAGTCGAAAAGATGTTTATTGAACCAGAAGAACCAGGAGATCCATTCAAAGTTTCCGATGCGGAAACCATGCTCAATTACATTAATCCCCAAGCCGTTCAGCCTAAAAATGTTTTCATCTTTTCTAAAGAAGGTTGTCCTTTCTGCGCTCGTGCGAAAGAAATGCTCAAGCAAAATGGCTTGACCTATGAAGAAGTTAACTTGGGTAAAGATTATTCCACTCGTACCCTAAAAGCTGTTGCGAATGCAACCAAAACCCCTCAAGTATTTATCGACGGTAAACTGGTAGGTGGTTCTGAAGAATTAGCAGATTACTTTGGTGTAAACTAATACCAGTAAACGTATTAGCAGCTTGATATATTTTATCTTGACGGTTGACTCAAAAAATATTCTTCGCAGTTCCAGGAAATAATGTAGGGACCTAGCATTGCTAGGTCCCTACATTATTTTAGGTTATGAAGATTTAATTTTTATTTGGGTGCGGCTCTTTTAGGAAGACGATATGAGCCTCAGACAGGTATTGGGAGAGCGGGAGGAGAACTAATAGAGCAGTGAGCTTGAATTAATCTTTTCATCAAAGGAATGTCATCTTTATACAAAGCTAGGTGGTTACGTTTATGCTCTTGTTTTAAGTGAAAACGCCAATATTCATACCAATCACCGCTAATATAAAGGGAGCGAAGACGTAATACAGCTTCGGCACCTTTTAAACTCCATCTAGCTCCAGTAATATCCATCCGGTCTTTGATTAGATGACGGCAAGCGCCTTCAATAATACCAGTGGCAATGGGGAGACCTGCTTTTAGGTAGCAATAAGCCCAAAGGGCATCTGCGAAGCAATCGTATTTGAGGTAAGGGGCATTATTGAGTAAGTATCTGGCACAAGTATCTACTGGCTTGCGTCGTAATGGATTAAATTTGAGCTTTGTAGCGCTACGACGCATGCCGGCAGCAACTAGACTGGATTTACCTTCAAGGATAAGAAGTAAACGTTTACTTACCCAATCCTCTGCTTCTTTACTGGTATCTTCATGGAAAACAAATGCAGCCTTCCACAGGTACTCGATCACATGAATAATATCAAGGACAATGGTTAATTTGAGATTGTGTTTGCGAGCAAATTTCTTTGGACGCGTCCTTGCGGACGAACAACAGGGATAATTGTGTCTTATTACCATCAACCAAAGCACAAAAATGCTTTTGTTGATTTGGGTCACGCTGCAATGCTTCATCAAATGCTTCAGAGATAACTTGCTGTGGCTGTTGAACTAAACTTGCCCAAACACGTTTACCTATTGGTTTAGGACGTTTAATTTTTTGTTCTGATTCTTCTGTATTAACGATCTGTTCAGGTGTGCGAACAAAGGAGTTGATTGTATAAACACAAGCCACTGTCGCCATCCGCTTTGGTCAAAATACTTTGCTTGGAATGTATCGCTGGCTCATTCTTTCTTTAACTGCTTACTTTATTGCTCACTGGACTTATTTATCTACTCACTCGTTGTTACCACCTGATTGTGGTGAAGCCGCACAAATAGCCCTGGAATCTATCTTCCCAAAAATTGTAGTGTCTCTTCTTTTACTTGATATTGAGCGATTAATTTCTCTTGCACGTAGTTCTGGTTTTGACATCCATATTTCCAGGTGCAAGATCTAAGTCAATTGTATTAATTAGCTTATTTAAAGTTATCCGACGTTTAACTCTGATAGTTGTATTTTTATCCTTTCCTGAATACTGTTTTACTTATTTGACTAACTCCTGTAGTTCGCGATCGAGACTATTGTCTCTCTCCTGAGAATCATTTTTCATCAATGGATTTGGTAAGGTCTATTATGGTATCTTTCCCAACCTCTAACTTTTACGCAAAAGTGATTAAGTTTTTTCAAGTATTGTCTCGAATTGTGTGAGCCTAAAAAAATAATGTAGGAAACAGAGGAAATGTACCTCACCTGTTTGCAAAGTGCTGTATTTACTAATTTCTTAGGGCTTTAGTATTGTTTTTTTGAGAAAATTATATATCTTATTTCATTGCAGCTTTAATTATTAATATGTACAAATAAATAATTATTGACCTATTTAGCATGAGTCAGTATTCTCTAATTGGTAAGACGCTGCGCGGTCGTTACCAAATTCGACAAAAAATAGGAGAAGGGGGATTTGGGGATACATATCGGGCAATTGATTTTGATTTACCCGGTAAACCAACATGTGTCGTAAAACACCTTAAGCCAAAAAATCGCCATCCAGCACTTTTAGAAATTGCCAAGAAAAAGTTTGATCGAGAAGCACAAACTTTATATCGCTTGGGTAATGGAAATGAACAAATACCCAGGTTATTTGCCCATTTTGAAGAAAAGGGAGAATTTTATTTAGTTCAAGAATTCATTGATGGACACGATTTAACAAAAGAAATTTGTTCTGGTGAACCAAAAAGTGAGAAGGAACTAATTAAATTATTACGAGAAATCTTAGAGGTCTTAGCTTTTGTCCATCAACAGAATATTATTCACCGGGATATCAAACCGCAAAATATTAGACGACGAAAAGATGGCAAAATAGTTTTGATTGACTTTGGAATAGTCAAGGAAATTGCGGCTTTAGGAATCCATCGTCAAGGGGAAATTCCCCGAACAGTTGCAGTCGGGACTCCTAATTATATGCCTAGCGAACAACAATCCGGTCGTCCCCAACTTAGCAGTGATATTTATGCACTGGGAATAATTGCTTTTTTGGCTTTAACTGGGTATAGAAATCCAGGTACGCTACCACGAACTCCAGATACGGGTGAATTATCCTGTACGTTGTTTCCAGAATTTGAAAATATCAGTACGGCTTTTGCAGAAATTTTAGATAAGATGGTGCGCTATGACTATCGTCAGAGGTATCAAAATGCTACTGTTGCCCTAGAAGCTGTAGATAATTTATTAGAGTTAGAGCAAGCACCAACGATGCTTGTAGGGGTAAACCCAAATATAAATAAAGTACAGCCAAATACGAATCTAAATAGGGGTACTTCTATCGAGTCAGAAAACACTTCTCTATTTGGGAAAGTTTTTGGATTTGTCCGAAATTTTTGGAGTGAAAGTAAATCGGGAAATTCTTCACCATCAATTACTTCTAATTCTGGGTCTAATTCAGGTAGTTTTGAGCAACCAGAAGGACAAGTAAGCTTAAATTCAGCTTTTTATATAGAGCGTCCGCCAATTGAAGATGATTGTTATGAGACGATTTTGCAATCGGGAGCATTAGTTCGAATCAAAGCACCGCGACAAATGGGAAAAACTTCTTTGTTATCCCGCATTTTGGATTTGCCACAAAGCAAAACTGTCAATCTGCATATTTGAATTTGCAATCTGTAGATGTAGAATTTCTCAACAGTTTGGATAAATTCTTGCAATGGTTTTGCGGTAGCATTGCTCAGGAGTTAAATTTACCGAATAAATTATCAGAATATTGGCAGGGTGTACTGGGTAGTAAAAACAATTGTACGAACTACTTTCAAAGATATCTGCTTTCAGAGATGACAAACCCGTTAGTTTTAGGTTTGGATGAAGTGGATCAGATTTTTCAGCATCCTGAGGTAGCAGCAGAATTTTTCGCCTTATTACGAGCTTGGCATGAAAAGTCAAAGAATCAGAAAACTTGGCAAAAATTGAGATTGGCGATCGTTCACTCCAAAGAAGTTTATATCCCTTTAAATATTAATCAATCACCATTTAATGTGGGTTTACCCATTGATTTACCAGAGTTCAACCACTCACAGGTAGAGGAATTGGTGCAAAAGCATGAGTTAAATTGGCTTGGGGAAGAAGTTAAGCAATTAATGACAATGGTGGGAGGACATCCTTATTTGGTGCGCAGAGCATTATATGAAATTGCCCGTGGCAGAATAAGCTTATCGCAGTTAATACAAATAGCTCCCACGGAAGAGGGAATGTTTAGCGATCATTTGCGCCGCCATTTATCTAATTTGCAACAAGATGAAAAATTACTTGCGGCAATGAAACAAGTTATAAAATCGAGAAGCAGTGTACGTTTAGATACTAAATCAGCATTCAAACTACGTAGCATGGGCTTAGTAAAATTTCAGGGAAATGATGTCATACCCTTGTGTAACCTATATCGACTATATTTTCGAGAAAATTTGAGGGGATGAGCAGGAAATGTCGCGAGCAAAAGATGTGTATATTTTCTAAATGTTGCCAAGATTTAAATCTTAGACATTATGAAAGGAATCAGAATATCAGTAGCTTTCTCACCACACTGTATGTAAGCATCACAATTACTTGTATAAATCTTTTGACCCGTCCTATTATTTTATTTTCCACGCCGACAAAAAATGTCTTATTAATTTTATCTGGGTATTTAAACAAATATTTTAACCAGAAGAAAAATCCGAAATACTGCCAAAATAATTAGTAGTTAAATTCCACATCAGAAATAATTAAAAGTATCCCATGAGTCCAATAAACTTACCGTCATATAAATATCAAGTAGGGGGAAGTTTACCCACTAATTCCCCAACCTATGTGAAAAGAAAGGCTGATGATGAGTTATACAAATCTTTAAGAAATGGTGAATTTTGTTATGTACTTAACTCTCGACAAATGGGAAAATCAAGTCTGCGGGTACAGACAATGAAACGCTTGCAGGAAGATAATTTTACCTGTGTGGCGATTGATATTACAAATATTGGTACGGTAAGTATTACACAAGAACAGTGGTATGCGGGGATTATTGATACTATTATTAACAACCTGGAACTTTACGATAGTTTTGATTTAAATGATTGGTGGATGGAACAAAATTTATTATCTCCAGTGAATAAATTAAGTAATTTTTTTGAATTTGTTTTATTAAAATTAATTTCACAACAAATAGTTATTTTTATTGACGAAATTGATAGTATTTTAAGTTTGAATTTTGCCGTTGATGATTTTTTTGCTTTGATTCGGGAATGTTATAACAGTCGAGCTTCCCAACCAGATTTTCAACGCCTAACTTTTGCTTTGCTGGGAGTAGCTAATCCGAGAGATTTAATTCAAGATAAACGTCGCACACCATTTAATATTGGTAAGGCAATAGAATTAACTGGTTTTGAATTAGATGAAGCCCAACCGTTAGCCCAAGGTTTGGCAGAAAAAACTAGTCAATCGATGGCGGTAATGGATGCAGTGTTGTATTGGACTGGGGGACAACCTTTTCTCACCCAAAAGCTGTGTAAATTGATTTTGAATCATCAGGGTGTAGTACCAGCAGATAGGATTACCGAATGGGTAGGGGAATTAGTAAACTCTGAGGTAATTCTGAATTGGGAAACACAGGATGAACCACAGCATTTGCGGACTATTCGAGACAGGATTATGCAGGGTGGGGGACAACTGACGGGGAGATTATTGGGATTGTATAAACAAATTTTGCTCGCCCCTATCTCCTTACAAAAACCAGAGATAACCCCATCCATGACAGTACAAGAACGGGATGGAATAACTGTGAATAGCCCTCCTGATCAAGAAGAATTGGGAGAAAACTCAGTATTTAATACATCGGAAGAAGTATATTTACGTCTATCTGGATTAGTTGTAGAACAACAGGGAAAGCTCAGGGTTTATAACTCCATTTATCAGTCAATTTTTAATTTAGATTGGGTAAATCAAGAACTAAAAAATCTGCGTCCAGATTCCTATGGTCAAGCTTTTGAGGCTTGGTTTAATTCTAATTGTGATAATAATTCCTACTTGTTGCGAGGAGAAAAACTTGGTGAAGCCTTAGCATGGGCAGAAGGTAAAAGTTTAAGTAATCAAGATTATCAGTTTATAACCGCCAGTCAAAAATGGGAATTTGCCCAAGCACAACAGAAAACTCAGAGACAAACTCTAATTGGTGGGGTTGTTTTGACTGCTTCCTTAGTTTTGGCTGTAACTGCTGGAGTATTTGCTGGGGTTGCTAATCAACAAAGAATCGGGGCTGTATCCCGTTTAAAGCAAGCAAATTCAGAAACACAACAGGCAAATCAGGAAAAACAAACAGCAAACCGACAAGCAAATAATTTCAAACAACAACAACTAATTGCAGAAAAGAATCTGAAAATTGCAGCAGCAAAACAACAAACAACAGAAGCAAAAGTTAAACAGACACAACAACGCTTAACTAACGCTCAGCAAAAATTACAGCAAACCGAAAAAGCTGCCAAGCAACAGATTAAGTCAGCACAAGTAAAAGTTAGTACCGCAAATAAGCAAGCAGGAGAAGCCCAAACACGGGCAAAAAAAGCTCAAAATGAACTTAAAAAGGCGCAATTAAGTCTTAAAGAAGCATGGGAAGCCAGGACACAGGCACTCAAAGAAGCAGAAAACGCTCAAAAAAGCACGGAATTAGAACGATTAGGAAATGTAGTCTTAAGGCAGTTTGAGTATGATAAAACACCACAGATAGTGGTTAGAGCCATGGAAGCAGGACACAGGTTAAAAGCACTGGTGAAGGATAGACAAAATTTAGACGAATATCCAGCTACTAGCCCTGTAAGGGCTTTAAATACCGTTCTTAATATTCCCCAACGCAAAACACTCAGACATGAATTCGAAGTCAACTATGCTGCCTTTAGCCCTGACAGCAAAAGAATTGTTACTGCATCCTTTGACAATACAGCCAAGTTGTGGGGAGTCAATGGCAAACTACTTCAAACTCTCCCTTCCGAACGTGATGCAAATCAAGAACATCGATATAATATTGTCCATG
This sequence comes from Mastigocoleus testarum BC008, assembly GCF_001456025.1. Classification (GTDB taxonomy): domain Bacteria; phylum Cyanobacteriota; class Cyanobacteriia; order Cyanobacteriales; family Nostocaceae; genus Mastigocoleus; species Mastigocoleus testarum. The sequence continues at coordinate 178,056 of NZ_LMTZ01000001.1, forward strand.
TCGCTTTTAGTCCTAACGGACAAAAGATTGTCGCTGCATCCTCCGACAAAACAGCCAAGTTGTGGGATATCAACGGTAAACTTCTACATACTCTGAAAGGTCATCAAGATAAAGTATTCTACGCTACTTTTAGCCCACATCATCAAAGAATTATCACTGTATCTGCGGATAAAACAGCCAAGTTGTGGGATATCAACGGTAAACTTCTACATACTTTGAAAGGTCACCAAGATAAGGTTATCAATGCCGCTTTTAGTCCTAACGGGAAGCAGATTGTTACTGTATCTTGGGACAAGACAGCTAAGGTGTGGGATATTGATGGAAAACTCCTCCACACCCTGACAGGACATCAAAGTATAGTCGTTAATGCTGCTTTTAGTCCCAACGGCAAGCAAATTATCACTGTATCTTGGGACAAGACCGCCAAGCTGTGGGATATCAATGGTAAACTCCTCCAAACCCTAGACAATCAAAAATTTGTCCACGATGTTGCCTTTAGTCCCAATGGTAAGGAAATTCTCACTGCATCTAATGATGGAACAGCCCGAGTATGGGACATCAATGGTAAAATCCTCCAAAACCTCACTGTACCTGAGAATGAAGGTACAATTTCCACAGAGGCGAAGCGTGCTGCTTTTGTCACCGCTAGTCCAGGATCTTCAGAGGGAACAGAAAAGCAGATTATTGTTGCATCTCCTCAAACAACACGGATATGGGGTATTAATGGTAAACTGCTTCATACCCTAAAACTAAAGCAGGATAAAATCTTACATCTCGCCTTTAGCCCTGATGGAAAGCTGATTTTTACTGGTTCGCAGGATGGAATAGCCCAACTGTGGGATATCAATGGTAAACTCATCCAAACTCTTACCGATCATCGCTATAAAAGTCCATCAATTCCTGTAGCCTTCAGTCCCGATAGCAAACGGATTGCGACTATAGACAGAACAGGAACAGTTTTCCTGTGGGATATTGGCGGTAAACTGCTTCAAACTCTAAAGGGTGGATTCAGGAATGTTACCTTTAGCCCCAATAGTAAATATATTGTGATTATATCCGGCACAAAAGCACGAGTGTTATATTTAGAAACCTTAGATGAGTTGCTAGCACGGGGGTGTGACTGGTTGGAAGATTATTTTGTTGACTATCCCGAAGCGAGGAAGAAAACTGGGTGTTTAGCAGGTCAAAAATAAGGTTGAGTTTCTCCCACTCGTAGAAGATTTAGTTTTCGGGGTGTTTTCTACTTTATTGCAAAAAATGAACAAATTTGAGCACACTTATTCATATTTAGCGGTCGCAAGTATAGTGAAATAGATGAGAGGACAACAGTTATGATTAAAGTTGTTGAGTCTGAACACACCTTTGATACTAGCTCTAAGTACTGGTATCATCAGTCATATTTGTAACATACAATTATCTGTAATGATAAAATTGGAAACTTAAAGATAGGTTCCTTATGAATGCAGCCTATAGAGAAGCAATAGTGGATAAATTGGTTTGTAATAAGGGGAATATCCTGTTGTGTTGTGTGTAGAAGAACTTTTAAGTGTGGAGTTATTTAAAATACTTCCTAAAAGTAGACTGGAATGGATATGCGATCGCTCTCAACAAATTCACATACCAGTTGGCGAGAAATTAATCTCTGAAGGTGATCCGAGAAGGGGATTCTTTATTCTCACAAAAGGAAGAATGGCAATAACTCGCCTGACAGAAGGTGTAGAAATGCCTTTGGGACAACATGAAGCACCGGGTTTTTTCGGTGAAATTCAAGTTTTAACTGATGAAGCCGTACCTGTAACTTTGCAAGCACTGACTGACTGTGTTACCTACGAACTTGAGGGTGAGGATTTTCTCGAATTACTCCATGATTGCAGAGATTTTGAACGCGAGATATTTCGAGTTGTAGGAAAAAGACTCAGAGGTTTGGAATCATTCATTCGTAACCGAGAGAAAATGGCAGCTCTTGGTACTTTATCTGCAGGTTTGGCTCACGAGTTAAATAATCCGGCAGCAGCAGTGGTTCGCGCTCTTAAAGATGTCACCCCAGCAATTATAGAACTGCAAAGGATGAATCTTGTTTATGGACAACGTAACGTGGATGACGCTCATACACAAGAATGGACCAAAGTTAGGGATGAAGGTTACGAAACAATCATTAATAATACTTTAGATCCAGTCTTCTTAAGCAATTGCGAAGAAGAAATTTTAGAATGGTTAGAAGATTATGGGGTGGAAAATGCCTGGAATTTAGCTGAACCATTAGCGGCTGGTGGGGTAAAAGTTAATACACTTGAACGACTTATGGAACGTTGGCAAGACGATCCTACTGAACTTAGGGATATGGGGCTACGTTGGTTGGCGCTGTCTTTTGATGTGATGTCAATTATTCAAGGCGGTTTGCGTGGGGCTGAGCGGATTTCAGGTTTAGTCAGTTCAATGAAATCTTATTCTTATATGGATCGCGGAGTCAGTCAAATAGTTGATGTTCATCAAGGTATTGAAGATACCCTGAGACTATTTTCCTATAAGTTGAAGTATGGAATTGAAGTTCATCGTTGCTATGCTTCTAATCTCCCAAAAATTATGGCTTATGGTAGTGAGCTCAATCAAGTTTGGACTAATTTAATTGATAATGCTATTGATGCCATGGATCATAAAGGAGTATTGAAATTAAAAACTTCTCGTTTTGAAGATTTTGTCAGCGTGGAAATTATCGATTCTGGTTCTGGTATTCCTGCGGAAATTGAATCGCGAATATTTGAACCTTTTTACACAACAAAACCTGTTGGAAAAGGTTCGGGACTTGGTTTAGACAATGTCAGACGAATCGTGGAAAATCGTCATAAAGGAGCGATATACCTGGAGTCGGAGCCAGGAAAAACCTCTTTTAAAGTTTGCTTACCCATAGCTCTTTCCGAATAGATGAAGTAACATAATTGGTATTTTTTCGTTTGGTTTTATCATTAATAGAGACGTAGTCTCTGCTACGTCTCTAGAATTTTTGATAGCCCAAGCAAGATAAAATGCTCTCAAATCCAAGCGTTAGCTTTACTTTAATGGAGAATAAGTGTTGACATTCAATACAATTTTTTATGGATGGGGAGCACAGCTAATTTTTCAACAACCCATTCCTCTTTTAGCAGCAGCAAATACTGAAGAAGGATATGATAAAGCCATAGTTGGAGCTTTGGTTATTACTGCTGCCATTATTTTTGTTTTCAGCATAATATTGGGAGAAATTTGTACCCGTTTTGGCTTACCGTCGGTATTAGCCGATTTAACTACCGGGGTCTTGCTTGGTTCTTCTGTGCTGGGATTGTTAATATTTTCCCAATCTGGAGGAGAAGCTAACGGTCTTTTAATTAAATTTTTAGAATTTACCACCGGTACTTCCTCCACAGTTGCACAGGAAGCATACAAGTTTCAAATGGAGGAATATATAGATGAAAGTGCAAATATCGGGCTTTTAGCGCTGTTATTTACTACAGGTTTAGAATCTAACTTAAGAGATTTAATTCGAGTTGGTTCCCAAGCTGCAACAGTAGCTCTAACAGGAGTTGTTCTTCCTTTTACTTTAGGAACTTTAGTATTGATAAAAATATTTGGAGTTGCAACTATTCCTGCTGTATTTGCAGGTGCTGCTTTAACTGCTACAAGCATTGGAATTACTGCTAAAGTCCTTAAGGATATTGGGAGACTACAGTCCGACGAAGGTCAAATTATTATTGGTGCAGCAATTCTTGATGATATTCTCGGAATTGTCGTACTTGCAGTTGTACTTAGTCTGGTAAAAACTGGTGAAGTTGAAATAATTAGTATTTTCTACCTAATTGCAAGCGCGATCGCTTTTGTGTTAGTTGCAGTTGTACTCAATAGAGTTTTTGGTTCTCTTTTTGTCAGTATTATTGACCGTCTATCTAATCCTGCTGCACTGATGCTGTTAGCTCTCGTATTTCTCAATACATTTGCGTTGAGTGCATCTGCAATTGGTTTGGAGGCTATCCTAGGGGCTTTTGCAGCCGGTTTAGTCCTTGGAGAAACTAAATTTCAAGAAAAATTGGAGCAGCTATTTCGACCATTTGTATATGTTTACACAACAATATTCTTTGTTACGATCGGAGCTAAAGTTGATTTAAGCGTTCTCAATCCTGCAATTCCAGAAAATCGTCAAGGTTTGATTATTGCTGCTTGTTTGATTGCGATCGCAATTTTCGGCAAGGTTGTAGCCGGTTTTGCTGCGATCTCTAAAGAACCCATAAACCGATTAGCAATTGGTTTTGGGATGATACCTCGGGGTGAAGTAGGATTAGTATTTGCTGGTTTAGGCGCAGCTAGTGGAGTATTATCAAATTCTTTAGATGCAGCAATTATTATCATGGTAATTGCTACCACCCTAGTTGCACCGCTTTTGCTAAGAATTTCTTTTTCTGAGAATTCAGCATTAAAAACTCAGGAATCAGAATAAAAAAATATCATTAGCATTTCAGCTGTAGTATTTTGGGATGATTTACTTCCCCAGTCCCCCTATTCTGGGGGAATTCAAATTCCCAATACCCACGTCACACTCCACTAGCTACCAGGAAATAAAGCTTATGGGGGCTTCGAAAGTGGTTAACCAGGACATTTCTTAGGGCAGGGTAACACGTTTCTAAAGCGCCATATTTTTTATTTATCCCCTTCAACCACTCAATCAAAAGATATATTTGAGCAATATTTGAATAAATTGAGCAATAATACACCAGATTATCAACCGCAATTTGTTGTAATCTGATTGATGAATATCACGGTGCGAATAGCTGCACAAAATTAGATTCTACTAGTTTTGCAAAAGTGCAGATTTTAAAGCATAGATTGCAAACATAAAACCAACTCGTTAACTTTTTGTTACACGAATTTTTAGTTGTTTTTTTTTCAATTTTGTATGACACTAAAATACAAATACACCCGATTAAATGTATCTAATTATGAAGCCTGCAAAAAATTCTACCAAGAGGTTCTAGGCTTTAAAGTTAGTTTCGTAGATGATAACGATCAATATGCAGAACTCGATACAGGTGAAACAAAGATAACTATCTTTAATCGTCAAGGTTTATCAGAATTTGTCGGTAGCAATGGAGAAATTTCCTACGATGAAAATTATGCTGGAGTTGTTTTGACTTTTATGGTTGATAACCTGGAAGAAATTCTAGAAAAACTAAAAGCTAAAGGAGTTCATCTGATTAACCCACCGTGGAATTTTTCCGACCGAGGTTTCATATCTACTTGCTTTCGCGATCCGGATGGTAACCTCATTGAGATCGAACAAATATTAATTTGATAATCAATAAATTTGATCGTCAATAGACTTAATACTTGATAAATTTAATGCCAAGTAGGTTTAAAAACTAATTTGACAAGGATCGTTTGACCCAAATAGAAAATAATTTTTATATCTGTTTATTTCTATTTATTACATTGTCTTGAATTATTTCAGAGATTATGAGTACTTCCGAGTCGCCGGTTTCTGTCCACAATGATTCTGAACCCTCTTCGCCAAAAAAACCGCGTCTTCGCAAGTGGCGGTCTTGGCTTATTGTTGCTTTTGTTGCATTCTTCGGTGGAGGATTAGCCTGGTATTTTCTATTGCGTAACGATCCAGGAGCAGCACAGCAACAAGCGCGAAGATTTCCAGTAAATGTGCAGAAGGTAGAAACAGATTTATTTGAGAATAGTTCTGATTACGTTGGGGTTTTAGAGGCTCAGCAAAGAGTAACTTTACGTCCAGAGGTTGCTGGGCGAATTATAGAGATTTCTGCAAAATCAGGGGAATTTGTCAAGGCGGGTGCACCTATTATGCAATTACGTCTTGATCGCAGTCGTGCTCAATTAAATGCAGCTACGGCTAATATTAATGTGCAAAGAGCTGCCCGTGCGAATGCTGAAGCATCTTTGAGAAATGTACAAGCTCGTCTCAGGGAAGCTCAAGAAAGGAGAGAATCTGCAGCAGCCAACTTAGAGCGTCAAACAGCCGAAGTTACCCTGCAAGAAGCAGAATTCGAGCGTACAAAAACTTTAGTAGAAGAAGGCGCACAATCAAAACAACAGTTAGATTTGCAGACAAGGAATTTAAAAACAGCGATCGCTAATCGTAACTCAGCTGAGAAAGACCTGAACGCTGCAGAAGCAACAGTTATAGCCTCTCAAGAGGAAGTGAAAGCATCCAGAGCAAATTTAGATCGAGAAAATGCTGCTCTCAAGCAAGCCCAATCCCAAGCCAATGTTGAAATTGAAAATTTAGCAGATACTAAAATTGTTGCGCCGGTTGCTGGGATCATGGGAGATATTACTCTTAAGGTGGGAGATTACGTCAATGTGGGACAAGAATTAACTACGCTAACTCTGAACAACACCTTAGAAGTTAGATTTTCGGTACCATCCGAACGAGGAACCCAACTTAGGCGGGGACTTCCGGTAGAACTGAGGGTCAACAAAAAAGAAGGTAAACCGGTCGCCATAGGAAAAATTAGTTTTATTGCACCGGAAGTAGATGATGATGCTCAAGCTATTACAGCTAAAGCAAATTTTTCTAATCCTAAGGGAAAGTTACGATCTGACCAGTTTGTGCGAGCAAGGGTGATATGGGATCAAAGTCCGGCGGTATTGATCCCTACGGTTGCAGTATCTCGTGTCGGAAATCAGGCGTTTGTCTTTGTTGCAAAAACAGAAAAAAATCCGCAGTCAGGGGAAGCTGAACAAGTTGCAAAGCAAAAGCCTGTTCAACTGGGACCAATTCAAGGCAATAATTACCAAGTTTTGGAAGGGTTAACAGCTGGGGAAACAATTGTAACTTCAGGTACTCTCAACTTATTTGACGGTGCGCCCATAGTACCGGAAGAACCAACATTTGAGAGTAAGAAGTAAAAAGTAAGAAGTAAAAAGTAAAAATTAAGAAGGAATAATTTCCAAGTTACAAGTCGCCAGCCCATATGCCGCAAGGCTGTACACAGTGCTATCCCCAGTCACCAGTCTCCAACTCATGAATGAACTAGATAATCCAATTGATACTGTTTCTACTCAACTATTTGATATTCAAAAACAGTTAGATCAATTAAAAATTCAGTTATCTGAATTACAGCAACAGGTAAATAAAAATTCTGAAAAACCCCAACTCCAAGGCAATTCCCAACAGGTCAATCAAAATTCTGATTTATCTCAAAAGCTATCTGTAATTGAGAATAATCTTTCACTGGTAAGTGACGTAGTACGCTATCAACCATTACGGGATATGCTTGCTATGGAAAAATGGGAGGACGCAGACAAGGAAACTATTCGTTTGATTGCCGATATCGCCGGGCATACGGACTTGGAAGATTTTCGTCCTGATGAAGTACGACATTTTCCCTGCGTGCATTTGCAAGTCATTGATAACTTATGGTTAACCTACAGCAAAGGACGTTTTGGATTTAGCATTCAGGCGCGTATTTACCAAGAAGAAGGAGGAAATATAGAAACAACTATCGAACAGGACAGCGACATTATTAAGAAATGGGGAAAGCGCTTGGGATGGCGTGCTGAAAACCGTTGGCGAAAATGTGACGAATTAGATTGGACTTTAAATGCTCCTCCTGGGTGTCATCCTTCGCGATGGTGGAACTCACCTTTTGGCTCTAAAATGACCAATTATTTTTTGGCTCGTTTAATGAATTGCGACTTGAGTTCTGGTAATGGGTAATGATTACTCATTACTTACTAATCATTACTTGTTACTTAATACTCATTACTTACTACTCCTATGTTTGTCGAGTTTTTTATTCGCCGACCAGTTTTAACTATCGTGTGCTCCATCATAATTTTATTGGTGGGGCTAGTCAGTATACCTACCCTAGCTGTAGAACAATACCCAGATGTGAGTCCGGTACAAGTAGTAGTTTCTGCTAACTATATCGGTGCCAGCGCTCAAGTTGTTGAAGATACCGTAACCACTGTTTTAGAAAGACAGATCAACGGCGTCAAAGGTATGAGATATATGAGTTCTACTAGTAGCGATGATGGCTCCAGTAGCATTACAGTTACTTTTGAACAGGGTTATGACCTCGATATTGCCGCTGTTGACGTTCTCAACCGAGTCTCGATTGCTGAAGCACAGTTACCTCAAGCCGTACAGAGAACTGGGGTAAATGTCATTAAACAATCCAGCAGTGTTGTTGTTGGTATGTCCATCTTCAGTAAAGAAGAGGGTATGTATGATAATAATTTTATAAGTAATTATGCTGATTTATATGTTGTAGATAGTATTAAAAGAATTGAAGGTGTTAGTGATGTTCAACCCTTTGGGGAACGTCGCTATGCTATGCGTTTGTGGATAGATCCCAAGCGTCTTGCGAGTCGTGGTGTTACAGCACAGGATGTGGTCTCCGCATTAGAGAGCCAAAATCTGCAAATAGGTGCTGGACGTATCGGTCAACCACCAGTTGCAAATGGACAAAGGTATCAATTAACCGTACGTGCTGCTGGTCGACTACAAGAGGTTTCCGAGTTTGAGGAAATAGTTCTAAAAACAGCAGAAAATGGTACCCTCGTAAAACTCAAAGATGTTGGTCGAGCCGAATTGGGAGCGGAAAATTATGATACTTTTGCCAGATATAGAGGTCAAGGAGCAATTGGTTACCGAGTATTACAGACTCCCGGTAGTAATGCTTTAGCAGCTGCTAGGGCTGTGAAAGCAAGAATGGCGGAGTTATCCCAAAGTTTTCCACCAGGATTAGATTATGCCGTTCCCTACGATCCAAGTTTGTTTGTTGAGGAATCCACAAAAGAAGTAGCTAGTACTCTGATTCAAGCTGTATTACTGGTTGTATTCGTCTTGTTATTATTCTTACAAAACTGGCGAGCAACCATTGTCCCGGCGGTTGTAATTCCTGTAGCGTTGATTGGTACTTTTGCTTTTGTTAAAGTCTTCGATTTTTCAATCAATAGTTTGACTTTGTTTGGGTTAACCCTAGCTACAGGGATGGTAGTGGATGATGCCATTGTTGTAGTTGAAGACATCGCTGGAAAGGTACAAGAGCAGGGTATGAGACCCCACTTAGCAGCGATGGAGGCGATGCGGGAGCTTTCTGGGGCTGTAATCGCAACTTCTTTAGTGTTATTGGCGGTATTTATTCCTGTAGCGTTTTTCCCTGGAACTACAGGACAACTTTATCAACAGTTTGCTTTAACCATTGCCTTCTCTGTAATTATTTCTACCTTTAATGCCTTAACCCTTACACCTGCTCTTTCTTCTTTACTTTTGCGATCAGGACAAGAACCTGGAGGTTGGTTAGGTCGAGTATTTGCTGTCATCAATAGGGGGATTGACCTTACACGTCAGGGTTATAAAAATGCGCTTTCTTTTCTAACTCGGTTGAAAGTCATAGTCCTGGGAGGATTTGCTTTTTTATTGGTGATGACAGTTTGGCTTTATCAAGTTGTACCTACGGCTTTTCTTCCAGATGAAGACCAAGGTTATGCAATAAATTTAATTCAAGGTCCGGAAGGAACTTCTTTAGAGTACACCAGCGAAGTTATTGAACAGTTAGATCGAGAATATCTGGATATTCCTGAGGTTGAAGGGACATTTTCCTTGGGGGGATTTAGTTTCAGTGGAAGAACAGCAAATAGTGGTATTTCTTTTGTACCTTTTATCCCTTGGGGAGAACGTAAAGATCCCCAAAAGTCAGTCCAAGCAGTTCTCCAAAGGGTTCAAGGTGCATTAGGAAAAATTTCCCAAGCTAGAATAATTGCCTTTAATCCACCTGCAATTCAAGGTTTGGGTAATGTGGGTGGTTTTGTATTTCAATTACAAGATAAAGGAAATAATGACATTACAACCTTTGTCAAAGTTAAAGATGAATTAATTCAGAAAGCTAACGAGCGACCAGAATTACAAAACGTCTTTACTACCTATGCAGCAAATGCTCCCCAATTATTGATTGAAGTAGATCGCGATCGCGCCAATACATTACAGGTATCCGTTGATGATGTTTTGACAACTGTAGGTACTCTGATCGGTTCAAATTATGTGAATGATTTTAATGCTTTTGGACGAACCTATCGGGTATACGTACAAGCTGACCAAGAATTTCGTTCCCATCCCAAAGATATCGAACAACTTTATGTCCGTTCTCAGCAGGGGAGAATGGTTCCTCTAGGAGATTTGGTAGAAGTTTCTTCCGTGACCGGACCACCAACAGTTAATCACTACAACCTATTCCGTTCCATTGAAATTAATGGTGCTCCCGCATCTGGCTATAGTTCCGGTCAGGCGATCGCTGCAATGGAGCAGGTCGCAAGTGAGGTTTTACCCCAAAATATGGGTTTTGAATGGTCGGGAATTTCTTTAGAAGAGATTGAGTCGGGAGGACAAGCACCAATAATTTTTGGTTTAGGAATTTTGTTTGTGTTCCTAGTTCTAGCCGCTCAATACGAGAATTTTATCGATCCTGTAATTATTCTTTTAGCAGTACCTCTGGCAATTTTAGGAGCTTTATTAGCGGAATCGATGCGGGGTTTCCCCAACGATGTATATTGTCAGGTGGGTTTGGTAATGTTGATTGGTTTGGCGAGTAAAAACGCTATCTTGATTGTAGAATTTGCTAACCAACTGCGCGATCAAGGACTTTCTATAACTAAAGCCGCAATCCAAGCAGCAGAACAGCGGATGCGACCAATTATTATGACTGCTGTTTCCACTCTTTTAGGAATTTTCCCCTTAGTAATTGCGACGGGGGCAGGTGCAGCTAGTAGACAGTCTTTAGGTACTGCTGTTTTCGGTGGAATGCTTGTTTCTACGGTCTTAAGTTTATTTGTTGTCCCGGTACTTTACATTGTAATTGCCACACTTTTCTGTAAATTTAAAGATGATTGTCGTGGTTTATCTCCAGAGAAGGAAATAGCCAAAGAAAAAGTAGTTGTAGGTAGGGGAATAGAAAATGAGGAATTAGAACTCAGAAGTTAGGAGTCGGGGAAGTAGGAGGCTTTCAAGGGTAGGTTTTTTGGTATTACAGAAATAGTTGAGAAAATTATCAACTGCTTAACGTGGTTTGGTCATTTCAGGATTCAAGTATCCCCTAAAATCGCAAAAAAATGACCAAATACGAAATACCTACCCATGAGAGGAAGTAGGAGGGAGGGTGGGAAAAAAATGTATTGGTTTTACCAGTGTTAGTGTTGACTGAGATGAAATAAAGCAGAATGCACTCTGATGACATGAGAAAAGTTTCCGGATGTGAGTAAGCCAGAAACAAGACTGTATAAGTTGTATGAGAATATATGGTTTATTAAATATAAATGTCAAGTGTTTAACGTAATATTAAATACAATGAATGTTTGAGCTTTAGAATTTTATTTCTTCAGTAATACCCTATTTATAATTCACTACTGCAATTATTTAAATCGATTCAGCCTAAGAATTGAAAGGATTTTAAAAATTTACTTAATAAACTTGTATGTTCCCTGATATGTCGATTTTTTGAAACTTACTGAGATAAATTTTATATTTTATTTATTATTCAAAAGTCATAAAATATACCTTAACAACAAGGTGGTTGCTAATACATAATTGAAAATAGGCGTGATAAAAAATATATTTTTAGTAGTGCTTCAGCGCCAATGTTCGTTTATGACGCTAAAGCGCTACTATGAACCTTACAACAAGTTTTTTACAGAACATGACATTACCCAAAGTTTTAACTTTAGATAACACGTGTCCTTCTATTTAGATTTACATCTAATTACTTTGTCAGGCTCTGAATAGTTGTCTTGGGAGCTTGAATCAGATCACCACTCTGGAAATTAAATCCAGATTCCTTCAAGCTAGCGCGAATCGCGTGCCAAATATGACCTCCGAGAAATACTGTGGCTAGAGCAACATGGAAAGTTGCTAACCAACCACGGGAGGAAACTAGACCAGACGTAAACTCTGTTGTTTTTACTGGACCATAAAAGACTTCTGGGTAAACAGTGTCATTAAAAAATACAAAAAATGCAGCCAGAAAGCCCATGTATGCTAAGGCAGCTAAACTATAAGATAAATAAGCTTCACCAGACCAGATTAAAGCTTTTTGCACCCAAGGATAAGGTGTAATTTTGGTATGCCAGATACCCCCACCAATACACATTAGACCAACCCAAATATGACCACCCACAACATCTTCCAGGTTGTCTACAGCCACCATACCTAGAGAACCATGGATGGGAAATAAGTAACTAAAAATTTTGAATGGGTTTAACGTTGGGTTCGTAATTACTCGTACAGCGCCACCACTTCCAACATTTGGGTCGAATAGTCCGCCCCAAAACATAGCTTTTGCGACTAATAACCAAGCTCCCACACCAAGGAGAATCAAGTGAATTCCCAAAATAGTGGTCATCTTGTCTTTATCTTTCCAGTCATAACCGAAAAAGCCTGCAAAAGTAGAATCTTCCGGTAGTATTGCAGGACCTCGCAGAGCATGGAAAATACCACCTGCACCTAAAACTGCGGAGGAAATTAAATGTATAACTCCAATCAAAAAATAAGGTTCAGTATTAATAATTTGACCACCCTCACCGACACCTAAACCAAGAGTTGCAAGGTGGGGTAACAGAATTAAACCTTGTTCGTACATCGGCAATTCTGGGTTAAAGTTCGATAATTCAAATAGAGTCATCGCACCAGCCCAGAAGACTATTAAACCAGCATGGGCAACGTGAGCGCCCAGTAGTTTGCCACTCAAGTTAACAAAACGAATATTGCCACGATACCACTCGACATTAGGGATGTCGGGAGTTTGATTTGAAAACGAAGCTGCAGTCATGAGTAAAAGTAAATAAAAACTATTTCGTCAGGGTTTACTGGGTATTTCCTAAAATATTAAAGAGTCAGAAGCCAGTAGTCAGGATTCATGAATAAGTCATTAGATAAGGTTTTTTATGAGATACCTTATCGAAAAACAGATTCAATTGTATTTATAGCAAATAGCAAGTGGAGTGAAAATAAGTACCTGAAAAGTCCCCCTAATGAACACGCACAAGAATAGACTCATTAATTGGGATTACAGGTTGAGTGGAATGTACTAATGCTATGGCTATAACTTCCAACTCCAACTTGTGACTCCTGACTCCAAGAACATTTACAGTATTTACGCCCCAAAGACTGTTTTTAGTTGGGCTGTCCAAGCCTTCACTCTTTCTTCTGTAAGTTCGGATTGATTATCATCATCAAGAGCTAGTCCACAAAATTTCCCATCTCTTATCGCTTTGGATTCGCTGAAATCATATCCATCGGTTGATGTATAACCTACAGTTTTTCCACCTTGCTCAGAAATTTTTTCTTCTAAAATTCCCATCGCATCTTGGAAATTATCTCCATAACCAACTTGGTCACCAGTACCAAAATAAGCAATGGTTTTACCATTAAAGTCAACATCATCAAGCTCTTCGTATAAGCCTTCCCAATCACTTTGAAGCTCGCCAATGTTCCAGGTTGGACAGCCAATAATCAGACATTCATATTCATCAAAATCACTAGCTTCAGCCCCAGATACATCGTGCATGTTAATGGAATCACCAAATTCATCCCGAATCATTTCAGCCGCAGCTTCAGTTTTTCCAGTTGTAGTACCGTAGAAAAGACCAATTTTTTTCGACATTTTTACACCGTTAATTGTTTGTAATCGATCGACTGACAAAAATTAAGTTTTGGAATTCTTAGAGAAAATTCTCATGTCCTGTAGGAAAAATCCCCAGTCACACAAGTAGTTGTATAAATTTTCTGTACTAGTAAAACACAAACCTCTATCCCAACAATGATTCCACTGCAAAATCAAATTTTCTCTAAGTTAATGATTATTACTTGCAATAAACTTTGTTTTTATCCTACCAAGCTTTTGAAAATCTTTGTCATCTAAAAATATTGATTATTGTAAATAAAGTTGAAATAAATAGGACTCCAAGTCATTTTTTATGCTTTTTTAGGAAATATAGACCTTGTTATTAAAGGAAGGAAGAAGGAAGAGAGAAAAAGTTGAAATTGCATTAGCGTTCGCCATAGGCGCGTCGAGCGCGTGCCCGCAAACAAGGCATTGGGGATTACCCCAACGTAATTCTTGCACCGTACTACGCAGGCCGTGCACTAACGGACGGTCTTCTTAGCGGGGCGTTAGCACAGGGGGAATTTGACCCATATTTGTTAGAAGAAAAGATGTTATATCCCCAGATGTTATATCCTCCCTTCTTCCTCCTGGCTTAGTCCAACTTCGGTCCGAAGGAAGTGAGTTAATGAGAGGAGAAAGTTTGGAGAGTTTGGGAGGAGTGGGGGGAAATCCCAAAAATTATGAAGGAAAGGGATTTTAGAAATCCGATTTAGGATAAAAACTTAACAGCCAGATTTTAAAGTGCATTCAAATCCTAAGTTATGACTCCTGTTAGCAAAGCAATGCAACCTAATCTAGGGTTTTCCCCCATGAGCGACTGCATGAAGAAGTGGTGTGCTACTGTGCACAATTCTGGCTTATCAATTCAGAATCATAAAATTCAGAATCATAATAATAAGATCGCCAGCTTACGGCTTTCCCGCTTGGAAGGGTAATCCTAGTATGGGAGTAACAGCAGGATTTACTAAAATTTAAAGGTTAATGTATGATTAAATACTTGTTATTGAATTATGAATATTGCATAATCTTCTCATTTAATTGAAGTTTATCAAAAACTATCAAAAATATTTATTCTAAAATAAAACAAAACCCCTAGTAAAAGGTAATAGTAGCAAACCATAAGCCCATGGCATTTTGCCTTAGCCATAAACTGAATAATTGATAATTATGTCATTAAAAGTTAACAATCTCACTGGTGGTTACTCAGCAGTACCAATCGTCCGCGACATCAACTTAGGTGTGGAAGCTGGAGAATGGTTAAGTCTAGTTGGAGCCAATGGTTCTGGTAAGTCTACATTACTCAAACTCCTGAGCCGTATTCTTTCACCACAAAAAGGAACCGTATTATTAGATGGTAAAGCAATTCATACTCAAAGTGCCATACAAGTGGCACAAAAAATGGCGTTATTACCACAACAACAGGCGGTACCAGCAGGATTAACAGTTTATCAATTAGTTGGTTTGGGTCGTAACCCCCATCAAAATTGGTGGCAGTGGGAATTAAATGATGACGATCGCGATAAGGTAGAAGAGGCAATTAGTGCTGTTGGGATAGAAAAATTTAGCCAGCGTCCTGTAGAACGGTTGTCAGGGGGAGAAAGACAAAGAGCATTTTTAGCTCTAGCTTTAGCGCAAAACCCAAAAGTTCTCTTATTAGATGAACCCACTACATATTTAGACTTGCGCTATCAACTGCAAATTTTAGAGCTCCTAAAAAAACTCAACGAAAAAAATAAACTAACAATTATTACTGTATTGCACGAATTAAATCTAGCGATAAGATACAGTCAGCGTTTAGCAATGCTTTTAAAAGGTGAAATTTGGGCATTAGGTAATACTGAAGAAGTCATAATTCCAGAGAATATAAGACAAGTTTTTGGATTAGAAGTTGCTCTAATTGAAACTCCCATTGGCAAACAAATTTGTCCTATCCAGCATTTATAAAGTATTCTAATAGTATAGTCTAAAAAGTACAGGAATATTAATTATTCATGATAGTATCTGAAAAAAAATAGATCGATTAATCTTAACAATTAATTAATTCAGGTCAGTAGGATGTTCTTATTTGGTATTGAGCATGAAGTCGCATTCCTCAATCATCGGGGAAAATTTGCTGATTTTTCATGTACGAGTTTTAAAGATTTTAGTCCAATTATTGATATGTTACCTTCCTATCCGGGTGATTATTCTCAACTACGGATTGGGGATGCTGGAATTAAGAAAAAAAGGTGGTATATAGAGGGATTTGAACGTTTCGCAAATTCTGAAAAAGTGATTGAATGTGTGCCTAAAGGGATAGAAATTAGGACGAGTATACATCACGATATTAGTAGTACTATTGCTGAATTATCAGAAAGCTTTTTGTTATTACGTCAAGCTGCTAGTTTTTTAGGCTTTTCACCAGTACTTGCTAGTTTCAATCCATATTTAACTGTTTTTGAACCTTTACCACCATTAAATGATTACGAACTTAAACGACGGAATCATTACTCTCGGAAACAGACTTTAAATATACCGATGTTGAGTTATGGAGCAGATTTAAATATTTCCGTTGCAGGTTTATCTCAGGAAGAACTGATTGATATGGGTCGAAAATTAACCTATTACAGTCCTTATATTATTCCTTTTAGTTTTAGTTCTCCTTTTTACCAAGGTGGTATTTGGGAAGGATTATCCGCAAGGACTTTTTTTAGAAGTGAGGAAAAACTTCCTGTGATGGTTTTTGTCAATCGAGAAGAACAATTAGCATCCAGTTTTCCAGACTTTACCAGAATGGCGCGTATTCCTGCAGAAGTTTCTCGGATAGAATTTAAAGCATGCGATTGTTGTGATGACTTTTCTATTTATGCTGGATTACTAGCTTTGCTAAAGGGTTTGATTTTGGATCAATCTTTGGATGGTAGAGCAGATTTCCCTGATAAGGCTTTACATCAACTTTCAGCTAAAGAAGGATTCGATAATCTGGATATTTATGGAAATGCAAAGGAATTATTATCAGCAGCTGAAGATGCTCTCGATCTAGATCCAGATGTTGAATTATTAACACCACTAAAAGTTATTTTGGAGCAACGAGAAAGTGCAGCACACGAGTTACTTTGGGTTTTAGAAAAAGTTGGTTCAATAGAAGAAGTGCTTAAGCATACTTATATTGCTTATGATATGACAAATTTAAATTAGATTTTTTATTCAATTACAAAACAATTAAATATATTAAATTAAATATTGCACCTTAGACTGAATAGTAATATCAGGTTTGATAATTCTCAATCAGTATTTTATAAGATTTGAGGAACAAGCTTTCAGGGAATTGATATTTTGAGTGAGATGGGGCTAAATTTTAAGCATTCTGTCTTTAGGCTTTTTGAAAGCGTAATATTAAATTAAATCCGAAGTAGCTCTCGATAGCTTTTATATTATAAAAATATACAGTAAACTTATTAAAAAAATTGAAATTTCATCAAATAATATTTCAATTTTTGTATCAATTTTTAGGTTATTTTACATATTTGCAATGCCATCATTTTTGTAATCAGGACTTATATCATGTCCGGTAAAACACTTGTAATAAGGTTAGTAGTAGCGCTTTAGCGAGATAGACAAATATTGGCGCTAAAGCGCTACTACAAACATATTTTTTCATAAGTAATTAAGCGGACATCATATTACGCAACGGTCTTCGTAGCGTGTCCGTAGGACATAGATTTGTCATTGCGACCGAAATGCAGTGTAGGGTTAGCGCTAAGCGCTAACATAATGACGCAATTACGTTAATTTTGCGTAAGTCCTAGTAATATTGGTTGGAAGTTAAATCATCTCATCACCTTATTCAGATGTTTATTTTCCAATTTCTGAAATTGGAAGATGGTATTCACGTGAATCGCTTCAAAAAAATTATATATTGGTTTAACTGTAAATTTTTAAGAAAAAATAGATTGTTATTCTATTATTTTTGTAGTATTAGATACAGAAATAGCTTGCTTCTTGCATTTATTTCATGGAGTAGGCTGCTTCAGTCAATATTGCTCTAGTGAGATGGAGGCAGATAATGCAACTTAAAGCAAATTATCCAGCTTGTACGTTAGTGCCAGAAATAAAAACATCAGGATGGAAACCTATTTGCAAAATTACTTACAATCGCAACTCGTGGGTCAAGTTGCTTCAGCTTCCTAATGAGTATAGCTTTGATGAAGCAATGCTTCTGTGTCAGGAATCTCCAGAAGCTTGGGTTGCTTGGGTTCCAGGTCATGGCGAGATACTTTTGGCTCGAAGTGATTTCTATAGTTAATGAAGAAATTAAAAGATATACTGAGAGTCTCTTTTCACTGTTTTAACCTCTTATAGAGACGTATTATAGTTCGTCTCTACGAGGTTTTTACGCAAGTAATTTGACAGTGAGCTAATTTAATCTGTTAATTAAATGTTCGCCCACACGCAAAGCATTAGCAATAACAGTTAAACCAGGACTAGTCGCAGAGATAGAAGGGAAAAAACTACTATCCACAACATATAGATTGTCTATATCATGAGTGCGACAGTTAAGGTTAAGGACTGAAGTTTTCGAGTCTTCTCCAAAACGACAGGTTCCACACTGATGTGCTGCAACTTGAATAGGTGCTTCACTCCGAGGATAAATACTTTGTTTCGTTTGATTTACAGATTTAAGAACATCGATCCAACGATGAACAAGGCGATCATGTGCTTCGGTGTTATTGGGGGTGTAATCCAAATGCACTTTGGAACCTTCGATGGTGACGCGATTGTTTGGATCTGCTAAGTCTTCCGTCTGTAACCACCACCCGATGGAACGTTTTGCTAATTGCTTTAAACCAAATTCTGGCATCAATTTAGCTGCGACTGACAAAATCGGTGGTGACTCAGAAAAAATCACATCTTGAAGGATACCACCGGAATTTTGAATGTGACCCATTGGGTAAGGAAAGTCTTCATCTCCCCAATAAAAATCATTAATGTAATGGCTTCTTTGAAACAATCCGCAGTTGGGGGTAGGGGTAAGTTGTACCAATACAGTCATTAATTGTTTCATTAGGTTACGTCCCACCAAATCGGAGGAATTCGCTAGCCCTTTAGGATGCTTCTCATTAGCGGAATATAATAATAGTGTAGCTGAGTTCACCGCACCACAGGCTAATACGATGATATCTCCCATAAATAAATAAGACCGATCGCCAATTTCTGTTTCTACAGCTCTGACTTCTTTCCCTGAAGGATTGGTGTGCAAACGTACAACTTTTGCAGAGGTCTTTAGGGTTACATTATTATTTGCTTTAATTGCAGGGGTGACTCCCGTATCTTCCGAGTCAGTTCGACCTTCATTTCCCAAACCAATGGGAAGATAAGCAGGATGTAACCCCTGTCCAGAAAGGCGATCGCAAATATCTTTTACTTGAGGTTCGCAATCAACTAAAGCAGGAAAAGGAAAATCTTTGCTGCGAGGGGGATCGGTTGGATCGTCACCAGCTTTACCGTGAGCGCGATAGAGTTTCTCTGCTTCTGTATAGTATGGCTCAAAATCCTGATATTTTAGACCCCACTCGGTCGAGATTCCATGTTGATGTTTGACTTCCTCAAAATCCTGCTCTCGCATTCGCAGCATCACACCGCTATGAATTTTTGTATTACCACCAACGGAGTAACTTGTCTGGGGATAAAACGGTTCTTTTCCACTTTCGTACCATTGCTCGGGTGCGCTGAAGTTTTCCTTTTTGAAAACCTCTGCATCAACTAATTCCGAACTTTCCTTTTCTAGATATTCTCCCCGTTCTAAAACGAGAATTTTTTTTCCAGTGGATGCAAGTTTGCGAGTTAATGTACCTCCACCTGCACCGGTTCCGACAATAATTACATCGTAGTGTTGGTCGTC
This sequence comes from Mastigocoleus testarum BC008, assembly GCF_001456025.1. GTDB lineage: Bacteria > Cyanobacteriota > Cyanobacteriia > Cyanobacteriales > Nostocaceae > Mastigocoleus > Mastigocoleus testarum. Next base: position 197,589 of record NZ_LMTZ01000001.1, read on the forward strand.
GATAATCATGATTGGGGATTAGGGATTGGGGATTGGGGATTGGTAATTTATTACTTATGTCCTACGGACACGCTACGCTAATGACTTTTGACTTACTTGCTTATTGCCATATATAAATAAGAAGAAATAAAATAATCCAAATGACATCTACAAAGTGCCAAAATAGTGAGGTTGCATCGACACCAAAGTGACCTGCTTCGTAATTACCTGGGATAAAAGAGCGAATCAACATGATTGACTGCAACAATACACCAGTGAAAACGTGTAAGCCATGAAAACCAGTTAATAAATAGAAGGTACCGCCAAAAACTCCTGATGTGAAACCAAATTTTAGGCTATTCCACTCCACTGCTTGACCATAGAGAAAATAACTCCCCATCGCCATTGTTAATATCCAAAAAAAACGAAATACCCAAAGATTATTTTTCTTTAATCCCTGTTCTGCAAAGTAAATCGTAAAACTACTGGATACAAGAATAACTGTATTAATGAAAGGTTCCTTGACTTCTAGCCCTTCAACTCCGGGAGGTAACCAATCGTAAGTTGTTGTTTTGTAGAGAATATAACCTACAAAAAAACAGAGGAAAATAACACTTTCCGAACATAAGAAAGTAATGAAGCCAAACATACTGTTAGCTTCTTCATCATGTTCTTGTTCTATTGAAGCTGTGTAACTTGATAGTTGCATTTCTTCAGATGCTTTGAGGAGATTGTTTGTACTTGTCATACTCGCTTTTTATTGTATTTCAGTCTTTATTGAAACATCCAATTTTTTGTAATTTGCATCTGATGGTAGGGTGTGTTACGACGATAGCCCGTAACGCACCACCGATTATAGATTCATTACAGATTGCAAGTTAATAGGTCAGAAGATATGAAAAGCCGGATATTAATTTTTTTATTTCTGACTCCTATTTCCTGTCTCCTAACTCCTGTCTTCTAAATTCTTGAATTTCCCAAAGACCAATCGAAACAATACAAGTCAATTAAGGTCTGAAGCATTTGCAACTAAGGGTTCTGATTTTCCGTAACCATAAGGTTCTGCAAGCACCACAGGAAGTTGTTTCTCAAAATTTTCTACTGGAGGTGGTGAAGAAACCAACCATTCTAAACCAATTGCTCGCCAAGGATTATCAGGTGCTTTCTTACCACCAATCCAAGAACTTATCATGTTGAGAAGAAACGGTATGGTAGACATTCCTAATAAAAATGCCCCAACACTAGCTATAACATTCCAAAATGCAAACTCCGGATCGTAAGAAGCTACTCGACGTGGCATTCCTTGTAAACCTAATGGATGCATGGGGAAAAAGTTGAGATTCGCACCAATAAAAGTTAACCAGAAGTGCAATTTACCTAAACCTTCATAGTACATTTTTCCAGTCATTTTCGGGAACCAGTGATAGATTGCAGCATATATTCCCATTACAGTTGCACCGTAAATCACATAGTGAAAATGACCGACGACAAAATAAGTATTATTGACGTGAATATCAACTGGAACCGCAGCAAGCATAATACCAGTTATTCCCGAGAAGACAAACATAATTAAGCCACCCAATGCAAATAACATTGGTGTATCCAGACGTAATTTACCTCCCCAAATAGTTGCAACCCAAGCAAATACTTTAATTCCAGTTGGTACGGAAATTAACATTGTAGAGAACATGAACAGCATCCGCATCCAACCGGGAGTTCCGCTAGCAAACATGTGGTGGACCCAAACCACCGCACTTAAAACTACGATTATTAATGATGAAATTGCTACTACTTTGTAACCAAATAGAGGTTTGCGGGCATAAACAGGAAATATCTCAGAAAAAATACCAAATACAGGCAGTATTATTACGTAAACTGCAGGGTGGGAATAAAACCAGAAAAGGTGTTGAAATAGAATTGGATTACCGCCTTGGGCAGGGTCAAAGAAAGTCGTACCAGCAGTAATATCAAAAAGTAGCATGATTATCGCTGCAGTCAGTGCAGGCAATCCAAACAGTTGGATAATTTGAGCGCTTAATACTGTCCAGACATAAGCAGGCATCCGGAAAAAGGTCATTCCCGGCGATCGCATTTTAAAAATAGTAGTTACAAAATTAACTCCACCCATAATAGAGGATACCCCGGATATCGCCATTGCAATCAGCCAGAGAACTTGTCCGTTAATTGGGTAACCTGTTGGATTTTGAACACTCACAGGTGGGTAAGACCACCATCCGGCTTGAGCTGGACCGCCGGGTACTAAGAAACTCGCCATGAACACTATTCCAAAAACTGGAACCATCCAAAATGCTGCCGCATTCAGGCGAGGGAACGCCATATCTCGCGCCCCGATCGCTAAAGGTACAACATAATTAGCTAGACCAACTAACACGGGGAAGGTCCAAGAAAATAACATAATCGTACCGTGCATTGTAAACATTGCATTGTAGACGGTACGGTCAACTAAATCAGCTTCCGGGGTAATGAGTTCGCCCCGAATAATCATGGCAAAAATTCCACCGACAAGAAAAAAGAAGAAGGAAGTAACGATGTATTGGATACCGATAACTTTATGGTCGGTACTAAAAGTAAAGTAAGTTTTCCAGGTCGTGGGCGGATGATGGTGATGTGTCTCAACAGGAACACTTATCTGTTTTTCCTGAATATTGGTCATATTTGTTTTTGTGAGGATTAAGTGTAAATCAAATTAAGTGTCGGGAAATATGCTTTAGGGTCCATTTATACCAATACATAAGAGTATTGGTATAAATATGAGGCGGAGCCTCAAAATCTTACTTCCCAGGCTGAGCCTAGTAACTAGACAATCTTATGCATCATTGGTGATAATTAACTTTTTCTGGTTCTGCAGGTATTACTGTTACCCAACCCGATTTTGATGACCTTTGGGATCTCCTTGCAAATTCGGAAGCTGCTTGATTGGGTGCAGGAGATGGTTCACGGTTGGAGGCTGCTTTGAGCCAGCGATCGTAATTTTCTGGCGATTCAACAACCACATCAGCTTGCATTGCAGCAAAGTAAGTACCACTATATTGAGAATCCCGCAGCCGATATTTCCCTTCACGGATGGGAGTAAACTCAAAATCAATGGTTTGAAATGGAATTACATCTTGTTTTACCCGGAATGCAGGGATATAAAAACCATGAAGAACATCTTCGGATTGCAATGCTAAACTTGCACGACGATTTACGGGTAAATGCAATTCTGTACTAGTGATGTTTTGTTCGGGATAACGGAAAACCCAAGCCCATTGTTTTGCAATTACTTCTATTTTCTCTGATTCAATGTTCTCAACTCCACTGTTTTCTATTGATTGAACTTTCTCTGAGTTACTCAAAAGATCTACAGATTTATTACCTACAGGTAGATTTAGATGTGCTATTTTCTCCGAACCGATAATCGACATTTGGTCATAGATTTGATAGCTGTAAACTGCAATCCACATCACTAGAACAAAGGGAATTACAGTCCAAACAACCTCTAGGGTAATATTACCTTCTATGTGGGGACCATCACTGATGTCATATTTAGCTGCGCGATGAAAAATAATCGAATATACGATCGCTCCAGTAACCCCAAGAAAGATAAATGCACCCAGTGCTACCAAAAAACTGAATAAATCATCAATGAGTATAGACTCAGCTGCAGCTTGTGGGGGAAGCCAAGAATAAGCTTGTTGTCCAATCCAAAAACTAACAAAAGCAAGAATAATGACGCTTGTAACCAGTATTAAAATATTACGGATTTTCATAAAGTTAGGGATTGGGGATTAGGGACTGGGGACTAGCGACTGGGGATTAGGGATTAGGGACTCGGGACTCGGGACTCGGGATATGATGAGCAATTACCAATTACCAATTACCAATTACCAATTACTCATTACTTATTACTTGTTACTTATTACTTATTACTCGTTACTCATTACTTCAACAAGACATTAGGATCTTGTCCCAATCGCAGTAAGTTATCCGCAGTATTGTGTACGCCAAACTCTGCAGCCAGTTGCGCTCCCAAAGTCCCATGGACGTACATGATAAACATGATAAATAAGCCTACAAATAGATAACTCCACTGCACTTGTCGAGAGATTTCCTTTCGCCATATATAACGCTGAAATCCTCGCCATACAGTCATTCCAATCATTGCAGCGAATAAGAAAACACCACCGACACCATGCCATAACATGGTTTCCATCGCCTCTAACCCCCAAGCACTTTTGAAACCGCTCTGGGGTTGCGCCAACATAATTTCGTAAAAGCCTGCTGCAACTGTAAAAAATGTAATGATGGCTGAAGCTAACATGTTATACCAGCCAACATCAAAGAAGTTAGAACGAGTTGCAGGAATTGCTAAAAACTTAAAGACTGGTTTTTTTAAAGGGAAAAAGACACCAACAAAATCAAAAGCAATCCCAATGATAAACAAACCAAGGGTAAGATGCACTAAATTTGGATGGAGTGGAATGGTGTAAGGTAGACCATTTGCACCGAAAGCTAATGGAGCGATTAATTCTGAGTTCATTACAAAATCCCTCCTTTTACAGCTTCTACAACAGGAACTGTATGTAATCCATATACCCAAACTAGTTTGTCTCCAAGGTAAACCTGGAAAAATACCAATATACTCAAAACCATTCCTACCCCCAAATAAGAAAGAGGAATTATTTCACGATCGCGCAGACGAATGACATAACGCCATCCTGTAATAGCTGCAATAATTCCTGAAAGCGACCAGCCAATGATGGTATGCAAATGTAAAACTGGCGCAACCGCATCGTAACCCAGAGCCAAACCTGCTTCAACTTGACCAAAAATTATCGCAACGAAAATGGCAATTGTTGCGAGAAACATATTCCACCAACTCACCTCAAAAAGGCGGGAGTTACGGCTAAAGTAGCCAATTACATCGCAGAGGAAGGCAAATAAAACCATTGCAATTACGAAGTGGACAACTATCGGATGAATAGTATCTGGGTAGGGTAAGTTGTGGTCGTTTAAAGGTGGAAGAAGATGCTCGAACATTCTGTTTTCCTCTACATATCCCGCGAGCTGTTTACCAAACTTGACGATTTAGATATTAACAAGAATCTATAAATTGACAACCCGGACTAGAGTCTTTTGTTTGGTAATATTATTTGCTTCTAAATTTACTTTTAAGATTTTCTCAACCGTTTTTATTTTTTTCCGATATAATTCTAGGTTTATCTAAATTTAATGACTCAAGTTAGCGATCGCGTTGAGAAACTGTCAGAGCAAGCAGTTCTAATATTTGTCTTGACAAAATATTTATTTAATGTGTTGACAGCAATTAAAATTATTTTTGCATTGATAAGATAATTGGAATCTATTGTCAGACTTATAAGTTATTTAGAATATATCTTGCAACTTGCAAACAATTCGAGCTGGTTTGAATTAAGGTGTTACTTTAAAAAGTAAATGGGGAATAGGAAGCAATTATACTTACTCCACTAATTTAAAGACAATTTTCAAGAAACTCTAAAATATTTACTGTTAAATTTATACAATGCTGCTTTCCGTAGGTAAATAAATTTCTAATTATCCATAGTTCAATGAATAAGTGGTTAGTAAGTATAGGTAAACAAGTAGCAGATTTATCATATCTGAATCGTGATTTGATGAATCTTATTTATCGCCAAGGTACAATTGATATTAACTCAACAAGCTTTTATTTGTTCTTGGGAGATTTACATGGAAATATTAAGGCTTCAATTATATTAGCTATACGATTACAATTCTTGTTTAATATACCGTTACAGGCTGTATTCCAAGTTGGTGATTTTGGATTTTGGCCTAGTGGAATTATAGCTAAAAATGAAGATAAACATTACAAAAAAGGTGATTCTTTAGATTTATACGAAATACAAAATTCTGCCTATTATAGAGATTTTTTTATATTAGGAATTGAGGAAATTGATACTTTGAGTGCTCCTATATATTTTATTAGAGGTAATCATGAGGATTTTCATAATTTAAATTTATTATCCCAAAACAAACCTTCTGAAGTGGTTCCTGGGATCTACTTTATTCCAGATTGCTTTCAAGGAGTAATTGAAAATTTACATCTTTTAGCTCTTGGTGGAATAATTACAGACTTAGATAGAGGAAAGGGTAAAAAGGCAAAAGTAGAATTTAAAAAATCTCAGCAAAAATTGATGGTGGATCCGCGATTATCTAGTGGAGCATTATTTTTGGGATTACCTACCAAAACAACAACTACAGATATAGTTATTACACATTCAGGACTAGCATCGCGAGAAGACCGCGATGGTTCTAAGCAATTAGAAAGCTACTTATACAATAGTGCAATTCCTTTACATTTCTATGGTCATCATCATAGATTTTCGCTGGGTAATGTCGGGAAAAATACTTTCAGTATTGGCTTAAGGAACTTAGAGTTTGTCAGTTGTGGGTGAGAAAAACTCTTCAATTGGTTTATTTTCTTGACGACTAATGTAATTACTCAGTGCTTGATGGACGGTAACTAAAGCTTCCATCAAGTAGTGGAAATTAGTTTCTGGAGAATGGTTTTTATTGGATTCTTTGAGCATTAATAAATCTAAAATCGTAAAAATAATTATTTTATATTGATGATTAATTAATCTAAATTAAAATAGTTCCAGTTTGAAAATGATATTCGACTATCGTCAGGTATTGCCAATGTAAATTTATCTGCTAATATTTCCCAAGAAATTACATAAAATCTCTTACAATAGTCTACTCCCTCTAAATCAAACATTTCCTTTTTATCACTATTATTTACATCAATATCTATAACTTTATAACTTTCTCCAATAAAATCTACTTTATTTTCATCATAATTTTGTAATTTTCTTTGGGAATAAATAACACCCTGAAAAATTAAATAACTTTTTTCAATTCTTTGAATTTTTTCTTCAGGATTTAAAGGATGTTCGGAAACACCTATATTGATAGCAGGTATCTTCAATGTTATTTTTCCCAAATTTTCTTCGGATGAAGGATTGCCTAAAAAAACCTCAAAAAAATCGAGCTCTTCAAAATAATCAGTAAAGTATTTCACAATCTGATTAATTTTTGACATCTTGATAAAAAGTGAGATAATCCCTTTTAAATATCATATCTAAATCCATATTTATCTATATATTTTGCATAATAATAAGACTCTCCGGGTTCTAGATTTTTAGTAAACCACTCGTCTAAATTTTTCAAAAATTTTCTGAGTCTATCTCTATTTTATTGTGAAGGAGAAGTATTATCTCTTTGATTTTTATTTCGATCTAAAGTCTTACTCAACCAAACATCAATAAATGTTGAATAAGAAACAAAAAGGTCGACTTCAGTATCTAAGCTTGAAGAGGATTCAGTACCTATGTACAATTCAGCAGATTCTGGAAGAATAAGCTCTTTATTTTGCTCAAGCACTATTGTATTTAATTCCAGATTAACTTTGGTAAACAAGCAATTAACGTGAGAAATAAAAATTTTTTCCAACTCTGGAATTATTTCAATCATATCCTTACTTTCCAATTCTAAGTCTTCAACAAAACTTTTTTCTTCTCCAATATTTTTATCATCTAAGATACTTAAATCAACTCGAACTGTATAAAGCTTGTGAAATACTTGTAAAGGACAAATAAGGAAGTCTAATGTTTGAATGAGATACTTAAATCTTTCTTGCAAAATATTACCCTTTCCACCACTAGCTTCGATGTACCACTCACCAACTAACCCAGAATAACCCCAGGTTTTATTCCAGTCTTCCATTACAACCTCCTACTCCCTTAGAATTATCCTGTTGTGATTTTTCTGGAGTTTGGAAAATTGCAGTGTGGAGATGCTTTCATCCAATATGAATTAATTTTTATGGATATATTTAAACTACAGTAGAACTTCAAGCTGGTTCTTCATCGGAATTGAACTCATTGATTCTCAATAGTTTTCAGTTCTATTTGTATATATTCCCTAAGTTCACCACAATTATAATTAAGTGGTTTAATTATTCCGTTAGAAATAAGTTTCAATCTTACCTTATCAAGCTCATCTTTATGCATAAGATAATCACCATCTAAATCGTCTAAATCTAACTCATCCATAAATAAAAACAAGGATATTTTATTAGAGTACTGAAGTAGCTTTTTTTTGTCTTCATTACTGAATCTTGTTTGTTGTAAAAACAGTTCTATCGCATTAACTCTAAGGTATTTACATAGAAAATGAATATCTACATAACCTGCATCATCAATCTCACGGCTGAATGGTTTTGGTCTTGGATTCAATACAGACATAACTCTAATCCAATCGTTATCTAACATTTTTATCCAAAGTGAAGGAGTTGATAAAATAAACTCAAGTAGATAGCGAAGGGGATATTTTACTTGATAAGCTAACATTTGTGCAAAATCATATTTTTCTAGTTCAGACAAAAACTGATTAAAGTGATCTATTCCATAAGAAATACCATGATTGTTATATATTTCATCTAGGAGATTCATTATGTTTTGTTTCTTATTTATCGACTTTTATTTGACTAATTCTCCAGCCACTTTTTTATTCTATTTTGTCAATCTATTTATCTAGGGTAAGTCTCCCCTTATATCAAGCCACTTTTGAAGATATTCATCAAGTTGTACATCTTTTATCTTCGATAGTTCTGATATTACAGCCAATCGATTTTTTATATTTCTAAGCTGTCTAAGATCTTCTATTGTACATCTTTCTCGTGAAGCACTTTTACTTTTTGCGACTTCAAAGGGTATTTTTGTATATTTATTAAACCAAGAGATAATTGTATCCACATCCAATATAGGATGACCCTTGGAAGGACCAAACATTCCAATCATGCTTGTCCTCAATATCATGCTCGAAATATAGAAAGATTTTCCCATATCTTCACTATGCTCTGATAATAGCTTTTCGTAAGCTCGTATCGATATATCTGCCCAGTCAAGACTTTTCAGACGTTTTGCATTTGAAGCTGAGACCTCTGCAAAACCCAACCAGTTAAAATCGTTTAATATTTTCGATTCATCAGCCAATACAGCTTCTAACCATTTCTTTACGAATTGTACATCTTTCCCAACCAAATCGTTAGCCGACATATTAAAATAATTATCGTTATTCATAACTCTTGTTTGAAAATAATCTATTTTATAGTGATTTTAGCCATTGATGGATCGATTCCATTTTCCATAAAAGCTTTCTTCCCAATCTCCAAACTGTCTGCTGAAGGAAGAAAGTGTCCACTAGCATTACTAATTTCAAGCATGTAGTATTCCCCATTACCCGCAACAATTTGCGCCTCTCCGGCTGCAAGTACTGGCTTACCACGAGTCAGCACAGAATGAGATATTTCCTCTTGAGCTACAATCTTTGGTATAACTACTAAGTCTCCATTCTCTGTAACTGCCCATTTGATATCTCCTTGATTAACAACTTGATCAAATTCTGCATCTCCTACTTTTACTGGTTTTACACCTAATTTGTCAGCTAATTTAAGCTCTTCATCTAACTTGTGAGCCATAGTATTTTTAAATTTGGCTTCTTGCCGTTCACCTTTTTTAGCCCTCCTACTTGCTTCATTTCCTCCCTCAATCCGCATCGGACCTGATTCGATTCCTTCCCCTTCCACCCCTTTCCCTGGAAGCGGGGCTCCATTAGCAGTTGCTAATTTACCTTTACCACCACCCAATAACTCATCTAATTGTCGCTGGATTTCCCACCCAATCTCTCTAAACTTCTCATCAACCAAACCCCGAATCTCCTCAAGGGATTGGGCAAAATTATCGAGTTTGTCAGCTAGCTGTTTGATTTTACCCCCTGTGGGGTCAAGACGGACTAATCTTAAAGCACTGCCTGTTTGGGTGGTATGAGTTATTAGCTCGCTAATTTTTTGTTTGACAGACTTAGCTGCAATATCAGTAAATGCAGAAAAGTCATCTAAGTTATTTGCTAAACCTCCAAGAAGTTTTCCAATCTTTGCAACATTAGCATCCTCTCCTTTTTTGAGTATTTTGATCACCCCTTTGAGAGCAGAACCTAATTCTGGAACAAAACCGATACCAGTAATAAATAGATCGAACCAGGGACCAATTTCATCATATTGTTGCTTCCAAGCAAGTTTATACAGAGCTGCAGTTAAATCTTGAACGTCACCAGCTTGGTCAATTCCTGGGATAAGGGTAATCAGAGTACGAACAACCGTTTGACTGATGGATGGATCTTCATTAAAGTCTTCCTGTACAACACCCCACACCCATTGCAAAGGTTTAGAAAGCCAACCTCCTACTCCTTTAGACTTATCCTGTTGTGACTTTTCTGGAGTGTTAGCTTGGGCGATAAGTTCTCCACCATCTGTGGGTTCTAAAGCATCGGATTTGAGACTTACATCCCCCTGTTGTTTTACATTTTCTTGTTCTCCTTGAGACAGAGTTTCCTTAGAACGACTGTTCAAAACAGATTTCAAAAAAACTGGTTCAGGAATTTCTTCGGGAATTTCTACAGGAATCTGTTGCTCTGGTGGAGTAAAGCCACGGGATGAGAATAAAGAAGACTTGGGTTTTGAACTATTCCCCCACCTTGAAGACTTTCGTCTGACGAATTCTCCATCCACTTTTTTACTCCCACCAAATAAATTCATATTTCAACATACAGCAATTTCGTTGTTGTAAAACATGAATTTGCTTGCAAGTAACCATGAATTTTGTTTGAAGGTTTATATTCTCAGTAATACCCAACCGTTCAAACCCAACCTTTGATTTCTGAATCAGTGAGAATTCGCTCTAATTTTACATACTCACTTTTGGTTGCAATTAACAAATGCTTCATCATCACCGGTTCCCCAGAATCTGCGGCGATAAATGCAGCATTCAAAGCAATATTACGAATATTACCACCCGCCACATTCAGCTTTGCTAATTTTGCAAAGTTTAAATCTTGAGTTGGTGTATTTTTGGGAAAAACACGTCGCCATATCTCTTTTCTGCGATCAACATCGGGGAAAGAGTATTTGACAATAAAACGGATCCGACGCAAAAACGCGGTATCAATAGAGCCTTTTAAGTTGGTGGTAAGAATAGCTAGTCCTTGGTATTCTTCCATCCGTTGTAAGAGATAACTTACCTCCATATTAGCATAGCGATCGCGAGCATCTTTAACCTCGGAACGCTTACCAAATAATGCATCTGCTTCATCAAATAATAAGATTGCACCTGCACCTTCTGCAGCATCAAAAATCCGTCGTAAGTTCTTTTCTGTTTCCCCAATATATTTACTGACTGTAGTGCTTAAATCTATACGATATAGATCCAAATTTAATTCATTAGCTAAAACTTCTGCAGACATAGTTTTGCCAGTTCCACTAGTCCCAGCAAATAAAGCACTAATACCTAAACCTCGTCCGCTTTTACCAGCAAATCCCCACTTTTGATAAACTTGAATCCTCTGTTGGACGTGAGCGGCGATACTTTCTAAGGTTTGACGTTGGGTTTGATCTAATACTAGGTCGTCCCAAGTGGCTTTGAGGTGCATTCGCTGTCCCAGTTCATCAAGCTTTGGTTGTGCTTGGGTACGACAGCTATTCCATAGTAGGGATAACAAAGAATTTGAAGGATTATTTAGTCGTTGTGCTTCTAACTCATTCACCGTTAATGCTTTAACGTGGGCAGAATTAATTTCTGGCGCACTTAAATTAAAATGAGAAACAAGGTTATCTATTACAGTATCAACTTCACTGGACTTATACCCCAGAACATTTTGCCAAATTTTACGTTGTTCTTCACTGTTGGGTTTGTAAACCTCAAAGGTTAATATACTTGTGTCCTTAGAAGATATGCGATCGCTACTACTAATAATTAAAGGGCTTTTGATTAATTCAATGGAAGATTTAATAATATTTAGTCTGTCTATATTCCCAGTATTAATGTCATCGCAATCTAACAATAGAAGGGATTTACCCAAAAGTGCTTCTCGCTCCCACATCAAAAAAAATTGATCGAGTTCTTTGGGGTCGGTTGGTAAATTATTTGCAGATAAAACATATAGTTTGAGTTGTAAGCGCGAGCAAATTGTTTGAGCGATCACTTTTTTGCTTGCAAATTCATTTCCACATAACTGAATAATTGGAACTGATGATTTTTTTTGATTTTTATACTTGTTTTTCAGTTGTTTCCCACAAAAGCCATTTCCATTAGTTCCATTATTACTGTGTTCCAGTTTTATTGGAGTTGTAGCTAGATGGTCAGAAAAATTTTCCAGGTCTGTTAAAAAATAAGCTTCCTCTTGGGAAGATTGTTTCCATGTAGTGACTATCTGTTCTACAAGCTGTTGATGAGAATCTACCAAAGTGGGGATATCATCTATTTGTTCTTGTCTGACCATACCCACCAATTGCTCGTTGAGTTCGTAATAACCCAATATGTAATGGAATATTTGCTCGTTGATACGTAATGGTGCATCGACGGAAGTATTGTTTGCACCAAATTCAATCAAACCCCAACGTCTGAGCGGTGCAGAAGTTCTCATTGCACCCCAATCAAATTTATTGAATGCTGCAAAGGCTAAACGAAAAGTAGGATAAGCTTTTATGTCGTTACGATGTGCTTTAGTGCATAAAACCGACCAAGTTGGTTCCAGTTCCATACCTGCACATAACAGCAATACGAAGCGTTCAAAATCTGATAATCCAAAAATTTTGCACACATCTTCTAATGCATATGGTGTAATGCTCTGAGCAATTTTTAATTCTGGATTGTCAGTTGTGGGTGAGAAAAACTCTTCAATTGGTTTATTTTCTTGACGACTAATGTAATTACTCAGTGCTTGATGGACGGTAACTAAAGCTTCCATCAAGTAGTGGAAATTAGTTTCTGGAGAATGGTTTTTATTGGATTCTTTGAGCATTAATAAATCTAAAATCGTAAAAATAATTATTTTATTTGCATAATAATAAGACTCTCCGGGTTCTAGATTTTTAGTAAACCACTCGTCTAAATTTTTCAAAAATTTTCTGAGTCTATCTCTATTTTATTGTGAAGGAGAAGTATTATCTCTTTGATTTTGATTTCGATCTAAAGTCTTACTCAACCAAACATCAATAAATGTTGAATAAGAAACAAAAAGGTCGACTTCAGTATCTAAGCTTGAAGAGGATTCAGTACCTATGTACAATTCAGCAGATTCTGGAAGAATAAGCTCTTTATTTTGCTCAAGCACTATTGTATTTAATTCCAGATTAACTTTGGTAAACAAGCAATTAACGTGAGAAATAAAAATTTTTTCCAACTCTGGAATTATTTCAATCATATCCTTACTTTCCAATTCTAAGTCTTCAATAAAACTTTTTTCTTCTCCAATATTTTTATCATCTAAGATACTCTACCTAACTTCAACCTACCGACTTTTATCATTATTCTTCATCTTCAAATAATTCATACAAATCTCTTAATATTTCGGCTTTATCACCTGATGAATTCTTCATACATTCTGCTATTTTTTGTTTACATTGCAGCCAAATATCCTCGTCAATTTCCCCTTCAATCTCCTCAATAGCTATAAAAGCTTGTCTGCTAACTTCAAACCCACCAGTTACAACTAAGTCAACTAAAAGTGGCAGATAATCTCCAAGATAAGGGCTAAATTCTGATAGCACATAAATTAATGTCCCTCGGTGATTGATTGTTTTGGGAGCTACAAGCAATTGTGCAATTACAGGTATTGCTCTTTTATCTTTAAAATCTAAAAGTGCAAGCGCAACCTCATTTCTAATTCTATGATTTTCTGTTGTTTTAAGAAGATTTCTTAAGTATGGGACGACCCATTCAGAATGTGATTCAAGCAACTTTTTAATAGCAGGAATCATAGCTATACTAAGAAATATCGATATCACGAAATTCCCAAAATATATCTTTTTCTTCAGGAGTCGGATCGGGTAGATGATAAAACTCGCTATTTTCTGTCGAAATATATTCTTTGTACCCAGAGTGTTCCACAATATATTCCTGACCGGGTATTACATGAGAAATCGGTAGCCAAATGCTTCCCTCGATTGCAGGATTTTTTCCTCGAAATCCAATTGTTAAAAAAGGTAAAGTCAAGTTTGACTCATTTCTAACTAGTATTCTTACATCTCCATCATTGCTAAATCCAATTTTTCGCCATTTTATCTTTTTTCTTGCTTCAACTATTTCAAGTTCTTTATCATTAAATGAATAAGGATTATTTTTTATTCTGTCCCATTCCAAATCTGTATAAAAATTGCGAGCATCTTCACATCTTTTCACGATCCAGTTATAAAAACTATCAGCTATTTTTTCAAGATTACATTCTTCATCATCTCCAAGAACTGGTAATTCGCTTTTGGGTGACGTGCAAGTAGATTTGAAGAAAGCTCGTGAATCATCAAAGTGTCCAACCATGAGGAGCTTTTCACCATTTGGAAAAGTTATTTCTTCAGGGGGACAAAGTACACCTACTTCATAGTAGCTTCTTTTCTTATAAAGTTTGACGCTTCCAAATTTCGAAACAAATTCCAAATATGAATCAGGAAGGTACGGATATTTTTTTTGCAGAGCACGCAACTCGTCGTCTTCCAAACCTGAACCTAAGGAATGAATTGTTTTAACTTTATATATTAAATACTTCTTCCTCTAGCCATTCGTACACAGATATTACCTCCATACTTAACTACTGATAATTTTCCAAGGTAGATAAATCATATTTAACAGATAAGACTCACCTAAACAGTACGATATTGCACAAATTGCTTACACAGGATTTGAATGGACTGAAATATCAATCAGTAAATACAGAAAAATCATCCAAGTGGTTTGCTACACCTTCTAGAAGTTTTCCAATCTTTGCGACGTCAGCTTTTTCTCCCTTTTTGAGTATTTTTACTACTCCTTTGAGAGCAGAACCCAATGCTGGAACGAAACCGATACCATTCAGAGAAGGAAATTGTGTTGCGATCTTCATTTAGTAGATCTGAGTCCCAGAGTTGATTCATGTACCTATTCAAGGAATATTGCACTTAATTATCAATATTGTTGAGAATATTGCATTCTTATTGATTCTTGCGTTTACCCTATCAAGAAAGATTTAAAAAAACTGGTTCGGGAGAAGGCTAATTCTAAAATTCTCGATGTCTTATTATGTGTTGTTTTTCCTTTTCTACTCCTTGAGAGTTTTCTTCAAAAAATTCAAAACTATACTTAAGATTATTAGCTTCTAAAGTAGCTGCTATTTTTTCTAGTAGACTCTGTACCTTATCTAAACCACCTTGATGTAAACCACTAACTAGATAATCATAATTGCCCTGCGTATATTCTTTTGTTTTAGCAATATCATCTTGAATAAAAATATCGAAATCAGCATCTTCTATATATAATTCACTCATGTTCTCAAGACTATAATCGCAGTTTTGAAAAAGTTGTTTAAAAATACTATCCAACTGATTCATATTTGTATTGGCAATTATTCCACACATGTGCACATCAGCCATATTTACTTCACCTCCAAAAATGGTTTGAGGTCAAAATCGCCTCCTTTTGTCATAATGGAAATCGCTTCAACATTAAGTTCTCCATATTTCATACTTATATTTTTTCTCGCTGCTTTAAGTGGTTTGAGAATATCAGATTTTGAGCTAATAATTTAGACTTATCCTGTTGTGATTTTTCTGGAGTGTTAGCTTGCTTGGGCGATAAGTTCTGCACCATCTGTGGGTTCTAAAGCATCGGACTTGAGACTTACATCCCCTTGTTCTTTTAAATTTTCTTGCTCGCTCTCAAGTGGACTTTCCTTAGAACGACTGTTCAAAACAGATTTCAAAAAAACTGGTTCAGGAATTTCTTCAGGAATTTCTACAGGAATCTGCTGCTCTGGTGGAGTAAAGCCACGGGATGAGAATAAAGAAGACTTGGGTTTTGAACTATTCCCCCATGTTGACGACTTTCGTCTGACGAATTCTCCATCCACTTTTTTACTCCCACCAAATAAATTCCTGTTCTAACATACAGTAATTCTGTTGGTATTAAGCATGAAGTTGCTTGCAAGTAAATGTGAATTTTGTTGAAAGGCTCGTAATTTGTAATTGTACTTAAGCGATCGCACCCTAGCTTTGAATCGTTTCCAGAATCTGATGCTGAGTCTCATCTAAAACTAGATAGATAAATGAGAAATTTATAAATAGGGCTGTTAAAGTCGAACCGGAAACTATTAAAGGCATTATCAATTTTTAAAATTTGATATTCCATAAATGAGGCATGATATCAGCGAAATCATCACAGTAATGAATGATGGTACTAATCGACTGTTTAGAACTCACTAATAATAATTAAACTTTAAATAGGCGCATTCCATTAAAAGTAACCAACAAGGAACTTCCCGTATCAGCTAAAACTGCAACCGCTAAACCCACAAAACCAAAACTTCCTAATAGCAAAAATAAAGCTTTCGTAATTAAAGAGAAAATAATATTTTGCTGGATAACTGAAACAGTCTTACGACTCAAACTAATTGCATAAGCAAGTCGTCTCAAATCATCTGCGACTAAAACTACATCTGCTGTCTCTAGTGCAATATCCGTACGACCTATCGCAAAACTTATGTCTGCAGATGCTAAAGCAGGAGCATCATTAATCCCATCTCCTACCATTCCTACAATTCCCTGTTCTTGTAATCTTTGTATTTCTAGAAGTTTATCTTTCGGTAGTAATTCGGCTCGATAGTCAAAAATTCCTAGTTGTTCTACCATCTGTTGAGCAACAGATTTAGAATCTCCCGTTAGTATCACTACTTCTTTTGGTCCTGCTGTCTCAATTAACCTTACTGCTTCCCTTGCTTCCAAGCGCAAACCATCTGCTAAAGTAATGATGCCAATTAAGCCTCCCTTTGTCCCAACTAATACAGGAGTTTGACCGAGGTTGCTAATTTCAGCAAGAAGCGAACTCACCTCGGGAGGAATATTGGTAAATAAGCGACGATTACCCACCATGTAAAATTCTTGGTTGAGATGGGGTAACAAATGGTTTTTACCTAAAAGAGAAGCAACTTGAGGATCTTGAACGCCACAATCTAATTTATCGCTCAATTTTGCTTGAATACCTTTCCCTGGTATCGCAACAAATTCATGGGGTGTTTGCAAAGTTAATCCTTGTTTTTTGGCTTCAGCAATAATTGCTTTAGCTAGGGGATGTTCCGATCTCTGTTCTAAACTTGCAGCAATTTGCAGTATTGAGCTTCTTTCTTGTTCTCCCAAACTATAAATGTTTAGTACTTTTGGTAAACCTTCTGTCAGAGTACCAGTTTTGTCAAAAGCGAGAATATCAATTTTTCCTGCGGTTTCTAAACTGTTACCACCTTTAAATAAAATTCCTTTACGAGTAGCAGCACCAATAGCACTAACAATAGAAACAGGAGTAGAAATAACTAAAGCACAAGGACAAGCAATCACTAACAGTACTAAGGCATGATAAATCCAAACCTTCATATCCTGGGAAAAAAACACAGTAGGGATAATTGCGATCGCTATAGCTAAAAGAATTACTAATGGTGTATAAATTGAGGCGAATTTGTCCACCCATTGTTGACTTCTGGCGCGACTTCCTTGAGCTTCTTCAACCAAATGAATAATCCGTGCCATGGTGGTTTCATTTGATTTACGAGTGGTCTTAACTTCTAAGTATCCGGTTTGGTTCAAAGTTCCACCAAACACATCATCACCAGCTTCTTTATCTACTGGAACTGATTCTCCTGTAATTGGGGATTGATCGACAGCACTAATTCCGTAAATAACCTTACCATCAAGAGCAATTCTTTGACCCGGACGAACCGTAATAATTTCACCGACCTCAATACTGGAAATGGGAACATTTACTTCTTCATCACCACGTTTAATTGTTGCTATCGGTGGTGTTAAGTCCATTAAATCCCTAATTGCGTTGCGAGTACGTCCCAAGGTGAAGCTTTGTAGTGTTGTTCCTAAAGAAAATAGAAACACTACCATTGCTCCTTCCAAGAAATCCCCCAGCAAGCAAGCACCAACTCCAGAAATCATCATTAGTAGGTTGATATCAGCTCGACGGGATTTGAGTGAAATCAAACCTGCACGGGCGATCGGGAATCCCGCTAAAACTATTCCTATGCAGTAAAAGCTGGTTTGGATCCATGCAGATAACCCCATACTATGGGCAATAAATCCTAGGACTAAACCTGTTCCCGACAAAATCACCCTTTGTCCTCGGCGGGTTGTAAGCCAAAACTTCCAGGGACTAGACAGTGAATCTATTTTACTTTTTTGATTTTTTATCTTGGCTGATTCAGTTGTAGATGGAGAATTTTCTTTGCGAAAAATTGATTCAATTTGGTAACCCAAGGCTTCTACACGGCGAAAAATATCTTTTTGGGTAATTTTTTCTGGGTTGTAGGTCATATTAAGCTTACCGTTACCAAAATTGAGAGCAACCTCATTTACACCTGTTAGTTGATGTAAATTTGACTGAACTGTTTGAGCACAACTAGGACAATCCATCCCATGAACTCGTGCTTCTATAGCCTCAATCTTTGAAGCTTGCTGCATATAAATAAATTCTCCAGTTGAATCCAATAATACTTGCTTAATAGCCAAACCTAAACCGAAAACCCGATCAAAAATTACTTGGATACAGCGTTAGCATCACAAAATTTTAACGCGAATACAGAAAAATATTAATATCATTAATTACTCATATCATTCAATCGGTGAGATAACATTCAAAATAACAAGTGATAAAAACGATTATCATGTCGAATGCATTTAATGTTGTCAAAAATACATTATCTACTATGGAATTAACGGAGAGTTCAGATTTTTAAATTAAAATTTATTTTGAGGGTGAACACTGTATTTAAATTAGTATTCTAAGTTTTTTATTTATATATAGTTTTTTGATTTTCGATTTTTGGTTTTTGGTACTGAGAGTGCTACAAAAGAATAAATTTAGACAATATGATTCCAGTCAAGAAAGGATTTAATCTATTAAGCAGTTTCCAAAAAATCGCCACGCCAGTATAATCACTCGAAGTGATGAGCCGTTAGTCATATTCGTTTATTTTTATTGCTAAAGTAGATTTGCTAGAACCAGCACAACCCATCATAATAGCCACTCTCTTTGTCGGCTGGTACTTCATTTAATAGGTGATTGACAGTAGTTGATTCTTAGGTCTTTTTGAAGATTTTCGTAAGGTATTTCGGGGTTAAAGTTTTTCGGAATTAAAATGTAAGTTATAAAGTAGCTCAATATCAAAGCTATAAGTTTCTATAATATCTACTTTCTAGTCGAATAACACTTGCAGTTGACTAATATTTCATCCCTGGAGAAAACATATGCAATCTGAAGATAAATTTGCTTTACTAATCATTGGTCTTCCCATCGCAGGGTTACTCTATTCTGGATTAGGAATAGCTTTAATGGTAAATAGCTCTACCGTAAGACATTATCCTTTAATTTCTGGAGGAATCTTTGTTCTAATTCCGTTTCTTACTGCTGTATTTCTTTGGACTCGAGCTTCTGCTAAAGCCTACAAAAAATAGAGTTTTTGTTTTCCTGCACTGTCAATTATCGTAGTGTTTTCATATAGCACTACGTACAGTTGCATTGCAAAAATAGGATTAAAATATTGAAAGTATAAAATTCCTTATTTAAAATTTATTTTTTAAGCAGCAATTCCAAACAAATAATTAATAAATTTTATTTGACCCAAGATATTTCTTTTTTTAATTCCCTTCACCTTACAGCAGCCACTATACCTGCATCACAATTACAACTCACTCAAGGTTACATCACTATCTCTAATTCTTGTCACACAACCTTTTTATATATAGTAATCCTGATTGAAATGTGAGAAAACACATAAAGAATAAAGACGTATGTACAAGGGTTTCAGCGATTTTATTTTTCATGAATGATTTCGGATTGCTATATCTATTTTGCAACGTTAAAGCGTCGCCACTTCAGTGGTGAAAAATATACTTTTTTTTGGTAATCGCGCGTATCAATATATACTTTTGTCTTGGTAAAAATTTATTGTTCCTCTTTCTAAAATAACGAACCTTTTCAGTAAACCCTAATTATGGGATTTTACTAATCAACTTCTCAGGAAAATCTCATTTATTTATCAAGTATTTCTCAGATTACTAAGCCAAATTAAAGACAATTAAACTTTTTAAGAAAATAACTCAAAGAAAATTAATGCGTCATGTTACTTCTGTTTTTGGTAAAAATATTTTCGCAGCTTACTAATAAACCACAGGTGGTTTAGAACATTCTAAATATTTTATACGGAGATAAGTCGCATCATCTGAGATGTGCTTTTAGTCCTATAGTTCACATATTCGCTATAGATTTAATACATATGACTCTTACAATATTTGATTGTCATGAGACTTTTTAGTGAAATAACTAATACCTAATAAAAGCACTGTAAGACAGCAAGCACATGACAATACTCCTTACACTCGCCATTGTTGTCTTGGCATTAATTTTATTTGTTGCGGAATGGTTACCATCAGACATCGTTGCTATTATTACTACACTACTTCTAACAATTTTTGGTTTAGTAACCCCTGAAGAAAGTATAAGTGGTTTCAGCAACTCTGCTACTATTACTGTGATGGCAATGTTTATTCTTAGTGCTGGAATCGGACGCACCGGAGCCATTCAAATTGTTAGCGAACTCTTACTAAGGTGGGGTGGTAAACGTCCCAGTCAACAAATTTTTACTTTGGGGCTGATAGTGGGTCCAACAACAGCATTTATTAACAATACTGCCGTTGTTGCCGTATTCTTACCTATTGTTGAAGAATGGTGTAGAAGACAAAGGATTTCAGTCTCTAAGTTATTAATTCCGTTATCATTTGCTGCTATTTTGGGTGGTATGATCACGGCGATCGGAACTTCTACGAATGTTTTAGCGAGTGGTTTAGCTCAGCAACTAGGATATAGATCGTTCAACTTATTCGAGTTTACTAAGTTGGGGTTAGTCACATTTACTGTTGGTCTGATTTATTTAGCCCTTGTAGCACCTCGACTATTACCAAACCGTAAAAAACATACTGATGAGATTTTCAACCAAAAACAGGGTATAAAGGATTATGTTAGTGAAATTTTAATCCCACCTGGTTCTAGTTTAGTGGGAGAAACCTTAAATTCCAGTATTCTCAAACATAAACTTGATGTAGATGTATTAGAAATTATTGCCGATGATACCCATCTCAGTCAGCCTTTAGAAAATAAAAAACTACAAGCCTGTTCAGTACTTTTAGTTAGGAGTAGTCGAGAAGATTTACTGAAGATTAAAGATGAAGAGGGTATAGAAATTCTGCCCGAATTTATCCGAAATAAAAAGTTTTTACAGACACAACTGACCTCGGAAGATGAAGGTATAGCAGAAATTCTAATTACTTCTAATTCCAACCTTATTGGTTCGACTGTTAAAGAAATTAATTTTCGTCAACGCTATAACGTTACAGTATTAGCAGTCCATCGTGGAGAAGAAACTACTCGAGAGCGTCTCACCCAAATCCGATTAAAGTTTGGTGATGTCCTCTTGGTACAAGGTCCAAAACCAAGTCTTTTGGGTTTGCAAATCAATCGAAACTTATTGGTTCTGACCCAGCGAAATTTGGAAACACTCAGACGTGATAAAGCCTCCATAGCAATTGGTATTGGTTTAGGAGTTGTTGTTGTAGCCGCATTTAATTGGTTACCTATTCTTATTAGTTCTCTGGTTGGTGTGGTATTGATGGTTTTAACAGGTTGTCTCAAACCCAGAGAAATATATGATGCAGTACGTTGGGACATTATCTTTCTGCTTGCTGGGTTAATACCCTTGGGTATCGCAATGGATCGCTCTGGTGCGACCCAATGGTTAGCGAATAATCTAGTTGCAATTGGGGGAAATCTTTCGGGTTACTGGATACTGACATTTTTCTTTATCATTACTTCTATCCTCACGGAAATGATTTCCAATAACGCCGCAGTAGTTTTAATGTTACCCATTGCAGCTAATGTTGCAGAAAAACTAAGCTTCAATCCTTTTGCTTTTATGCTCGCTGTTGTTTTTGCAGCATCTAACAGCTTTATCACACCAATTGGTTATCAAACCAACACAATGGTTTACGGAGCAGGTGGATATAAATTTACTGATTTCATGCGTGTTGGAACCCCACTAAACCTATTAATGACAGTAGTTGTACCACCATTGATTATCTTCTTCTACGGTTTGTAAAAGGGTTTGCGATATCGTAACTCTTGATTTGAATTCTTGACTCATATTTTCTATTCAAATTCTGCACTTGCACAAATCTATGTTCTATCAAACAATTTTCAATTTAATTAATCGTTCTCCTCCTGTTTTGATTCCTTCACATACGGTTAACTTAATCTCTAGAAGAGATTAGACCAAATCCAATTTTTAAAACCCCTTTATATTTTTTGGGATTTCCCCCCATACTTCCCACACCTCCCACACTTCCCTCTCTCATTCTTAAAAGGGGTAATTAGCCCGGACTTAGTATTAAACCTCTCACCTCTCAGTTAAAATTTTTGAACTCAATAGTAGGAGTAATAACATGTCTCAAATCGAAGCTTTAATTCAACCCCACGGTGGTAAGCTTATTAATTGCCGCTTGCAAGGAGAAGCAAGAGAAGAAACTCTGTCGAGAGCAAAAAAATTACCAATTCTTACCCTCTCTACACGCAATCTTGCTGACCTAGAGTGTATCGCTACAGGAGTTTATAGCCCTTTAAATGGCTTTGTTGAAGAAGAGGAATATAATTCCATTGTTAAAGATATGCGCTTAAGTAATGGTTTAGCATGGAGTATTCCTGTTACTTTGCAAATTCCTGAATCTGTAGCAGATAAATACAAATTAAATTCTGAAATTGCTTTAGCTCATCCCAATGGAGATATACTTGCAGTGATGAATGTTACTAGCAAGTTCAAGCCCGACCAAAATTTTGAAGCACGGCAAATTTATCGGACTAATGACAATGCACATCCCGGCGTACGAGCTATGTTCAAGGAAGGGGAAATTTACCTTGGAGGTCCAATTCAACTAATCCAAGCAATTCCTCAGATGGATTTTCTAAATTATCGTCTTATTCCAGAAGACACTAGAGCAGAGTTTGCAAAACGTGAATGGAATAGTGTCGTAGCATTTCAAACTAGAAATCCTATCCACCGCGCCCATGAATACATCACCAAAATTGCTCTAGAGGTTGTTGATGGATTGTTCATTAATCCCTTGGTCGGTCAAACAAAATCTGATGACATTCCAGCTCGGGTACGGATGCAATGTTATCAGGTTCTAATGGAAAAATATTATCCACAAAACCGCGTATTCTTGGGTGTATTCCCCGCAGCTATGCGCTATGCAGGACCTAGAGAAGCAATTATGCACGCGATCGCTCGTCAGAACTACGGTTGTACCCACTTTATCATTGGACGCGACCATGCAGGAGTTGGTGACTACTATGGTACTTACGATGCACAGCACATATTTGATGAATTTACCCAAGATGAATTAAATATTACTCCTTTAAAATTTGAACATGCTTTCTATTGCACTCGTACCCAGTCAATGGCTACAGCCAAAACCAGTCCTAGCACAAAGGGAGAAAGGATACACCTATCTGGAACAAAAGTACGGGAAATGTTGAGAAATGGTCAAACCCCACCACCAGAATTTTCTCGTCCAGAGGTTGCAGAAATTTTAGTTTCTTCAATGAAGCTAGCCACAGTTTAATTTTACTCGCCCATGTATGGGGTGCATCTCAATACCTGTAGGTAAGAAATCAAACAACAAAATCTATTCCTAAAAAAGAGAGGAGAATCATGAGTTTAGCTGATACTATTTCTATCATCGAATCAGACATTACCCAATTACAATCCGAATACTCACAGAAAAGTCCTCAAGATATTCTTGCATTTGCTCTCAAGCAGTTCGATAACATTACTATTTCCTTTAGCGGTGCAGAAGATGTAGTGTTGATAGATATGGCATCAAAAATCAAAAGAGATATTCAAGTATTCTCAATTGATACGGGTCGTTTACATCCCGAAACCTACCGATTTATTGATCGAGTTAGAAAACAATATCGAATAAAGATAGATGTAATTTCCCCTAATACTGCGGAAGTTGAAGCATTAGTTAAAGAAAAGGGATTATTTAGTTTTTATGAGGACGGTCACAAAGAATGTTGTGCAATTCGGAAAGTTAAGCCACTACGTCGTAAACTTGCAACCATCGATGCTTGGATTACTGGACAGCGTAAAGACCAAAACCCTGCAACCAGAAATAGTGTTCCGGTAATTCAAGTAGATACTGCTTTCTCTACAGAGGAGAAGACATTAATTAAATTCAATCCCCTTGCAAATTGGACTTCTGCTCAAGTGTGGGAATATATCCGGAAAAATAACGTTCCCTACAATAAACTACACAATCAAGGTTTTATTAGTATTGGTTGCGAACCTTGTACCAGAGCAGTTTTACCCAATCAACACGAGCGTCTCGGTCGTTGGTGGTGGGAAGAAGCTGCTGATAAGGAGTGTGGTTTCCACGAAATAAATTTGACTCAAAATAATGCTTAGCTTGCTTCAAGAGACTACCAATCAAACAATAAATAAATAACTTTTAGAGACGTAGCACTGCTATGTCTCTACAAAGGAATCTGATTCCTAATTGTAATTATAAGTATTTCAAATTCATCTCGATTTATCTCAAATTCATCTCCAAACTACTTCAAAAGTATCTCAAAATTATGGTTATTAAATTAGTTCAAAAAATTAAATTAGATGGTAATCCCTGTCGTAAATCTGCAAAAATTTTAAACAGCCTGCATGAATTAAATTTAATAGACAAAATAGATGCAATTATCTCAGCAGATGAGCGTAATCCACATAATAATGAAGGATTTATTTTAGCTAGTCAATATCAAGTATCATCTGCACCTTTTTTTATTGTTGAGAATGATGAAGGCGAACCAAAGATTTATACCGCATATTATCGCTTCATGAAAGATATTTTCAATATCTCAATTCCTGAGAAGGAAGAAATCTCAGAAATTATGGCTCAAAATCCAGAGTTAGATTATATCTAAGCTTAATTGAGACGTTAAATAATATATTGACTCGAATAATATATTAAGTCTCTATATATTTAAAGCAAAAAAATATCCAAATTGAAATGATTAATAGCATTTACTTATAACCTTCATAATGGATAATCCACCTCAAAAGTTTCAAGTCAAATTAACCAAAATATTTCCAATTTCTAGCATAATACCAGGTTTATTATTAACTGGTGGAATTGCTATTCTTGCAGAATCTCTAAAAAAACTACCATCACTTTCACTATTTAGTTCCCTAATCGTAGCAATCCTGTTAGGAATTATAGTTAAAAATACAATTGGAGTTCCTCAAATTTTTCGTCCGGGAATTACCTTTTCTTTAAAACGTATTTTGCGATTGGCTATTATTCTCCTAGGATTGCGATTAAGTTTACCTCAAATACTTGCAGTTGGCCCCATTGGTTTAGTAATTGTTGTAGCAACCTTAGTCAGCACATTTGTTTTTACTTGTTGGTTTGGGAGACAAATTGGAGTCAATCCAAAACTAACAAAATTAATTGCTGCGGGTACTTCTATTTGCGGTGCTTCTGCTATAGTAGCCACAAATGGTGTAGTAGAAAGTAAAGATAAAGATGCGGCTTATGCTGTGGCAATAGTAACAATTTTCGGTACTATTTCCATGTTAGTTTATCCTTTATTATCTGGTTTACTTCAAGTCACACCCGAACAATTTGGAATTTGGTGTGGTGTTTCCATTCATGAAACAGCTCAGGTAATTGCAGCAGCATTTCAAGGTGGACAAACTAGTGGTGAGCTAGCAACTGTTGCTAAATTATCGAGAGTTATATTTTTAGCTCCAGTTGTTTTAACGTTGGGAATTTTATCACCACCTGCAAATAATTCATCAAAAGAAGGTAAGTCGAGAAAATTACCGATACCTTGGTTTGTATTTGGATTTATTGCTCTAATGCTACTCAATAGTGCAAATATATTTCCTGATAGCTTCAAAAAATCAGTGACTGAATTTAACCACTTACTACTAACAATTTCAATGGCGGGAATGGGTTTGAAAACTAGCATTATTGATATTAAACAAAGCGGCTTAAAACCTCTTTATCTAGGTGCTATTTCATGGTTATTTATTTCTATTCTCAGTTTTGGTATGATTGAGGCTTTTTATTAATCTAGTGTAACGTTTTCTGAGCTAAGATTGCTTTAAATTCAAGGTAAAATTATCATCCCACCTTATTTTTTAATTATTGGAGGTTTGCAATGAAGAAAATTTTATGGAGTATTGCTGCATTGGGCTTATTGGTTCTTCCTGCTTATGCTACTCAAGGGATTAGAGAAAATTCAAAAAATGAAATAGCTAGGAATAATAAAGCTACTCAAGAAATTCGGGAAAATACTAATAAAAATGAGATAGCCAGAACTCATAGACATGGTGCAAGAAGAGATGGAATTGTAAGATTCAAGAGTAATTATAGTGTAGAAGAAACAGTCAAACGCTTTCAATCCATCGCCAAAGAACAGGGTTTAAATATTGTTACCACAGTTAATCATCAAGCTGGAGCCGAATCTGTTGGTTTAGAATTAAGACCAACTCAAGTAATCATATTTGGTAATCCTCGTGCTGGTACTCCACTGATGCAGTGCAATCAAACTGCAGGAATCGATCTACCACAAAAAGCACTTATTTGGGAAGACGAACAAGGACAAGTATGGCTTGGTTACAACAGTCCAAGATATTTATTTATTCGTCACAGATTGAGAGGTTGCGGTGAAGAAGCATTAGAAAGAATCGGTAATGCTTTAAAAATGTTAGCCCAGAGAGTAACCCAGTAATATTGTGTTCGCTTAGTTACTTTTCATTAAGTACGCAGGGGGAAGAGAGGAGGGTGCAGATTGAGAGAGGATTTCCAGTTTTTTACACATGTGCAGGAATCATAAATAATTTACCGAACATGATATAAAAACTGTAGAATCTCTACAAATACGCAGGATACAATTTGCATGTCTGCTCAATAAACTTCCCTTTGATAATGTTTTGATGAAATAATATTAGGTAATAGGGAACTGGAAATAGAGAATAGGGAAAAAATATACGAATTTCATCTTTTTGCATGGATAATTTCTGCACTGTAATCATGTAGATTATTTTTATCCTAGATTAGGATGACATAGCTTATACGAATGATTTATTGTTGTTATTTATACGAAAATATAACTTCCTAAGTTTCCCAACAATGTGATGTTTTGAAGGTTTTGTTACCTCCAAATTATAAACTAACACCACCATCCAACGCTTTTAAAACACTTAAGAGAAACGCGCTTACACTATGGGGTGGAAAAATTATCCCATAATTCTTTAAAACTTTTATTAAAATGTCATCCAAGTAGACAAATATGTCTACTAAAATTAGACTAAATAATTGAACGATACCAAATAATTAAGCTAAATTATTATTATTCTGCATTCATAAAAGCAACTAAAGTCTCACGAGCGTATTCTGCTCCTTCGGGATTACCTTCAATACTTGCCATTAAAATTGAACCACTAACTAAAAGTAAATACTGTTGAGAAAAAACTTCAGGTTTAGGAATACCAGCTTCGAGAGCAAGTTTAAAAATGTAAGTTCGCATTGATTGTCTGACAGTCGCGCAAATTTGCTTCACAGAATGGGAAGTATTTGCAAGCTCCACAGCGGCTTTAATAAAAGGACATCCCTTAAAATCAGGACTTACATACCATTCACGTAAAACATCAAAGCTTGTTAATATTTTTTCTCTAGGACTACTCGCTCTTTGGTCAAGAGTTTCTTCAAACCATTTCAGCCATCGTTTGGCTTGAAAGCGCATCACTTCGATAATCAATTCGTCTTTTGATGGAAAATATCGATAAAATGTGCGTCTAGCAACATCTGAATTTGCAATTACCTCATTGATACTAACTTGATTGAAGCCTTTGCACTCAAACAATTCCGCTGCTGCAATCAAAATTTTATCCCGTGGCTCCCGTTTTTTCAGAGAACCCAGCGAAATGGAATGATTCTGTTGATATTCATAATTATTGTCACCACTCATAAATCAATCATGTAGACTGTGGTGTCTACTTTGTAGTATCTTAAAATGCAGCCTTATGTATTTATCAAACTAAGGCTTCCGAGATTTAACCGTATATAAAGTGTTTCATTTTTGTCTGTATTTGACAATAGTCTACAGAATTAAGAACCAGGGAGCGAGGGATGATAAAAGAAAAGCGGCTTGAAATCGGATTGTTTGTCATGCGTTTAAGCCTTGGAATCTTGTTTTTAGCTTTAGTGATGCAAAAATTTATACTAACTAAAGCAACACAAGGTATGTTAGAAGGATTTCATTCTTTTGAGTTATCGATCGCTGCATGTTATCTACTATATTTTGTTGCAGTGATTTTGATATTAATCTTCCTTGCTGGTTTATATAAAACATTTTCTTACGGTACTTTGTTAGGTATGCAGTTAGTATCAGTTATTTCTATGCACAGGGAAATGTTCGATCCTAACAAGCATCATTATGTTTTATCTTGGGAAAGTATTCCAGTAATAGGAGCTTTGACTGCATTATTTTTATTGCGGGATAAAGATTATTTTTTAACTTTCCAGCAGATAGCAAACAATAAACTAGATTCATTAAATAATAATTCTTGGAAGTACCAACAAAGAACTTTAGAAATTTTGTCATCTCTGAGTCATCGTACGGGTGACTTGAAAGTCTATTTAAAAGAGATTGCAAAAGGAGTTAGTGAATTAATTAGTGTTGATTCTTCTGCAATTACTATTTGTCAACAAGGTTTTGGTCAGTTATTAGCTAGTAATATCGAACATCATGAGGATAAGAGAACTCATTCGCTACACGGTCAATTAACTGGTACTGTTGTTAATACTGGTCAATCCTTGGTCGTTGAAGATACAGAAAATTGTACCGAATATGGTGAAGCTCCACCAGGATGTCGTGCATATTTGGGAATACCTTTACGTACACCTCAAGGGGAAGTAATAGGTACAATTTGTTCTTTTCATCAAAAACCTCGTAATTTTTCTACTCTAGAAATCGAGATTGTTGAACTCTTTGCAGAACGAGCTGCAACAGCAATTGATAATCACTATCTTTATCAACAACAAAGACAATTTAATCAATTTTTGGAAAAAGAAGTAAATCTCAAAACAGAAGAGTTACAAGCCACTCAAACTAAACTTATTGAACGGGAAAATTTGGCTGCGATCGGTGAATTTGCAGCTTCGATTGTTCACGAAATTCGTAATCCCCTTTCCACAATAAATTTAGTTTTAGAGTATTTTAGTAAATCTGATTTATCTGAACAGCTGAGAAAGCGGTTAAATTTGGCATTAGATGAGGCAAAGCGTTTAGAAAAATTATTAAAAGAGATATTACTTTATGCAAAGCCACAAATCTTAGATATTTCAGAAATTAATATTAATAAATGTATTCAAAAAGTATTAGAATTACAGCGAAATTTGCCAGATACAATCAATAAAAGCATTGAATTTGAGTATGGGAACGTCGAAGTCAGCATACAGGGTGATGAAGATAAAATTAAACAAGTATTAATTAATATTATACAGAATGCTTGCGAAGCAGTAGTCTCTGGAGAAAAAGTTAAATTACAAGTAAACATTAACCCAAGATTGCAAGAAGTTTGCATTCAAGTTCGCAATGGTGGAGAACCTATACCACCCCACATATTACCATTGTTGACTCAACCATTCTTTTCCACAAAATCTTCTGGGACTGGATTAGGACTTGCAATTACTAAAAGGATTATAGAAGCACATAACGGAGAATTGTCTATCGAATCTAATGCTGAGGAAGGGACTTTAGTAACAGTAAGATTACCGCTATTTTTAGCATAAAAGTATCAATTAATTATCAAAAATATTTTAAATAGCCTGTTTTGATTTATTGTTTAATTTTATTTATTTGATTTTGGTTGTTTGATTTTGTAAATTAAACCAGCAAATAGAGATATTTGAAAATGTGGAGATTAGGTTGTGAGCGAACATATCCTTCTGGTTGAAGATGAAGTCAATCTCGCTGAATTTTTAGAAATGGAGTTAACTTCTGAAGGTTATATCGTCAGTGTTGCTCATGATGGGGTAACAGGATTAATGTTAGCACGAAAATCAAATCCAGATTTAGCAATTTTAGATTGGATGCTCCCCAGCTTAACTGGGTTAGAACTTTGTCGTCGTTTGCGAGCAACAAAAACTAAAATTCCGATTATTTTACTCACAGCTAAACATGAAGTAAGTTCTCGGGTTATGGGTTTGGATGCAGGAGCTGATGACTATCTCATAAAACCTTTCAAACTTGAAGAACTTTTGGCGAGAATTCGCGCTCATTTACGTCGAAGCGTAGAAAAAGATAAACGTCATTTATTAATATTTGAAGATTTAATTTTGAACCGTAAAACTCATGAAGTGTTTCGCGGTAATCGAGCAATAGAATTAACTGTAAAAGAGTTTGACTTACTAGAATATTTGATGAGCAACCCCCATCAAATATTTACTAGAAACCAAATTTTAGAACAAGTTTGGGGTTACGACTTTGTTGCTGATTCCAATGTGATTGAGGTATATGTACGTTATCTGCGTCTTAAACTTGAAAAAAATGATGAGAAACGTCTAATCCATACAGTTAGGGGCATAGGATATGTATTAGATGTCTCCAAGCATTGAGAACATCAGTCTGATGGGATTTTATTCGCAAAAAATTCTTCCTTATCTTCACGTAATATGAAGCACAATTTGTGAGAAGCCATTTTTGCTGCAATATAGCTCTCTAACACCCACACTACCATTGAAGTGAGATCCGATACTCTAAGTAAGTAGGCGAGAAAAAAGTAAACTATGTAAATAAATATAAAATATCTGTATTTGGCTTGTAATAGCGCTTTAGCGCTAAAGTGCTACTACAAACAAGTTATTATTTTCTTACTAACACACTTAAATCTATTAGGTACGAATTGAGAAAATTTATGCCCAATTCCCTGAATTTGATATGTCTCCAAAAATTGGATTATCTAGGTAGATTATTTACAAAGTCGATTTGTGCACACAACTAATATCTAGTTGATAGTGATTGCAAAAATCTGACTACTGCTGTTGCAAAAAATTTTAAGTGAATTTATGAAACATAATCCATAAAAGAGCACTGGGAACAACACCACAATCTTTGTTAATCAAAATTAGCAACCTAGTCAACACTATGTAAACAAAAATTAATAATATGTGATAATAGTTACATGAAAATCAAGTCTACTTGTTATATATTTATTCTTGTTGATAATAGTTGTCGTTAAACCATTGTTTAAATCAGATTACTAAATCAGATGCTACGTATACAGCAAGTAGGCGCAATGTAATTGCGTTGAACTTGAAACTAAATCTCAAATATGAAATCTCTAAGATAAAATCTCGAAAACTTCGGGGTATCTGGAGTAACGATGACCGGGAGTGACAGTATATATATCTTGTTTGGGATTATCAAAGGTGACTAATTAACTGGGACATTGGCTAGAGTTAAGAATTTGCGCGTGTGAAGATCCTGCATGTAAAATCTCTACAAATTGACCGGATAAGGCTAATTGTTTTACTGGAGATGTAGCTAATTATGCGAAAGTTTTTTTTGTTGGGGTTAGTGACTGTTGTCACCGGAGTTGGTATATGGGGATGTTCGCAAGGTGTTAATGAGAATTCAAAAACTCTCGTTGTTTATTCTGGTAGAAACAAAAAGCTGGTTGGTCCTTTAATTGAACAAGCGAAAGAGGATTTAAATCTAAATATTGAAGTACGTTACGGTAAAACCTCTCAACTGGCGATCGCACTTTTAGAAGAAGGTGATAATAGTCGTGCAGATGTCTTTTTTGGACAGGATGCTGGTGCTTTAGGGGCTTTGGAAAAAAACCAAAAAACTCTACCAATCGAGTCGAAAATACTAGAGCAAGTAGATTCTCGTTTTCGTTCGCCGGAAGGAAATTGGTTAGGGGTTTCTGGAAGAGCTCGTACTGTTGATTACAATACTAAATTGGTCAAAGAAAGTGATTTACCAAAATCGATTTGGGACTTAACTCAACCCAAATGGCGTGGTAAAGTTGCTTGGGCACCTACTAATGGTTCTTTTCAATCATTTGTAACTGCAATGCGGGCAATTGAAGGTGAAGAAAAAACATTAGAATGGCTTAAAGCGATGAAAGCCAATGATGTGAAAAAGTATGGCAATAATGTAGCAATTGTTAAAGCTTTGGGAAGAGGTGAAGTTCATTTGGGGTTGGTCAATCACTATTATTTACCCCGCTTCAAGAAAGAAAATCCTGATTTTCCGGTAGCTCACCACTATACCAATAAAGATGCAGGTGCAATGGTGAACGTTGCTGGGGTAGCAATGATGAAGACTACCGACCAAAAGGAAGATGTGCAAAAATTTATCAACTATATGGTTAGTTCAAAAGCACAAAACTACTTTGCTTCCAAAACCAATGAGTATCCTTTAAGTGAAGGAGTAGACGCACCTACTTTGCAAGTATCCCTCAAAGAACTTGACCCTCCAGAGATTGATTTGACTAAATTATCTAGTTTAGAAGAAACTTTGAAGCTGCTACAAAAAGCTGGAGTTGTTTAATTGGGTAATTAGTGATGTATTATAATGACAATTATATTCATTAGAATATCTAATGTTTATAGGGTGTGTTAAGCATAAGTTTTAACGCAAATCTTCTTGGTAAGCCTCTTTATAGGGGCAAGTGAAAAATGATGGTTTTGCATAATTAGTTGTTTAATTTTTGTGATTCCTTTATTTGTCTGACCCCTGTAAAGTTTAAGGCAATTTTTGCACAGTAAACTTGCTGTGATGGAAAATTGTGCGCCTATTTAGATGATGACTTTTTTGAACTCCTGAATTCTATTTGTATCCGAAATTGATTTACCGTCGAGTCCAATACAAGCCTGATGAACAAAGGGAAATTTACCCGAAAAATATATCAATTAAGTATTGGAATCAACTAAGTAGAGACCTAGGATGTGATATCTCTACGAATCAATTTAACTACCTGAGACATATAGTTTTTAATGGAGTCAGCAGTCTATGAGAAACATAAGACGGAAGTTTGTTTCCCTTGGATTAGCAGCCGTTGCAACTGGTTTGAGTTTTGCTAGTTGGGGTTTGGGTACAGAAACAGCTCAAGCACGTCGCAAAACTTTGGTAATTTATTCCGGTAGAAGCGAGAAGTTAATTGGTCCGTTAATTAAGCAGGCTAGAAAAGATTTAAATTTAGATATTAAAGTACGCTACGGTAAAACAGCTCAGTTAGCGATCGCGCTTTTGGAAGAAGGTAGAAATAGCCGCGCAGATTTATTCTTCGCTCAAGATGCTGGAGCTTTAGGTGCAATAGAAAGAAGAGGGCGTACTTTACCTATCTCATTCCGACAATTGAATAAAGTACCTGCTCGTTTCCGTTCCCCAAGAGGAAACTGGATGGGAATTTCCGGACGTGCTCGTACTATTGACTACAACACTAAGTTAGTTAAAAAAAGCCAATTACCAAAATCAATTTGGGAATTAACTAAACCCAAATGGCGTGGTAAAGTCGGCTGGGCTCCTACAAATGCTTCATTCCAGTCATTTGTAACTGGTATGCGAGTAATGTATGGCGACAAAAAGACATTAAAATGGCTCAAAGCTATGAAAGCTAATGGCACCAAAAAATACCCCAAAAATACTCCTATTGTTAAAGCATTAGGACGTGGTGAAATTCACCTCGGGTTGGTAAACCATTACTATTTAGCTCGGTTCCAAAAAACCAATCCTAAGTTCCCTGTTGCTCATCACTATACCCGCAGAGATCCAGGTGCAATGATCAATGTGGCTGGAGTATCAGTCCTGAGGACTACCGATCAAAGAAGAGACGCGGAAAGATTTATCAACTATCTACTCAGTCGTAAATCTCAACAATACTTTTCTTCTAAAACCAAAGAGTACCCCCTACGTAAAGGGATTGCATCTCCCAAAGGACAAGTACCTTTGTATCGACTCAGAGCGCCAAGAATCAACCTAACCAAATTACACACTCTCGAAGCAACCTTGAAGTTATTACAAAAAGCAGGAGTTATCTAAATGTCAAAAGCGGTTCGCCCCCCATTATTTCTCACAATAGCGGCGGTGGTGGTGGCGACCGCCATCGCCCTACCCCTAGTCTATTTAACGATCCGCACGGCATTTATTGGTGGGGAAGATTTATGGGAGTTAATTACTCGCCCCCGCAATTTAATGATTCTGGTCAATAGTGTCACCATGATGGCGATTGTGGCATTATTATCTGCAATTATTTCGATACCTTTGGCATTTTTAACGGTACGGACAGACTTACCTGCTCGGCGGTTTTGGTTAATAATGACAACATTACCATTAGCTGTTCCTAGCTATGTGGGTAGTTTTGCCTTGATTGCTGCTTTTGCACCCCGGGGAAGTTTTCTGCAGTTATTACTACAACCTTTTGGTGTAGAAGAATTGCCTTCTATATATGGTTGGCCGGGGACAATGTTAGCATTAACTTTGTTTACCTACCCATACATGTTACTGAGCATACGTTCTGCTTTGCAAGGTTTAGACCCTTCATTGGAAGAAGCTGCTCGTAGTATGGGTTATAACAGCAGACAAGCTTTCTTCCGAGTAATATTACCGCAACTAAACCCATCTTTAATTGCTGGGGGGTTATTAGTTGCTTTATATGCTTTGCGAGACTTTGGGACGCCATCCCTAATGCAGTTTGATACTTTTACACAAGCGATTTTTGTCCAGTACCAAGCCAGTTTTGACCGTGACTCAGCAGCAGCTTTATCTTTAGTATTGGTTGCAATTGTATTATTTATGTTGTGGCTGGAAAATCGCACCCGTTCCCGTGCAGGTTACTACACCCGGGGTTCAGCATCTTTGCGTCCAGCGAAAATGGTTAAACTGGGAAAATGGAAATTACCAGCCCTGATTTTTTGTGGAATCATAACTTTTTTGGGCGTATTACTACCTATAATTATCACTGCATTTTGGTTGATTCAGGGATTAAGCACAAATTATGAATTTATCGATCTGCTTTCACCAGCCCTAAATTCAATTACTGCAGCAGGACTAGCTGCAATTATTACCACACTGTTTGCTCTACCAATTGCCATACTGTCAATACGCTTTCCCTCAAAAGTTATCGCCATTATTGAACGTTCTACCTATGTATCTTTTGGGGTCCCTGGCATTGTAGTTGCCTTGTCTTTGGTGTTTTTCGGTGCTAATTACTTGCCCATACTGTACCAAACCTTACCAATGTTGCTCTTCGCTTACTTGGTGTTGTTTTTGCAACAATCAGTGGGAGGAGTACGTACTTCCTTGTTGCAAGTAAATCCCCAAGTAGAAGAAGCAGCACGTAGTTTGGGAAATTCACCTTTGCAAACTTTGAAAAAAGTTACGATTCCCCTAGTTAGCCCAGGTATTTTAAGTGGTGCAGTATTGGTCTTTTTAACTGCAATGAAAGAACTACCTGCAACCATGCTATTAGCACCAATAGGTTTTGATACCCTAGCAATGGAAATTTGGAAAGCTACGGAAAATGTTGACTTTGCTGATGCTGCTGCTGGATCCCTAACAATATTATTGGTATCAATGATTTCGACTTTCGTTGTCCTATCTCAAGAGAAAGTCAAAAGTAAAGCAAAGGTGTAAAACTATCTTGGAAATTATTATTTTGGAAGCAGAAAATAAGGAATTTCAATTTTTATTCTACTCCCCAATCTTTAGTTCCTAATCGCCAATCATGGAAAAAGTAATTCTAGAGTTAAAAAATATAACCAAAAGATTTTCTGAAAATCCGATCCCTGCTGTTAATGATGTATCTTTAACATTGCAACAGGGCGATATTTTAGCACTGCTAGGTCCTTCTGGTTGTGGTAAAACAACATTATTGCGAATGATTGGTGGTTTTGAGGAAGCATCCCAAGACGGAACAATAGAAATTGACGGACAAATAGTTTGCAGTTCTGATACTTGGATTGCGCCAGAAAAACGCGATATCGGGATCGTTTTTCAAGATTATGCACTTTTTCCCCATCTGACTGTTGCTCAAAATGTTGCTTTTGGTTTGAAAAATCTCAATAAGGAGCAAGTACAAAAGCGAGTGACGGAAGTTTTAGATTTAGTCAGCCTAAAAAACTTAGAGGAACGTTACCCCTACGAACTTTCTGGAGGACAACAGCAACGTGTAGCCCTTGCTCGGGCTTTAGCACCCCAACCAAAGCTGATGCTTTTGGATGAACCCTTATGTAATCTTGATATCCAAGTTAGATTAAGATTGCGACAAGAAATCCGGGACATTCTTAAAGCTGCAGGAACTTCAGCAATTTTTGTCACTCACGATCAAGAAGAAGCTCTTGCAATTTCTGATGTTGTTGGCGTCATGCGTCAAGGAAACTTGGAACAACTTGGTACTCCGGAAGAAATTTATACATGTCCGGCATCACGATTTGTTGCAGAGTTCGTTACCCAAGCAAATTTTCTACCCGCTACCCGTAAAGGCGAACTTTGGGAAACAGAAATTGGTTCTTTTCCTGTAGAAAGAGGTCAAATCCAAGATTCTGTAGCAGACACAGGAGAATTAATGATTCGTCAAGAAGATTTAATTTTGAAAGCAACCCCAGATGCTTCGGTAAATATTCGCAGTCGAAGATTTTTGGGACGGGAATACCGTTATTGCTTAGAAACTCTTTCTGGTAGAGAAATTCACGCGCGGACATTAACCCATACAGTTTTACCGGAAGGTGCATCGGTAGAACTTGCGATCGCGGATAATGCTGTACAAATATTTCCAGATTAGATTTCTCCAAATTACATTTTTGAGCTTCACATCCTCCCCATCCGTTTACTAAATTAATTCGGGTGGGGATATTAAAAAGCTTCTTCATTTGAGATTCGGCTTTAACCAGCAAATCATAATACCAATTTGGAAAAATAATGAGACAGATAGATTTCTGTAGAGACGTTGCAGAGGCTAACGCCGACGCCGCAGGCTCTGCAACGTCTCTACCGGAGAATCTGTTGCAATGATTTATCGAATTGGTATAACTTTCTTGAGCAGGTACACCAGAGTTATCATCGACAAATAAGTCACAATTCCTCTCATTATCAGTGCTGTACCAGAAAGATTCTTGTGTCATTTATTGATTGAAAATTCCCTGACCAGGAGTCAGAATATTTTTGGGATCGAGGGATACTTTTTGCCGTCGAAATTTATTCCAGCTTCGAGCAAAGTGTTCTATCCAGTCTTGTGGGCTGAATGGAAATGCGCTAATGCGGTAGCTCTTACCTCCTTGGTCTCGTGCTTGTTCAAATAAGGAGCGATTGGCAGCCACCATTGCTTGAACAGTATTTGGATCATCGGATGGAGCAGTGCGAAGAATACTGAAAAGATAAATGATCTCCTCAGACGGAACTTTAATAAAGGGACGGGTTAACTTACTGCGCAGAAATGGATACAACAAAATTGGTCCATTTACATCTGTGGATTTTAGATTTTGCAGCACTTGGTGAATATAAGATTCCACTTTTGAATTAGGAATGAAAAGATCTAGCCAAGGATGAGGAAACTGCCAAACACCACTTTCTTGTAAAGCAGCGACAAGCGGTGCTAGGCGATTTTGCCAGTCGAAATAACTAAATTCATCAATAGTCGTTCCACCATCAGGACTCAAGCCATCTAGCAATGAATCGCTGGGAGCTTGGGGTGGGGTATAGTAACTGGCAGCCTCTAAGAGATAGGTCCAGCCTGTTGTAGATGAAGGGTTTGCAATTACTTGCCCTTCGAGATAGTTAAATCGACCATCTGTGACAGCTTGATTTTGGTCTGCGATGTACTGTTGCAGACTTGTATAAGAAAGTTGATAAACTCTGGCATGGGTAGGAGCCCCAATTAGAGGTAGAGTTGTTTGGGTGATAATGCCAAATTGACCTAGACCTCCAATAAGTGAATTAAATAAACTAGGCTTTTTGTTTAGGGAAGATACAGTTGAAACACCTTTGCCAAGTATTGCTTGCACTTCTAATACGTTGTCGGCAAACAAACCAAACTTTTGTGTATGCCCTCCAATACCACCAACCTGTAAAAGCCCTCCTACAGATAGTCCAAGGTAATCAGGAAACACCTTAGGAGTTAATCCTTGAGCTAAAGTTGCCTTCAAAAGATCCAGTATCAGTACACCTGGTTCCACAATGACTTGTGTGGAACTAATGTGATGAATCTTATTTAAGGTTTTGGAGTCAATGACCACACCAGCATCAACTTGAGCTTGACCATAAGTGGTGTGTCCTTGTCCTCGCATTGCAACTTTGATTCCAAATCTGTTGGCGTAACGAATTATTTTTGCAATATCCCTTTTAGAACCTGGTTGTAATACCGCCATGGGGGTTTTTTTAATGATATGACCGAAATCATCAGCTACAGCAGCTAAAGATTCAGGGTCGAGTAAAAGTTGACCATCTAAATTAGGAATGGTGATTGAACTGGTAGATTGGGCTTGTACGTCAGTAATCCATAATTTCTCTACCGGGTCAAATGCTATGACACCAATAGTTGCCGTTGTTCCTATTAGTATGTCTCGACGCTTAATCCTTCCAGTATTCATGTTTAATAAAGTCTTAATACTAAAATAGTTTTAAAAAATTCCAACAAACAGGCGTGTAACTCGATCAAAAATCTGCCTGGATTGTAAATTTACCAAATCTCCAATTTCAAGAATTTTCCATGTAACTTAATGAAAGAAATGAGGTAGTAATTTCCATGTAGTGAAACCTAAATATTAATTACTTAGTAAGTTGGTAATTTGAAAGAATGTACTTATGAATTTGCTAAACCTTGACTTCGATAAAATGCCACTAAGGATTGGAGCATTATGTGGTTTCATAATCGCTGTTGGAATTTTGTCAACCGGTCAAAATATTTTTGCAACATAAGCAAATACATTTTATACAAGCTTTTCAATAGATATCAGCTAAAAATGGATAAACTTCGACCGCAGCGCGTAGCGATCGCAGTTAATTTAATCATAATTATAGTTAATAAGTATATAAACTCATTTACATTTATTAATAAAAATTCGCTATACTCTGAAATGTAAATTAACAAATTATGTTTTCTCCACTTTGGAGTCGCTATTATGCAAGATACAACCAAAACCGCAACTTCCGAACCCGGTAATAATGCTTGGCGTTGGGGCTTTACTCCCCAAGCTGAAACTTGGAATGGTCGTTTGGCAATGCTAGGCTTTTTAGCTGCTGCTTTGATTGAAGTATTCTCTGGTCAAGGTTTTCTCCACTTCTGGGGTATTCTGTAAGTCTTAATTTCTATAAGTCTTAACTCAGACAATATCAGACAGTAGATGAAGGGTAGTGTTTAATTATAATTACCTTTCATCTATTTACAAATATCCCTAAGAAGTTTAATTATTATTTTGCTACAAAATAACATAAGAAAGCACAACTTGTAGAATTGTTTTATAGATCGCTTTGATAGGCTTTTATTGCAAGGGTACTGAACACAGCAGTCAGTAAAAAACTCCATAGCAAAGCTTTCAAGAGTTCAACTGTCACCGACCACCAGAGGAAAGAGTACGAAGCGCCTGAACTGCAGAAGAAACCGGATTAAATTCTACAAAGCCCTGAAGCCATTCTGGAAAACCTTCTTTTGGTACATAACCGATACTCAAGAAAGTAAGAAGCAGCAACCAAGGAATCATCACATCTTGAATCGCCTCTGCAGTTATTGCGTACTGTAGGTATTACTTTTAAGCGCGAAGCGCAGGCTACGCCAACAAAAATCAAATATGAGTCCTATATGTTGTCAATAAAAGATTGTGAATAAATATCTTTATTATAGGAATTAGTTTTTTATTTTGTTGCAACTATTGAAGAGTCTAAAATTATTATCGTCAGAAATTCCTATTAATAATTTGATAACTTCAATCATCTTTATGTTACCTTAAACAAATAATGTTGGTTCTAATGGAAATTAGCCATTAGAGGTAACGGGGAAAGTTTGGTGTAATTCCAACACTGTCCCGCAGCTGTGATGAGGTCAGTTAAATGAAATCTTGTTTCATTTAATCTCTAGATCAAAATCTCTGAGTCAGAATGCCCGCCAACAAAAACATAACTTAGCTACAGTCTACGAGGTATAGATGGAAGCCCAACATACTATGTTTGTCTGCACCACCTGCGCCAGTGTATGGGAAGATGGAAAACGCATCGGTGAAAGTGGTGGCGAAAAATTATTTCAGCAATTGCAACGAGAACATCAAAACTGGGAACTAAAAGGAAGCTTTGCGATCGCACCAGTTAAATGCATGAGTGCATGTAACCGCTCCTGTACAATTTCTTTTGCTTTTCCAGGGAAGTCAACATATCTTTTCGGTGACCTTTCCTCTGAGCTATCAGAACAAGAAGTTGCAGGAGTGTTTGAATGTGCTAGCAAATATTACGCTCATACAGAAGGTTTGTTACCTTGGGCACAGAGGTCTGAACCTCTTAAGAAAGGTATTTTAGCAAAAATTCCAGCGCCAGTAGTAACAGCGGTCGAGGAAGCTGAAATGAGCGTAACAGCATAATTTATTTTTGATTTATTCTGCCGGTTCGTAGTTACGCTCTAGTGCTCTAGGGTAAATCCTAAGTAAATGAGTACTGTCTACCCTAGAGATAGTTGCAGCTGTTAACTGCATATGAAAAGCTGATAGCAGCTATGAACCGAATCTGAAATGAATATTCCCCGAATAGAAACCAAACGATTAATATTGCGCGGTTTTCAAGAAAAAGATCTCGATCCATACACCGAGATGTGCAATGACTCCGATGTGATGCGTTATATCGGTACAGGAATAACTCTATCTCGAGCGGAAGCTTGGCGCAATATGGCAATGATTATTGGTCATTGGTACCTACGGGGTTATGGTTTGTGGGCTGTAGAAGAACGTCAAACCGGAGAAATGATCGGTAGGATTGGTTGTTGGAATCCCGAAGGCTGGGTTGATTTTGAAGTTGGTTGGATGCTACGTAAAGCTTATTGGGGTAAAGGTTTTGCCACAGAAGCCGCTCGAGTTGTAATGGACTATGCTTTTACAAGTTTGCATCAGCCTCGAGTTATCAGTTTAATTCTTCCTGAAAATCTGGCTTCTCAACGCTTAGCTCTAAGACTAGGGGAAAAATTGGAAGGAAACACAGAAATATTAGGCAATAAAGTCAGAATTTACGGAATTTCCCGAGAAAAATGGCAAGCGATTAAAAGTAAGAATTAAGAAGTAAGAATTAAGAAGTAAGAATTCAAAAGTCAAAAATCTTTCTTCTCTTGATATCTCATGAGAACCCAGTCTCTGGAGTTCTGGGTTTATTTCTTCGATCAACAATCAATGACCAATTACCAATTACCAATTACCAATGACTATTTAACCAATTGTTCAGAAATTTTATCTGTTTTTGCAGCCATCACAAAATCATTTTGATGGAGACCACCAATATCATGGGTCCACCAAGTTACTGTGACTTTACCCCACTCAGTCAGTAAAGCTGGGTGATGTCCTTGATTTTCTGCTTCCTCACCAACTTTTTGAGTAAAAGCCAAAGCTTTCATAAAATTAGAAAACTTATAGCACTTTTCTAAACGTTTTTCTCCATCTTGTTCTTTTATTTCCCAATCTGTTACTTGTGCTTGATATTGTTTTATTTCTTCGTCATTTAACTTGGAACTATTTCCCGAACAAGCAACACATTTTTGTTGTGAGAGATCTGCCATTGTTTTAACCTCGATTTACTACCTAGTGAGATTGGGTATCTCACTTTGAGAATTTATACTTTTACGATTGATTCTGCAATCTCTCTGTAGTCACAAATTAGCGACTGCTTACCAGTAAGAAGGGATAAAATATTTGTCAGCTTTCGGTTCAGAAGCCAAAAAAATTATCCATAAAAATGGATAATTAATCTTACGGTTATAGGATTTGATTTACTTATAATCTAGCTATAAGTTTATCAACTATATTTTTATATTCCATTTGTTCGCGTGCGTAATCGTTTTTTAAAGCAATGAATTTTATAAAGTTGTGATAGCACCTACGGATATTATCCTGTGCTACAAAATTGGAATACTTCCCTTTACTCCCAAGAAAATATTATGCAACACAAGTGGCTGATTGACTTGAAGTTAATGTTAGACTTGCGACGCTATATTTGGCACAAGTAATTTTTTCTGTTGCATTACAAGCGGCTTGTAAAGTTATACTTTTGAAATCATCTTTTACCAACTTTGCTTTAAAAGTATGTAGGGATTCATCTGGCTTTTCAAAACTTAGTCTAGCTTGGAAAATACAACCATCGGGACTTTCTTTTAAGATTTTAGCTTCAACTTTGTAATTGAACCAGTCCCACCCATGAACAAGCATTAATTCTCTTTCTAAAACTTGAATTGGTCTTGGCAAAAATCCCCAACCTCGATAAACTTTAATTAAATTTTCAATCTCGCCACTACGGGTCAAAATAGATTGAAATGAATTTAAGTCAAGTTTGCCATAGTATCTACCATCGGGTAGATCTATCATAGTTGGTGCAAACCTATGTCCTCCAAAATGGCTTGATTTCCAAATTCTCACATTTTTCAAGCCCATTTCGGTAATTTTATTCGATGCATGGAAGTAAAATCGACCACCATACCTCGCACAACATTTGTCATGGCTACCATGAGTACAAATGAGAAAATCTCGGGTGATATCCGTACTTACTTCATATCTGGAAGGTTTTCCCTTTAACCATTTTTTTATGGTTGTTGCCGCTTGCTCAATATTTTCTAATTTAAATTCTCGTTTGCTGTAACCGTTCCCTAAACCTTTATTACTTTCATAAATTAAAAGCGTAGTAGAATCTACTTTATGGGATATATTATTAGCAATCAGCAAAAATCGAATTGGTAGTTCGGCTTTCTTACATTCTTTAACTAAAACACTTAAATTCTCAGGTACCCATTTAGAATGAAAAGCTGATGACATCCAAGGCTGAGGACATTCAATCAAAATATAAGTTTGATTATTGGTTGCAGTTCCAATCAGTTCTTCTCCTTGTTTTCGTGAATTATCAGCACAAAAGAAATTGCTCATTTTTACCCTTTGAAATTGAATAAGTTATGTCTAAACAAACAAAAAATTAAAAATTCACTACAAATCTGACTAATTATAGTATCCTTAGATTATGTAATTAACTTCAGGCAAATAGGGTAGAATTACATAATTTATTGACCAAAATTACTTAAAAAATTCACTACCAATAAGCGTTCCTCCTGCATACTTTTAGGGAAAAGGATAGAAGGTTATTTAAATACAATTTTTCTAAATAATTAGTATTAGGTTTTTTTTTGAAATAATACTCATAAAATGTTCTTTTGATAAAGCAGATTATTTGCTTCAATAGATGCTTGACAGAAAATTTATTGGGTTTGTGCATAACAGCCTTTTGACAATCGGTCAACCCAATACTTGGGGTATCTGAATTTTCGTCCTTTCGGTATAACCCTTATCTTCCAAGTGCTAACGCTAATTTTCTTTAAAAAGAGAAAATACGTTAAACTCAAAAAAGTAATGTGGAGATTTGAAGGGGCAACACCAAAATAATGAGCCCAAGTTTCTATTACCATCATAACTAAATCTTTCATAAATTAGATATTTTTCTCAATTAACGTTGTGGCTGTTTATCCACTTCATC
Organism: Mastigocoleus testarum BC008; assembly: GCF_001456025.1. Lineage (GTDB taxonomy): Bacteria > Cyanobacteriota > Cyanobacteriia > Cyanobacteriales > Nostocaceae > Mastigocoleus > Mastigocoleus testarum. The sequence continues at coordinate 241,514 of NZ_LMTZ01000001.1, forward strand.
ATCTATTTGTGCCTTATTATCACTGGCTGCTTTTATTAGGGTTACAAAACAGCATTTATTTAAGTGATATTATTTAATGCTAGTTTTTGTCAACTGTATCGCGAATGATTCTTGGTTTAATTTGTACGTAGGTTATACTTTTCAAAGTTGATAGTAAAAATTTTCAATTATTTACCGATCCTGGGTCTTTTATATATCCAAAGCTTTTGAGTAAAAATGCCTAATGGTGCAACAATTAGAGTGAATAGAACGCTCACTCAAAAAATATTATCCTTCTAAATTCGTCTTACCCCCTGAAACTCTATTGATAATTATTATCAATTTTTTCTGCCAAGAACCTGGTAAATTAAAAATTCCTATGGAATTTAGCAGTATTGATAATTTCTAGCTTTTAATGCTGCAATATCGATTTTTTGTTGTAAAAGGCTAAATTACTTAAAAAATCGATTGTTAACTTGGGTGTTCACCTCCTTTCTTATGCTAATTTATGGAGTATTTGGCAAGTATAGTAGATGAGAAAGATTGTTTTAGTTATATATTCAACTTTTTAGTCATTCTGACATTGATACCCAAAACCGGAATTAATACTAGTAAAGTCTTTACTAGGTATCAACCATATGACCGAAAATAATGGGATACAAGCCCCGTCCTTAAGCGGACAGCTTTATATTTCTTCCAAATTCTTCTATTAACTCGCTAACACTAATACCACGCCTACTTGCTTCTTCCTTCATGTTTCCCCAAACAGAATGAAAAGTATGGTTAGCCCATATTTGCTAATCAACAGAAAATCTTAGTTTCAGTCCAAGAAATTAGTCTTATTCCTATAAGAAGTTACCCAATTGAGTGAAAGGGGGAGTGTGGGAAGAGAAGGAGGCGTTTTTGTGGGAAATCACCTCGATCGCTAAGAAGAAATTCAAAAAATATAGTTTAATTTAATATCCTAGTTGCGCAATCTATGTAGGAAAGCATAAAAAAATGTATGGGTCGTCAAAAATGCACCTATACAGATACATGGGTTCAAAATCTTAGTAAAAAGACGCCAGTAACAAAATCGGCTTTCTTGTGGCTACCATGTTTCATAAATTGTCTAACTTACCCAGTTTATACATTACAAGTTGTGTTCTTGTTAAAAAAAAATTTATTGAGAACACACAAAATAATAAGATGCTAGCTCAAGGAACTATGGTTACCACATCAAGATATTGGAATATTTGCGTCATTAGCCCTCCAATGTATGAAAAAAGTAGAGTGAGAGGTGGTTATAAAGATGTCAAGCTAAATTTAGCAGAAGAATTCTTTAAAGTTCAGTTTCCGGACTTAGCTGTCTTAGAAAATCTTCCTAGTGAAGATGAAAGATATGTCCAAAGGATTTTGTGGCAAATTTTCTATCATGGCGAGACTATTAGAGAGCGCGCTTTAGCCGGATTATGTCTCAGGTGCTATATATCCCAGAATATCTTAATTGCTTGTCGTAAAATCGCAGCTTATAAGCCCGGAAATGAAAGACCGTTTACGTACGTCGATTTACTCCCATTCGTCCTCAACGATGATGGTAAGACCCTCATCGTTTTGGACAGAGATGGGAAAAATCAAATCATGTTAGGTGCTAATGGGGAATCTCGCTTACTGGAAAAGGAAGGAAGGTTTTTTAGTGTTGAGATTATTCGAACATATAATCCCGAACTGAGCAAAAGTCAAAAGCTAGATAATTGGGTAATGAGACGGACTCCCCAGTGTCTTGAATTGAAGAAATATCTGTGGAGTTTTGGATATCGTACTCCTAGTGATTGGGCATTACTATGTAGGGATATTCCTAAGACCCTTGAGCCTCTTTTAGAGGTTAGCGATCGCAAGATTGTAGAAGTTTTTCATGCTGTTTATCGTCGCGACAGACTAAACTCGGGAAAGCAAGGATTATCTTCAGAACCGACAACAAAACAATTGCAGGAAATGATCCATTTACTGGGTCGTCAGGATCTTGTTTTTTCTACCCAAATACTTATTTATAATCTCAGAAGAATCGCGGATATTTTACGTCAAGATAAGCTTTCCAAAGAAACAGGAAGTCCGAGAACAGAATCAACGGAAATACCTGAGTATTCGGGTAATAATTTTATGCTTAATCCAAGTAATTATATACCCAACCCAAATTTACCACCTTCTTATAGTAACGATCCTGAAAAAATGGAATATCAGGATTTGCAAAATCTCTGTTCTGACTTAGCTATAGAAGTTTTATCTCAAGCAATCGCCCAAAAAATTGAGCAGAAAAAATTATCTTTAGCAAAAAGAAAAAAATACGCCTATTTTGCAGAAAAATTCCCGGAAGGACTACGGCTATATTACCAAGAAAAAAATCCTCGCAACTTAGGTGAAATTGCAAAATTATGGGGTATTGAATGGCATAAAGCCCGCAGAATTTTTAATTTAAGAGAACTTTTGACTGATATTCAATATTTAAGTGAGGAAATTTTTATGAATAAAATTATCCAACAACAGATAGATTCGCGTTTACAATTGGTATCCCAAGACCCAGATTATCTTAAGGAGGTGGCTGAGGCAATTAGAGGTTTTATCTACGATCTCGCTTTTGAAGAAGCATTTTCTGAAATTTTTACCCCTAAAAACCAAAGTAGAAATAGTTTATTTGCCCAATTGTTACGACAGTATCTCGACAATTCCAGATATTAATTGATAATCAATTAATTAATATTATTAACCACCAAAGAAGATTCATTTACTGTATATGAGAAATAAGGAAAGGAATATGATAAAATCATCGTTACCAATTCCCAGAAAACTAGCATCGCGACTAAAAATTATTGGTTTAGAACCAGAGGATTTTGAGAAAGCGAGAGAAATAAGTCAGGAAGTTAATGACGAACGATGTCGATGGCAAACTTATTTAAATGCATTAGCCTTATTAGGCTTTGCTGAATGGTTACAAGGGCAAATTCCAAATGTAAAAATAAATTCAGATAAATGCTCAGTATTACAACCTGAATGTACAACTAGCAGTAATACTATTTATCACCTACAAGTCGGTGCTTTTAAATTATGTTTAATCGTTGTTTATGAATTAAAGCATGAGTCTTTGAAGATAGCTCATGAATCAATTCAAGAAGTTAATCTAGCTTCACAATTTTATGTGTTAATTGAAGTTTTAGAGGAACAAGAAGAACTAATAGTTCATGGATTTATACGTTACGACGAAATTGCAAAATACCATCAATCGCTCCAGGGAGAATTAGAGGGAGTAAATTATGGTAAAGATTTCAGTGTACCCCTCTCTTGCTTCGATCCGGAGGTAAATAATCTGTTGCTATATACCCGGTTTTTGAAAGTAAATGCGATTCCTTTACCGGGGTATGGGCATAGTATAATAGATGCCACAAACAAGAAAATCAAGTCTTTGGTTGATATTGGTAAATGGTTGGGCGGAATTTTTGATGAAGGTTGGCAATCTTTAGAGGATTTTTACCCTCCTAGTTTATATTGGGAGGAACGTAAATCTTTATCTTGGGGACCTGCTCGAAGTAAATTCAAAAGTACTCAAAATCTTGAAATAACAGGGAGTAAAAAATACGATTTAGGGCTGAAATTAAAAAATAAAAAAGTCGCTTTAGTGATTCGCGTAAAACCTGATGATGAACTTAAAGATGAGAAAGATGTAATCGTACAGGTTTGTCCTGATGAGGTGCAGCAATATCTCCCACAAAACTTGAAGCTCAAAGTCATACTTAACCCAGATACTGAAAACTCAGACACTGAAGAAGTAATTGCAAGAAGTTCTGATAATTTTATTCAACTAGAGTTTAATGAATCTCCAGGGAAACAATTCAAAGTTGAAATTAGTTATGAAGAACTGGCTATAGTCGAGCAATTTGTGTTGTAACAATTACTTTTAAGTCAATTATATTAATTTGTAAGGATTGGTAATGGATAATTGGTGGTAACGCATGACCGATCCCAATCAAAAGCTGTAGTAGATCGCAAATAAGTGAGGTAAAGTTAAGCCCCAAAGGTAGAGATCGAGTGGGTTCAAAGAGTGTTCTACTCCTGACTCCTGATTACTGTTAGCAAAGCGGGGCGCGACCTAGCGTAAGCGTACTGTAAGTATTGCGCATAATTTAGCGGTAAAAGTTAACTTCACCACATAAATATCGCTCGTTCTCATTGACATCAGGATTGTTTCGCAGATACCCACGTATTAAGTTACATCCTTCGTCAATCAAATCTACTAGATCGAAGTTCCATAGCATCACTTTACCGTGACTTGATGAAGAAACAATTGTTTTGCCGTCGGGAGAGAAGCTGACGCTACGAACCCAACTGTCATTTCCTTTTAGGGCTTTGATTTCCCGACCGGTCTTTGCATCCCACAGTCGCAACTTACGGTCAGCAGATCCAGAGGCAATAATATTACCATCTGGGGAAAAGCTGACGCTGATTACCTTGTCGGAATGTCCTCTGAGGGTTTTAATTTCTTTACCTGTGTGGGTGTCCCAAAGTTTTATTGTGTTATCAACCGCTCCAGAGGCTAAGATTTTACCGTCGGGGGAAAAGCTAAGACTTCTAACTTCCCCTGAATGTCCTTTGAGGATATGAATTTCCCTTCTAGTGGAAAGATTCCAAACTCTAATGGTATTTTCATTAGAATTAAATGCGATAGTCTCACTGTCTGGGGAAAATTCTAGTGTTCTTACCCTTGTAGCTTGACTTTTATCGTTCTTAATTTGTTCCGGAATTAAAAGATTCCATATTTTGATGGTTCCATCCCTATTCCATATCGTTACGCTACCATCATCTGTACCAGAAGCAATCATTTTTCCGTTGGGGGAAAAGTTAACAGTATTTACTCCGCTAGCATGTTTTAAGGTTCTAATTTCTTTACCTGTAGAACTATTCCATAGCCTCACGGTGCGATCGCAAGATGCAGAAGCAATTATTTTTCCGTCGCTGGAGTAATCAATATCATTGATGGAACTGGAATGAAGCTTGATGTTTTCTTTTCTTCCCCCACTTTCAACATCCCGCAGTTTGACGCTACCATCACGGGAGGCAGATATAATATTTTTTCCGTCAGATGAGAAATTAACACTGGTAATTGTTCTATGGTGTCCTCTAAGACTTCGTATCTGCTTTCCTGTGGAGGTATCCCATAATTTTACTGTTTTATCCTTGGACCCAGAAACTATGGTTTTACTGTCTGGGGAAAAACTAAGGGTAGTAACTGAACGAGAATGTCCCCCAAGAATTTGAATGTTTTCTCCTGTGTTCGAATTCCAAAGCTTAATGTTATTATCTGTCGAACCAGAGGCGAGGATTTTACCGTTGGGGGAAAAACTGAGGCTGGTAACTGGGTGAGAATGTCTTTTAATCGTTCTGATATTTCTTCCCGTATTGGGATCCCACAGTTGGATTGTGCCATTTTGTGAACCCGAAGCAACAATTTTCCCATTGGGGGAAAAACTGACACTACCAATTCGGTGAGAATCTCCAGTCAAAGTTTTAATTACTTCGCCTGTGTTAGGGTTCCAGAGTTTAATAGTTTGGTCAACAGAACCGGAAGCAATTATTTTGCTGTTGGGGGAAAAGCTAATGCTGCTTACTTCTCCTGAATGTCCTTTCAGGGTTTGAATTTGTTTTCCTGTATCGGTGTCCCAAATTTTTATGATATTTTCGTCAGAAATTGAGGCAATAATTTTCCCATTGGGGGAAAATCTAATTTCTCTAATGGGGCGGTCATGGGCTTTTAGAGTCCGAATTTCTTTCCCCGTAATCATTTCCCAGATTTTAATTATGCCCTGTTCTGTTCCAGAAGCAACTATTTTTCCCAATCCTTGGGAAGTTTCTACATCGACGGGAGATAAGCTAAAACCTCTAATTTCACCGGAATGACCTTTGAGGGTATGAATTTCTTCTCCTGTGTTCCGGTTCCAAATTTTCAGCATCCCTGCACGAGAACCGGACGCAATACCTTGAGCTAATCCCTGTGGTGTTGAAATGTTGATGGGAGAAAAACTGACACTAATAACTTCATATTCATGTTTTTTAAATTTTTTTCTTTTTTTAAGAATATTATTGTCAATAGTATTCCAAATCCTGATTGTACCGTCAATGGAACCAGAGGCAATAGTTTTACCATCGGGGGAAAAACTGGTGCTTCTGACTCGATTGGAATGTCCTTTAAAAGTCCTAATATTTTCCCAATTTTTAGTATCCCACAGTTTGAGAGTATAGTCATTGGAACCAGAAGCAATGGTCTTACCATCAGGTGAAAAGCTAACGCTATTAATTGCACCCCTATGATGTTTAAGGGTTTGAATTACTGTACCGGTATCAACTTCCCAAACTTTGATTGTGCGATCGCTCGAACCAGAAACAATTAATTGACCATTGGGAGAAAAGTTGGCATCAATTACTCCCCCCCTATGACCTTCCAGGGTTTTAATTTCTCTTCCTGTGGCTACATCCCAAAGTTTTATCGTGCTGTCACTCGAACCCGAAGCTAGTTTTTGACCATCGCTTGAGAAATTAACACTATAAACTTCATGTAAATGACCAGTGAGGGTTCTAATTTCTTCTCCTGTATCCACATCCCATAGCTTGACAGTAGCATCACTAGAACCCGAAGCAATAATTTTACCGTCTGGGGAGAAAGCAACACTAATAACTCTTGATGAATGACCGGTAAAAGTCTGGATCGTTTCTCCGGTTTCAACATCCCAAAGTTTAATTGTACTGTCAGCAGAACCAGAAACAATTGTTTTACTGTCTGGGGAAAAAGCAACATCAATTACCGCACTTTTATGACCAGAGAGAGTTTTGATTTCTTCTCCCGTATTCGGATTCCAAAGCTTGATGGTGAAATCTCCAGAGCCAGAAGCAATTAAATTCCCATCAGATGAAAAGTTAACACTAATAATATCCCTTAAGTGTCCCTTAAGGGTTTTAATTTGATACCCATAAACGGTTTGATTTAATGTGGATATTACCTGCATGCGGGTTTCAGAGGGGATCCACGGTTTCAAGATATTTTGCTGGAGTAATTTACCTGCTTTGATTGCTTCCGTTAAAGCTGCTTCGTGGTCATTCTGAGTGAATAACTTTTCCGCAATACTGCTTATTTTCTCAACTTCAGCATCAGTCCTACGAATTTCACTGATACCAGCAAAGGTGGAAACTAACATCAAACCACTAACCAATCCAGAAATAGTCAGGTGTCGTCCGCGTTTGTGTTTGCGTCGTTCTTTATTTCTTTGTCTGACACTAGCACAGATAAAATCTTGCTCTACTAACGTCAATTCCTCAGGACGTTGTTTTAACCAATCTTGAGCGACCGCCAATCGAGTACCTTGTAATAAGGCTTCTGGATCGTACTTTTTATTTTCCCATTGGCGTACTTCCGGTTTCAAACGTTCTTGCCAAATTCGAAACTCACGGTTGCGTTCGATCCAATCCCGTAAGGTCCCCCACTCCCGAATCAAGGCTTCATGGATAATTTCTACGGTTTCAACTTGATTTGTTTTATCCCATCCAGTTACTACTAAACGGCGATCAGCTAAGCATTTGACTAGATTCCAGTTATTTTCTCCTACTTCTGCACGAGTCGCCATCCGTTTGGTATCTTCCGTACCCTCCCCAGGACGTAGCAATTGAATAAATATCCGTTCGGCTTGTTGTTTTTCTGCAACAGATAGGGGCTGTAATACTGAATCTGCATATTTGGCTAGGGCTTTATCTAAACCACCAATTTCCCCATAAGCGCGATGAGTAAGATACCATTTATTTGGTTTTTGCCAAAGTTGCGTCAGGGTGAACTCCAACAAAGGTAAACGCCCTGGCTGCTTTCCTAGATCGTCAATTAACTTACTAGTTAACCCTTGTTCTAATTCTACCTTCATTTTTTCTGCCGGTTTTTCTATTGCTACCCGCAATTCAGAAGGTTTCATGGGGGTAAGTAACATTGGTGGGTATGTCTGCAAATTTTCACCCATTGGTTGATAATCCAGTACTTTCCCCATGAAATCAGCCCTGAGGGTGAACACTAAAGTAAAACCTGGAGTAAATTTAATTGCATAAAGTAATGTATTTAAAAACTTTTGACGCTGTTCTTGTGCAGCCAAAGTATATATTTCTTCAAATTGATCGGCAATTAATACTAAGCGTTCCAATGGGCTGGAGGTACTAGAATTGACGATGTTTTCCACAATTTTGCGTAATTTTTTCTCATCGTCATGCAGATCGATTTCCAATGCCAATTCCTTTAACCTATAACTGTTTCCTGTGGTGGTGTCCTCCTCTTTACTATGTTCTGGCTCTTGGGATTTATAGTGGGCGCTCAGAGCTACAGCTAGTGCATCAAAAGGATTTTTCCCCGGGCGAAAAGATACAATCTTCACTCGATGGTTATTTTTCAACTGAGGGACTAAACCCGCAAACACAACAGAAGATTTACCACTTCCAGAAGCCCCAACTACAGGAACTAAAGGTTTATTCAACACAGCTTTAACTAAATCTGCGATAAACCGATCTCTACCAAAGAATAATCCTGCATCTTCTTCTCGAAAAGCAGATAGACCCTTATAGGGAGAATCGGGAAGTTTACCGGTAAGTCCACCCAAATCTTCCCAGGTCGGTGGTGGTTCTGTAGTATTTTGACAGATAATCGGTAACCAGTTTACTCCTGGAAGTTGGTTTTTAGTATCTTCAATATCTTTAAGTTCTTGGAGTTTGATCCTTGCATCTCGCATGGAAGCAAATAAAGACTTACCCCGAGCAAAAGAAACCAGAAAATACTCGAGAAAATATTGAGCAATTTTATCTGGAACGGCTTCCCGCCAAACAATAATGTAAGGTAATTTCAAATCTGACAGTTGTTCGGCTAAACCAAGTCCATCGCAAGAATTGAAAATTGCTAATTTCAAACCTTTGGTATTCGATGCACCCGTAGGACTGATCGCTTCACGGAAAGTATTCCTAATTTCTGCAATACTTAAATTTTCTCGCTGATTAATTTCAATAGAAGCTACCTGATTTTTTCGATCCGTTTGACTATGGCCACTATAAAATAGAATATCGCAGGGTTCATCCCATAGCTGAATTAATTCTGGACGTTTTGGTTGTGAGAGCAAAATTAATTCTGCTCCCCGTGGCTTTAACTTTTCAATTAGTTTTTTATCGGTATCGATATCTATATTGCGACCATCACCAAAAATGCTGGTAATCCTAACTCTTCTAAATACTTCCTCATGTTTCTGGCTTGTAATTTTATGTTCTGATTCATTTAAATATAAAGCAACTTCTACACAGTAATTGCCTGGAAAATAGTCCCATTCTCGCCAGGGTAACCGATGCAAAATATCCTTGGTTAATTGAGATGTAATATCCTGAGTATTGATATTAAGTATAGTTTCTGAATCGAAATTTAATTCAATTAATGATTTTAATTGTAATTTTAGATTTGAAAGCCAATCATTTAATTGAAAACGTAAATCTTCGGCAAGTTGATCGCATTCTTGATATTCGTCAAACCAGGAAAAGTTAGTAGTTTGCTTAAGCTTAAAACCCATTCTCACAGGATTAACTAAGCTGGTGTAGCTGTTTTTCCATTTTTGATATGATACAGGGATTTCAGGTGCTGGAGGGAGTTGAATTTGTCGTGTGGTAGATTCGCTATTACTACTAATTATCTTTACAATGTTAATATTGTTACTAAAACCTCGTTCAAAACAACCATCACCAAACTTTAAACTTACTAAGTTTTGCATTTTTACATCCCTACTATCATTAATTTTGCACAAATCTTACTTTCGTCCCAAAGGTAGAATGTATTATCAGTGCAAGTTTGTTTTTTTACGTTTGTTTTTGTTAAAATAACTCGTCAGTGTTTGAATTATCACCAATAAATAAAGAATAGAATTTTAATTTATTATCCTAATATAGAACAGCTGTTTATTTACTTACTTTATGTTAACTATAGATAAAATATAATCTCCATCTAGTTGTAAAAATTAGACATGAATTAAACAAAAAGGAAAAGATAGTGACCTACACAATAAACTAAAAACTCAAGAGGGTAAATTATCTATCTCCAAACAAATGCAAGTGTATACAAATTTAGCCATTGAAAGACAAATCTAATTTAATGCTGCAGATAAATCAAATATTAATCTTATATCTCTGAAAAATATTACTAAATATTTAGATAAATAGAGACAAAATATCATAAATAAAGAAGGAAGAAGGTCAATTAGTTGGGGTTTTAAACCCACTTAGCTCAAGGAAGAAAGTATTTGGATGCGCCCGCAAGGCGTTCACGTAGTGCATACAAACGATTGTGGTATTTTTATTAAGTTTAATTCTTTTTACTAACGTAACCCTGGGCTAATATATTCCTTCTTCCTTTCGCCGTTTGCACGCAGCAAGCTGTTCACGTAGTGCGTCCAAACACGCAGTGCGTCCAAAGGCAGATAAACAAAGCTCGTATCCCTAATCCTAAAGTCGAAAATATCAAGTCAACATCGGAACCAAAAAAAAGCGCAGTGAATATGAGAAAAAAGGATTTAAAGTATAGTAATCTTATTTGCCAGTATTCTTGGTTAAGTAAATAAGGACTAAAATTTTCAACTAACTAAAATTTTCAACTAACTAAAATTTTCAACTAACTAAAATTTTCAACTAACTAAAATTTTCAACTAGATTAAGATTGTCAGTCTAAATCTCAAATTCTAAATCCCAAATACTTAAGATAAATCAAGATATAGGAAGATTTAATTAATAGGATTATATTATATGACGATAGTCGCTACTTTTCTAGATAGTCGTTTATGTCAGAATATGAATCTGGTGTAAATTCATCCACTTCCGAGCAAAAGGGAAATTTTTTTGTTGTCGGTATTGGTGCATCAGCAGGTGGACTCCGCGCCCTAGAGGAGTTCTTCGAGCATATGCCAACGGACAGCGGAGCTGCTTTTGTAGTAGTTCAGCACCTGTCACCAGACTTCAAAAGTTTGATGAAGGAATTACTAGAGCGACGTACCCGTATGGAAATATATCGGGTAACAGAAGGAATGAAATTGCAAAGGAATTCAGTGTATTTGATTCCTCCGGGTAAAAATTTAGTCTTAAAAAATGGAAAGCTACATTTATTAGAGCAAGAAGAGCGCAACCGTCACGGACTGAACTTTCCCATCGATATTTTCTTAGAATCTTTGGCTAAAAACTATGGGGAAAGAGGGATTGGTGTGATTTTGTCGGGGACTGGTAGCGACGGAACAAAGGGTTTAAGGGCAATTAATGAAGCAGGAGGGTTTGCAATGGTACAAGAACCCACAACTGCTGAATTTGATGGCATGCCTCGAACAGCCATCGCTACGGGAGTAGTAGATAGAATTTTATCACCCCAAAAATTAGCTCAGACGATCTATCAGTTGGTACAATCGCCTAATTCGCCAGATAAAAGTGATACTAACCCAGTAGGATTGTTCAAACCCCATAACTTGGAACGTATTGCCAATATTTTGGCACAGCACGAGCAAACCGATTTTTCTCATTACAAAACTAGTACTCTCTCTCGACGGATCCACCGCCGCTATTTGATAAGTGGTTGTAACAATCTAGATGAGTTTATTCATCTGTTAGAAAACTCCTCCCAAGAACGGGCAATTTTACGGCACGATTTGCTGATCAGCGTAACTCAATTTTTTCGCGATCCACTGGCGTGGAATTTTTTGGAAACTGAGGTGATTCCCCAATTAATAGCTAAAGCCAATCCTCAAGAAGAGTTACGTTGTTGGGTGACTGCTTGTGCAACTGGGGAAGAAGCCTATTCTCTGGCAATGTTGCTTGATGAAGCGGTTACTAAATCCAATAAACCAGTAAGATTTAAAATTTTCGCCACTGATATCGATAAGACAGCATTAGAAAAAGCTACCCAGGGTATTTATCCCCAAAGCATTAGTAACGACATTAATCCCCAACGATTGGAACGTTATTTTTTGCGGAAGGATAATTGTTTACAAGTAATTCGTAAACTAAGAGAAAAATTATTATTTGCACCCCACGATATTACTAAGGATGCCGGGTTTACCCGGATGAATTTAATTAGCTGTCGCAATGTATTGATATATTTGCAGTCAGATTTACAGCAACAAGTATTACGCAATCTTCATTTTTCTTTGGTATCTAAAGGAGTTTTATTTCTGGGAGAAGCAGAAACTTTAGGTCACATCGAACCAGAATTTCAGCACCTAGATAAAAAAAACAAAATTTATCAAAAACGGCGAGATGTCAAACTGAATATACCCATTAGGGGTGTTGAAAAAATATCCCGTCAACTACTTACTTATGTTCCATCAAAAAACCAATCGGAAAATCATCTCGAACCGATTTTGGATAGAACCTTGAGCGCTTTTTTAGAGAAATACAAGGCTACCTGTTTTTTAGTAGATCGCGAACATAAGATGTTTCATTCCTTTACCAATGATGGTATTAACGTTCTGAAGGTACCTTCTGGGAAAACGACAACTGATATTACTAAAATGATCGTTCGCGATCTACAATTGCCTTTAATTACAGCTCTTCATCGTGCAAAGCGAGAGCGATCGCCAGTATCTTATACGGGTATTAAAATAGAATTAGAAAATCGGGAATGTAGCCTGAAACTGGAGGTCACTTATCATGAAAGCAATAAATTAGCCTCGGATTTTTTTTCCATTGTCATTCAGGAAGATGAAGTCTTCCATCAACCTTCAGGAGAGAGGTTTGAGGCTGATGCTGAAGCTTCCCAAAGAATTATAGAATTAGAGTATGAGCTACAGCAAACCCGTGAGAATCTGCAAGCAGTAATTGAAGAACTAGAAACTACTAACGAAGAACAGCAGGCTACCAATGAAGAGTTGACAGCTTCTAATGAGGAGTTGCAAAGCACTAATGAAGAGCTACATTCAGTGAATGAAGAACTATATACGGTTAATGCAGAATATCAATCAAAAATCGGCGAATTAACTGAATTGAATAATGATATTGATAATTTGCTGCGGAGCACGAATATCGGGGTGGTATTCTTAGATCGAGATTTAAAAATTCGTAAGTTTACTCCCGCAGCTACTGTTGCTATTAATTTAGTTGAAGCAGATATTAATCGTCCCCTAAAACACATTACCCATAATCTTAACTGCCCTAATCTGCTCGAATTACTCAAAGCAGTCATTGAAAGCCAAAAAGGTTTAGATAAAGAAGTTAAGTTAGTGGAAGAGGATTTTTATTTATTGATGCGAATTAATCCCTATCTGCTCGAAGATGGTCATTTAGATGGGGTAGTAATTTCTTTCATTGATGTTGACGAACTCAAAACCATTCAGCAACAAATTTACTTAGTTAATGAAGAACTCAAAGAATCTCAACTACAATTACGTCAACTCAATCAAAAATTAGAACAAAGAGTAGAAGAACGGACTCAAGCTCTACAAAAATCAGAAGTGAGATTAAGAGCAATTTTAGCTACAACTTCTTCGATGGTTTATCTCAAGAATACCCAAGGGCGATATTTACTAGTTAATCGACAGTATTTGGAATTACTGAATCTAACCGAAGAACAAATTTTAGGTAGTAGTACTCGCGATATTTTTCCCGAGCAGATTGCTGATGTGTTAAACGCTAACGACCGGCAAGTTTTAGCTGACAAATCAGTTTTACAATTTGAAGAAGAAATTCCTGTGGCTGACGGTAGCCTTCGCACCTATATTTCTAATAAAGCACCTTTAATTGATAATAATGGCGAAGTTTATGCTATTTGTGGGATTTCTACGGATATCAGCGAACAAAAACATACCGAATTAGAATTAAGGGAAGGGGCAGCCAGAGAAAGAACTTTGCTTAGTTTAGTTGAAAAAATCCGCCAAACTCTAGATTTAGACGAAATATTCCAGACTACAACCACAAAAATACGAGAAACTTTAAAATGCGATCGCGTTGCCCTGTATCAATTTAACTCTAATTATGGTGGGGAGTTTGTTACCGAATCAATGGCTAATGGTTGCATTCCCCTTATAGGAGGAGATCTATTACAAAACCCTTGGAATGATACCTATTTGCAAGAAACCGCAGGGGGTAGATATAAGAATCACGAAACTTGTGCTATTGATAATATTGATGAAGCCGATTTTAGCGATTGTCACCGCGAAATTTACCAACAATTACAAGTAAAAGCCTTTTGCATTGCTCCTGTTTTTCAAGGCGATACACTTTGGGGATTGCTCGCGGCTTATCAAAACACATATCCCCGTCAGTGGAAAGATGGAGAAGTTCGTCTGCTAACTCAAACTGGTATTCAATTAGGTATCTCCATCGCTCAGGTCGATCTATTTACCCAAATTCAAAACCAATCCTTACAATTACAACAAGCCAAAGAAACAGCGGAAGCGGCGAATCAAGCTAAAAGCGCTTTCATTGCTCATACTAGTCATGAATTACGAACTCCTCTGAATGCAATTTTGGGATTTGCCCAAATTCTCCAACAAGAAATAGGTTTTAATGCAAAACAGCAACGAGGAATTGAGGTGATTCAGCGTTCTGGTCAACATTTGCTGACTTTGATTAATGACATTCTCTATATTGCCAAAATTGAAGCAGGAAAACTCAATTTAGAATCAACAGATTTTATTCTGTCTTCGTTTTTAAATAATTTAGAAGCAATGATTCGTATTCGTTGTCAGCAAAAGGGAATTGAATTTGAGCATCTTATTCTTTCGGATTTACCCCCAATAGTACGAGGAGATGAAACTCGTTTGCGTCAACTCCTACTCAATCTTCTGAGTAATGCAGTTAAATTTACCCCTAGAGGAAAAGTCACTTTTAGCGTCGGCTATGTTCGAGATTTTACTAAAGACAACCGGGATGCGATCGAGACAGATAACGCTGATAAAATTCGTTTTCATATTGCAGATACAGGAATAGGTATTCCCTCAGATAAGTTAACAGAAATCTTTTTACCTTTCCAGCAATTAGACCATCATCAATCATCTCAAGAAGGTACAGGACTTGGTTTGAGCATCAGTCAAAGTATTGCCGAACAGATGGGTAGTAAAATTTACGTTACCAGCACTTTTGGAGAAGGAAGCGAATTTTGGTTTGACATAAATTTTGCTCATGGGCAATATTCTGTAGAGTCGCTAGCAGATAAGACTAATAATCTTAAGATTACTGGCTATCAAGGAGCAAAGCGTAAAATTTTAATCGTAGATGATTTAGATAATAATCTAGAAGTTTTAGTTAGTTTTTTGACACCTCTGGGCTTTGAAGTCATCCAAGGGAGTTCGGGAACTGAGGCGATTGCTAAAACCGAAAAGCATCAGCCAGACTTAATCATTTTAGATTTGATAATGCCTGAAATGGATGGTTGGGAAGTAACCCGAATCCTGAGACAAGAATCAGCTTGGCAGGGTTTACCCATTATTATGGTTTCTGCCAGTACCCTTTCTGCCGATGAATCCCAATGTTACCAAGCAGGAGCAAATGCTTTCCTCGCAAAACCTTTAAATTTTGAAGAATTACTGAGACTTTTAGAACATTATCTCAAGCTTGAGTGGACAACTCAGGATGGTTTAACGCGGTCGCTCCTTAGTTCAAAAACTTCTAGTTCGGAAACTTCCAGTTCAAAAACTTCTAATTCGGAAACTTCTAATTCAAAAACTTCTAATTCAAAAACTTCTAATTCGGAAACTTCTAGTTCAAAAACTTCTAGTTTGGAAACTTCCCAAATAAAAGCTAGCAACGATTCGGAATCGATAGTTATCCCTACAACACCAGAATTGAAACAACTGTTGGAACTGACAATGGAAGGAGATATCCGAGAGGTATTATCCCAAATAGAACAATGGGAACAAAATCAATCTCAATTGATGCCTTCAATCCAACAAATACGACATTTAGCCCAAACTTGTCAGCTGAGAAAACTCAAAGAATTACTCAAACAATATCTCAAACGGTAGTAAGTAGGTTAGCAAGAAAAATCATAACTTATTTGTAATAGCGTTTTGGCGCTAAAGCGCTACTACGAGCCAAATACAAACATTTTATATTTATTTACATAGTTTACTTTTTCTCGCCTACTTACTTAAATTATTTTATTCAAATTTTGCATAAACTAAGTCTCTAATCAACGGCGTCCTTAAACCAACATATTTTGAGAGAGTTTGACTATCTTCTGGACTAAGAGAAGATACTTTTTCAACTTCATCAAT
Source organism: Mastigocoleus testarum BC008 (assembly GCF_001456025.1). GTDB lineage: Bacteria > Cyanobacteriota > Cyanobacteriia > Cyanobacteriales > Nostocaceae > Mastigocoleus > Mastigocoleus testarum. Next base: position 257,764 of record NZ_LMTZ01000001.1, read on the forward strand.
TAATTTTTGGATTAATTCACTATCCGAAAGCTTCAAAAGACTTCCAGGATTTGATGTCTCTACGAAAGCCCAGATCATACGGATAATCTTTATGTCTACATCCATTTGTGTAACAAGGAGCAATATAAATATAATAAGCTCAAATCTTAAGAAATACTTAAGAAAGTGTCATTACTTAAATTATCGTGCGTATGAATTAAGCCTTAATATACTAAAGATATAAAGTATCATCTATCTAGAGATATAATTTACATTGCAGCATTATAAAAGCAAGACTTGTTCTAGGTACAGCTGTAGAGCATCCTGATAAGATTTAGGTGAAGAAGCTCCTGGAAAATTTTGAATCAGATCGAACTACTCAATCGAATAACTCGCAAAATCAGACAGTCCCTAGAGTCGCAAGACATCTTAGATGCGGCAGTAACAGAAGTTCGAGATTTTCTCAAAACTGACCGAGTGAAAATCTATAAATTCGATGAAGACGGTAACGGTCAAGTAATTGCTGAATCTATAAATGGCGATCACCTCCCATCGCTCAAAGGGTTGCATTTTCCTGCAGGAGATATTCCACCTCGGGCACGAGAACTATTTCTTAAGGCAAGAGTTCGTTCTATAGTTGATTTGGAAGAACAACAAATATGTCTAAGTCAACCAGATAGGCTTCCATCTACAGCTACCGACGAATTAACGGTAGAACAAGTGCGTCAATCTTTTCTTGACAATCTACTGCAACGTCCTGTAGATCCCTGTCATGTGGAATATCTCACGCTGATGGGTGTTAAGTCCAGTCTAGTGGTTCCCCTGGTATGTAACGAGGAACTTTGGGGCTTACTCATTGCTCATCACCGTCGTGCTAAAGCTCTTTCTAAGAGCCATCTAAAAATTATCCAAATTGTCAGCGAACAGCTAGAAATGGCGATCACTCAAGCCAATTTATTTAATAAGGTTCAACAAAAAGCCCAACGAGAAGCTTTAATTAATCAAATTTCTCAACTCCTACATTCTCCCTTAGAAAACGACAAAATTTTACCTACGGTACTATCAAAAATAGTTCCTGCAATTGGTGGAACAGGGGGTTTATTATGTATGAATGGTGCCGAAAAATCGGAAATTAGCTTCTACCAATATGGTTCTTTACCAAACCTTTCTACATCCGATTGGTTACAACTGCAAGGTTTAGCTCTGAACGACACAAAAGTCAGAGTAATTGATAATATTGAAGAACAAAAATTAATTAAAACTTTATTACCTGCTCTTAAAAAAAATAAACTCCGTAGTTTACTTTTAATGACCCTACGTTACAAGCAAGAAACTTTGGGCAATCTAGCTATTTTTCGTCGGTCGATAGATACGGAAAAACTGTGGGCAGGTAATTATCAAGATGATGAACGACAACAACGTCCCCGTCAATCCTTTGCAGAGTGGAAAGAACTCACCCAAGGAAAAGCTCAACCTTGGAAGCTACATGAGATGGAATTGATTGAGTCCCTCGGTAACAACTTGGGCATAGCAGTCATGCAAGATCGACTTTACCGTCAGGAACGAAAGCAGCGCTTGTTAGTAGAAATGCAAAACCAAGAGCTAGAAAATGCTCGTAGGGAAGCAGAAAAAGCAAGTAGTCTCAAATCTGCATTTTTATCTTCTTCAAGTCACGAATTACGGACTCCCCTCGCTTCAGTTCTTAACTACCTTAAACTTCTCAAAGAAGGCTTCTATGATAATGAAGAAGAATTATTAGAGTACATTGAAACTGCTCATACTTGGGCAGAAAATCTTCACTACATTGTTAATAATATCCTTGATATTGCCAAAATTGAAGCAGGAAAAATGGAAGCCGATCTGGAAATAGTTGAACTTAAACCCTTATTAAAGGAACAATATAAACTTTTTCAATCTGAGACTATACGACAAGGTATTGAATTGACCGTGGACTGTCAAGTAATAAGTGTTTGTGCTGATAAAATCAAGCTAAAACAGGTTTTGGGCAACCTTTTAAATAACGCTTTTAAATTTACTCAGCAAGGAGAAATTAACCTCAAGGCTATTAGCAAAAGTGAAACTACATCTTCGAAGGAAAAGTCTTTAGTAGAAATTTCTTTAGCCGATACGGGTATTGGCATTGAACCCGACAAACAAACTAATATTTTTGATGCCTTTGTTCAGGAAGATAGCTCAATCCACAGACGTTATGGGGGTACAGGTCTGGGGCTAACCATCTGCAAAGAATTAGTAGAACTCATGGGAGGTGAGATTTTACTCTTCAGTGAAGGTAGAAATCGAGGAACAACAATAACTGTTACCTTACCGCGAGCAGAAGAATAAGCAACCCACGGCTAAAAGTCTGTGGGCTTCAGCCCAGTTTAAAGAAGTTAGTCGGGATAATATTTAACTGTCCTTCCTGCTGAGAACCAATCACCGGACTTCCGGGCTGGCTTACGAACAGCCCCAAAGCTGCAAATGAGAAAAAATATGAAAAGTTTAAAAATTTTATTGGTAGAAGATAATTTAGCATTAGCTAAAAGCACCGCTAAACTGATTAAACGTATTGGCGGACATCAGGTTCAGCTAACTGACGAACCTAAGACTATCTTTGAACTGTGTACGGCAGGGGAAGTAGATATAATACTAATGGACATCAATCTACCGGGGGCATTTTGGTGTGGAAAAGAGGTCAGTGGTACTGACTTATCTCGTTTACTAAAAGCCAACAAAGAAACAGCTACCATTCCCATTATTCTTTTGACAGCTTATGCCACGTTAAGGGAACGCGAATCACTTCTAGCTGATTCCGAAGCGAACGAGTTCTTTGCTAAACCAATCAACGATTATGCTGCTTTAATTAAGGCAATAGAACTACTAGTTGACGCTTCCCTTTAATGATGGGATTCTTAGCTAACGAGATTCCAACGAGTGCTTTACAGATTGTTCAACTTCTTAAAATAGTAGGAGATGTAGCTAAAATTTGTGCTCCTTGTTCCATGACTTCAATATCTGAAATTGACCAATTACGAGGTGCTTGACAATGGTGAGCAACTAATAATCCCCACAAGCCCTTGGGGGTTAGAACCGGTACCACTAAATTTGCACGAACCTGTAGTTCTCGAAGGAATTCACGGTGACACTGGTGAATGGATGCGGTTTCAATATCATTTATTGCTCTAACCCGGCCTTGCAAATACATAGCGGCATATTCATCATTAAATGATTCATCCGGACCTGTGGAACCAATAATTGAGTATTTGCTTTGATTCAAAGATTCAAAAGTTACTTGTCCGCTCCACTGATTATAAAAATAATATAAGACTACGCGGTCAACTTGAAGTGATTCTCTAAGTCGATCAGTTGTTTTGATAATTAGCTCATCTCTTTCTATTCTTTGTTTAACTTGTTGTAGTACCTTTTCTAAACCTACATCTTTATAGCTATTATCCTTGGGTTGATTAAAGTTTTGCATCGTCACTCGGTAAATTAAAGTTTAGTGAGTTAATAAAATAAAAGGTCGATTTATGAAAAAGACAAAATAATCCGATCCAATTTTCAGACAAATCAGTTGAAAATCAGATCCACTGTATAGATATAGAAAAAGAATTAGATATTTATTTAAATTATGCAATGAAGCTAAATTTTTGCTTCAGGTTCTGGGTGTCAAGTTTCAATTTCTTTGCTAGTACTATTAAATTCTGAAATTTTTGTTGTCATATTTGTGACAAGTTAAAACAACATTATTTTTGTAAATTAGTAATTATAGCTGAAATGACCGCTAAACTTTAATCTTTGTAGAGTATCAAAAAGTGAGCGAGTAGGGTGATACTAACGAAAATACAGTCATTTTTTTAGAACATCTTCATTCACAATTTCCAGGGGCTAAATCTTTAATTTAATTACATGGGATGGCGACCAGAGAATTCTACTTTTTCTGCCATTATTTCTCTGTTGTTATAATTTTATTTAAGTTGCCAGTCAATAGTAAAATTTTTAACATTATGAAATCAAATTTCGTATGGTATTTGCCCATGAATCAATCTGGATAACTATATTTCAGTTAATGAAAATTGTTATATAATTTAACATCAAGGAACAATAACATTCGATCAAAAAATTTGAATTCTGGCTTTTGCTCTTAGACTTATGCCTTATCGTCAACAGCTATTGTCCAAATCGGTAAAAACTTTAGCCAAGTTAATGGGGAGTTCATCAGGAGAAGGTTCTGGCGAGCAAAATCAGGAAAGTGGCGAACTAGAAAAGTTTTCCCAAGCTAGTGATTGTTTTGTCACCGATTATCAAGACGGCGAAGCAAGAGCAGAAGTAGACGAGAAAAAGACAAACTCAGAGGTCATTTTAATCGTAGACGATAGCCCCGATAACCTACTAGTATTATTTTCCTACTTAGAAGAAAAAGGGTTTAAAGTCTTGTTAGCTGAAGACGGTGAGAGCGCTTTACAGATTGCTCAATCTAAAACCCCGGATTTAATTTTGTTAGATGTTTTGATGCCTGAGATTGATGGTTTTGAAACCTGCCGTCGACTCAAAGCGAAACCTTCCACGAGAGAAATACCCGTAATTTTTTTGACTGCACTTTCAGAAACTGTCAATAAAGTTCAAGGATTCAAATTGGGAGGTGTAGACTATATCACAAAACCTAGCGAACAAGAAGAAGTTCTAATACGCATTCAAACTCATCTTAATCTGCAAAGAATGCGCTCTACCCTAAGCAAGCAAAATCAGGAACTAAAACAAAGGTTAGATTTTGAAGCCTTGGTACGCCGTATCACCGATAAGTTGCGCGACAGTCTTAATGAAAGCCAGATACTAGAAACTGCTACCCAGGAGCTAGCTCAAGTCCTCCAACTCAGTAGCTGTCAAATCGAACTTTACGATTCACAACAGATAACAGCAACTATTGCCTACGAACATAGTATTACTCTGCCCCAGTGTCAGGGAGCCAGGAGAAATATTAAAGATTTTCCTGAACTTTATCAACAACTGTTAGAAAAAATTCCGGTTCAATTAGTAGAAAAAATTCCTCAATTCAATCCTCAAGAGATTCAAGTTAATCGTTTAGCTTGCCCGATTTTTGACGACCGCGGTATTATCGGTAATCTTTGGGGGCTTAGACCGCCAACAGAGCTATTTACGACTTTAGAAATTGAACTGATGCAGCAGGTGGCTTCTCACTGTGCGATCGCTATTCGTCAGGCTCGATTATACCAAGCTTCTAATCAGCAAGTCGCACAATTGGCTAAACTCAATCAGTTGAAAGATGATTTCCTCAAAACTATTACTCACGAATTAAAGGCCCCTATGAGTAGTATTCAGTTGGCTACACAAACAATGGAAACTCTATTAACCAATCAACAAAATCCTCATAGGTCTCCTATTTTTAAGCGAGTTATCAAGATTTTCCACGAATCATGTCAGCGACAGAAACAACTGATAGACGATTTACTTACTCTTTGCTATATAGACGCAAAATCCAAAACTGTACAACTAGAGTTAATCAATCTAAATCAGTGGATTCCCTATGTTGTACAGTTACATTTAACACCCGTTCGCAATCAGCAACAGCAATTAACTCTAGATTTAGCTGAAGAAGAATTACAGATTGCGGCAGATCCAATGATGTTGGAACGGATCGTTCGAGAATTATTGCACAATGCTTGTAAATATACTCCAGTAAATGAAATAATTACAATTCAAACTGAAGCTAACAAATCAGAAATTTCCCTTCGTGTTATTAATACGGGTGTAGAAATCCCTGTAGAAGAGCAGGAATTAATTTTTAATCAATTTTATCGCATCCCCAATAACGATCCTTGGAAGTATGGTGGTACTGGGTTGGGATTAGCATTAGTAAAAAAACTAGCACAGATTCTACAAGCAACTGTTGATGTAGAAAGTAGAAATCAGCGGGTTATTTTTTGTGTTAGATTTCCGGTGGTGCATCACTCTTAGGATTCGTGATAGCGTAGGGTGAATCCTTAGGAGCGAGCCTGTCACTAAAGCTTCGACATTAGCCTAGACAGTGTTCCCAAGCACTCAAGAAGTTTAAGCCAAAGATGAAATGTATCTGTTTTTTATTCATGCTATTTTTGTATGAGCGTAAAGCCTATTTTCCATATAAAAGTGAAAAATATTTTAGCGCTTGATTTTGGTGGTACTAAGCTAGCTGCAGGATTAGTCAGTTATGCCTCAAAGGAGTGGCTGAATTACAAACGTCGCTTATCTCCTACAAACGCAGATGCTAATACTGACCTGACCATAATGTATGAATTAATCGACTCGGTATTGGAAGGTCAAAAACCCGACGTTATCGGTGTCAGTTTTGGCGGACCTGTAGATGCAAATACTGGCACAGTCAGACTTTCCCATCATGTCAAAGGTTGGGAAAACATAGCTTTAAAACAACTGCTTGAGGATAAATTTGGTGTTAATGCAAACGTAGATAACGATGCAAATGTTGCAGCTTTAGGAGAATATCGTTTTGGTGCGGGTCAGGGTCATAACAGTTTATTTTATATTACTGTCAGCACCGGTGTTGGTGGTGGATGGATCCTAAATGGTCAACCCTGGCGCGGTTTTGAAGGAATGGCTGGTGAAATTGGACATGCGATCGTAGATCCTGACGGACCTTTATGTTTATGTGGGAAACGGGGATGTGTGGAAAGGTTAGCTTCTGGTCCTTATATGGCGCAGGACGTAAAGGAAATATTGAGAAAGGAACCAAAAAAAGCAGAAATATTGAGGAATTTAGTAGAAAATAACTTAGATTTAATAACGGGCAAAATTATCAGCGAAGCCGCAAATCGTGGGGACAAGTTAGCGCAAGAATTTTTATTTCGGTCTGCTTGGGCTTTAGGTGTCGCTATTGGTAATGTAGCGAATGTAATTAATCCCCAACTATTTGTATTGGGTGGTGGGGTAACAAAAGCAGGGAATTATTTCTGGGAAGTTCTACAAAAAACAGCCCGAGAAACTGCTCTACCAGAGATAAATTTTGAAGTTTTACCAACAAACTTGGGAGACGACGCACCTTTATGGGGTGCTGTAGAGCTAGCGCAGATGGGGATTGGGAATTAGACTGGGGACTAGTACTCCGCCACATAAGTTCTGAGGGGTTTGTAGTTGGGCTTTAGCCCCGGCAAAGTCTTGATATTAAAGCGCTAAAGCGCTACTACGAACCTTAATTTACCTATCAAAATTAATGTGGTGGACTACTAGGTATTGGGGATTAGGGATTGGGGATTGGGAAAGTGTGGGGAGTGTGGGAGGATGGGGAAGACCAAATTACCAATTACTCGTTACTCACTACTGTGCGCTGTCGCGCCCCGCAATACCTATAGCTGCGCTACCTTGCGGATCCGGTACGCTACCGCTGGGCGCTAACATTACTCATTACTCATTACTTATTACTCATTACTCATTACTTATTATTCATTACCAATCGTCAAATATTTACTCCAACGGGATCCAGTCCAATCTGGGAATTAAGAAACGTCCACATCGTCAAATCATTGAAGTCGTAAACAGTCATAAATACACCCATTTCCAGCATTTTTATTGGTTCGCCAGTTGAAGCTACACCAATTGTCCGGATTCCAGCACCAAGCGCCGAAGTAATTCCACTGGGAGAATCCTCGAAGGCGATCGCATGTTCGGGACTAACCCCTAACCTTTCCAAACCTACTCGATATGGTGTGGGGTCTGGTTTTGCTGCTGCTTCTTGTTCCGCAATTACGACAGTATGAAAAATTTCTTCTAACCCCAAAATATTGAGCATAAATCTAGCATTTTTGGTCGGTGCGTTGGTAACTAGTGCTCGCTTAAGATCGTGTTTTTCTGTCATTGCGATTAAGCGAGAAAAACCATCAATAGGTTTGAGTTCGTGAGCTTTATTCCGAAATCTTGATTCTTTTTCCTCTGCCAACTTCTCACCTTCTTCCGGTGATAAATTGGGTAACATATCTTTGATAATTTCTGGATTTAGCCTACCAGTAAAACGAGATTTGTAAATTTTTTCATCAATTTCTACGTCATACTCGAGGAGAATATCCCGCCAAATCTGGTAATGAATTGGGTCTGTGTTGATGATTGTTCCATCCAGATCGAAGAGAATTGCGCTTAACATGCCTTCTTTTTAAGAGCTAAATAGCAGTTAATGTAAACAACAGTAAACATTATCTTTAGATATTTTACATTTTCTTGTTTCACTTCGTAATCATAACTGCAGTATTTTAGACAAACATATATAAAATTGGATTATCAGCACGTGTCAAAAAAGAATGCAAATAATTTATACATTGAAATATGTCGAGTGCTAAAAAACTTTTTCGCATCAATGAGTTAAATGTACGAGTTTATAATTCTGATACTGAACTAGCAAAAGATGCAGCCCAAGTAGTTCAGAAAACTTTAGATAGTACTCTCAAGGTTAGGGAAACAGCTAGAGTAATATTTGCCACAGGTAACTCTCAACTTAAATTTTTAAATGCTCTGACTAGTTTAAATAATATTGACTGGTCGCGGATTACTTGTTTTCATTTAGACGAATATCTAGGGATTAATGCTGAACATTCTTCCAGCTTTCGCTGCTATTTGCGGGAGAAGTTAGAGAAAAAAGTTAAGCCACAAAAATTTCATTACATTGAAGGGGATACCTTAGAACCTTTAAAGGAGTGCGATCGCTATACTCAATTACTCCATTCTCAACCCATTGATTTATGTTTGCTGGGGGTGGGAGCAAATGGACATCTAGCATTTAACGAACCATCAGTTGCTGACTTTCAAGATTCCTATATGGTAAAACTAGTAAAGCTAGATACTGTAAATCATCAACAACAAGTGACCCAAGGGCATTTTCCTAATTTGGAAAGCGTACCAAAATATGCCTTTACTTTGACCATTCCTACAATCTGTTCTGCCAAAAAAATACTTTGTCTCGCACCAGGACAGCATAAAGCAGAAGTTGTAAAGCAAATGTTATTTGGAGAAATTACAAAAAAATTTCCGGCTTCTATTCTTCGTCAAAAACCCCAAGCAACTTTATTTTTAGATGGAGATTCTGCGACTTCACTTGATATGTAACGGATTTACAACTTAGACTAACTATTTTCAAGCAAATATCTATTACCTGATAACCAAACACCAATACCTAATTCCCAAATAGTAGAATAAGGTACAGGTTTAAGCTGTAGGATGTGGAGGAAGGCAAATTGGATGAACTAAGGACAGCTCTAGAAATAGCTACTGAAGAGGAATTGCAGGATTTGACCGCGATTTTGTTCAGTCGTAAATTTAATCCTCTAGATTATGTGAATACACCCGAACCAATAGAAATCCAAAGCCAAGATCGTAAAGCTTGGTTAGATTCTCTTGAAGAACGCTTCCGGTTTTTAGCCGCAGATGGAATTACTGTTTTACGTGGAAAAACCAAACGAGTAACTTACCGCGAAGCAATAATTCAGGTCTGCAAGCACCTGAAAATTCCTTATTCAACTGAACTAACAACCATTGATTTGGAAGCTGAAGTATTTTTACACCTCCTAGGAAAAGTATGGAGGAAATTACCTAAGAGCGAGCAGCAGCAAATGACACTCCGCATCCAACGTCATTTGGCGCAGTCGGAACTCAAAGAACCTTTACCTTTGACATTGCAACGCGACCCCTTAGGCTTGATTTTTAAAGCTGGTAGCGCACTTGCTTTAACTTCTGTGGTACAACCATTTTTACTCAAACATATTGCCCGTCAATTTGCTGCACATTTTGCAAGTTATCATATCGCCAGACAAACTGCGATTAAAGGTTCTGCGGCTGCTGTAAGTCAATTTAATAATTATGTCACTTTGCATATGGCTCGCCGGGGAATGGCTCTGAGTGCTGCTCGTTATGGCGCTGTTCGCAGTACATTAACTTTTTTAGGTCCGGTTATGTGGATGTGGTTTTTTGCGGATTTGGGTTGGAGAGCGGTCGCAACTAATTATGGTCGTATAATTCCGACTATATTTGCTTTAGCTCAAATTCGTTTGACGCGCACAGAATGCTGGGAATTAGCTTAAAAAACCCTTTTCGACATCCAAACCCTCGTTTGCAGTTCTCCTGGAATTGCACTCAGTTAGGATTACTACTGTTACCTTTGTTTCCAACTCTAGGAGCTGTTACCCTGGGTTTGGCACTATTGACTGGATTAAGACAATTTCAGAAGATTGTAAACCGCCCAATTAATCAGGGCTTTGCTCTGCTGGGTATTATTTTAATAATTGTAACTATTTTCGCCCAAGAACGAGTAGTGGCTGTGTTGGGCTTATTTAATTTGTTGCCATTCTTTTTGGCATTTATGGTCTTTGGAATTATAATTCAAACGACTATACAACTTCGAAAGTTATCTTGGATCTTAGTTACTACGTCTTTACCAATAGTCTTGATTGGTTTTGGACAATTATTTTTTGGTTGGTCTACCCCAGCAGAATGGGAAAATATTTTTGGATGGACAATCATCGCAGGGGGAAATCCTGTAGGACGTATGGCTTCGGTATTTATGTACGCTAACATATTTGCCGGTTATTTGACGATTGTGTTTATTTTGGGTTTGGGTTTGTGGTTAGAATATTTGCAAAGTTTAAATCTTCAAAGTTCAAATCTTCAAAGTTCAAATCTTCAAAGTTCAAATCTTAAAGAAGTTAAACCAGAGTTAATAAGACGTATTTCGCCAAATTTTATTTTTCTAACAATTGCAGTCATTATTAATTTTGTTGCATTAATTTTAACTAATTCTCGTAATGCTTGGGTAACAGCACTGTTAGCATGTTTCGTCTATGCAATTAATCGGGGTTGGCGCATTTTAGTTGCTGCTGTAACTGGATTTACAAGTTTTGTATTATTAGCAGCTTTTGCACCTTTAGCGATCGCCAAATTCTTTCGCCGGATTGTACCAGAATTTTTATGGGCGCGTTTGAATGACCAAATGTATCCAGATAGACCAGTGGAGCTAATGCGTACTACTCAATGGCGATTTGCTTGGTCGTTAACTCAGGAGCGCCCTTGGACTGGTTGGGGATTAAGGAATTTTACTGCACTGTATCAAGCCAAAATGCAAATATGGCTCGGTCATCCCCACAATTTATTTTTGATGCTATCTGCAGAAACTGGTTTACCTGCAACTATTATATTTTGCAGTTTGATTATTTGGATTTTGGTTGCAGGAATTAAAGTATTTATCAAATTTATTAACTACCAAAAGGAAGACCGGCTAATATTTTTTAGCTATCTTGTGGTTTTGGGTGGGTTAATTTTATTCAATACCGTTGATGTTAGTCTTTTCGATTTACGTCTCAATACAATCTTTTGGTTGTTAATGGGTGCTGTTAGTGGAGTAACTTACAGGTATCAAAGAAATTAAGTAATAGTTAGAGAATAAGTAAAAATACTTCTAAGAAAAATCCCCCTCTAAGAAAATAATTAGGGGGATTATTAAATTCATAAAGGTAAGGCTGTTAAAGAAATCAAAGTATTACTACCAGGACTTACACAACTGGCATATTTTTCCTGTAGGGTGTGTGACGCTGTGAAAATATCTGAACGTAAGAATCAGACTTATAGCGTCACGCACCGACCACCAATTGTGACACTTGCGTAAGTCCTGACTACTTTCATTGGAGTCAAATAATTGTATTACCTGGAAGAATAGTGTCTGTTAAATTTGCACCAGTCAAGTCCGCTCCATTTAAGTTAGCTCCAGTGAAGTCAGCTTTGCTCAGGTTTGCATCAATAAGCAGAGCATTCATAAAGTCACCGTTGACTGCAATACCATCAACAAATGAGATCCCCGACAGGTCAGCACCAATTGTATCTGGGTCTTCACCATCACTTAATATGGCATTTGTTAAGTTTGCTTTTTCTAAAATAGCGTCTTGCAGATTCGCATCATCTAGTTGAGCGCCAGTTAAATTAACCTCTGTTAGGTCAGCTCCACTGAGATTGACTCCAGTCAGATCGGCTCCTGCGAGGTTTGCACCCTTTAATTTGGCTCCAGTCAGATCGGCTCCCGTGAGATCGACTCCACCTAAGTCGACTCCCTCTAGGAAAGCGTTATCGAGTTCAACTCCTCCGGTAAAACTAGCTCCAGTTAGGATCGCATTATTAAGATTTGCATTACTCAGGTCGGCTCCATTAAAGATAGCATCGGTTAAATCTGCATTTTCCAGAAAGATACCTTCCGCTGAAACGTCAGTAAAGTTAGCACCGTTGAGAACGGAGTCAGCCAAACTAATACCATCTAGGATAGTTTTTGTATTAGCGTCAAAGTCACGGAAGTCAGCACCACCAAGATTTACATCTTCAGCACTAAAGTTAGTTAAGTCAGCACCTCGAAAGCTGGAGTTTGTTGAAGTTTGTCCTCCTACTGGTAGGGTATCAGTCCATTGGACGCCACTGAGATTTGCCTTATCAAAAATAGAATTGTTGAGATTATTATCTGTGAAGCTAACTCCCGTAAAATCAACCCCTGTAAAGTTTGTGTTAACTATGATGTTAGCTTCAAAGCTAGCTCCTTGTAAGTTTGCGTCTGTAAAAATAGCATCTGTCAGGTCTGCAGCTTTGAGATTGGCTTCAGTTAAATTTGCTCTGCTAAAGTTAGCCCCTGTTAAATTTGGTCGATTTTCCTGTTCGCCGCTTAGTTCGGCTTTGAATAAGTTTGCGTCCTGTAATTTAGCGTTAGATAAATCGATTCCGTTAGTACTAATCTCTGATAGATTTGCTTCCCGTAGGTTAGCACCACTCAGATTAACATTCTCTAATGTTGCTTTAAAAAGATTTGTTGTTGGGAAGTTTGTATTGGGTCTAAAGTTGGCGTTACTTGCGTTAACGTTTAACCAACTTGTTTCTTCAAAGTTAGTTCCCCTAAGCAAAGTGCCAACAAATGAGACATCAGTTAAAGTAGCCTTAAAAAAGGTAGAACCATTTAGATTATCACCATCAAAATTATTTCCAACCAGATCTTGTTCGCTAAAATCGAGAACTGCCATGGCTAAATACCTTTAATTGTTGATGTTAGTTCGGACAATCAAAATAGGGAACTAAAAAGTAAAACATCCACTTGTTACAGTGGACGTTTAAGTGATTCAAAAGCATGGTTAAAAATAACCTATTAGGAATAGTAACTTGATGTTGAGCTCATATGCCAAATAAATCAGCCTTCCGAACTCGAATTTTATCGATTTATTATTACAATAAAATGTGTTTACTAAGCAAAGTAATAAATTTTCAAATCCACACTTTATAAGAGTTTTCAGGTTTATTGTTTGAAACAATCACATATACATCTAAAGCAAATTAATATACATTACACTTCAGATTTAACTAAAATAAATATGTGAAAAGACTCGCTTCATCTTACTTAACGCGCTATTTGCGATCGGTTTTATCTCGCTCTAGCACAAGTAAATTTTAATTACCTCACAAAGCTCCCATTAGCAATTAAATCACTATTAAAAAATTAGAGCTTACAACTTAATTGTTGTTTGACGATAGAAAAAATGAATAGTATTTATTGGAGTATTCTTATAGATAAATTATAAAGTAGATTAGGTTACGGCAAAAAAGAATTTTATTGTTGGAATAATTCAAAATCCGCCGTAATCTAGCGATGCTAGCTAGGTGATGCATCTGTACCGATTCAAGTTACTCATCGTTTGTCTCAGTGACAGCGAACTGTTTTTCTAGCTGCAAATATTTGGGGACGCCAATTAATTCTTGGAATTCTTGGAATTTTATAAAATCGGGAAAATTCGCTGTAGTTCCTTCTGCTTTCAACTGACTCAGACAAGCAGTCATCGTTTTTGTGACTGCTAATAAACCAGATAACGGGAAAAATACTATTTTAAAACCCATTTCTTGCAACTCAGAAGCTGAGAGTTGGGGAGTTTTACCACCTTCAACAATATTCGCTACTAAAGGTACATTGGGAAAAGCTGCAGCAATCTTTTGTAATTCATCTTTAGACTGGGGTGCTTCAACAAATAATACATCTGCTCCAGCTTTGATATATTCCTTCCCACGACAAATAGCAGCTTCGAGACCCAAAGGTGCGCGGGCGTCTGTGCGAGCAATCACTACCAAACAGCTGTCAGCACGGGCTTCTACTGCAGCACGAATTTTATTCGCATGTTCAGTTTCAGATATTACTCGTTTGTTTTCAAAATGCCCACATTTTTTGGGAGATTCTTGATCCTCTAAAATTACTCCCGCTAATCCCAATTGCACAGCATCCCTAACAGTCCGCATGACATTTAAGGCGTTACCATAGCCAGTATCCAAATCAGCAATTAGGGGAAGACTTATGGATTGGGCTATTCTTCCCACACTGTAGAACATTTCAGTCGCACTCAAAAAACCGTAATCTGGTAATCCTAAAGTCGAAGCAGCGATTCCAAAACCACTTGTTGCAGCAACTTCAAAACCAACCTGTTCCACTAGTTTGGCGCTCAGACAGTCATATACCCCCGGAATTACCAAAATTTCTGGACTTTCAAGTAATTTTCGTAGTCTATTAGCGGCAGATATCGGCATTTTGATTGTGAATATTTTGATTTATTTTGAAATATTTTGAATAATATTTAAGATATAGCGCTACGCGCAAGTCGAAAGTCGAAATATGACATGCTGTCACCTTGCGGATCTCCCGACGCCGCAGACTCTAGCTTGGCGTGTCCGTATGACAAATAGAATTTACAAATTTACAAATTTCCTAATCTTATTACGTGGTGCTACGAAATTACCCAGTACTATAAATTTGGATCGGTTACTTAATCTAAATTACTTAATATTTACTTTTTGTAGATAGTTTTGGGAATTTTATCAGTAACAGCAAACTCAGCATAAGCAAGAATTTTACTTTACTTTAAGTTAATCGGCTCAACTGGCAAAACCATGCAGAAGTTAGCACCTTCTCCCAGCTTGCTATGTAGTATTACCTTTCCATCATGAGCTTCTGTAATAATCTTGACAATAGATAATCCTAACCCAGTACCTTGGGAATTATAAATACTACTCGCGCGAGCAAAGCGTTCAAAAATCCTTTCGTGCTCTTGCTCATCAATCCCTTCTCCCGTATCGCGCACCCAGAATTTTACTGTATTTTGAGTAATTGAAGAACCAATTGTAATTTTATCAGTACTTTTTGTATGTTGGATTGCATTTTGTACCAGGTTCATAAAAGCTTGTGTTAGCCGTTCGGGATCTACTACAATATCTCCTACGGCAACTCGATCTACGCGCCAATTACGTTCTCCCGAAGCTTGAGCCTTAGCAAATAATTCTTCGCTGAAACTACTCACATCAACTGTTTCTACATTTAAAAAGTCTGGACGTTCCGCTTTCGCAAGTATTATTAGATCTTCTACAATTGAGCTCATTCGATCCAATTCATCGAATACCAACGTGACATTTTTTTCCACTTCTTCCGGAGCGTCATTACATATTAGCTGCAAATAGGCCTGAATAATAGTAATAGGGGTTCGTAGTTCTTGTCCTGCATCATTAATAAAATAACGTTGAGTAGTGAAAGCTGCTTCCAATCGATCCATCATGTCATTGAAAGTGCTTGCTAGATCTGCAAGTTCATCTTTGCCATATACTGGAACCCGTTGACTTAAGTCGGATTCACTAACAGAACGCACAGTGGTACTTAAAGAACGTAAAGGAGCTAATACCTTTCCAGAAGCAATCCAAGCAAGCATCAAAGCCCCTAACATAACCACGCTCATCACTTGAACGACAACTGTGGTCGCTTCAATTGTTTCTTGACGTTCGTCAGCTACAGTGTGAGCGATGACAAATACTCCTAAGTTCTTACCTCGTATTTTTACTGGTTGAGTTATGTAGATTAGACCACCTAATTTGGGGTCGGCTAATTCTTGCTCGCCTCTTTCTGGTTTAACTAATTTAGCCCAACGACGCATTAATACTGTATCTCTATCGAAAATTTCCGGTCGTCCTCGGGGATTTGATTTATAAAATTTTCCATCAACGAAAGTCATAAAAAATGTTTCATCTTCTGGAAGTTGTTCGCTCAAAAATAGATCGAAAAAATTTTTTAGTTCTTTATGGGAAGATGGACGCACAAAACGAGGATCGAAAACTTGACTTTTGCTGAAATTTGGGTGCTTTGCTAAATCTGATGCAGATAGCGAAGTATTAGCTTCATTTTCTATCAACGTATTAAATACAAGTATTCTTTTGACCAAGTCCTTACGAACTCGCTCATCAACGCGAATATACAATAATTCGCGAAATATTGGGATTGAGACAATAGAAATAATAGTGATAGTCAAAACATACCACACGAGAATGCGGGTTCGAGTCGCCCAAAATAAGCCCCGCTTGGGAGCAGAATCTTTTGCAATTTGTCTGTTATTAGACTTACTTGTAAATAACGCTGAATTTAAATGCAATTCCAATAATCCTATTTTTTCTTATAGTTTTTATGCTCCCACCAAGTATAAGTTTCCGACATCCGGTAGAATTTATAGCCTATGGGTAATATTTAATACCATAATACTTGTTAGGAAATCAATAAGAGGTAAATAACAGCGGAAAATCGTCAAACTCACTACTCAAAAGCTGGTTCGGTATATAGATTAATGTATTTTTTATACTGAAATTAGCGACTCAAAAGACAAAAAAAGAGATTAGTAAATGCACTTAAAAAACACAATTAAGTGCATCTCTTTAGTCACTTCGTGCCAGAAAATACTGCGAGTAAAATGCCCTATGGCTAATTCTATATGCCCAGCGCAGAATTTTTATGAATCTTTATTTTTAGAAATCTTTGTCAATAAATACCGTCGCACTTTTTGCAGATTCTAAAATTGTAATCAGTCCGCTACCAGGATGGACTGCACCACCAACCCAGTATAATCTTTTAGTATTATGAGAACGAATAGGAGGACGGAAAGGACCTAGTTGATTCCAGTTGTGGCTGAGATTAAAAACTGCACCGAGATGAACTTTATAGTCATCGACCCAAGTTTCTGCTGTATAACAAGTTTCGGTTACAATATGTTTTTCTACATCTTTGAAACCCAATAGATGCATCCTGTTGATAATGAAATCACGATATGATTTTTGTTTGCTTCCCCAATTTACATTATGGGAAGTATTGGGAATTGGGACTAATACATATAAGGTGCTGTGACCTTCAGGTGCGTTACCCGGATCGATGATGCTGGGATTACACACATAAAAAGAAGGATTTGTTTCATCTAGCGCCGAATCATCTAACCAAGGTTTTTGTCGTCTGCGAATGTGTTCGGAAAGATAAATTTGGTGGTGGGGTAAATCTTCATAGCGTTTATTTATTCCCAAATACAACATAAATGTGGAACAAGAAAATTGCATGTGATCGAGTTTTTTGTCAGTATAGCGGCGATCGCGGACTGAATCTGGCAGTATATTTTTCACAGCATGAGCAAAATCTGCATTTACCACTACCGCATCAGCTTGAATTTTGTTTCCTTCTTTTAGTTCAATACCCCGAGTCTGACCATTTTCAATCCAAACTTGTTTAATAGGACTTTGTAAATTAATGGTGACACCTAGATCTGTTGCAGCTTTACCCATCGCAGCTGCAAGATTGCGAAAACCTCCTTCAGGATGCCATACTCCATCAGCAAATTCCAAATAAGGAATCAAACTAAAAACGCTTGGGGAAAGAGTTGGATGCATTCCCAAATATTTGGAAGGGTAGCTCAAAGCATAAACTAAGCGATCATCTTGAAAAAAGCGCCAACAATGCTGATATAAACTTTCCCAAGGACGAAACGGTATTGCAGCAAGAATTTCATCAAGCCGTAAATAACCTAAGATAGAACGCGGTGGAGTACCCAAATAAGCGTCATAACTAGCATCGTATTTGCGAATATGTTCTTCATACCAACGTTCAAAAGCTGCGGGTAGATCGGGACGCATCGCTGCTAGTTGGGTTTTGAAAGCATCCAAATCGGATGTTAGATCGAGTTGAGTATTATCCCAAAAGCAAATCCGAGTATTGGGTTCTAAACGTTTAAAGCTAATATAATCAGATAACTTTAACCCCGAATCTGCGAATAAATCTTCGTACAAACGGGGTACTTGTAAAATTGTTGGTCCAGTATCAAATCCATAAGCTCCGTCATTAAAGCCGCGCATTCTACCACCGACTCGATCTGCTGCTTCGAAAATCTGTACCTTGTAGCCCAAATGAGCTAACCTCATGGCTGTGGCTAAACCGCCAGGTCCTGCACCGACAATAATGATTTGTTTGGATTGCTTGTTTGACATTTTGCTCGGATCGAGATCTAAAAAATTATAGACACGAAAGAATTACAAATAGAAAAATTCCTTTCCATCTACCTATAACTCAACTTTAACCGAGCAGGAGTCCTACACCTAAATTGTACTCAATTAGGTGTGCGGAGGAATGCCGGGACAAAAACGGTGCATCCTCCGACAAAATCAGCCTTTAGCCGATAGAGGAGAGAGGATAGCGCTGTTTTTGTCTATCTCCTTTTGAGAAGTGAGTCGATCCAGTCTTCGACCAAAGATGTAATAGTCTTATCTCTATCCGCCGCATAAGCCCGTAACTTATTTAATCTTTTCTCAGACATCCTGAGACTTAATCTCTTCTTTTCCATATTTTGAATAAGCTCATTCATGTGAATGAGGAATCGATCCCATCCAATACTAAATAATGGCATCTATCCTTACATGAAAACGATTTCTCTACTTGAACACCAGAATAAATAATTATTATTCCGAGAAAATACCATTAATTAAATATTAAATATTAATATAAAAACAATAAAAACTACTTACAAGCACTAATAATTACTTTGTTTTTGCTGCTTTAATTACAGTTTTTATTTTTATAGATAAAGTTGCCAAAATGGCAACCTCAACCAAAATTGGCAGGATATCTTATATAAAGATAAACGACTTCAAGGGTGTTGTTGTCAGGGTGTATCACACCATTTCAATAAATAGTTGATACATTGTCTACCTTTCTCAAAAATAAAGATTAGTCACAAAATCATCTAAATACTAAAATTTAGATAATTGTAAAACAATAATCAGGTTTGACATTTGCCGCGATGAGAATATCAAATATATACGAATGCTGTTCTTGACCCACACGTTAGCCCCCAAAATAAAGTACAGCATGGTTTATATAAATTCTCTACGCTTCAGCGACAAATGTCAGGGTGGGAGTTTGAAAGCGATTGATATGCTTCCTCCCACCTTTTTTTTTATTCATTAATACTGTCTAATATTTATGATTTTTATGAACAATAAAATTTGAAATAAATTATGTTTGACTCATAAGATTTAGACGTTGTCATGCAACGTCTTTTTTTTAGAAAATAAGATTCGATTAAATAAAATCAGTTCCCATTAAAAATTCAATAATTTCTTCATTAACGACCTCAGAAGCACCTGATGAAGCATCGTGACGACAATTTCTTAAAACTTTCAACTGAGAGTTAGGTAAACATTGATTTAACTTATAACCATGAGCAATAGGAAACCAACTATCTTGCTCTCCCCACAATATTAATGTGGGACAATCTACAGAGTTTAGGTTATTTTGTATCTTGCTTAATAAACCAGTTTTGTTGAACTTACAATTTTTGATTTCTCGATCTGCTATTTGTAGTTCTTCAGCTGCTTTGGTTAAAGTCCCGGGAAATTCAATAAACGGATAAGTTATCCAATAAATATCCTCAGGAGTTAATATTGATGGGTCAAACAGCACCTCACGTCGTTCAATCGCCATAACTTCTCTAATCAGGGGTGCGAATAAATACGTCAAACGCAAACGATCTATTATTTGAACTACTTCTAATGGGGTGTGGGAAAATAATCTCATGCCCCAATGAGGCAAAGCTTCTGTAAAGATTGGGACATTCACCACCACTAATCGCCCAATAATTTGAGGATGCTCTTGAGCAAGCGCTAAAGCAATCAACGCTCCTAAAGATTCTGCAACTACCGTCGCTGGTTCGTCACATAATTCCTTAATAATGCGCTCAAATTCAATCGCTTGGTGACCTTCAACCTCTCGACGATCTTGGGGTTTTTCCGAAAAGCCAAAACCTTTAGCATCAAAGCAAATTACCCGAAAATGTTGGGACAATGGCTCAATACTTTTACGCCAGTTGTAGCTCCAACTACCAATACCATGTAATAAAATTAGTGGCTTCCCTACTCCTTTTTCTCCGTAAGCTACTTGCATGGGATAGCCACTAGCATCAGTAATCGTTAAGTATTGTCTACCTTTGGGAAAGGTTTTTTGCCACCAATCTTGCATTTATTTAAAAAAATAATCTATTGTGTGTGCTTTATTTGCCTGTAAATAATCCTACCAAAAAGCTAGTTATCATTACTGTTAAGGAAACTAAACCGATAGTGAGAAGTAATAAGCCAGCTACCAACATTACAATAAACCATACGTTACGATCCCTTTTGCGACCGGGAAACTGTAAATGTTCTTCAACTAACTTGAGATTATAGTCGTTAGCTCTCCAGGTAAAATCAAACAGATCCCCCAAAACTGGTACTGCCCCGATTAGGGCATCTAAAATAATATTCAGGACCATCTTAGCTAGCATTCCAGCAGGAGCACCCAAACGTGCAGCTTCTACAACAATATAAGCGGAAAGTAAAATTCCTAGGAAATCACCACCTACGGGTAGTAGTCCTATAATCGGATCCAAACCAAGACCAATACCTGTTCCCGGAATTACGATCGCACTATCTAAAATACGACTTAGAGCACGCAAGCGTTTGAGAGCGCCTGCTTTACTATTTGGGTCTATAGTGGAAAATTTTGATGGAGGTAAGGACATAATAGGATTTGATCAGTGTATCTCCCCCACAGAGCATATCTTACATCATACTGAATCGTTAAACTGAATTTCTAAATATTACATAACAAAGTTTTCTACAATAGATTCGCGTACCACTTTAAGAATAAGAATTTAATAACCTGTAATTCTAAAGTTTGGAATGGTGCGTTACTGCAAGTGTTCTTCAAGTAGCTTAAGATTATATTCGTTAGCTCTCTAGATAAAATCAAACACGTCTCCTAAAACTGGTATTACTCCGATTAGGGTATCTAAAATAATATTTAGAAGCATTTTAGCTACTATTTCAGTAGAAGCACCTAAACGTAAGGCTTCCACAACAATATAAGCAGAAAGTAAAAGCCCCAAGATATCACCACCTACAGGTAGCAGCAATCCTATAATCGGATCCAGACCAAGACTAATACCTGTTCCCGGAATTACGATCCCACGATCTAAAATACGACTTAGAGTACGCAAACGTTTGAGAGCACCTGCTTTGCGATTTGAATTTATAGTGGAAAATTTAGATGGAGGTAAAGACACTATAGGATTTTCTCAGATCGTATATTGCACCTCTGAGTATAGAGGACGAAAATTTCAAAATCACCGCAATAAAGCTACATTATTTTTACTTTATGCAGACATATAACACAATACGGTTCAGATAAGACTAAATCGGTTGCTATAGACGTTGCATGCAACGTCTCTACATGCCCAAAATAATTATGGTTCAACCTTAACTGAACCGTATTGACATATAACAACCAAATGTATCTCTCAACGCCAATCATCAATAACAAAGACATCAGAGCGATTGTAAGCAGGTTGATTTGGTTTATGCATAGCCACAGCTAATCTATCAATTTTAAAACCAAGAGCAAGTATTTTTTTATAGGCGCGATCGCGTTCCGTACTCATTCCACAAATTAAACGAGATAGTTTTTGTTCCATAGCAAATTTTTCACACTCTCGTAAGAGTTGCTCGAACCACTGCTCAGTCTCTTTACCTGGACGCACAGCTGCAAACTTCACGTAACAAGTATCTTTACCTGCTTCTGTATTTTCTCCACAGTGACAAATTGCAAAACCTAACAAGGTATCATTACCCCAAAGCAGAATAGTATCGCCTAAATTTTTGCTGTTTACTGTAGTTATTTCACTTCTAACATCCAAATTATCGTAAATTGTATCTGTTAATTCATAACAACTTTGGAGAGATTCCATTTGCTCCAAATTACTTAATTGAGAATATTTAATTCTTTGCAAAGCTTGTTGGTAAGGTTGAGGTTGTTTGGAAGTAAATGCAATCAGAAAACGGGGGTAAAAACCAAATTTTTGATATAAGCACAAATGCTTAGGGCTGTTAGCAAATGTACAAAATCCTGCTTGTTTAATGTTCCAAGATTCAAAGCATGCGATCGCAGGTTCAATTAATTTTTTCCCAATACCTTGCTCCCAAAAATCTGGATGTACAATAAGGGGACCAAATAGTCCAAAACTACCCCAATTAGTAGCTATATTAACTCCTACTATTTGTCCATCAATTTCTGCTGCAAATGCTGCTTCTGGATTGTTATACCAACGATTCATATAGTTTAGATCGCTACCATAATTCTCCGGAATTGGATGTTTAACAAATTTACCAAAAGCAACCCGAAAAATATAGTTAGCTTGCATTAGTTCGCTTTCTTTGAGCAGACGAATAGAAATTGACATCTAAAGGAAGTGGGATTATTTAGTAATTAGTAATGGGCAATTTAGTAATTTTTTGTTATTTATTAACAAAGTTAATAAGCATTATAAGCTGTGTCACAGACACATAATATTCCAAATAAATAGATATGCTATAACGAATAAGGTGAAAGGAAAGAGGATAAATATTTTTATTCATACATTAAGGAAGAAACTTAGTTATTCCTTTCGACTTAACAATTATTAAAAACTTTTTGTTAAAATGATTTACATAAGTTAATTTCTGGTTGGAAAAATACACTTACCCTAGCATGACCCAAATAAAAACTAATATCCAGTCTGATGAACCAAAAGTTACTCGTCTATTTTCTCATTTAGAAAAGGATGGTAACCAACTAAAACATCACCCCGGTAGTGTTTTTGGAAGTGCGGCTTTGCTTGCAGGGAATACAGTTGGGGCAGGAATTTTGGCGTTACCAGCGGTCACTTTACCAAGTGGTATAGTTCCATCTACGGCACTGTTATTTGCAGTTTGGCTATATGTATTGATCTCGGGTCTTTTAATTGCAGAGGTCACCTTAAATAGGATGCGTGTAGAAGGACGTCCGAATTTAGGCTTCTTGTCAATAGTTGAAGGTACACTGGGTACATTTACTGGTAGGTTGGCTGGGGGTGCGTTCTTATTCTTTCATTACAGTTTGTTAGTAGCATATATAGCTCGTGGTGGTGATATTCTCTTGGGTGGAGCCTCTCACTTATTGGGTATGGATGGGGCTTTACCGACGTGGGTAGGAGCAATAATGTTTACCTCGCTTTTTGGTAGCATTTTGTATCTTGCAAGAGACAGATTTGTAGAGAAGTTAAATAGTATCTTTGTTGTTATTGTTGTTTTCTCCTTTTTAGGGCTAGTTTTTCTAGAGGGAACGCAGATTCACCCAGTACGTTTCTTATTTCAAGATTGGCGAGCTTTACCTGGGGCTGTTTCCGTAATGTTGGTGGCGATGTTTTTTCATAGCGTCGTACCAGTCATCGTTAGCCAATTGGAAGGGGATATACAAAAGATTCGCAAGTCAATTGTTATTGGCTCTTCGATCCCTCTAGTTATGTTCTTGGTATGGAATGCTGTAATTTTAGGAAGTATTAGTCCTCAAATCGTGGAGAATATTTCCTCGGGGGAAACAGTTTTCGACCCCTTACAGTTCCTCTACACCCATGGAGCACAGAATATTTTGGGAGTACTAATTCCTGTATTTTCAGAGTTTGCGATCGTAACTTCTTTTATTGGCTTTTTCTTTGGTTTACGGGATTTTTTCCAAGACATGAATTTGTTTGAGATTAATCAGCCCGTTCCCCGTTTACCAGTAATCTCATTGGTGATGTTTCCGCCGATGAGTTTATCACTAATTAATCCCAACATATTTTTTGGTGCTCTAGATTATGCAGGAAGTTTTAGTATCTCAATTTTAGGGGGAATTCTTCCAGCGTTGATGAGTTGGAAACAACGGGAAACTGATCGCGATTCAAATAACGACCATCAAATTCTTGCTCCTGGTGGAAAAATTACCCTAGTTTTAACAATTGCGATCGCGCTGGTAATTATAGTTAGGCAAATTTTACTAATGAGTCCCCAGTTTTAAAGTTCTAGTTGCTTGTAGAAATTTAATTTGCTTGTAGAGGGGTTAAGGAGGATTTACCCCTCCACTAGTTTCAATATTTCTGACTTCGGTGAGAAACAAACCACCAGAGAACAATGCATCACTAAGTAATATTTATAACTTAATCAATAAGATTAGTTGATTGAGATAAACTTATCCCATACTTCTTCCCCATTGATTGTAAAAGTATTTGTAGCAGTAAATTTTTTGATTAGGAAATAACCTTAACAACAAGGATGACGCTTTCTTAATACCCTCTTATACTTATAGCTGTCAAGACTAACAAGCATCAAATAACCTTGCTACTTGACTATAGTTCATTAGTACTATACTTTGGTTTTGGCGAGACTAAACTTCGCTAGGTTTCTTCACAGTATGGACTGTTTAAGTATCAGTGAGGAGTTTTTGTTCGCTGAAACGCCATAAATCAAGTTGTAACTTGTAATGTCTAAGGGTGAGGTTATATGGGACACAGATCCAATTTCGTTATTATCCAAAACAGGGAAATAAACATTTACTATTCTCATTGGGGTGCAATTTCTATTCCCAAAGATATTTTTTATGGTCCCCAAATTACCATTGACTATATTAAGTCTTTGCAACCTGTAGAAACCTTATTGGATGACCTATGGTGTGAAGGTGCAGTACTCGTAGATACTCATGAGAAACAGCTGATATTTTGGGGTGGTGATGGTTATGAGTATCCAGCAGTTCGTAAATATTTCATTTCCCTGCTCCAGTTAAATTGGGAAGGTTGGGGAATTCGCTGGGCTGAACAGGGAATTATTGATATAGCCCAATATTTAAGAATAGATATTTCGCAAGTACAAACAGATATTGATTATTATCACTGGAAAAATTATCGAGGTTGGTTGGAAAATAGCAAAACCGATTGTACTGAGACTCTTCTCACAGTTAAATATCATCCAGAACTGATTTTAGATTATAGATTTGATAATTATCTTACTGAGTTACTTTCCACCGGTTCAAGTTTATTTGAACTCCTTCAAAGTTGTGACCCAGTAGCAATTCCAGATGAAGAGAAAGTATGCAGTGGAGCATATTTAAATTTGTTTGAAAAAGAAATTTGGGTATGGTGGGGTAGACCAACAGATGAAAGAGTTGTAAGTAAAATATTAAGACACTGGGATGGTTGGACAGTCAAGCGTCACACAGAAGGTTTACCTTTTCAAGTAGAACTTTCAGGTCGTAGTTCAGATTTTATTCGGATGGAAGCAGAAACAGTAATTGAGCAAATATTAGATGACATAACTAAAAATGATAGATTCGACCCCAGAAAATGGATTGATACTATTGCATCTAATTGCGTTAATATCGAATATGCAGATATTTGGATCAATCCCGATACATTGAATAATTCTCAGCCAGAAATCACCGAGCGGGAAAAACAACAAGTTTTGCAGAGGATAATTAAATTATTGGAAGATTGAGCATTGAAAAATTTAAGGAATAGATAATGGGTAATGGGTAACAGGTAATTGGTAATAAAAACCTATCCATTACCCTCATCCCTTCTTGATACTCCAAAACTTCATAAATTTTTGATTAGCTATCGGTCAAAACAGTAAAAGGATGGGTTATCATCCATCAGTTTGAGCTTTAGATGCTTGCAGATTAGTCAGAGTTTTCCAGGTGTTTGCACTGGTATCGAAACATTTCCAAGTTTCCTTGCTTGGGTCTTTATAGCAAAATAAACAACGGTCATCAGCATCGAAGTCATCAGTCAAGTAGTAGACAATTCCGCGAAAAGGATAAGTTTTTCGACTCAGTCGTTTTGCAACTGCTTGATTAGGACATTCGACCACGAATACCGGTTCTGCTTTTAAATGAGCTAGAGAAAAAAAACACATTCTTAAGATAGCCCGAAGCCAACTTTCCGAATGCTCAAAATAGTCATCAATGATTTTATTCGTTAGAGCTTGCTCCAAAGATCGATCTTTTTCTTTAGAAGCATGAAAATCAGACATAGCAGCACCTATTGCTACACCATTGGTTCGAGATTAAACTAAAAGTCCGGCGAATGACAAGGGTATGAGGTAAAACAGGACATCGCCGGTAAGAGTAGCAAGGCAAGCAAACAGTGAATTGAAGACAAACATTCAGCATAAATGTTAAAAATTAAAATATTTGGACTTATTTGCTTATCCAAAGCTACCCATTCTCTATTCTTACCAAGAAAGTACTTAATTACCAACCGTATTCGAAATAGTTTGTCATCAAATATAAATTAAGTTTAGAGAAATCTCGATTTATTGTTGTTTGTAATTGGTAATTAATAAAATCGCTATTTCTTTTGAAGGTGCATCAATTCATGCAACCTAGCAAACCGTATCAGGACATGAAAGGCGACAACTTCTCAGGAAAGTATACGTTTCAATTATTCCAGTTAAGCAACCAATTTAAAGGACATTCAGTAGACAATTAACCCAAATAATGATAATCATTCTTGCAAATGTCTTTTTTTTTGTAAGTCCATTAAATTTTATTTAATATATTGATGGCAAACTTTAAGTCTTTTCAATTCTTCAGGGTGGGTAACAAAATAATCTTGAAGCCAAATACAACCATCATTAATTAGTTGCTCTAAACTAACCACAGACCACAGACGAGCAGTACCATCACGGGAACCAGTAACGATTTGTTTACCGTCAGGACTAAATGCAATACTATGTATCTGGTCACCATGTCCTACCAATTCTTGTCGCATAAAATTACTGTCTTTATCCCACAAGCGAACGGTGCCATCATAATAAGCTACTGCAAGTAACTGTCCGTTATTAGGAATGAAAGCAATATCTTTAATGCCATATTGGTAGATTTCTAATGCTTTGATAAATTTACCATTCTTATCCCACAAACGGATATTACCATCGCGGGAAGCTGCAGCGATGTAGTTTCCATCAGGACTAAACGCTAGACTTACTACCCAGTCTTTGTATCCTTCTAATACTTTGATAAATTCACCATCTTTATTCCACAAATGAGCAGTTTTATCGCGAGAACTAGTTATAAATTGTTTTCCATCAGGACTAAATGCAACACTTTCTACCCAGTCTGTATGTTTTTTTATTTGTTTGAGGAGATTACCGTTGTTATCCCATAAATGAATATTATTATCCCTAGAACCAGTTACAATTCTTTTTCCATCAGGACTAAATGCAATACTCAAAACTTGGTTATCATGACCATTTAAGACTTTAACCAATTTCCCTTCTAAGTCCCATAAACGAATCTTACTATCGCTTGAACCGGTAGCAATTTGATTTCCATCAGGACTAAAAGCAATGGTGTAAACTGATGGCGTTTTTTTTGTCATTGGCGATTCTGGAATTTGCCATTCCCTAATCAACTTCCTATTTTTATTCCATAAGTAGACTTTACCATTAGCTGATCCAGTAGCAATTATTTCTCCATTGGGACCACCAAAAGCAACAGTAAATATTTGACTGTCAATCTTTTGGAAAATATTTTTTGGCTTATTTTTAAATAATTCCCATATTCTTGCAGTCGTGTCATGTGATGCACTAATAATATGTTTGTTATCAGGTGTAAAGACAACACCATATACCCATTTTGTATGTCCTCTTAATACTTCTTTACTCGTATATAATTCCTGATCATCATCTTTCTTCCATAAGCGAACGGTATTGTCACTGGAAGCTGTAGCAATGTACTGACCATTGCGACTAAAGGAAACACCATTAACTATACTAGTATGTCCTTCCAATTCTTGAATAAAATCCTTTTGTAATTTCCGGTTTGGATCCCACTTCCATAGACGAACAGTTTTATCCCCAGATGCAGTTGCAATTAACTGACTATTTTTACTAAAATCAACACTTTTAACTTCATCTTTATGACCAATTAATTCTTGGATAAGTTTACCTTGCTCATCTAATAATTGAACATTACCTTTTTTTGAAGTTGTGACAATTACTAATCGATTAAGGGGAAATACAACGTCAATTACCTTTATTTGTTCATCTTTTTTCTGTAGAAGTGAAAGTGACGATTTTTTTTTATAATTCTGTGAATTCCAGGAGGTAATTTTATAGGTTGATTCATAGTCGTATTTATTCTCATATGAGACAGTAACAATGCGTTTACCATCAGGACTAAAAATAGCTCTGCTTACTTTATAATTTTGCTCATGTTTGAGTGTCCCAATTTCACTACCAAATAAGTCCCATATTTTAGCCGTTGTATCAGTAGAAGCAGTAATAATGTATTTGTTATCAGGACTAAAATTGGCTCTAAACACTACACCTTCTTTTTCTTTATGTTTAAGTAGAGCTAATTTTTTACCATTTCTATCCCATAACTGAGCAGTTGTGTCTGTAGAAGCAGTAACAATATATTTGCCATTAGGACTAATGCTGACGCTGTTTACTTCCCCTGTATTCTCTTGATGTTTTAATTGATTGCGTTCCTGAATATTATCTAATATATGTTGTAAAGCTGAAATAGGACTACTAACTGGATAACTCTCAAAGGAATGAATATCTTTGGTTAGTTTTTGTAATTTGTCCCCAGCTTGTATAGCAGATTTCAAAGCTTCTATTTGCCGATAAGCGAATAAATGTGACGCAAGATTTCCTAATGATTGTATAGTGTTGAACTCAAGGATTGCTTTTCTATTTTGTTCTGCTGAGTTGACAAATAAAGCAGAAATCATTATGGAAAAAGATAAAAATAGAACTCCAATTTTACTCCGTCGATTAGCTTTTTTATTTGCTTGTAGCAAAACTTCTTGAGCTTTTTTTCCTGCTTCTTTTACTTCTTTGTTTTCGTATGCTTGGCTTGCTGCTAAAAACTTATAGTCAATGATGCTAAGATTTTTATTTCTTGACCAATTTAAAGCAACCTGCAACGCTTGTCCTCTTAATAAGCGGGATTCATCTTTGTAACCCGATGCTAACCATCTATTAAAAGATTCTGAATAAGGTCTGAGATTTGCTAATTGCTTATCAACCCAACTCAAATTAAAAATATGTTTATAAATACGATTATAAATTTTCAAACTACCATTACATTTAATAACTAACCCCGATAAACATAATTCAAATTGTTCGGGACTATTATTTCTTGCAACTTCTCCATTTTGTAAAATTCTTTGATAAATTCCTAGCAATATACTAGAAGAGCTTTCATCTTTCAAAATCCTGTCTCTAATAGTTCTTAAATGTTCTGGTTCGTCTTGATACTCCCAATTATCAATAATCAAATTATTGATAATTTCACTCACTCTATGTTCCTCTAAAATTCCACTATTATCAGAAATATTATTGACAATCAAATTACATAATTTTTGTGTCAAAAATGGCTGACCATTTGTCCAGTACCATATTTGTTTTAATACTGCTTTTGGATTCTCTACTTTTCCTAACAATCCTTTAATTAAAGATGAAGAAGTAACTTCTTCTAAACTAAAAGGAGTCAATTCAATTGCTTGGCCAATATTAAATGGTGTACGTTTTCTATCCGCAATCAAATCTCTGGGTGTTGCAACTCCTAGCAAACAAAAAGTTAGACGATTATAAATCGGATTATCTGCACGCAGGTTATAGCATCCACGGATAAAAGCGAAAAAGTCATCGCAGGGAAATTTTAAACTAAGAATACTATCAATTTCATCGATAAAAATTACAATATTTTGATTTATTATTTGTAGCAATATCCCTTCAATAAACTTACTTAGTTGTCTAATGGGAGAAATATTTTTTTGTTCATCTAACCAAGTATCTAAATCAAAATCTAAATTAACTTTTTCTATCAAAGTATCAATAAAATCAGCATACCATTGTTCTGGTGAAGAAAAATAAGTATCAAACATGGAAAGGTCTATGCTGACACAAATTATTTCATCTTTTTGTAGTCTACGCATTGTCTGTACGCGCAAACTTGATTTACCTGTCTGACGTGAATTCAAGACATAACAAAATTTTCCTGCTTTGAGACTTTTATAAAGGTTATCGTCTGCTGGTCTTTTAATATAAGTAGAAGAATCTTCTGGTAAAGTCCCCGAAAATCTATATTCGTAAGCCATACCTAAAATTTTTTGATTGTAGTGTTGATAAATAAACTTAAATCTTTTAAGACAAAGTTAAACGACTGCTGAAATATTGACGATATAAATTACAGCGTGGTGTGACATAATTCCCTTGTAGTTTTACTAACCCCATTTTGTGTAACTTAAACGCTAGTTCCGGAGCTATATCTACAGGTTTTGATGAATTTACGCTCATTAATAATGCATTTGCAAGTTGGGGATATTTTCTTAAAGTTTGGAAATGTTTTCCTAAATGATTTTGAAATATTCCCCCGTCTGTAGGAGCCATTGTTAATAGTTTTTCAAGGGTCAAATTTTGATTTTTAACAGAATCAAAAGCTCTGCATATTAACGCTGGATGTCCTCCCAACATTGCTGTCAAATCTTCAACAACAGATACATCCCAATGCAACTCGTATTGCTTTGCTAAATAACGTACTTGTTCTGGGGTAAATTCCAATAACTCAAAAGGTAAACCCACACCAGCTAAGGGAGAAGAGTTAATATCCATCCCACCATATACTTCCGTAGAATGTACAAGTACCAACCGCATTTTTTTCCAAAGTTCACCAATATGGTCACTTTGCTTACTTTGGTCGTTCCAAGCTCTTAATAAACGACAAAAATCAGTAAATATTGCTGGTTGCTCAAATACCACATCCAAATTATCTAATCCCAGCACTAGGGGATTTTGAATTTCTGTCAGTATATATTTCTGAAAGTAACGAGTACAGTTTCTGTTAATTCCATACCTAGGTTTCCAATACTCGTCTAAATGGTCTTCTAGGTCAAATATGTCGGTTAAATTAACGCAAAACCATTGTAAAAAATCTTGATAATCACTCAATATTTGACTATCTGCTTGCTGGAAATCTAATTTTCTTGCTTGATAACCTTCCTCTCTAGCAGTATCAAGAATTCTTTCTAGCAATAGGGTTTTACCCATCTGCTCAGGTGCTTTGATACGTATTAAAGCTCCAGGTTTTTTTATCTCTTCATAACATTGGGATTCGTAAGGTTCTCGAATCACGTAAAAAGGAGAAGATTCAGTATTCTCAATTTCTAATTCAGTAACTTCTTCCCAATCTAATCCTAGTACCTGACAAAAAGCTTTGAAAGCGTCTAACTTTATATATTCTTTTCCTTGCAAAAACCGTTTAAAAGTAGCACGAGACACTCCATCAGCATAAGGACCGAACTCTTCCCATTTAATCTCTGGTTGTAATAATTTACTTGCTGCAACAAGCCACTGGGGATTTTCAATTGTCCATCCTTTTTTCTCTCTAGCCTTCTTAATTTTTGCTAATCCTTTCGGAGAAGCTTTCAGAGTAAGCACTGTGTACTTCCCTACTTTAAATAACTTGTTTACCTAAAAAGTATAACCCGAAAAACAATTATTTTTTATACCAATTTTTCTCAGTATTAGCCCAGTATTAGCTCATTATTATTTATCAAACTGTTTCTAGTGATTTAAAAACTGAGATAGAACTGTATCTGGTTGATTCATGAAATATAAATCATCATAAAAATGTCAGCAAGTTAAACAAACATGATTTTCTTTTATAACTCATGTTTTATCCAATTACTTGATGACGCAAATATATTTTCTTATTAATATGAACGGAGTATCACCATGAAAATATCTCGTAAACTTCGTAGAGAATTGATGTTAATTGCCTTCGATTTAGTTGATGGTCAAGTAGATGATTTAGAAGCAATGTGCGAAGTTCTAGAATCTATCGCAGCAGCGGGAAGAAAGGAACTAGAAGCAAATACATAATTATCAAATTAAATTTCCCTGTTGAAATTCCAAAATTTAAATCAGGACTTACGCAACGTTAGCACAGCGTGTCCGTAGGACATAGATTTGTCATTGCGACCGAAACACAGTGTAGGAAAGCAATCTCAGAGTTTTTGCGATTACGTCGCTATCGCTTTTCCTAAAGGAAACGCTGCGCTAACGTAATGACGCAATTACGTTAATTTTGCGTAAGTCCTATAAATAATAACAACAGGGAAAAGTTAAAGCATGAAATGGTAATTATTTCTTTCCCTAAAAACAAATTTATCCCACTGATTATCAAACCTCAAAATTTGTTAACTTCATTAAACCAAAAAATAATTAAAGCAAAAAACAATGAAACTACAAGAATTCTATAGTCAAAAACTAGAATACGGTCTGGAAACAGTAGCAGCCGATAAAGAATTAGCCAAGCATATTCAAGAAATTCTGATTTGGCACAAACTTCTTGCACCTCCAGCAGATGGTAAATTTGGACCAATATCTGCATCAGCACTTCGAGAATTTCAAGAATTAATGAAGTGCAACGAATCGGGATTTTTGGGACCCGATACCGCTAAAAAACTAATTGAAACACACCCTGATGAGTTACCACAAAGAGAACTAAACCTGAATAAAGATTTGGCTAGTCGCATTATTAAGTATATGTTAGCAAAAGGCTATCACGTTGATAGAAAAACTGGTGAATACAACATTATCTATGTTGAAGGAATGAATCCAGATGGAACGCTTAATTCTGATAGACCTAATAGCTTCAACGATTTACGACTAGTTATTCAAGTGGTCAGTAGAACTCCCAAAATTATCAGCATTTGGGAAGCAACAACCGAACCTGGCAAATACTATACCTATAATCCAATGAATTCCAAGGGTGCAGCCAGAATCAAATTTGGACAATACAAAGCATGGCGAGTGGGAACTCACGGTAAT
Organism: Mastigocoleus testarum BC008; assembly: GCF_001456025.1. GTDB lineage: Bacteria > Cyanobacteriota > Cyanobacteriia > Cyanobacteriales > Nostocaceae > Mastigocoleus > Mastigocoleus testarum. The sequence continues at coordinate 290,785 of NZ_LMTZ01000001.1, forward strand.
GCTGAACCCCATGAAGCACTCATTCAGGTGTCTGATATTACTGTTCACAGAGACTTTAATAAAGACATGATTCGCACAGGTGACAAGCTACATACTGGTTCTTTTTACATCAATCAGCACTATGGATATGACTATCCCCGTAACAATATCAGCTATGCCAGTGCTGGCTGTTTAGTAGGGCGTACTCGCAAGGGTCATCGTGATTTCATGAGATTGATTAAACAAGACTGGCGCTATCAAAGCAATCGTAACTATAAGTTTATGACAACCATTATTGCAGGAGATGATTTACTCAAATAATCTTTTGCTGTTCGTAGTTCATTTCTCCCAAAATTCTGTAGAGATGTTATACACAACATCTCTACAACAGGAGCTTACTTTTACCCGGTAATTCTAGGTTATTGGAGTAATCGGAAGCCGGTTGATTTATTGATTAATTTTGTTACTTTATTGAGGAATATCAAATGTTTAAATGGAATGATTTTGTAAAAGTTTTAGCCTCTACAAATATAGAGTTTGCACATCTCAAGGTAGCTCAATTGGCTCAAGCTATCTTGGAATCCGGTTGGGGTAAATCAGAATTATTCAAATTACACGCTAACCCATTCGGAATGAAGTATCGTCAGGAGATTCACATTGCTTTACCAGTTGAATATAAAGCTCATGATGGAATAGATATTTATTGCAAGTTTGCAACATTAGAAGATGCAGTTAAAGGTTATTGGATTTTTATTGATAGACCAGTCTATTCGGGTTGGCGTAATAATAGTGCAACCCCTGAAGACTTCATTCGTTTCATTGCTTTTGCAGGTTATATCGATGGACCATTTGACGGAACAGAATTTTCAAGACTCAGAAAAGAAAAATATATCAGTAAAGTTTTGAAGCTGATTCCACACGCTCAAAAACTTTTAGAAAATGCCGATTCTTCACTTATGGAAAAACCTATTTGGAAGAAAAAAGGTGTGATACTCGAAGTAGGACATGGTAAGAATCCCAAAACATGGGAACCAGGAGCAGTTGGAGTTAATGGTGTATATGAATATGATTTGAATTGGATAGCTGCTAAAGCTGCTAAAAGTCTACTTGACGAAGCGGGAGTACCTTGTGTAATTACAGATTTTGGTGGAATTAACGGTAAGGGTCTTTACGATATAGGTAAAGTTGCTGCTGATTACGATGTTTTTTGTTCTATCCACCATAACAGCGCTGATGAAAATGCTCAGGGAGCAGAAGTTCTCGTACACCACATTAAAGGAGATATTGAAGATTTAGAGCTATCATCCCTGATGAGTGCGGAAATTGCGAAGGAACTCGGAATTCGCGATCGCATTGCTAATGGTAGAAATTCTCGCGAAAAATTAAGTGTCTTGAATGGTGCTGAGGATACAAATGTCAGAGTGTCAGTACTAGCAGAATTGTACTTTATCCACGTACCAGTTCCCAACACCAAAGATTGGAGTACTCGTGGAGGAGAAGCTATTGCTAGAGCGATTCTGAAATGGCTGCGTCAAACATTATAATCAAACAAAGCTTGTATCCCTGGAGGTGAGATAAAGTGTCATTCTTAACTCAGGTCATTTTAATATCGCCTCCAGATAAATGATATGAGATACGTTAAAGTTGGAGTTATATATTTTTTTGTACAGACAAAAGCTTAGCTGGAAAGGCTTATATCCCACACCATAACTTTTAATTTAGTGTAGGATATAAGCCGAATAAAAATGCTTCAAATATTTTGCTAGCAATCTTAAATATAACTTAACTGCAGAGTTTACAAAATCTCGCTCGCTCTCATTTTACCTGTTACCTTACTCATTACTGTGCGCTTGCGCGCCCCGCTTGCGCTAACATTACTCATTACTTATTACCCATCACTAATAATCCCCAATAATCACAAAATCTTTCAATGTATCGCCTTTGGTTGAGATTTTGAGTACTATTGCTCCATGGTGAAAAACATTACACCCTTGCCTAGCAGCATAATATCAAATGATCGACCGTCGAAATTTTATAGTTGGTTCAGTTGCCGCTACCACTACTTGTATTTTATCTTCTTACTTACAGTCGGCGGATGCAGTAGGTTCGCCTACCTTAAGTTCGCCTTTAAAACCTAAACGTTTAAAACCTGGCTCCGTTGTAGGAATTGTTAGTCCTGCTAGTGCAATATTTCTCAAAGAAGATTTAGATATTGTTCGAGACGTAGTTAAAGCTTTAGGTCTTGTCCCCCGTATAGCACCCCATGTCATGAAAAGATATGGTTACCTTGCAGGAACAGATCGACAGCGCGCATCTGATATCAATGAATTTTTTCGCGATCGCACAATAGCTGCAATTTTACCAATACGTGGGGGGTGGGGCTGTAGTCGGCTTTTACCTTATTTAGATTATGAATTGATTCGCAAAAATCCGAAGATTTTGCTTGGTTTTAGCGATTTAACGGCTTTAATTCTGGCAATCAATGCAAAAACTAACCTGGTAACTTTTCATGGTCCCAATGGCTTAACTTCTTGGAATTCGACCCAAACAGAATATTTTCGTCGGCTTCTATTTAAAGGTGAAGATTTAACTTTTGCAAATTTGAAATCTGCTGCTGATTCCGACCGTTTAATGCAAGTAAAGTACCGCATACAAACAATTACTCCAGGTAAAGCCAAAGGAAAGCTCTTTGGTGGAAATCTTTCCGTACTTTCTGCTTTAGTTGGTTCGCCTTATCTACCGGATTTTAAAGGTGCAATTTTATTTTTAGAAGACGTCCAAGAAAATATTTATCGCATAGATCGAATGATGACTCATTTAAAATTAGCAGGTGTTTTCGACCAACTTGCAGGTTTTATTTTCGGACAATGTAGTAGTTGTAACCCTGGTGACGGCTACGGTTCTTTAACTTTAGAAGAAGTCATCCAAGACCACATTAAACCATTGAAAATTCCAGCTTGGTTTGGCGCAACTATCGGTCATATTGAAACTATACTTACATTACCCATAGGTTTGGAAGTAGAAATTGATGCCAATACTGGAACTATTGGAATGTTACAACCTGCGGTGATTTGAGAAGTAAGGAGTCAGAATTCAGAAGTAAGGAGTCAGAAGTCAGAAGTCAGGAGTCAGAAGTCAGGGGTCAGGAGTCAGGAGTCAGGAGTCAGGAGTCAGGAGTCAGGAGTTAGGAGCAAAAATTTACTCATTACTCATTACTCATTACTTATTACTCATTACTTATTACTCATTACCAATTATCAACAAAAAACAATGAATAAAAACAATCTCCGCTCTTATTGGCGTAAAAATACAGCTTTAATTCGCAATCTTTTAATAGTTTGGGGTATTGTCTCCTTACTTCTTAGTATTTTGCTGGTAGAACAATTAAATAATATTTCTTTCTTTGGACTACCTTTCGGTTTTTGGATGGCACAGCAAGGTTCAATTGTAATATTTGTGATGTTAATTTTTATATACGCCTTCCAAATGGATAAATTAGACCGCAAACATAATATCCGGAGATAAGGAAAAGTGACTGTTGAATTTTGGACGATTTTATTTGTTGCAATTTCCTTTTTGCTGTACCTCTACATTGGATGGAGATCGCGGGTTAAAGACAGTAAAGGTTTTTTTGTCGCTGGACAAGGGGTACCAGCAATTGCAAATGGTGCAGCAACAGCAGCTGACTGGATGTCCGCAGCTTCGTTTATTTCCATGGCGGGGCTAATTTCTTTTTTAGGTTACGACGGTTCGATTTACTTAATGGGTTGGACTGGAGGCTATGTACTATTAGCACTGTTGCTTGCTCCCTACTTGCGCAAATTTGGTAAATATACAGTTCCAGACTTTGTTGGCGATCGCTATTATTCTCAAGTTGCTCGTTTAGTCGCCGTTGTGGCGGCTATTTTTGTTTCTCTTACCTATATTGCTGGACAAATGCAAGGGGTAGGAATTGTTTTAAGCCGCTTCTTACAAGTTGATATTACCAGGGGTGTAGTTATCGGTATGGTAATTGTCGGCTTTTTCTCAATTTTGGGTGGGATGAAAGGTATTACTTGGACGCAAGTTGCCCAATATTTTGTTTTAATTGTTGCTTATTTGATCCCAGCATTTGCAATCTCTTGGAAACTTACCGGAAACCCCATCCCCCAACTGGGATTTACTTTTAGTAATATTGCTCAAGACCTCAATGGTATTCACGAAAGCCTTGGTTTTGGTGCTTACACTAGTCCTTTCACCAACAAATCTATGTTGGATGTTTTGTTTATCACTATTGCTTTAATGGTGGGAACGGCAGGTTTGCCCCATGTAATAGTCAGGTTTTACACGGTTCCTGATGCTCGTTCGGCACGCTATTCAGCAGCATGGGCGTTATTATTTATTGCCATTCTTTATACTACTGCCCCAGCTCTTTCAATGTTTGCCCGCTACAACTTAATTGATTCTTTGAATAACCGTACCATTGAAGAGGTACGCAAACTAGACTGGGTAAACAAATGGGAAAACGTCGAATTACTCAAATTTGAGGATAAAAATGGCGATGGACGTCTTCAATTCACCCCAGACAAACAAACAAACGAACTTGATGTTCACCGAGATATTATTGTACTTTCTACTCCTGAGGTCGCTCAATTACCTCCCTGGGTCGTAGCTCTGGTTGCAGCAGGAGGTCTAGCTGCAGCATTATCCACAGCATCGGGTTTACTCTTAGTGATTTCTAGTTCTATCGCCCATGATGTTTATTATCGGATGATAAATCCAGGTGCTTCGGAAGCTAAACGTTTGCTTGTAGGTAGAATCACGATTGGACTATCCTTAATTGTGGCTGGGTACTTTGGGATCAATCCTCCTGGCTTTGTGGCTCAAGTTGTTGCTTTTGCTTTTGGTTTAGCTGCAGCTAGTTTCTTCCCAGTAATAGTGTTGGGAATTTTTGATAAGCGTACCAACAAAGAAGGTGCGATCGCTGGAATGCTTGCAGGTTTAATTTTCACTGCAACTTATATTATTGGTGTTAAATTTGGCGGTATGTCACCTTGGTTTTTCGGAGTTTCAGCCGAAGGTATAGGTACGGTTGGTATGGTAATTAACTTGCTTGTAACTGTGGTTGTTTCCCGTTTCACTCCAGAACCACCAGCAGAAATTCAGGCTTTAGTTGAAGATATACGCACTCCTAGCACAAATATAGAGGATTTACCAGTGAGTTAAATTTAAATTAACATTACATACATAAATATATTAGAGGCGTTCAATCGAACGCCTCTAGCTATAGAAATTTTAATAATGATTTCAATAAACTAAAATTTTCTCTGATATGCATATTCATTAATCATTCATTTCCAGTACGCTAGTACCATGTGTCCATTCTTGTTGCTCAAACCAATGCTGTTTGTTTTTCAGCATTTATGGTAAGAGCAAGCTAAAATCTGTTGATTTTGATTTGAGACTTTGAGACTTGGAGGCTTTGATCGTTCAAGATTTCAAAAGTTTGAGAATTTTAGAATTGGAGAAATTGAGAAGTTGACAGTTTGAAAAAGTTAGACTTTGGGAAATTAAGACTTTGAGAAATTGAGACTTTGAGAATTTTAGACTTTGAGAAATTGAGAAGTTGACAGTTTGAAAATTTTAGAATTTGAGAATTTTAGACTTTGAGAAATTGAGAAGTTGACAGTTTGAAAATTTTAGAATTTGAGAATTTTAGACTTTGAGAAATTGAGAAGTTGACAGTTTGAAAATTTTAGAATTTGAGAATTTTAGACTTTGAGAAATTGAGAAGTTGACAGTTTGAAAATTTTAGAATTTGAGAATTTTAGACTTTGAGAAATTGAGAAGTTGACAGTTTGAAAATTTTAGAATTTGAGAATTTTAGACTTTGAGAAATTGAGAAGTTGACAGTTTGAAAATTTTAGAATTTGAGAATTTTAGACTTTGAGAAATTGAGAAGTTGACAGTTTGAAAATTTTAGAATTTGAGAATTTTAGACTTTGAGAAATTGAGAAGTTGACAGTTTGAAAATTTTAGAATTTGAGAATTTTAGACTTTGAGAAATTGAGAAGTTGACAGTTTGAAAATTTTAGAATTTGAGAATTTTAGACTTTGAGAAATTGAGAAGTTGACAGTTTGAAAATTTTAGAATTTGAGAATTTTAGACTTTGAGAAATTGAGAAGTTGACAGTTTGAAAATTTTAGAATTTGAGAATTTTAGACTTTGAGAAATTGAGAAGTTGACAGTTTGAGAATTTTAGACTTTAAGAAATTTAGACTTTGAGAAATTGAGACTTTGAGAAGTTGAAAGCTTAAAAAATTGAGAAGTTGACAATTAGGATTTAATTCTGTTCTTGTTTGTCATTATTAACGACAAGATTCAAACAGGATTGCAATTCCCATCAGTAAGAGAATTGTAATTCCCAAACGCCAGAACAAGTTTATCAAGAACCAAAATATTGGAACGGAAGTGAGCGGAACACTAAAGCCTGCAGCAATTACATAGGAAATTGCAAAACCAACACTTCCAAGAAGGAAATATTTGAGAAATCTGGAAGTCCATATGAAAAAAAAGCTATGTTCGCTAGTGCTAGTTTTCATGATTCTATTTCAAGATAGATGAGTATTCGATAGACCCTGAGTTTCTAATTAAAATCGCGATAATTTCCTGTATTAAGCTGAATTATTACTCTTATCGCAGAATTTAAGAGACAGGAGTCAGAAGTTAGAATTCTGAATTGTGCGCGGTAGCGCACCGCTTCTTTATGCAGTTATACCAAATCCGATTTTTAAAACCCCTTTCTTTATATCTTTTGGGATTTTCTCCCACACTTCCCACACTTCCCTCTCTGATTCTGAAAAGGGATAATTAACCCGGACTTAGTATTACTCATAGGGGAAACCCCCAAAACTGCGCTGCATCATTTTGCTAACAGAAGCCAGAAAATAGGAATGAATGCTCTTTAAACCTGAATTTTAGCTCTTTAGGTTTACTTTACTTACTTAGATTAGCTAGAACTCGAAGCGGTTTAAATTAAGGCTACTTAAATCAAGTTTACTGACTCTAAGAAATTGATTGTAGTTCTTGAATCGCGGGTTGCATTTCGCGTTGCGGTTCGGTTATTTGAGAATGATTATTCACTAATAATATTATGCAACTAATCAACGCTCCCAATAGTAAAAAAGTATTAAGTCTATACTTGCGGAAAGAGTAATCTTGTCCACATTTCACACACACTTGTCTGTAAGCATCTAAAGGATCTGCCATAAATGGACAATAACCCCGATCGCATTCACGATTATCGCAATTTGGTGAATTCATCGCTCCAGCCTCTTTCAAATTTGAATAAGGTTCTTGTAGCTTGAACCATTCATATATTTAATAGTGACAGACAAAAATTACTTGTTCGGTTCATTTTTTGGCTCATTTCTTGGGCTCAGTTATCATTGATGCGATTTTTACGATCCCCAGAGCCATTTTGGTATAATATTTTTTTATACTAGTTTGTTATATTTTTTTACGTTTTACTGCTTAGATCTCATTTTTGGTATAAATTCACCTTTTCACGACAAATTTTCCTTTACCGTCCGTAAAAGCACGACATAATTTTCTTTAAAAAATTAAAGAAAAAGATGATTTATGACCTACTAGTAACTGCTCAAATGTAACATAAAAATAGTGTGTTATTCAACAAGTTCAGTATGGCTGATTCTGTGAAAGCATCTACACAGGGTTTAGAAACCGTTGATCTAGCTAGACGTAGAAAGGGGTGGAATAAATTAGCTAAAATTTGGTACGAAACTGCATTGACTTCAAAGGCAACTTTAAAACGATTTTGGGCTAGAGAAGCCATTAATCGCGAAACTTTTATTAGAATCTGCCAAACAGCAGGACTCATAAGTTGGGAAGATATTGTCGAACGTTATCAAACTCCAAAAATCCCCTTAGACCCAGATTTTGTCGGTCGTGAAGACGCAATTGCTCACCTTAACGTTTTAGTTAATCAAGGAGCAAAAATCATTGTTATTCAAGGTGAAGGGGGTATTGGAAAAACGAAGCTAGCACGCAGGTACTTCAAAACTCACGGCTTTGATTTTTTAGTATTATGGATGCCTACAGAACCCCATCACATTATTTCTGTAGAAAGCTTACTAGAAGAATGGTTGCGGAGGGATTTTCATGAAGAACCAGGACGGGAATTGTGGATAAACTTACAAAGACTCAAGCGCAAGCTCCAAAACGGAGAGAAAAAAATTTGTATTCTGATTGATAACCTCGAGTCAGCTTTAGACAAACATGGAAGGTTAATTAAATCTCGACGTTCTTATTTTTATTTATTGCAAACATTAGCAGACCCTAGTGTCAACTCACTAACCTTGATTACTAGTCGAGAACGTCTATGCGAGTCTGGAATCGATGTAAACTCATACACTCTCAAAGGTTTAGATAGTCAAGCTTGGAAGCAATTCTTCTCTAGTCGCAAAATTAATAGTGACTCTCCAGCATTGAGTGAAATGTGCAAAGCTTATGGTGGTAACGCCAAAGCAATGAAAATCATTAGCGGTGCTGTCATAACTGATTTTGAGAAAAATATTGATGCTTACTGGAATTCGACAAAGGACGATTTATTGATTGAGCAGGAATTAGAAAACTTAGTTGTTAGTCAGTTTAACCGCTTAGAAAAAATCGATCCCGAAGCATATCGTCTGTTGTATCGCTTGGGTTGTTACCGCTATCAAGATGAAGATGTACCTTTTGTTAACATTGAAGGACTTTTGTGTTTGTTATGGGATGTTCCTCTCTCAAAGCGTCGTAGAGTAGTAAATCGTCTTTGTGACAGGTCTTTAGTAGAATGCCGTAAAGGAAGACATTGGTTACACCCAGTAATTCTTGCAGAAGCTATTACCAGGTTGCAAACTAGCAGTGACTGGGAAATAGCTCATCGACGAGCTGCAACTTACTGGACTAACAGTGTAGTCACCATTAAACATACAGCTGATGCTCTCAAAGCTTTGCAAGCTTACCATCACTACGTAACAATCGCAGACTTTGAACGAGCTGCTGATGTCATTATCAAACCCAGGATCAATCAATGGGGAATCCAAGAATCCTTAGCAAGGTCATTTTATAAACGTGGATTACTCGAACAACTGAAAACAGCAGTTGTTAATATAATAAATAAACTCGATCCTGGTTATCGTAGCGCCAGACTTTATCGTACTTTAGGTAAAATTAGTTTTTTTTCAGGTAATCTCGATCTCGTAATCAAATATTGCGAAAAATCCCAACAGCTACTTAAAAACTACTTACAAAGTACCTCAAACGTTAGCACTGATACTTTGAATAAACTACAACTCATAGAAGTCAACTGTTTATCAACTATTGGATTGAGTCAGATTGGTTTGTGGGAATTAGAAGCAGCCGAAAAAACCTTACTGCGGGTAGTTAAAATAGCCAAACAAGATGATTACGAAAAATACGCGCCTTCAGCTTTGTTTTATTTAGCATACTTAAATTCACATCAGGGAAATTGGCGCAAAGCTTATGATATTGCTAATTATCTTTACAAGCGCTTACCAGAGGAAGGAATTCCTTCATGGGGTAGAGAATATAAGCTATATTATTTATCCCTAACGTACAAAAGTTTGGGAGAAACTGAAACATCCTTCAAGCTTCTTGAGCGGATTATATTATATAGTGATAATCCCTATACTCAAGCAAAAAGTAAAGCTAAATGTGGTTTAGCACAGTTATATCGGGATAGAAAAGACTATTTCAAAGCGCTAGAGTTTCACGAAAAAGCTATTAATGCCTTCGCTGAAATTGGCGCTAGATATGATTTAGCAGAAGCTTACTTTCAACGAGCATTAACTTACAAACAAATTGGGGCGATCGCCAAAAGTCGAGATGATTTTAATAAAGCAATTAACCTGTTTAAAAAAATGCGAGCTATCAAGCAAGTTGAAAAAATTAAATTAACAATGGGAAATCTTTAAAAATAGAATTCTCAAGATATAACTCTCAATGTCGAGTTCTCAAGAGAAAGTACTGGGGATAAATTTCTAAAGACAAATAGGGGAGCGGGAACTAGAAACAAAGGATTGGGGACTAAAAACTAAGAGCTGGGAATGGGTGAAATACGTATATTAAATTTTAAAATTAAAATATTATACCTAAAACCCAAGTTTTAATACTTAGTTTATCAAACCTATTCCTAATCCCTATACCTTAGTAGGAGAAGAAGAAAACATGAAAAATTCTTCAATAACTTCCGAAGAATTCTCTTTAGAAAAATGGATGCGCAATCCTCTTGAGGAAATACAAAATTTAGATAATTTAGATCGTTCAGATAACTTCAATCAATTAAATGAAATTAATTCGGAGCAACTTGAGGAAGGATTCGAAGAAGAACTAGATCCTACTCAGGTAGTACATCAAGAATTTGTTGATTCTAAGGTTATAACCCTTAAACAGCGCCGTATTCAAGGAAATATTTACTATCACTGGCGAAACTTTAATGATTCCCATCAACAACGCGGACAAGTATATACAGATGTACCATGTATTGCTGACGGTGAAGAATGGCAGCCATCTATAGCTTACCTAACGCCGCAATTATTAAAACATTATGGCGAACCAGATATATTTCCCCAAAGTTTTCCGTTGATCGCTGAGATTGTTTCCCTTACAGATTTAGCAGAGGAAGTAATTGCTAAAGCTCAAATGTACTTGCACAGTGGTTCTGAGGAAGTATGGTTAATCTTCCCAGAAAATCGGTGGATTATTGTCACCACATCATCTCAACAGCTAGTTTTTACTTCTGGTGAAATTATCTACACTCAACGAGTACTTCGAGGTTTCACTGCAGCAGTAGATGATTTATTGGTTTGAAGAAGAAGTCAGGAGTNGTCAGAAGTCAGGAGTCAGGAGTCAGGAGTCAGGAGTCAGGAGTCAGAAGTCAGGAGTCAGAAGTCAGAAGTCAGAAGTCAGAAGTCAGGAGTCAGAATTCGTAGAGACGTAGCATGCTACGTCTCTACAGGAGTGATAAATCAGAATTGAGTAGTTGTAAATCTGTAAAATCAAGGGTTCGAGTCAGTTACTTCATAAAAATTAAAAAAAAACCCCCACTTCTACGTTTAATGTAGATGTGGGGAGGGAAGGGGGTTTTTGTTTTTCGTTTGACTTGATATAACTTTAAAGCACCGATAGTGACAATCTTGTGACAAAAATCTGAAAAAAAGAAGATTTTTGTAAAAAACCCAAAATCTTTTCTCATTTTACGGTTCAATGTGCTTAATTTAAGCTTGATGAGCGATCGTTGGACCCATACAAATATTTTTGGAGTTGAGTTATATTACATTGCGCTCCATTATTCTAAAGCGATGATATAAGGCGTACTCAACTTGTAAGTATTGCAAAACGTACTCTTTACAATACATAGTTTTTTCCCCGGACCCGGTCTTTAACGCCACAAATTTAAGATCCACAATTAAAGATTTATATTAATTACACATCTTTTCAGGAAAAGAAGAGATATGTTCCAGGTATTGGCAACGATCGTAGAATTAATGTACGAGCACTTGCAGGAAGTTTGATTCCTTCGTATCTAGAACGAATTAATCTTATTTCTGCTTGTAACAACTTCGAGAAATCCATTCGAGGATGTCGATGCTTACCACAGTAGCGAACTTATTTCTGTTCATTTGCACTTTGCTTTATTTTGCACTCAAAATAAAACGAAGTGCAACTGCATTGAATTTGCAACCCACACAAGAAAGCGACGCGCCAAATGATCGGGTTTTTCAAGAAACAGAGATTAGCGTAGCTGATTTACATCAATTTTTTAGTAAGTATTTAGGTGAAACTAGCGATGCGATCGCTGTAATAGATACTGAATATAAGTTTATCGCTGCAAATTCTAGAATGCAGCAAGACTTTGAGCAACTTTTTGCTAGAAAACATCAGTTGGGAGTAAACGTACTTGATTTGCTTGCTCACATTCCCAAACGACAAAACTTAGCTGCTACGTACTGGGGTCGCGCGCTCAGTGGTGAGAGCTTCAGTATTACAGAAGAATTCATCGCGACCAATTCTAAGAAACGTTACTATGAAATGAAATTTAGTCCGATAAGAGATAAAGCTAATAATGTTAATGCGGCTTTAATGATAGCGCGAGAAATTACAGAATCTGTCGACGTGCAAATGAGACTTCGTGACAATGAAGCTAAATTATTAGCCGCTCAAAAAGTTGCTCGCGTGGGGACTTGGGAATTTGACGTAGCAACTTATAAAAGTACTCTATCGGAAGAAATTTATCGGATTTGTGGTCTCGAACCTAATGAATCGGAAATAAGTTATGTTGAACTATTATTTTTGATTCATCCCCAAGATTGCTTCCGAGTTAAAGAATTAATCGAACGAGCAATATTCAACGGTATCTATGAAGAAATAGAATTACGGGTTAGACGTCCTGATGGTTCAATCAGACATGTGCTTTCTCGAGGGGAAGTAATAAAGGACGAGCGTGGTGAAGTAGTAAAAATCTTCAGTGCTAACGTTGATATTACTGAGCGCAAGCAAACCGAAGAAGCTCTCCTTTGCGCTCAAGATGAATTGGAAATGCAGGTACAGCAAAGAACAGCACAGTTACGGCATACAAATGAAGTGTTGCGCACGGAAATTAGAGAACGTAACTTATCAGAAAAAGCTCTCCGCGAGAGCGAAGCCCGCTTTCGCCATATCTTTGAATCCAACATGATTGGTATCGGAATGTGGTCGGGTGAAAAAATCATAGATGGTAATTCCGCCCTATGTAAACTTTTAGGATATGAACCTGAAGAATTCCATTCTGGATTAATTAGTTGGCGCGAAATTACCCCAACAGAATACCGAGAAGCAGATAATCGCAGTATCGCCGAAGTAAAAGCTAATGGCTTTCTGAATTCATTTGAAAAAGAATATTTCCGTAAAGATGGTAGTCGTGTTTCCGTAGTAATTGGTGGTTGTTCTATTGGAGATAATAGTTCTCGTGGTTTTTTCTTTGTGTTAGATAATACTTGGCGGAAGCAAGCAGAAGTAGAATTAAGAGAAAGTGAGGAAAGATTTCGCGCCACTTTTGAGCAAGCTGCAGTGGGTATTGCTCACATTGCATCCGATGGAAGATGGTTACGAGCCAACCAGAAAATTTGCGAAATTATCGGCTATAGTCGCGCCGAACTTCTATCAAAAACTTTTCAGGATGTTACCTATCCCGACGATCTCAAAGCTGACTTGGAATGCTTTCAGCAAACCTTAAGAGGTGAAATACCCTCATACTCAATTGAAAAGCGTTATATCCGCCAATATGGAGGGGTCGTTTGGGGAAATTTAACTGTTTCTCTGGTTAGGAACGCAATAGGTGAACCTAAATACTTTATTTCTGTGCTAGAAGACATTACTTCACGCAAGCAATTAGAAGCAGCATTACGCAAATCCATACAACGTTTGCGAAATTTACATGAATTGGATCGAGGAGTGATAAAACAACAAAAACCAAATGAAATTGCGGCTATTGCGATTCATAAACTTGGACAGATATTACCTTGTGCTCGCGTAACTATTAATACATTCGATATCAAAGCTCAGACCGCAAAAATACTAATGACTAAAGGAACTGGCGAACACATCGCCGGTACGGGTTATGAAATAGAACTGCAGGCACTTTCAAATATTATTCAGAAATTGCAGCAAGATGAAAATGATTATGTAACGGGTAACCTTTCCATGATACCCGCTTCATCCCAGATTCAGAATTTACGTTCGGAAGGACTATATAATTTTCTCAGCTTTCCTTTGCGAATTGGAGATGATTTGCTAGGTACTCTAAACTTGTGGCTAGATGACTCTCAAGTTTTAACCCACGAAGAATTAGATATTGCTTGTGAAGTTTGCGACCAAGTTGCGATCGCAGTATATCAGGCTCGTCTCTATCAAGAAATACAGCATTATACTAAGAAACTAGAACAGCGAGTAGCCGAACGCACTGCGCAATTAGAGGAAGTTAATCAAGAGTTAGAAGCTTTTACTTACACAGTTTCTCACGATCTCAGAGCGCCCTTACGAGCATTGGAAGGTTTTGCAACAGCAATCTTAGAAGATTATGCAGAGAACCTCGATGATTTGGGTATTGAATATGCTCAAAGATTAGTCGATTCCGCTAGGCAAATGGATAAACTTATTCAAGACTTGCTAGCCTATAGTCGTTTGAGTCGAGCTGATTTGCATTTGGGTCCTACTAGACTATCACAAATAGTTGCACAAGCAGTCGATTCACTAGAAGCAGAAATTGAAGAAAAACAAGCACAAATTACTGTCTGCAAAGCATTAGGAGAAGTTTACGGCAGTAGTATAGTTTTAACCCAAGTAATCAGTAATTTGATCTCTAACGCCATTAAATTTGTTGCTCCCCACAAGCAACCTGCGATCCGAATCTGGAGCGAAGAACGCAATAATAAAGTCCGTCTCTGGGTAGAAGATAAAGGTATCGGAATTAGCAAACGTCATCAAGAACAAATATTCCATGTTTTTGAACGCTTACATGGTAGTGAAACTTATCCTGGGACGGGAATAGGTTTAGCGATTGTTAGTAAAGGTATGGAAAGACTTGGCGGTTGTGCTGGTGTAGAATCCGAGCTTGGTCAAGGTAGCCGTTTTTGGATAGAAGCTCCAAATCGTGTATTTATTCCTAAAGAATAGTTTCTAATAGATAGATCCATACACAAAGGTAAAAAAAAACTTTACTTTTTGTAGAATTTGTAAATTATCAATAAATAATTAGTAATAAAAATTTAAAATAAATCCTAGTCTAAAAGACTAGTTCCAAGGAAGCATGAGTTCCCACCTTTCCTCAATATTACTTGTGGAAGATAATTCCAATGATGTGCTTTTAATTAAAAGAGCATTTAAACAAGCTAAATTAAAAAATCACATCGAAATTGTCCCCGATGGAGAAGCAGCGATTGCTTATCTTAGTAGAGGGGAACCTTATGCAGATTGCGAACGCTACCCGATGCCAACTTTAATATTGCTAGATTTAAAGCTTCCCCGACGCCACGGCTTAGAAGTTCTCAAGTGGTTGCGACAACAGCCCGAACTGAAACGTATTATAGTAATTATACTTACAGCTTCCCGCGAAAACCCAGATATTGTCCGAGCCTACGATCTAGGAGTTAATTCTTATCTGGTTAAACCTGTTGGTTTTACTAAGTTAGTTGAATTAATAACCCAAGTAGATAAATATTGGTTTAATTTAAATGAAAAGCCGTTGTTGTCCAATGGCTGGAATCCTTAAAATACCCCAATATATGTATTTTTTTTCCAGTTTTGCGCTATAACCTTTTGAACTTTAGTATACTTTCAAAACTCAAATGAGATTTTTAATATTGGTTTATAAATTTAATTAATATCTTATATCTCAGGCTTAATATTCCAGGCTTGTATTTTCACTTTTATCTCAGCCAGACGTAAGCACTGCCACCAAGTATAACTACCACTCGTCGTAATTTAGGTGTAGGACTTCTCTCCCTTAACACTAAATTGTATAATCTATTTATTAGCTTTAAAGCTGATTTATTAAGTCCGCTCGAACCCTGGCAGGTAAAGAATTAATTTTAGAACTCTGGTATTTCAGGTACTCAAGCCCTAAAAAATAGACGCTCTTCGGGTTATACTTTATTGCTCTCGCTCATTAATGCCTACTTTATAAATCACCTCTGAGGCTCTAAACAAAAATTTAAGAAAAATAGCAATTTTTGCCACGCAACTGGACAGATTTTGGAAAACATTTATGGTAGGTGAAAATCTGAGAGCGTTGCTAATTGACGATAACCCAAATGACCGCATGTTGGCATTACGGGAGTTAAAAGAGCAATTCTTCCAAGTAAAGACAACTCAAGTAAGTAATAGTAGAGAATTTGCCCAAGTACTAGAGCAGAAAAATTTTAACTTTGTCATTACAGACTATCAACTTCGCTGGACAACAGGACTCGATATATTACGAACAATTAAAAAAAAATACCCTGACTGTCCGGTAGTTATGTTTACTGGAACGGGTAATGAAGAAATTGCTGTCGAAGCAATGAAGTTGGGTTTGGATGATTATATAATTAAGTCGCCCAAACACTATACAAGGTTAGCAATCACTGTCCGTTCTATCTGGGAACGAGAGCAAGAGCGAAAAGCAAGATTAGAGTTAGAAAAGCGTTACCGCCTTTTATTTGAAGGTGTACCTATTGGTTTGTATCGTCTTACCCCAACCGGAACAGTTTTAGAAGCAAACTCGACTTTGATTAAATTGCTTGGCTATCAGGACGGGCAAGAAGAATTATTACGAAATCAAAGAATAGATTTTTATGTCGACCCCACAATCTACCTTGAATGGAAAGCCAAACTTGATACGGTTGGGATTCTCAAAAGTGATGAAGTTCAGCTTCGTCGCTGGAATAATGAGTTAATTTGGGTGCGTCATAGCGCTCAAGCAATTCGTAGTGAATGGGGTGAATTACTTTACTATGAAGGCGTAATTGAAGACATAACGCAGCAGAAACAAGCAGAAATTGAGCGCAACCAACTTCTGGAGCGCGAACAAGAAGCTCGCGCCGAGGCAGAAGCAGCCAACCGCATTAAAGACGAATTCTTAGCTACACTTTCTCATGAATTACGGACTCCACTGAATGCAATTCTTGGGTGGGTGCAAATTATTAACCGCCCTAAAATCGGCCCAAAACAAATGGCTCGCGGTCTGGAAATTATTAAACGTAATTCCAAAACTCAGGCTCAATTGATTGATGATTTACTGGATGTTTCGCGAATTATTCGCGGTAAATTAGAATTGCAAGTTGCACCAATTGACCTAGGGAAAGTAATTAATGTCGCATTAGATACGGTGTCTTTATCTGCTCGTGCCAAAAGAATAAATTTAAGATTTGAGAAAAATTCAGACTTAGAAAATATTTATGGCGATTTTTCTCGCTTGCAACAAGTTATATGGAATTTACTAGTTAATGCAATCAAATTTACACCAATTGGAGGTACGGTTAATATTAATCTCGAAGAAATCCAAAGTTACGCTCAAATCCGAGTTATTGATACGGGGATAGGAATTGAAGCGAAGTATATTCCCTATATCTTTGATCGTTTCAATCAGGTAGAGGGGACTTCCAAACGCAAATATAGCGGCTTGGGATTGGGGTTAGCAATTGTGCGCTACATAGTGGAAGGGCACGGAGGAGAAGTGTTCGCTGAGAGTCCTGGTAAAGGCAAAGGCAGTACATTTACCGTAAAGTTACCCCTACCAGTTACCAGCGATACTAGCAGTAAGGAACAGCCGTTTTTGTTAGCAGATCCCTTAAATGAGTTTCCAGATCTGAGTAATTTAAATATACTCTTAGTAGAAGATGAGGATGATTCTCGTGAGTTTGTGACGATAGTGTTGGAACAATGCGGTGCAACAGTTACTTCCACAAGTGGAGTTAGAGAAGCTTTGGAAGCATTCGATCACCAGCCTCCGGATATTTTAATTAGCGATATAGCTATGCCAGAAGAAGATGGTTATGATCTAATAAGTAAAATTCGTCAACGGTTGGGGGAGAACGAAGCTAAACTTCAGGGAAATAAAACGCGCCTACCATTCGCGACGGTCGCTTTAACCGCTTACGCCCAAGAAGAAGATAAACAAAAGACTCTCAATGCTGGGTTTGATCTACATCTATCTAAACCTATCGACCCGACAGAAATAGCTGTAGCAGTTGCTGAGTTAGTTTTGCTAAATCGAACAAACTGATAGAGATTGGCTCTTTAAATTCAAGGTTTTCTTCAAATATGAACTTTACTGAATGCAGGTGTGCTGACACTGACAGATGTATCTTTCATACAGTAAAAAAAGTATTTTTTATATAAATCCTGCTTTCAAATCTCCTTTATAACTGTTGGGACTTTCCCCACACCCCACACTTTCCATTTCTCCTCCTCTTCTCTTATCCTTAAAAGAGGTGCAACTAACTCAGATTTAGGTTTAGTACTACCACATGTACTTACAGCTAACTCCAGCCTGAAATTTGGCATTTCCTGACGACAATGGATGCATAACCAATAAGTTCTACCTTGAGCAATATGACGTAATAACAGGTTAGAACAACAAGGGCAAATATTCATATTTAATCATTAACTCAAATTTAATCTATTAGTAATTTAAGTTTAAGAAAAATAAGGGGATCGTTTATCTGTCTTGAAGACTAGGGTTACTCATCGAGAGATATAAACACGAAGTTAGGAATAAAAAATAGTAGAATTCTAGTTATGGTATAAGTTTAATATCCTTTGATAAAACGACTAATCATTACCCTTAGTCTTACAGTAATTTCCAAACTTAAGAAAATATTAAAAAAATATATTTTCAAAATAGCTACACCAAAACCATATCAATTTTTTCTTATAGACCTTTTATTTTTCATGCATAATTATGCAAAATTTGCTCCGCAAACTAATTGACTTCTGGTTTTCTCGCGTACATCCTCATTTGATTTCTCTGATTGCTACCGTTGGAGTTACCGGTTTAGCTACTTGTTTATTAGTTATTTATCTTTTAGCACAACTTTCAGAAGAAGTTTGGGAGAAAGAAGCCTTTGCTTTTGATAAAGCCATTTTGTTATGGATACATCAGTATGCTAATCCCACATGGGATAGCATCATGCTTAGTATTACAAAAATAGGCGATCCGATCATACTTGTAACTGTCGTCGGCGTTACGTTTATTACGCTATTGTGGAAAAGGTATCCCCAAGAAGCCAAAATATTTGGTTTTCATGTTCTTGGAGCTACAGTTCTCAGCTATAGTTTGAAATTCGCTTTTAGCAAACAACGCCCGCAACTTTGGGAGCAATTAATTACGGAAAAGTCTTACAGCTACCCCAGCGGTCATGCCTTAGGTTCAATGGTATTGTATGGTTTTATAGCATATTTGCTCGCTTCCCATTACCCAAAATTTGCCATCATCATCTATAGTTTCGCCGTTATTTTGATTGGCGCTGTAGGTTTAAGTCGGCTGTATTTAGGTGTACACTGGCCCACGGATGTGTTTGCTGGTTACGGGGTCGGTTATTTGTGGGTGATGTTTTCTATTACTGTGCTTAAGTTACAAAAATTACGACAGCCTTCTGAGATTTAGCTTCTAGCGATCGCCTTAGAAGTCCATCAAGATGAGTAATTGATAAAGGTGTTTGTTCTTGGACTATATTAACACTCAGTAAATCTACTGGAATTTGCAATAAGCTGATAGATATATCTTTCCAAAGGAAGTAATTATTGATTGGGATATCCAAAAAACTATAAAAACTTTATTTACAATTCGAAAAACGTTACATTAACCACAATATTTTAGCCAGCGCAGTCTTAAGAATAAAATACGAAATTGGAGAAAAGGTCTTACGGTTTATGAAATATCTGCCCATGAAGTATCCTTGGTTCAACTTACTTCGTAAAACTATACTCGTAACCGCTTTGTGTACATTGATATTTTCTGCAGCTTCTTGTACCAACACTCAAACAAATCCACCCCCAAGGGAATCTGCTTCTACACCCACACCTACTGAAACCCCCAACTCATCTCGGAATCAAGAATTACCGTCAGATGTCCAAAGTGCAGTTTTAAGCGATGCAGCAAAGCGTAGCAGTAAAACCGTAGCCACACTTCGGATAACTGAAACGCAAAAGCAAAGTTGGGGGAATAGCTGCTTGGGTTTAGCACAACCTGGAGAAGTTTGCGCTCAAGTAATAGTTCCCGGTTGGAAAGTTGTAGTGAGTGACGGACAACGGGAATGGGTTTATCGGACTGATGAGTCGGGTAAGCAGGTGAAACTAGAAGATTTGCAAACTTAAGAAAAAGTAGAACGCGAATCAGTAAACTATGTTAGATTCTTTCTTACTTGTTTTTCGATACGCCTATCTACAAAAACTTGTATATTAAACCTCTGCAGATTTGTCAGTGGGTAAATCCTGTAAATATTCTACAGAGCCTGCAGTTTCGGCTTTGCTTATGTCAGTCGCACGAAGTATGTAAAGGAATAATAAATCTCTTTCTAATGATGGAATCAGAGGTACTAATTCGAGACTAATCTAAATAAAGAAACTACTTTATATTACTAAATTTTGGCTTGCGCTTATTTTTTGTTATTAACTAATAAATTAATAAGCCGTGAATCTTAGCTTAAATTGAAATGAAATGTTTATGCCGTGGCTAAAGCGCTTAATTACTACTTTGTTTGCCAATTTTGAGTTCAATTTTAACTGGGGTGTTATTAATTTTTACTATACTTGCTTGGAAGAATAAATACTAGTCTGTTGTTAGGCGGCTTCATTACTCTTTGATTGCATTTGTATCCTTGGCTTTTATTCCTTTTTTAGCTTATTGGAATTTACTGGGATTCCACTTTTAAGTAAGCTCTGTATTTAGTTGAATCGATGGCATACATAATATTATTAGCGTTCGCACCACTGTTATATAAGGATAGCCAAATAAACAATTAGAGAGATTGCATAAGCCAAAGTTGAGGTGAAAATTACTGGTGCAAAAAACATTAGAGTTACGCTGGTTTGTAAAAGGTATACCTCCTACAGTAGTACGACACTGGTTTGAGGTTGAATGTCCGGGGGAACTATTCCCACAAGTCGAAGTTAGAGAAGATTTATATTTTCACGGTCACGTTAAGAATTTTCAGAAATTTCGCTTACTTAACCTCGACCTAAGGAGAGATGAAGAATTTAATCTCAAATCGCGTCAGGGAAATTTAGAGCTTAAACTACAGCAGCAAGAGCTAGGAACCCGTGATTTCAGCAATATAGATGGTAAGACAATATGGAAAGGGAATATCGAACAATGGTGTAAATGGGTTATCGATAACTTAGAGAGTGAGTTTTATCTCAACTCCATTAAGATAATTCCTAAAAATTATTGGATTCCCGTCCATAAAGAACGTCAACAGCGTCAAATTCAGGATGTGAAAAGCGAATTAACTTTAATTAGGGTTGAGAATTCTTTGTGGTGGAGTATCGCTTTTGAGATGATACAAGATGAGAAGAGTAGACAAAAAGATAGCTATTTCTACCGCGCAATTAATTTAGCTAGTCAAACTTATTGCGGACCGGAACTATCAACTCATAATTCTTATGGCTATAGTCGCTGGCTACTTCAGCTTAAAAAGGGATTGCTACAAACTATTCCTTAAGAATAAAAGTATTTTTTTACTTAGGGCTTGCTGAAAAAGTAAGATACAGATTGATTCGTTATTCGAGGAAAAACAAAAAATAAGTTTTGAA
>NZ_LMTZ01000002.1 GCF_001456025.1 Mastigocoleus testarum BC008
GTGATTTTATGACCATTCCCTCGATTTTTTCTGACTTTGGCTTTAAAATCACCCGTTTCTCTACGACGTTGGAACCATGTATTGATGGTATTACGACTGATGTTGAAGAATTCACTGGCTTCACAGCGCTTCATTCCATTAAGTTCAATTGCCTCAATCACTTTTCGTCGCAGATCATAACTGTAAGACCTTGCCATTGGAATTGTCCAGACTAATCACTTCTCGATCTATCTTACCTTACGTCCTAACTAAGCTGGCGATTGCTATAAATTCCCCATATAACCTTAGCCTAGGTAACTATATATTTTTTGATGTTTAATTTAAAACTGACGCAGCGTAAATTAAAATCAAAACAATACATAATTATTTGAGATTACAAAAAGTAATTTGTGATACTTATTTTTTTAGTAAGTACCATTCCTGAAAATTTAATTAACAATTCCAAATTTTCATGTTGAGATTTTGGAACTTGATATTTGGAATTTAAGATTTGGAATTTGAGGTTTGGAATTTGAGGTTTAAGATTTGAGATTTAAGATTTGAGATTTCAGGTTCGGAATATGATATGTAGTAACTCAAGTCTTTTCAATCTCAATATCTTTTTTCTCATATTATATGGATTGTGAGATTTTATTAAAAATAATTAATCCAGTTTTAAGATTTTTGTTTGCTCGTGATATTTTACTTTTACTAAAAGAGAAGTAATAAAATAACACAAAAACAAATTCAACAAAAATTGTTAAAATTCACAGCCAAAAAATCTGTAAAATTTGTGTCTAACTTGTTCCTCTTCACTGCTAAAATCTCCCTACATGAAAACCATTCACACATCATCCAAAAATAATGTAAACAGTGAACAATTTGCTGAAAAATACTTGAGATGAAAAATAAAGTCTCAGCAATTAATATTGAATTATCAAGTGCAGAAAATTAAGTAGTGAGTGCACAGTTAACTGTTAACTATTAACTGTTATAAGTCTGTAACAAAAGACCACTAATGACTAATTTATTATGGCTGCAAGGTGGAGCCTGTTCAGGTAACACCATGTCATTTCTCAACGCAGAAGAACCTACGGTTTGCGATCTGGTAACTGATTTCGGCATTAATGTATTGTGGCACCCTTCTTTAGGTACTGAGTTGGGTGACAATGTACAAAGATTGTTGTGGGATTGCATTTCTGGTAGAGTTTCTCTTGATGTTTTAGTATTTGAAGGTTCGGTTGTTAACGCCCCAAATGGAACCGGTGAATGGAACCGTTTTGCAAACCGTCCAATGAAAAGTTGGTTAGCGGATTTAGCTCAAGTAGCTAACTACGTTGTAGCGGTGGGAGACTGTGCAACTTGGGGTGGAATTCCGGCAATGGAACCTAACCCTAGCGAATCTCAAGGATTACAGTTTCTCAAACGCGAACAGGGTGGTTTGTTGGGGGAAGAATTTCGCAGCAAGTCAGGAGTACCGGTAATTAATATCCCTGGTTGTCCCGCTCACCCCGATTGGATTACGCAGATATTGGTTGCGATCGCCACAGGTAGAATTGGCGATATTACTTTTGACGAGCTAAATCGTCCTCAAACCTTTTTCAAAAGTTTTACCCAAACAGGTTGTACTCGCAACATTCACTTTGCTTATAAAGCATCTGCGGCTGAATTTGGTCAGCGTAAAGGATGCTTATTTTACGAC
Organism: Mastigocoleus testarum BC008; assembly: GCF_001456025.1. Taxonomy (GTDB): domain Bacteria; phylum Cyanobacteriota; class Cyanobacteriia; order Cyanobacteriales; family Nostocaceae; genus Mastigocoleus; species Mastigocoleus testarum. Next base: position 1,682 of record NZ_LMTZ01000002.1, read on the forward strand.
TTGGGTTGTCGCGGACCCATGACCCATTCTTCTTGTAACCGGATTTTGTGGAATCGCGTTTCTTCCAAAACTCGGGTTGGAATGCCCTGTTTGGGTTGTACGGAACCCGAATTTCCATTTTATGACCTCAAGCCAGGAACAGTGTTTAAAACCCAAACTGTTATGGGTGTTCCTAAGGAATCACCTCCTGGGGTCAATAAAATCGACTATGTATTGCTCAGCATCGTGTCAAAAGATGTCGCGCCAGGTTGGGCTGAAGAAGACTTTTTTACTGTTTAGGGGATTGGGGATAGGCAATTAGCGATTAGGAGTAAACAGTCCCCAATTGCAAGTCCCCAGTCGCCATATGCCGCAAGGCGGCATGCAGTGCTATCCCCAGTCGCCAGAGGCTTTGCCGACGCCGCAGGCGGCACACAGTGCTATCCCCAATCGCCAAAAGGAGAGGAGAATGGAAATTCAAACTTTAGATATTTCGCCCCTCGGGAGAGTTGAGGGCGATTTAGATGTCAGAGTAGAAGTTGAAGATGGTCATGTAGTAAATGCTTGGACTCATGCGGAACTATTTCGCGGATTTGAAGTTATTTTACGTGGGAAAGACCCACAGGCAGGCTTAATTGTTACTCCTAGAATATGCGGCATATGTGGAGCTTCCCATCTTACCAGTGCCTCTTGGGCATTGGATGTTGCTTGGCAAACAGAAGTTCCACGTAACGCTATTTTAGCCAGGAATCTCGGTCAAATAGTTGAAACTCTACAAAGTATACCGCGTTATTTTTATGGCATTTTTGCTACCGACTTAACTAACAAAAAGTATCAAAATAGTATTTTCTATACAGAAGCCTGCGAAAGATTTGCTGCTTTTAGTGGTACCTCTTACGAAAAAGGTATTACTATTTCTGCCAAACCGGTAGAAATTTATGCCCTTTTTGGCGGACAATGGCCCCACTCTAGTTATATGGTGCCAGGGGGTGTAATGTGTGCCCCTACTTTAACCGATGTTACCCGTGCCCTATCAATTCTAGAATATTTCCGTACTAGCTGGTTAGAGCCTGTATGGTTGGGATGTTCTTTAGAACGTTATGAAGAAATCCAAACTTATGAGGATTTTATGGTATGGTTGGATGAAAATCTCAGCCATCGTAATTCTGATTTAGGTTTCTATTGGCGGATGGGCTTAGATATAGGTTTAGATAGATATGGTGCCGGTGTAGGTAAGTATATTACCTGGGGATATCTACCCCACGAGGCAAAGTATCAGAATCCCAGTATTGAGGGACGTAATGCTGCCATGATCATGAAAAGTGGAGTTTATGAAGCTTCTAGTGACACCCATGTACCGATGCACCATTCTTTTGCTCGGGAAAATACAGTTCACTCTTGGTATTCTGAAGGAGAAGCTGACATTTATCCTCTTGATCGCAAAACTAAACCAATCCAAAACAACGCCAAAGATTTTAATGGTAAATATTCTTGGTCAACGGCAGTCAAACATCAAGACTATGGTCGCTTAGAAGCCGGTCCTTTAGCTCGTCAATTGGTTGCTGGTGGTAAACATGGCGAGTCTTGGCAGCATTATGATGGGTTTATTCTTGATACCTTTAAGCATATGGGTGGTGCTAGCGTTCACTTACGTCAGTTAGCAAGAGCTCACGAACTCGTGAAGTTATATCGTCAAGCCGAACGCTGTTTGCAGGAATTTCGTCTTAACGATCCCTGGTATATTAAACCTCAAGAAAAGGATGGACGGGGTTGGGGTGCAACAGAAGCTGCACGAGGTTCTTTGTGTCATTGGGTCGATATTGAAGATGGTAAAATCAAGAACTATCAGATTGTCGCTCCAAGCACTTGGAATAGTGGACCTCGCGATGCAGAAGGAGTACGTGGTCCAGTCGAACAAGCGTTAATTGGAACGCCAATTGAAGACCTCACCGATCCTGTGGAGGTAGGTCATGTAGCTAGGTCTTTTGACTCTTGTTTAGTTTGTACAGTTCATGCTCATGACGCTAAAACTGGTGAAGAGTTAGCGCGTTTCCGTACTGCGTAACAGTTTGATTCCAGCTTGCAAGTGAGTTCAATGGAAAATAAGTTCTCCTTGCAGCTGACTTCTAACTTCTAACTTCTAACTCCTGACTCCTGACTCCTGACTCCTGACTCCTGACTCCTGACTCCTGACTCCTAAATTCCTACTTCAAAAACTACACTATAAGCCTGTGTCTGAATTAGCATTACACCGATATCTCTCCATTCTTCCAGAGACAGCACTCCAAGAATTTACTCAATGGTGTGTTTTAGAACAAGCAAAAGAAGCCGGATATGAGTTTACTCCCAATGAGAGTAAATTGGAAAATCTTTCTCCTGAAGAATATATCCACCAACTTATAGACCAATTTTTAAAGGTGAAAAATAACCCGATCAGAGATGGATTAGCTGCAGTATCTGCAGGAAAACTCGTCGATCAACATGGTTTATCAGGAACTGCAGTGATGGTTGATTTCATTTCACTATATGTTAAGTACTTGTTCCCATCAGAAGGTAATGATGCTCAACAAGCCGATGAATTAATCGAGCAAGCTTCACAACAACAATTTGAAAAACTAACTCAAATCGCTAAAGAACATAATGTTGAGTTGAAAGCTTAAGCAAGATTGATTTCTCAATTGATAGTTGTAACGTTCTTTCAAATAAAATAATGCGTTACAGCTTTATTAATTTATTTTCTTAAGCTGCACCTATTTTCTTAAGCTACACCCATTTTGAAAACCTGAGTTTTTATCTGAAGGTACATTACGCTGAATGTGCTCAAGGTTTAGATTCATCATTCAACCAATAAATGCTCAGACAATAAATATATTTTTGTGCAGACCTATCAGAATAATTTCAAAGCTATGCCCATAATCCAAACAGAAATATTTCCCGTTAAGATAACTGTTAATATCAGAAAGAATATTTACTCAGGAGAAGTTTATTTTGACGATAATGTCAATATAGTTTTCCATCATCATGTAACAGAAGATGAAGATTACTACATAAAAACTTCTCTTTGTGAACTTACAAAAAAATACCAAGGCAAGGGGAAGTATTTTTTACTTGTAGATCTGAGAAATGCTCCTAAAGTCGGTGTGATGATTACACCATTGGACAAGTTAGACGAGATTTACACTTTTACCAAGCATCAAGAAACTGATAAATTTTTAGCAAGCATTAGCTAGAACAGGGTTTAGAAATCCTATCTGTAAATCTTAAGAGTAGGGCGATAAAATTCAAAGTCTATCTATTTACTTGTAAGCCATATAGAAAATAGACAATATAGAATAATCGTCATCAAAAGATGTTTCACATCCTATAGGTAGCCTCTGCATATATTTAGCTAGCAATTTTATCAATTTCCCTACTCAGTATAATTTAAATGTCATCACTTCAATATATTTCTGATTCCTCAGATATCAAGTGAGGTATATTACAAACCAGAACAAAAGTAACTAAAATTACAAAAAAAATAAATATAAAAATTTTATATACTGGCACTGAAGTAACTTATACTACTCCGAAGTTTGTACTTAGGTCTCAAAAGGTAAGAAAAAATGTATATATTTGCAAGTTGTCAAATACTAATAATTTAAGTATATATGAGCAATCAACATCCCTCATAAATTATTAAATTGATCGAATTGCCGTACTTCAGAAATAAATATATGTTTCTGATTTAACTTTAGTCACAATTTTGACCTTCAGTTACAATTCAGTGAATTTTAAGAATGTTCTTAGACTCATATGTTATTTTCCGAATAAATAGTATTTGAAGTTGTAGGTGATACACAGCACCGAAAGAACTAAACGTTGGAGCTTAAGACATATGCAAAGAAGAAAACTGCTAAGAGATTTGTCAATCGGAGCTGTTGGAGTGACAGCAATTTCCCTTGGTTGGAACTTTCGTGATTTAGTAGTAGCTTCAAAACAAAAAGAGAAGCCCCACTGGGGTTATATCGGTGAAGAAGGACCTGAAAATTGGGGTAAATTATCACCAGAATTTTCTTCCTGTAATTTAGGTACAGCCCAATCACCAATTAATATCAATTCACCTATTGAGGCTAATCTCGACCAGTTAGAAATTGATTATCAAAGCTCTCCATTACGGATTATTAATAACGGTCACACAATCCAAGTTAATTATCAGTCAGAAAGCATACTGAAGTTAGATGGAGAAACTTATAAGCTCGTACAATTTCACTTTCATCACCCCAGCGAGCATAAAGTTAACAGTCAAAATTTTCCAATGGAACTACATCTAGTTCACCAAAATGAAAAAGGGTCTCTAGCTGTATTAGGTATATTTCTCAAACAGGGTAAAGCAAATAAAGCTTTAGAATCTATTTGGGAGGTTTTACCGGAGAAACAAGGAAAAGAACAAATAATTCCTAATGTAGAAATTAACGCTTCTGAATTGCTACCAACGGATAAAGAATTCTATCGATATTATGGCTCTTTGACCACACCACCTTGTTCGGAAAAGGTTAATTGGATTGTTTACAAAAAACCAATTGAGGTATCGGTCGCACAAGTACAAAAATTTTCTAAATTATTTCCACTTAATGCAAGACCAGTTCAAAATTTAAACCGCAGGTTTTTATTGGGTTCAAATTAAAAGCGGTGTATTGTAGGGTATCAAATATCTAGCAGCTAGATGTTTGGTCGAATGCACCGATCCACGATACCTATTCCCACAAATAAAACAATCTACAAAATCTCAAATACGGACTAGAAACAGCTTGTTAGTCAATATTTCTTTCCCTACTGAGAAAAAATTACATGCATAGGGATAACTATTTTTCTACTAATACTCTCTTGCTTAGCAGTTTCCGGTCCTTCAATTATTCACCCAGTAGAGAGTTTTCCAGTAGAAAGTTTTGAGTTTATTTTCTTATCTATTTATCAACTATTCACTTGTCAAAATCCTCATGATGAGATAGGTCTTTCTATAAAAATTCAGTTCCTTGTCCGAGCTTAGAATTAAAGCTTAATCTACCACCATGGTTTTCTTCAACAATTTGGCGCGCGATCGCCAGACCTAGTCCTGTACCTTTATCTGCACTTTTAGTTGTAAAAAGATTATTAAAAAAAGTGGCGTTGGTGAGTGCGTAATGCTTTTCATATAACTATCTACGAAAAATCAATGTTTCAATAATTCGATTCCTTGATTAGCATTCTCTATTCAGCAACGCCGAAATGTGGATTAAATAAAGTACAAAAGTAGGGTGCTGTTAGCATAGCGTAATGCACCATTCTAAATTTCAGAATTACAGGTTATTAAATTCTTATTCCTAAAGACGTAAGTCTGAGTAAATATTAGACAACAAAGAAGTCTCGGAAAATATTGACATTGGTTGAATCTTCAATAACACCAATTAAGTCATCTTGGAAGTAAATCAAAGTATCAGATTCAGAACTACCACTTAAATTATCAAAACCAAGAGAGTATTGTTCGGAATTTCCACCGACTTCGATGAAATCGCGTTTGTAATCCCAATCTTGGATAGTTGCGTAACTTTCACCCTGGTAATAAGCTCCAGAAGAATTACCCAGAACAAAGGTGTCAAATCCATTTCCACCAACTAGAGTGTCATATTCTGTCCCACCTGTAGAATAGCCATCAAGGCGATCGTCTCCTCGACCCCCATGAAGAAGATCGTCTCCTTTACCGCCCTTGAGGATATCATCTCCTTTACCACCTTTCAGGGTGTCGTTCCCTTTACCACCTTTGAGAATATCGTCTCCTTGATTCCCGTAAAGACTATCATCCCCCTGGTTACCGTAAAGAATATCATCATCTTTACCACCTTTGAGAATATCGTTTCCTTTACCGCCTTTGAGAGTGTCATCTCCGGCATTTCCATTAAGACTGTCTTCACCTGCATAACCATGAATAAGGTCATCACCTCTCAAACCAGAAATAGTGTCGTTACCTAAACCACCATTGAGAACATCATCATTAGATGTACCTTTATTAACGAGAGAAAAAACATTGTCCTGAATGATAGTTGTATCGGTATTTCGCTTAATGATATCCGATAGACGAGTATTTTCTATGATTGCAGCTTCTTCTGGCGTAAAGACATTTTCATAGTAGAAGCGATCGCCATCTCGTAAGACTTGAAATTGGTAAGTTAGAACAGCATATACGCTTTCACCAACACTAGCATCAGGAAGTAAATCTTCAGCTAACATACCGACAAAAAAGTCGATGTTATCTACACTACCATATAATTCTTGTAAAGTATTTTGTTTCTCTTGGTCTGAGGTAATCTCTGCAAAACTAGTCACGCGAGATAAACCAAAGGCTTCTCTAACTGTGTTGTAATCAGCTAAGCCATTGAGTCGTCCGCGTTGAATATTGATTGCGGCTAAATCCCTCGCGCTGACAGCACCTCTTGGACCCATACCAAACAATAAGTTACGCACATCGTCAATGATTTCATTGTCTACCTGTTGGCTTTGGGAAGAAGAAATACCTCTAAGAATAGGGTCTATACCAGCCTCTTGAAGAACTCCAGAACCTGGAAAGAAGACTTCACTTAAAGTGACGTTTCCTTCCGGAATAACCTCACCTTCAGTATCTAAGCGGACAATATTTGAACTAAGTTGAGTATGACCTAAACGAAATGCTGCAGTACTGAATGTGCGAGTAATACCAGGGTTGACCTCAGAATTATAGCCTGTGTATTCAGGTAAAGCATTGTCACCCAATAATGCTGGAATATACTCATTAAAAGTAATTGATTGCATTTGGGCGATGTTAATTTGACGAGCACGTTGAAATAGTTGCTCGTCAGTCCATTCTGGATGTATTTCCTTAAGTTCTGTTGCAATACGGTTATGTTCTCTTACAAAGAGGGTGTGAACCGATGATAGTACAGCATTTTCATTCCCTCGGACATCTCCTGCAACAAATAAATCTGTAGGATCCTGACGGGTGGGATTATCATTTTCTACACCACCCTCATTCACAGGTAAATTAAAGGGTAGTAAATCACCTTCACTGGTCTTGAGTTGACCTCCCTCAAAAGAACGCAAAAAATCATTACGCTCTTCATCAGATCCATATACATTTGAGCCATCTATCCAAGCAGTAATAACGTTGGGTAATTGTTTTGGATTATTGACATCAGTTCCGGTATCTTCGATGACTTGGGAATCATTAAGGTCAATAACTACATTACCGGTATTTTGTGGGTCTAAGAAAGGATCCCCCGCAGGTACGGGAATCGAAACAGGTTTATTTCCATCTTCAGGGGTCAGGCTAAGATCATGGTCGAGAAACTGTCCCCAAGCCCAGATAAAGTTAGTAAGTCCTCTAGGATCGAAAATATCTTCATTTTGCTGAGAAATAGCGTTACTAATTTCCCGTGGGTTCGGACGATCTTGTCCTGTAGGGGTAGAGAAACCGTCACCATAATTAAGCGGTGCAATATTTACCAGAGCACTATCAGTCGCTCCATATTCAGGTTTATCCAGGTTGTTTCCAGTTCCATCCAAAGATTGAACTTCGAAATCACTATCTAAAAAGGGGTTATTGAAAAAGATTTGATTTTGCATTGGGTTAAATCTTTAAAATTATTGAAAATGAATGAAAATGACAATTAGTCTTAAAAGCAAACTTTAATAACTTATACAAGCTCTCCAATAAGTTAATAGAGGTTTGGGAGAAGCAAAAATCACAAGAAGTAATAAATGTTACCGCACCTATAAGTAGTTGGTTGCGTTACGCTACAAACCTTTATCTCTTAATTCAAGCTGTATGAGTACTATTTCAGAAAATTTAAGTAATTGATTTAATGCTTTTAAGTAAACTTATGTTTTAAAAAGTTTTTTCAACAATCGCTATTAGGTTTAGAGAAAAGATGGATATTTACTCAATGTCAATTAAACGATAGCTGAGAATATCGCTTGGAGGTAAAAAATCTTTTTTTGAAGCAAAAGACTTAATAATAAATTAAATATTCAAGTTTTTGAACTGAATAGAGACTTACAGAGCGATCGCAGATTCAAACTGTAAAACTATATTTACCACCATAAAAATGGTAGTAGTATTGGAGCAATAATTTTCAAGTAATTTTTTACTCTCTCAAGCTATTGGGAATACAAAAGGAAGTTGACATTTCTTCCTTATCGCATGCTGGAAAAAAGATCGTGAAGATTTCATAAGCTTTAAACGGGATTAGAAAACATCTCTGTAGCTTTGATATTGAATATCAGATAATTTTTCAAAAAACTGGCTGACATTTCAAGAAACTAAGCGATAAATTAATATTGAGTGTAATTTTTTAGTTATTCTTACCCTTGTAACTAATAAATATATTACACCTAGATAAAATAGTTTCAATACATTGTTTCTAATCTTTGTATATTCTTCAAGATTTGAGCTTATTTAAATTAACTGAATACAAATACTATAAAAATAATAGAAAATTTATCTTGGTTGCAAAATTCTTTCCAAAATAAAACTTAAACAAAATCATAGGGCAATGTTCGTAAATGTAGCCTTTTTCCTGGTTAAGTCATCTACTAAAGGGATAATCTAACTGAGAATAAGAATAGTGAGTTCCTGTGATGATATCAATCTGGTTAATTAGACATGGAGAGTCTGAAGCTAACGCTGGTTTACCAACTTCTGATGTTACTTTAATCAACCTGACACAGAAAGGACAACAACAAGCTAATAAAGCTGCTTCAGCGTTTACCCAAGCACCTTCTTTGATTGTCACTTCGCCTTATATCCGTACCAAGCAAACAGCACAACCTACTGTTGAGCGCTTTACTTCTACTCCTCAGACAGAATGGTTAGTACATGAATTTACCTACCTTAGCCTTGACCGACGTCATAACACAGCAGCAAAAGAAAGACTTCCAATGTCGAAAGCTTACTGGGAAAGGTGCGATCCAAACTATGTTGATGGTGTAGGCGCAGAGTCATTCGCAGATATGATACAGCGAGTACAAGATTTTCGGCAAAAAATATATCGATTGGAGGAAGAGTTTACTGCAGTTTTTACATACGAAATATTTATCAGAGCATTTTTGTGGTTAATGCTTAGCAATACTGTAGAAATTAACTCTCAAGCAATGGAAGAATTTCAGGCTTTTATCAAGTCCTTAAAAATTCCCAACTGTGGAATTGTCAAGTTAGAATGTCGTAATTCAGATATATGGTTGAATGGTGTATCTACATCACATCTGTCATAGATATATCTTTAAAGATATCCCTTGAAAATTAACTGTGTATTCTCAAAAATTTTTGGTAAACCATTAGCATATTATTAGAAATAATACGTCGTATCTACATAATATTTAATATGCTTTTTCTAATATTGTTTTGATTTTAGATATTGATACTATATTTGCTGCAACATTAGCATCATATGTGGACTGTCTAAAAAACCATTTTTTGTATAAAACTTTTTAAGTTCTCCATCCTTCATTGTCAAAAGATAAATTAAGTTGATGTCCATAGTTGATAAGGTCTCAACTAAATGACGAAGTAGTTTTTTTCCAATACCTTGGCGTTGTCGATCGCTGCGGACGCATATTTCTCTTAAAAAGAAACGTCTGTAATTGCAAGACTGTTCGGAGTAACCAGCGATAAATCCAAGGAGTTCTTGACCTGCTTGCAGCATTTTACTGTCTACTTGCAGAAGTTTTTTGCGATCGCAGAATACGAATCCTACAAATCCAGGTGTATGAAATATTTCCCATAGAAGTGTTCTTGCACTATCAAAACTCCAAGACTCGTTCCACGGTTCTTTATTGAAAACTTGTACTAATAGATTGGCACAAGCATCAAGATGTTCGCTAGTAAGGGTTAAAATTTCTTCTGACACAAATGATTTTTCAATTACCAATTACCAATTACCAATTACCCATCACCTACCGACTTATTCTTATCCTTGTTTTTATTTTCCAAATATTGCTCTATATCAGCAACAGCATCTTCCCAACTTGCTAAGTCAATACCGGAGGAGTTATCAGTTACTTTGCTGTTATTTGTAGTGTCGCTAATTGAATGAGTATTCTCTTCTTCTGTATTCTCATCTTCGTGCAGAATATTTTGTAACTGCTCTAAAGATTCTTCAAATTCTTGAGCAGCTGTGCGACGCTGCTTTTGCTGATTTTCCTCCATAGCCTTTGATTTTCCTCTATAATTTCTTAATTATTAGGACTAAATTTTAATTATTAAGACTAAAACTTAATAGATTATGGCATATGTCATAGATCTAGAGTTTCTTTTATTCGAAGATTTTTCCTAACTCACAAATCAAAAGCCTTGATCGCAAAATCAGCGAGGGTAACGGTAAAACTTTTCTGTTGTTCGCTAGCAACAAAATTTGTAATCACTTCACAAGCGACTGCGACAGTCAAAATAACTAAGTTTCGGGCTAAGGGATAGTCGCAGACGTCATCGTTAGCAGGTGTCGGTACGCGATAGATTTGATTCCAGATGATTTCTGCATAGTCGCTTGCTAAACCTACATGAAGACAAGGTATATGAGTAGCACAGTAATCTGTAACTATTTGACGAGCAATACTATTATCGAAGCAATCAACGACAAGAGCACTTCCATTTAATAATTGTTTTACATTGCTTGGAGTCAGTTCTTGGGAACGTCCATCTACTGCGATACCCAAAGCCCGATATAAGCTATTAGTAAGAATTTTGGCTTTATATGCTCCCACATCAGAACGATAGTAGGGTTGGGTTGAAAGATTGCGCTCTTCAATTCTGTCTTTATCAATTACCCGCAATTTACTAAACCCGGAACGAGCAAGATTTTCGGTCAGATTTGCACCCAAAGCTCCCGCACCACAGATAGCGATCGGAAAATCTCTTAACTTTGCCATTAGTGCAGGAGTACGATGTAGTTGTTCATGGAAAAATGCGTCAGTCATGGGGATTGGGGATGGGTGAAAGTGTGGGAAGTGTAGGAAGTGTGGGAAGTGTGGAAAGTTGGGGATTTGGTAAAAATAGAATAGATTAAAAACTATTTTAGTTGACAATTTTACTTTCCCCAGTGGGATACTAGTTTGTCATCGAAAATTTAAATTGTTTAGTTAGAATATATTCTCTAGGACTTGTCTCAAAGCACTAGTGTAACTTGATTTACCTCACTTTACCTTTGCAAGGTTCTCCCAAATATTTTTACCGGTCAATATGTAATTCCTAAACTCTGTAGGGGTGAAATTACTACCGCATCCCCACCAATACAGCATTGAAATCAATACCTATAATCGTTTACATTTATTAACAATAATCTTGTGGGGATTTAAGAAATATTGGTTTTAAGAATAGTAGATCTAAGAGTATCAGGTTCAAGAATTTTGGCTTTAAGAATAAATTTATGTAAAGGTAGGAATGTCGGTTATGCAAGTACGATGGAAAAAACTATTTCTTAAAACCTCTGTATGGTTAACTGCAGAAATAATCTTGACTGTAGTTGGTTTAGATAATTTAGCGGATTATAGTGAATTTGTTTTACAGAATCAAAACATAACACAAGTTACCGAAGCTTTTTCTAATCTAATTACTCTGATTTCATGATTTTTATGAATTTAGACTATTTAATTTAAATTACTATTTCAATTTGGTTATTTAAATTCTAAAATATTAGTCTTATGGTTTTATTTTTGTAAGTATAACTGTTTTATATTTAATTGCGATCGCTTCATCCCTCTTCAAAATATTCAAAAAATATGGAACAATTAGAGTCTACATTACTAAGACCTGCAAGAACTTAAAATTCCATATAATCTATTCATCTTAAGTTACTTCACCAACAGCTATTTGCCAAACTACCCTAAATGACTGGAAGGAATCCTGAGATATTCTTTCTTCTACTAAAGCATTGACGGAACGTTTGAATATAGCTTCCAAGTCTTGGCGAATATTTTTGCTTTCTAACTTAAGTAATTCAGATGGTTCTAAATTTTTGAGTTGCTGTTTAGCTTTTCCTTTGACTCGATCCAAAATATTGTTTAAACTCTTTTCCATCTGATTTTGTGTCTGAGATATATACGGTATTTTTATGTTCAAAGTTTTGCTGATTCCTAAAGACTGTTCCCAAATAAGAATTAAAGATAGCAACTGATTTCTCAAACGCTTGTTATGCTCTTTTTCCATATTTTTTTTGGCTTTTTGCACAATAGCGTTAAATATTTCTTCTGACTCAGGAATTTGTTCGATGACACCGACAGTTATTTGCAGAGTTTTTCTAAAAGATTTTAAAGATTCACGAGAAATTTTTCCTTTATTGCGAGCATTCTGAGCTTTTTGAGTACACAGTAGTATTTTTGCAGTTTTATTAATGATATTAAAACGTAGTTCCTCCATCGCATCGATTTGGTTTGATTTATAAGCTGCGAGCAAAGAAGTTGCTGCTTTTATGGACTCTTCTGCATCCATCAAGGCAGTTACTTCTAAAATATAATCATCAGCTTTATTTTTCTTCACTGCATTTTCTCGGAATAAAAGTACTAACCAAGAAACAAATGGGAATGCAATTGCAACGAGAACTTCCATGATTCCCGAATAACGCTCAAACCATGTAGGATCTTCCTTTTGATAGTAAGCTTTTGCTCCGGGATGAATTGGTCTTCCAGTTCCACCTGCTCCACTAAGATTATCGGGTCTACGAATGAAGGCTGCAGCTGGTACTTGATTTTCTTTATATTCGCATGTGGGATTTTGATTCTCTTCAAAAATATTATTATCTTTGCACCCATATACTAATTCTTGACGATGCTCGTAGAGAATTTTAGTAATTTTACGAATTACCTCTTTATCAACACTTTCATGTGCTAAAAATAATCTATTAACAGATATAGTAGGTAAGTCTCGATCAGGAATTGGTGGGTTACCTTGATAAGCTCCTTTAGGAATAATAGCCTCATCTAAATCTGGATGTTCTATTTTCATCGCCTTAGCTTGTTCGATGGGTATTAATTTTGCATTGCAGTGTTTATTTTTAAAAATTTCGTTGCGAATAGAATAATTACCTGCACGACGAACATGAAATACCACATCTGCTTGACCGGCACAAAATGCTTTGTCTGGGTTACTACTTTCTACAGAATAAAATTTATATTTGTTTGTTGAATATTTGAAGTCGTGTTCAATGTAATATTTGGTTAATTTTCTGTTGAGTAAACCATAGTGTTCCATTAAAAAATCAAAAGATTGTATTTGACCTCCACCTGAAGGTGGTAAGACAACTCGCTTTCCTTTTAAATCCAGAATACTGACAATTCCAGAATCTTTTTTAACGATTAATTGATACACATCTGGGAATAGTAAAGATACAAGTTGCGCTTCTGATGGTGCAGGTATATCAGCCTGAGCCATAGCTAACTGTACTCGTCCTTTCTTTAGTAATTCTAGGTTCTCCTGAGTGCCATCAGTGCGTTTAAGAACACTAAGTTCAATATTACTATTAGAGTTATTGACTACCTGTTCTAATTTTTTGGCAAATATAAAACTATCTCCGTTGGGTTTTCCTGCTGCAATTACCAGGTACTGTTTTTGATTGCGAAATAAACTGATAAAGGAACAAATAAGTAATCCCAGAACAAATAAAATAATGAGTCGAGATTTATACTTTATCATTGTCATAAAATGGTAAATCTAACACTACTGGCAGAATTAATTTCTTAGCTTTTACCTTTTAGATGAAATAGTTTGTTAGCTCTTTATTCTGGTTGCTACACTTGAGGTTTGCAGGATTCCATATTATTTTCGCTTCAAAGGAAAAATTAATCACAATTTAAACTAACCTTAATTTTTAGTTTATGAGATTCTGACTAATGAAATTATTAGTTATGAAATTATCTAAGCTGGGGGATTTACTTTAGAAAAGTGTCAATCTAATTGAGAAATTTATATTAGATCGGCTTCTCATTCACATGAGACATAATTCCCTTTCAGTATAAATAGTAACTGTATAGCTTAATTTATTTAATCCTAAGACTATAAGATACCGTAGTGAATTAGACGAATCAGATTACAGTTTTACGTATTGCTATGCAGTAGTTACTTATGGATATGGAAACACTAGTGAAGTTAAAATTTGGCGATGGTGACTTTTTACGAGGTTTCAGTCAAGAAGTAAACACCATCACGATCGCCGCAAATCCTGAAGATAAATCGACAGAGATTGAAATTCAACTTCCTAGCGCCCCAGAAATTCCAGTTTTATATCAAAAATGGCTTGATAAATATACTCTGCTGACTAATCCTTCAAGAATTGGTTTTAAACGCAAACAAGTTACTAATTTTTCTTGGTCTGAGTGTTATCAGGAATGCGAACAATTTGCTGAATATTTACGCGCACAATTAAATCATTGGCTTGTTGGGATTAAACCAAAATTAGCAGGAGTTGTTCAATTAAGTTCCAATTATGACATCATATTTATTATTGATGCTCAAGATATAAAATGCCAATCAACTAAGAATATTTTGCACAGATTACCATGGCGAGAATGGGATTATTTTTCTGGTAATTACTGTTTAGAAACTGCATTAACTTTTAACCAATTTCAATCACAAGTTAATTTAATTAAAGAAAATAATATATTTAGAAGAGTTAAAGTTACTAGTATTTTTGGTGACAATCAAAATATAGATATCGAAACAGACCGAGAATTAAAGGAAATCAAAACCTTTCCAGGACATTCTCAAGGAGTTTCTAGTGTTAGTTTCTCTCCAGATGCTAAAACGATTGCTTCTGCTTCATTTGATGGGGATATTAAACTCTGGGACATAAACACTGGTCGAGAAATTACAACCCTTAAAGGTCATTCCCAAGGAGTTAGCAGTGTCAACTTTTCCCCCGACGGTAAGACCATTGCTTCTGCATCAGGTGACGGTACAGTAATTTTGTGGAACTTTGATTTAGAAAGTTTGCTAGATGAAGGCTGCAATTTAATACGCGATTATCTGCAAAATCACCCCGACGTCAGCGAAGATGATAGACGCTTGTGTGATGGTATTGCTACCAATAAAAATAATTAGGGCTTGCTGAATAAATAGAAAAAAGTGGATGTTCAATACATTCTGGTAATGTAGTATTATCAAGCGGACAGTCCTCCATAATAATATTCTAGCTATTATAAACTTCTATTTTTTTAATAAAGCCTACAAAATTAATCAGTCTTTTAGATATTAAAGATTATTTCGCCAGCAGTATCAAAATCTGAAAAGAGTTAATTTTAACCTTAGTAGATTTTTGCAATACTTGAGATTATGAAGCTTTATTACATACCTACAACAAGAGCAGTTCGTCCTCGATGGCTCCTGGAAGAAATTGATATTTCCTACGATTTGGTTAATGTCACAATGGAAATGTCTCGCTCAAATGAATATGCCAACCTTAATCCTCATGGTAAAGTTCCAGTATTGGTTGACGAAAATGTAACTATTTTTGAATCGGCAGCAATTTGTGCTTATCTTGCTGATAAATATTTGGAGCGAGGCTTTGCACCAAAACTAGAATCATCTGCACGGGCATATTATTATCAATGGATGTTTTATGCTTCTCTAACTTTGGAAGCCCCAGTAGAGCAATATATGTTTCATGTGTTACCAGATTTACCAGAAAAGTTATTGCCTAAACAAGCACAAGCAAAAGTTACGCCGGAGGAAGCTACACAATGGTTCGCGAAGGTGTGTGGACCCCTAAATGAACTCCTCAAAGATAATAATTATTTAGTAGAAAACAGCTTTACTGCTGCAGATGTAGTGACAGGTGGTGTCTTATTATGGGCATTAAAACTGGGAATGCTCCAACAGGATAGCCCTGTTAAAACTTATCTTGCTAGGCTAATGGAACGCCCTGCCTTTCAAAAGGCTGATGAAGATACGTATGCCAAGATAGATTAGGGACAAAGTAAGAGAACTCTAAAAGAAGAAGCGAATGCAACGAAATTGCTACCAATAAAACAGTTAACAGTTAGCATTTCACTTGAGCCCGTAAGGGTTTGACATTAGCTGTTAACTGTTAACTTTGAACTGTAGCCCGTAAGGGCGTGGCGTTAGCCATAAACTGTTAGCGAAGCGTGCGCGTTCCTAGCGTAAGCGTACCGTAGGTATTGCGCATTAACTGACTAACAAACCATTTCTCTTGTAGCCTCAGCATCAATAGGTTTAGTCAGATAAATCCGTAATAAATGACCGACAGTCGAAGCTATTAACGGTACTTTCTGGAATAACTTAACAATTTTGGGTCTGTTACTGTTGTTAATCTCAGTCAATTTCACATTGTTCTCAGAACACTTTTCTAAGCGACGGAAAAAGTCTGGATGCTTAGTATTTAAAATGACAGGAAATGCTCTTGCCGCAGTTTCATTGGTCTTTTCTATCACATCAATATTGTACTGTCGAGCATCCAAACCAACGGAATCATAAAATGTTGAACGCTCTAATACCGTCAGGGTGTGAGTAGCAAATACAGAAAGTAAAAAGAAACGTACCCATAACCGAGCTTTCCAATTATCGTAAAGTTTCCCTTGGGATCTCACCAATACCTTAAAGAAATCTCCATGGCGATTTTCGTCCTGACACCAACTCTCGAAGTAGCGAAATAGCGGATAAAATTGATTCTCTGGATGTGACTCCAAATGACGGAACATAATTATGTAACGCCAATAACCTATTTTTTCTGATAAATAGACTGTATAAATCACCCATTCTGGAGGAAAGAAAGTGTAAGTACGATTTTTAGTTAAATAACCTAAATCTAAAGACAAGTTAAAGTCTGACATTGCTTTATTCAAAAAGCCTGCATGACGAGCTTCATCCCTCGATAGGTATCCAAAACCTTCCGCAAGTAGGGGGTTTTTATTTTTGAGTCGTCGCGACAACTCTTTAAACAACAGAAATCCCGAAAATTCAGAAGTACAGGAACGTTCTAGAAACTCAATAAAAGCAAGACGTTTTTCTCCATCAATGCTGTCCCAGCACTTTTCGAACTCTTCACTACGCACAAAGTGATGGCGATTGTAATCTGATTTTAACTCCTCGATTACTGCTTTTAACTCAGACTCATGCCCAGAGAAATCCATCTGCGCGATCGCCTCAAAGTCAGTAGTGTAAAATCGGGGCGTTAGTAATGTCTCCTTTACCGGCGCTTTAACTCCCGGTTTGAGCATCTCCGGTTCTAGGGTTTGAAGCGATTTAACCATGAGAATTCTGCCATTTAATGCTTACAAGGCTATATAAACACGATTTATTCAGTAAATCTATAATTGGTTAACTTATCTGAAGGATTCTTCAAAAAAATTGTTGATAGGTGGATGATTTTGAGGATATTTACTTAGGAGTTGGGGATTGGGGTGAGCCCGCGCCTAACGGCGTTAGCATAGCGTGGCGTTAGCCATATGGGGATTGGCGTTAGCGTTAGTAACGCACCATTCCAAATTTCAGAATTACAGGTTATTAAATTCTCATTCCTTACCCATAAAAACACCATTTATTTTAGAACTTCATATTTAGAACTTCATATATAGTTATCTACTAACTAAACCTTATTTTTGATATGAGCATCCGCAACTTAAGAAAGAAAAAATTTTGTTTCCGTTACCCAATCCCCAGTCGCTAGTCGCCAATCCCCAATAAACACTTGTTAAGAAAAGTCAATGCTTGTGTAGTGATACGAAGAATAGTGATTAAATAGTTTTAAGTAAGAGTCTATAAGACTAAATTTTATCTTCATGGAAATAGTCTTTGCTCTGAACCGGGCGATTTTGGTCAAAGAAAGCCAAAAATAATAAATCGAAGGGGAATCCATGTTTCGGAAATAAATTCAACAAACTGTAAATCCAGTTATTAAACTGGTGAAGTTTCCGATTCATTCTGCGCAAATCCAACAAACAACAGGATTTGAATATAAGGGAATTGATAATGAGTAATGGTCTAGCGATCGAGCTTCGTAAGAGAACGCAGAAAGCTCATACAGCTGCGGAAAACGTAGGATTTATGAAATGCTTTGTCAACGGAGTTGTAGATCGTGACTGTTTTGCAAAGTTTTTAGGTAATTTATATTTTGTTTATGGCGAACTAGAAGCGGCTGTTCAAACACATCAAAATCATCCAATTGTTAGTAAAATTTATTTTCCCGAACTGAATCGTAAGGCTAATTTAGAAAAAGATTTAGAGTTTTACTACGGTAAAAATTGGCGACAAAAAATTACTCCATCTCCAACTACCAAAAGTTACGTGAATCATATTCGTAAACTTTCTGCTTCATCGCCAGAATTATTAATTGGTCATACATATACCCGTTACATGGGTGATCTTTCTGGGGGTCAGATGTTGCAAAAAGTTGCTCAATCCACCCTCAAACTAGAGGGATATCAGGGTACATCTTTTTATCATTTTGAACAAATTCCCGACAAAAAAGCATTTAAAAATAAATATAGGGAGGCGTTAGATGCTTTACCTATTGACGATATCACTAGAGACAAAATAGTTACAGAAGCAAACTATGCTTTCTCACTCAATATGCAAATCATTCAAGAGTTAGAAGCAATTTTGATCCATGCGATAGGGGAAATTACATTTAAGAAACTCACAAGTCATCACAGTTCTGGTAGTACGGAAATCGGTTAAAAAAGTCAGGAGTAATAAGTAACAAGTAATGAGTAACAAGTAATGAGTAATAAGTAATGAGTAATAAGTAATGAGTGAGGAGTAGGAAATAAGAAGTAAGAATTGAGAAGGATTTACCAATTACCAATTACATAATCCCCAATCCCCATATGGCTAACGCCACGCTATGCTAACGCCGTTAGGCGCGGGCTTCACCCCAATCCCCAGTCCCTAATCCCTAATCCCCAATCCCTAATCCCTAATCGCCAACCCCCCAATGCTCGATATCATCAAAAAGTACGATACTCCAACACCAAGATATACTAGTTACCCACCAGCGACGGAATTAACTGAGAAGTTTACCTTCAAAGATTTTCAAGCACGTATTACAGCTTCTAATCTGCGACGGTCACCACTTGCTTTATATTTTCATATCCCCTTTTGCCAAAATCCTTGTTATTACTGCGGTTGTAATACGATATTTTCTCAAAATAAAAATATTGCTCAACTTTATCTGGAGTATTTGGTCAAAGAGATTGAGAATACAGCTAAGCTAATCGATCCACAACGGGAAGTTGTTCAAGTTCACTGGGGTGGAGGTACTCCCAATTATTTGAGTTTGTCACAGGTAGAATTCTTATGGAAAAAAATTACCCAAAATTTTACTGTTAATTCTAATGCAGAAATATCTATAGAAATTAATCCCTGTGAGGTTGATAAAGAATATATTTTCTTCCTCCGGGACTTGGGGTTTAACCGCATTAGTTTTGGGATTCAAGATTTTAACCCTCAGGTACAAAGTGCTGTTAATCGCATTCAACCTGAAAAAAAACTATTCGATGTGATGGATTGGATTAAGGTTGCTGGGTTTAAAAGCGCAAATGTCGATCTAATTTATGGTTTACCCTATCAAAACCTCGATAGGTTCCGCAAAACAATAAAAAAGACTATCCAGTTAGACCCTGATCGAATTGCTGTTTTTAATTTTGCTTACGTTCCTTGGATCAAACCGTTACAGAAAAAAATTCCTGTAGAAGCTTTACCCCACCCTCAGGAAAAGTTAGATATTTTCCAAATGACTATTGAGGAACTTACAAATAATGATTATGTCTTTATTGGGATGGATCATTTTGCGAAACCTCACGATGAACTGGCGATCGCTCAACGGAACCTCCAACTCAAACGTACATTTCAGGGTTATACGACCCATCCAGAAACTGAACTCTTTGGTTTTGGAGCTACATCAGTAAGTTTGTTAGAAGACAGTTACGCTCAAAACTATAAAAAATTAAAGGATTATTATCAAGCTATTAAAGATGGAATTTTACCGGTGTACAGGGGGTTTCAATTAAACCGGGATGACATCATCAGACGAGAAGTGATCGTCAATATTATGTCCAACTTTCAACTTTGCAAACAAGATATCGAAGAGAAATATCACACCAATTTCGATGATTACTTTTTTCGAGAACTCCAAGCTCTAAAAAATTTGGAAGCTGATGGGTTGGTACATCTATCATCAACACACATCGAGGTTACGGAAGTTGGTAGATTACTAGTGAGAAATATTGCCGTCATATTCGATACTTACATTACTCAAAAAGAACAAAAATTCTCTCGAGCAATTTGAGAAACACAGATACGAACAGCGCTACGCGCGAGTCATTAGCGGCTAGCGTAGGTCATGACGCTGTAAACACGCTCAGTGTCTGTGCTTATACCCCCCGCCTTGCTAACACTTTGTGTTTACCCGCATCCTAGCGGATGTTAGCGTTGCTAGCGTAGCGTACCGGATCCGTAGGTAGCGCAGCTATAGTATTGCGTGACAGTCATACAGCTTTGCTGTCTATAAAGCGTCACACTGCGTTAATGCGTTTCCGTAGGACATATATACTCAAAAAAATAAATAACTTGATAACAAACTATGTCAACACAGTTCTAATAAAACCCAGTCGTAATGACTGGGTTTTTAGTTATGAGTTATTTTGTTATGTCTTTACTGAGCGGTAGCATTCAGTGTGATTCAGTGAAAAAGTATAGTTTACTTAATGAACAATGAAGTTAAAGGTGTTAAAAATTAATTTCTAATTATTTATTACCAACCATTTGTCGGTAAATAAATTACATCAATGTGTGGAGAAGCAAATTAAACATCAATCAAAAAACTAGCTATAAAGTCAACAGATTAATTAAAAAAATTGAAACATTGATGCTAATTTAAAAATTGATTTTTACGGATTTTCTAACTGTTTTGTTTTTTCATTGATACCAAGTGTGATTAGAATTTCTTCCAATCCGATTCTGAGGAGAATAATATAGGACGAGAATACTAGGGGAGCTACAACTAAACTTCCAATTCCCAATGTTAAACCGTTATTAAAACCTTCCGTAATTATTACTACAGCCATTAAAGCAGCAAAAACCATACCGATTACGTAAAAAATTCCAACAATTTCTACTGCTTCGACAGCCATAAACTTAGAAAACGAAAAATCAAATAACCGAAGAAAAAAGTTTTTACTTAGGGACATAAAATTTTAATTTTCCTTTAATACCCTGACAATTCAGTCAAATTTATTCACTTTCATTCAAAAGTACCAAGAATCAATAAATTTTGCACTGACATGCAGTAATAACTATCTTTATTGTATTCTGTTTTGGAATATCGTACATGATGTTACCACTATGCAGTTATAAATCAGAGACTTTATCTGTAAATTATTTGTTTCTTTAATCCTACTTAACAGATCTAACAATTGTTAATTTTGTCATAAGCATAACCACTCAAAATGACTTGTGATATGGGTATATCATACAATATGAGCTTTGTCCATTTACTTCGAGGAATATTTAGCTGAAAACTTATTGACAGTTGTCAGTTATCAATTACCAATTACCGATTACCGATTACCGATTACCGATTACCGATTACCAATTACCAATTACCAATTACCAATTATTTCAAAATAATTATTCCGGATCGCAGCGAATTTCTACCATGAAACCATCAGGGTCGTAGAAGTACACACCGCGCCCTGTGGGACGACTTACGGGTCCGTGAGCAATGGTAATCTGATTTTGTTTTAGCACTTCAACTGCACCATCAAATAATTCTGGAGCAATATCGAAAGCTAGGTGATAAGCTCTAGTAAAGTTTTTTTCTGGATCTGGATCGGGAGGATTTAAGTCTGGAGCGCCAAATAGATCCAAAATGGTACCGTCAGGGGTAATAAAATTAGCAACTTTTCCTTCTGCAACTAATTTGACTAAGGTTTCAGGAACCTCTTCACCTGTAAGCTCATGTAACCCTAGGATGGTACCGTAAAAATACCGGGAAGCTTGCATATCTTTTACGTTGAGAGCAATATGATGCACTCTACGTAAATCACCTGCATTCAATACGCTTTGTTTACTTTGGTTTTTTAGATTTTGGGGAGTAGATACCATGGAAGAAAACACTGTTTAGCTACAACAACAATAGAATGGCAAAATATTTTGCCTTCTACTATTAGTCTAAATGGGGTGTGCGATAAGCCATAGGCATGCGCAAAGCGAACGCTTGTATCAAATTCGGGTTAACGCTTACACTTATTTATATATCTAAAATCTATGTCTGAAATTTACATTCCTTCTGGTTCTAGCTTTGATTTGAAGCGAGCTAAAGAATTAGCGATGTTAGTTGAGGAATCTTATCATTTTTATGAGCTAGACCAAAAAAAAGAAACTTTGGAACCTGAAAAAACGGGTTTTCTGGATGTTGATTTGCATACAGGTAATGTTTCCGAACGCTTAAATTATTCCATTCTTTCTACTTTTCGATTTACTGGTTTTTGGTTAACACGTCCTGAAACTGTAACTTTTGGGTTTATCGCTAAGCGGATTTTGGAAGATGGAAATGTAGGTATTTTTATTGTGTTTCGGGGAACGCGAGAAAATCAGGAATGGTATCAGAATCTTAATTCCAATCAGGAAGATTTTCTCGGTGTCCCTGAATTAGGTTTGGTCAATGTGGGAACCCATAAAATATATACCCGTGCAGTAAAGAATCGGAATTTGCATTACGCTCGTCTTACTGCTGACGGTAATCTTTCTTATATAAAAAATAAAAGTCGTTATCCAGATTTGATTTCTCGGAATGGTCACTCGGAAGCGATAACAGAAACCGTACACAAAACATTAACTGATTCTACCCAATGTCCAGCAAATTCCCAAGTGTTTATCACCGGTCATAGTTTAGGTGCAGGTTTAGCTACTTTTGCTGCACTTCATGTTGCAACTCAAACAAAATTTCAACCTATCCTTTATACTTTTGCTAGCCCTAGGGTCGCAGCTCCAAATTTTAAGGAGCAATTTACTAATCGAAACATAGAATATTATCGGATTGCTAACGCTGAAGATGTTGTACCGACATTACCTTTAGCTAATTTCAACTTCACTAAGGTTAATCCCATCCAAAATTTCTTTAGTCGACTGCTATTTCTCAATCAACTTACATTAATGGACATACGCTATCAGCATATGGGAGAACCAATTTATTTTAGTAAGCAATTGGGTTCTATTTTAGATAATCACGACATCATAACTTATCGGAAAGCGTTGTAAAAGAGGCACCGCAACATAATCGCAAAATCCCTCTCTTCCACCCAGCGACCTTATTCTGGTAAATCCTCTAAAACTTCCCGCGCTACCCCAGCCGCATATTCATCCTTATACTCAACAAATATCTCCAACGCTTGCTGCAAATAATTTCTAGCTTCTGAGTAATTCTCCTCTGTTTGTGCGAGCATTCCTAATGCTCCGTAAGTTCCAGCACACTCATAGCGATCGCCATATTCAATTTTAATTTCCAGAGCATTTTGATAATAATCTCGTGCTTGCTGGTATTCGCGCAATTCTTGGGCTACCCTTCCCAACTGGTGGTAAGTGTTAGCAGAGCCATAGCGATCGCTATATTCGATTTTAATTTCCAGAGCATTTTGATAATAATCTCGTGCTTGCTGGTATTCGCGCAATTCTTGTGCTACGATTCCCAACTCGTGGTAAGTTGTCGCTATCCAGAGTTGCTTATCCCTTTCTTCTACTTCTCTGAGTTTTTCATATGCTTCTAAAGCTTGTTTAAAGTTTTTTTCTGCTAATTCATACTGTTTAATATCCAAATAACTACTACCATTTCTGTGGAGTGCAAATCCAATTTGATAGCCAATCTTACTTTCTAAGAACTCAGGGGGGAAATTAGATATTTTTTGACATAGTTGTGCTGTAAATTTAGCTCTGTTATTCGGATCGTTAATTAGTATAAAATAATCATCTAGACAGAAAGAAATATTAAAATCTTCCTGCTTCTCTAGACAAATCTGCAAGGCATTGTATAAGTTTTCATATTCTAATCGACAGAAGTTAATACCTAACTGTCTTTCTTGCGCATTCTTAGAATTCATCAATAGTTGGTAATCACTAGCTAAAACTCGATAGTGATTTTTAAACCCTTCCTGTAATGCTTCGTGGGTTGCTCCATCGATTTGTGCTAATTTTGCTTTTAAAAAGAAGGGGAAAACAGGTTGAATTTGTAATAATTTTTCTTCTCCTGTAAAGGGAGTAGAAGGGATATCGGAAAGCAAACCCCAATTAATTGCTTCTTGAATCGCCTCATCAAACTTATCAAAATTATAATTCTCAAACGGCTCTAACTTCTGCAACTCCTTAGCATAATCAGGAATACTAAGCCGCAAAATAAACCCACTAAAGGGAGCCAAACACAACAATAACTTCTGAGCATCCGGCGATAAATTACTATGGGAATATTCCACACATTTAAGAATGCTCTGGGTCTTATCTTCACTACCGGTATCTAGGTTAATATCTGCTGCTTGCAATTTCGCTAGAATCTCCTGGGGTGAGAGATTTTTCAAGTTCGCTAAAACCACTTCCATTGCGAGGGGATACCCGGCTAAAAGTTCCATTAATTTCTGAAAATCCCCATCTTCGCGAATCTTAGCTATCTTGCGCTCATTACCTACATTCCGCTCTAAGATTTTATTTGATAATTCTGTTCTTGCTTGCGGATCTAAACCTTGCAATTTGTAGATATTTTGTTTAAAAGCACCTTTTAACCAACTTTCATCACTGCGGGAACCCAAAATCACCCGCGTTTTTCCATCAACTAACTGGGTTAAAAAATCTTGCAGTTGCTTTTGCTCGTCTGACGGTAAAGTATTTTGAATTGCTAAAGCTTGTCCCGTCACCGACTCCAAGTTATCCAAAATCAAAACGTAGGGTTGGGATTTCAGTTTTTTGAGTAATTTCTGTACCTGTGCGGTTAGGTTCACGGCTTGAAAATTAGCAAGTTCAAATCTTCCATATAACCGCTTACTAATCTCAAACACTATTTGTGTCAGCGTCCAAGCTTTTTTGTCGTAACCAAAATAAAATATATCCGGGGAGAAATTAGTTGTTTCCCACCAACTGCACAGATAATTTAATAGGGTGGTTTTCCCCGTTCCTCCCATTCCTTGTAACAGTAAAATATTATGACGGAACAAAGCCTTTTCAATTTTCAAAATTTCTAAATCCCGTCCAATAAAGCCATATTCGGGGGGTGTATATTGACTTTGATATGAACTTGCTAATTTTTCAAAATACTTTTCTTCTTCCTCGGGTGTAAACTTCCCCAAATTCAAATTCACCTGTTGGTTACTGTAAACCACAGGTAAAAGCCAATCTTCTAAATCGATATCTGTATTAAAATAAGCTTTGCGCGTCTTACTATTAAATAACTCCCTTCTCCCCAAACGTATCGCTTCCGTTATCTTCTTCCCCTCAAATAATTCTTTATAAACCTGTTTCATCATCAACTTAGCAGCGGAAACAGTTACCGAATACCCCATTGCTACCACCATTTCCATTCCCGCAGTCATTAACCGACTACCCAAACTAGTTTCACGGGAATTTTCTTCTGTTTCTCCATCACTTTTTACCTGCTTCCCCGACTGACAAGCGTTGAGGATACATACAGGAATCCTTTTCCCGGTAAGTAAACTTGCTAATTCCCCTGCTTCCACCGGATCGGCTTTTCCCTTACTTTCCCCGTCCAAAAATAAAAATGCTTTTACCCCGTCATATTCTTGAATATCTTCCCGTCCCCACCTTGTGTTGTAGGTATAGCGGTTTCGTCTCATCCCTTCTTGAATATCTTGATATCTCATCAATGCACCATGACAATCAAAATGTATGAAATGATAATATCCCGCACCTTTTTCTTCCAAATGTCGTTCTAAACTTTCATAGGTACCTGGACGCAATAAATCCACATTGACAGGTAATTCACTATTTTGAATCACCTCAATTAAAGGACGGGAAATAGTACGATAACCCACATCATTTTCTTCGTTCGGTCGGGAAGTTACCACCAACAAGTTAATAACAGGTGATTTATCTATATTTGCAGGTACTGATGCTGCTTTCGTAACTCGCTTGCGTACCATCACGCAATCCACAGCCAAAGGTCGTGGTAAATCCTTGTCCCGCATAGCTTCCCAGTGTAAAGCGTGAAACTCGGGACTATCGCCAACTATCTCAATTTTTACCTCTTTGAGATTATTCCGCAGTTGACGATAATAACTATAAGCATCAAAATCGGTCTTAAAAACCTGTTCAAATAAACTTTCCCCATAACCAGCAACACTGTTTTTAGCAGCTTCAGCCTTCCTCCCATTTAACATAGGGTAAGTCAGCCATTCTTCAAAATACCATTCCAGTCGCTGTTCTTCCTCGGCTGTGAAAGGATCGGTAATATTAATAGAGTATTCACCACCATCACCACGATCGAAAATTAAACGTGCTGTAAAACCCGTCTCTGTTTTTTCCGTTTCCCGAATCGTGATGATTGACATACACTAAACCTGTAGGTGCTAATAATATGATGACAACAATTAAAGTGTCGAATAAGTTGGTGGACAAAAATATTTACCGTCATTGCGAACAACGTGTTCGCGGAGCGCGTCCTCAGCAATCCCAAGCTCCTGTGATTGCGTCATTTCGCTTTGCTCCATATGCGCTTTGCGCACGCTATGCTAACGCAATGACATTGTGTAATTAATTCAGTCCAACGACTTATCAAGCTTCTACTACACAGTCAATGATTGTGAATTCGGATAAATTAAAAAAGATAAATTCAAAAGGATAAATTTAAAGAAATAAATAAAAAAATTCAACTCCAGTAATTCAGGAGTTGGGCAAAATTAATGAAACATTTTGCGCGATCGGGTACGGAAAATTATTTATGTATTCAATATCGATTTATATTACCTTTTCTTAGAATAGCGCTAAGTCTTTAGGCTAGGACATTTATGAGCCCTAAAACCTATGATTAAGATACTTTTGGTCCCCGCACACGGGTCTGTTTTGTTAGCATTTTAACGGAGCAAGCTGTTAGCGTTAGCGTGACTTTAATCATACGCGTAGCGCCTTCTCAGCGTGTCCATAGGACGGACATATTTTGACTTTTGCTCGCCTTTGGCGCGGTCTGTTTTGACTTTTAACTTGCCCATAGCGCCATATTTTACCTTCTTTTTTTCCTCTTCTTCTTGTTTTTTCTCTCATTCTCTTTTTGGATGCTCTGGAGGTGAAACTTATAATCACCTTTTTGAATACCTTTACCAGTAATTACAAGTGCAGGGATCAAAAATAACAAGAGTGCTTCCCAAGGAGCCAATGAAACACTAACAGCAAAACAAATACCGGCTATCGAACCAGACAAATAGCGTAATTCATCCCTGAATTTCGTAAAGAAATACAGGGCTACCAAGGTCATTACAAGTGGAATCAGAAAAACAAACGCCATGTTAGCTTCACTCTGAACTCACAACAAAATTCTCATGCTAAAAAACCCGTTCTTGAAGAACAAGTTAAATTTTTATTAAGCAATCGTAAGACATTCTACATCTTCAAAGTTGTATTTACAAGTAAAGTTGTAAACCATACAACTAAATGACCAAAAACAACTTTAAGCTTTGTTATATTAACCTATTATTTCCTTTTTAAACTCTCTAAATTCATAAGACTTACTGCATGATAGTAGTGGATTTTTTAATCTGTAGATTCAATCATGCTGAACATACCGCAACTCCTAGCTAGCGAACTAGAACTTCAACTAAGACAGGTGCAAAACGCCTTAGAACTTTTTGCTGAGGGTGCAACAGTTCCTTTTGTTGCTCGTTACCGCAAAGAGCAAACTGGTGAAATGAATGAAGTACAATTACGTTCGCTTTTAGAAAGGTATACTTATTTGACCGAACTTGAGGAACGCAAAGCTGTAATTCTCAATGCGATCGCTTCCCAAGGAAAGTTGAATGATGAACTCAAAGCGAAAATTGAATCTTGTTTGCAAAAAACTGAACTTGAAGATTTATACTTACCCTACCGACCAAAGCGACGTACCCGCGCAACCATTGCGAAGGAAAAGGGTTTAGAACCTTTAACAGAATTTATCAAGTCATTGAACATAAAAAATGCAGCTTCTGTTTCCCTTGATGAAGAAGCTGCTAAATATATATCTGAAGATAAGGGAGTGAAAAGCGCTGAAGAAGCACTTAAGGGAGCTGGAGATATTCTAGCGGAAGAAATCGCCGAAAAAGCAGAATTAAGAACATATTTGCGAGAATATCTCCTAGAAGAGGGGATTTTTGTCTCTCGCATCAAGGACGAACATCCCGAAGGGACGACAAAATATGAGATGTACCGCGAATATCAAATGAGGGTTGAGAATATTGCTTCCCATAATATGTTGGCGTTATGTCGGGGTGAAGCGGAAAAAATCTTGAGTTTTGAAATTTCCTTCGATGAAGATCGAGTTTTAGCTTATTTGGAATCACGAGAAATTCGTTCTTCCCTGCGTCAAATTCGTAATTTTTATCAGATGACTATCAAAGATGCATTTAATCGTTTGATGAAAAATTCTTTGATTGGTGAGGTGGTAGCAGAGAAGAAAAAAGAAGCTGATATTGAATCCATCAAAACCTTTGAAGCAAATTTGCGAGAATTATTACTTTCTGCACCAGCAGGGATGAAACCGACTTTGGGAATAGATCCGGGTTTTCGCACTGGTTGCAAAGTTGCAGTATTAGATCGAACCGGTCAATTTTTGGAATATGAACCAATATTTCCCCACAGCGGAACCCAAAAACGTCAATCTGCTGCTGCTTTTGTTGACAAAATTATTAAAAAGTATCAGATCGAATTGATTGCTATTGGTAATGGTACAGCTTCACGGGAAACCGATGAGTTTGTTGGGGAAGTTTTGCAGAATATCGATAATAAACCCATCAAAGTGATGGTTAATGAGTCCGGTGCATCTATTTATTCTGCCAGTAAAGTCGCGATCGCAGAATTTCCCGAGCTTGATATTACGGTGCGCGGTGCAATTAGTATTGGTCGTCGCTTACAAGATCCCCTCGCAGAATTAGTAAAAATTGAACCCAAGTCCATTGGGGTGGGACAATATCAACACGACGTCGATCAAAAGATGTTGAAGAAAAAGTTAGCCGAAACTGTAGAAAGTTGTGTGAACTATGTTGGTGTCGATCTAAATACTGCTTCTAAGGAACTCCTGACTTTTGTTTCGGGAATTACAGCTACGGTTGCGAATAACATTGTGACTTACCGCAACCAAAATGGTGCTTTCAAAAATCGGCGAGAATTACTCAAAGTACCAAAACTAGGACCGAAAGCATTCGAGCAAGCTGCAGGTTTTTTACGAATTCGCGATAGTGATAACCCATTGGATAACACAGCAGTACATCCAGAAAGTTATTCTGTAGTTAAAGCGATCGCCTCAGATTTAAATATTAACCTCAAGCAAGTTACCGAAATTTCAAGCAAACTGAAAAAAACAGACTTGAAAAAATATGTCACCGACAAAATTGGGGAACCAACACTAAGGGATATTATTAACGAATTAGAAAAACCCGGAAGAGACCCCCGAGCCGAATTTAAGTATGCAACCTTCAAAGAAGGAATCAAAGAAATTTCCGATCTAAAAGAAGGAATGATACTTGAAGGTATTGTCACCAACGTTGCTAATTTTGGTGCATTTGTTGATATTGGCGTTCACCAAGATGGTTTAGTGCATATATCCCAACTTGCAAACAGATTTATTAAAGATCCCAAAACAGTAGTTAAAGTAGGTCAAGTAGTTAAAGTTAAAGTACTAGAAGTTAACGAAAAACTCCGACGCATTGGTTTATCGATGAAAGCGGTTGATTGATTTGGTAATGGGTAATGGGTAATGGGTAATGGGTAATTGGTAATTGGTAATTGGTAATTGGTCACTCATTACTTATTACTCATTACTTATTACTTATTACTTATTACTGTGCGCTTACGCACCCCGCTGCGCTAACATTAATTAATCACTTTGTCCCAAACAAACTTGCTCATAACGACGAGCAGCACTTTCCCAAGTAAAGTCTTTTTCGATTAATTTTCTAGCATTATGTGATAATTCAGCCCGCAATTGCGAATCATTAAAAATACGACTAATTGCACTGACATACTCACTGGGTTGATTTGCTCTTAATGCTCGTATCGGTACATTAACCCCATCTATTTCTAAACCTTCTAAACCGCGATCGCTAGCAACTACAGGTACACCAGCAGCCATAGCTTCCAAAGTTTTGTTTTTAATTCCAAACCCAGTCCGCATCGGGATTACGCACACTGCAGACTGGTGTAGATAATCTACCATTGAGGGTACGCGTCCAGTGACATTAACCCCTGGTCTTTCTTGGAGAGCAAGAACCTCGGATGTGGGACGGGAACCAACGATATCAAACATTGCATCTGGATAAGTCTTTTGAATTTCTGGAAAAACTTGATTTGCAAAGAAATTAACAGCATCAATATTTGCCAAAATATCCATTGCTCCAGTAAATATTATCCGGTGTCCTTGAGGATCTTGGAGACGAAATGGAAAAGCAACTAAATCTACACCATTAGGTATAACTGCAATATCTGCGTTGGGATTAAGCTCTTGCAATTGATTTTTATCCTCTTGCGTAGTTGCAACAATCGCCGCAAACTTTGAACTGTAACGTTTTTCGTAACGATGTAAAAGTGGCAAATTAATTCGATCTCGCAGCTTATTTTCACAGACGTCCTGTTTTAACTGATTCAGACAAGTACCATATACAGAACTATGAACATTTACCAAAGTTCGGACTTTTTTCTGAAAATCTGGACGCACATATATCTCATTTACGCTGTGTTCGCAGGTAATTACGTCACACTTAAGCGAACTAACGAAATTATCTATCCAGTCTTGCATTTGTGGAGAATAACGGTTTAATACACTTGGTGGAGTTCCATTTTGGACAAATTTTGCAAATCTTTGAGCTTTTTTCAGTATTCCTCCGGTAGTCCCACTATCTGCTGGACGGTTAAAAAGAACTAAATTATCGACGAAATCCCGCAATCCAGCAATATCTGATTCTGGAATTCCAGGTTGTTTTTGTGTAACTAAAGTAACGTTATGCCTTTTACTCAAATATTTGAGCAAATAAAATGTTCTTACCTGAGTTCCCCCTAAGGTTGGTGGATATGGGAATGTGGAAGATAACATCAAAATATTCATGATTTTAATATTTAAATTACTAATAAGTATTTGAATAAATTAGGAATAAAATAAAAAAATTGAATTCAATATTTGTTGAATAAATATAAAACCAAAAGCTATCAAACTAATTATCAGCCACTCATCATATCCAATATTTTTTTGTAAGTCAATTTTTAAATATGAAGCCTGAAAATCACGGAGATGAAATCATTTAAAACAGATTAATTATTGTATAGGTAGCAAGGATAAATCACTTTATCGTAGTAATTTTATGATAAATATTTTTATGATGTGATCAATAATAAATAATGAAAATTATTGATTTTTACTTGAGCAAATAAATAATAAAGTAATTAAATGAAACTATTTCTATTTTTACTTGAAATAGGCTTTGCTCCTCATTCCAATAACATCTGAAGATTCTGATTGCGATCTTTACTCTTTTAATTCTTAAACTCTGTTGGCTATAGGCTCGTAGCAGCTATTTATCTTAGTTAACTATCAAAATATGATTAAGCCTAAAACAACGCTTAATTTTATACTTTCTAAGTACTACTGATTGGTTTGCTTTTAGTACATATGAACTTGTAGAAGTCGGGGTATATAATGTAGGATAAATCACTTCATCCAAATAATAATCGTTGTATTATTTCGAGACAAGTTTAATCTGTTAAGAACATGTTTAATAAACTTCATCTAGCTTGACGTAGTAATTAGCACTAATCTCGCTACTATAGAAAAGGTGCGTAAATTCATTACTAGGACTTACGCAAGATGAGAATGCAGATTTGCTTTCCATATCCTTTGCATAAAGGAGGTTTTGTGTAAGTCCTAATTCCTTTGAATTATAAATATCTTGACTTAGATACAAAAAGATTAACAGTATGGAAACAAACGACCATTTAAAATTTATACTTAAGTTATTGGGATGCAAAAATTATCGCTCGAGGTTGAGTGCTAGCGCATTCAACAGTTTTAAGAATAAGAATAAAATATGTCAAGATTTGGGCGATCGCGAATTGATAGACTATACTCGCGAGATTGGCTCAGCTAAAATTCTACCTGCTGGTCAAGCTTTGTTAAAACTAGATCTTGCGGAATTACCGATCAAAGACAAGGAACTTAAAGTACTTAAAAGGATTGATCAAGCTTCAGGTGCAATTACTCCCGGTCAAATCAAAATATCATCCCTCAGAACCCATCGGAGAGATGCAATATTGAAGTCTCTGAGTGAAAAAGGATTGATTGAAGTTGAAACTAAGGTCAAGAGACAAAGAGCAGAAGTTTGGTTAACTGAAAGAGGAGTTGAATATTTACGGGATGATTACAACCCACACAAAGGTAATAATCCTGTCATTAGCTTAGATTTATTAAATAATTATCTACGATTTTTACGGAAAACTTTATCTGTTAAGCCTGTACCAGAAGATACTTCAGAAAGTTTAAATTCAGAAAGTTTAAATTCAGCAAGTTTAACTTCAACAACTTTAAATTCACAAAGTTTAGTCCCAGATTCTGCAGCGAAAAAAGTTACAGATATCAGTGACGAGGAAATTTTACAAACTATCCAAAACTTAGATCGGGAAATAGGTACAGAGAATTACTTACCAATCTTCCATCTGCGAGAAAAGTTACAACCCCCTTTGTCAAGGGAACAATTAGATAAAGCACTTTATCGCTTGCAAGGAAATGACCAAATAGATTTTAGTACCTTGCAGGAAGCTAATGCATACACTCCGGAACAAATTAATACTGGAATACCTCAAAATGTTGGTGGTCCGTTGTTCTTTATTAGTCTTAACTAGGACGATACTTTCCCTTAGTATTCACACTCTTTTCATATTTACATTATTTTCAGACTCACAGTTAAGTTCGTGACTCTCATTTATTTGCAGCATGGTATTTATCAACGACATAATTAAACGTGAGGTTAATCCTTTTGACCTAATAAATTTGAAACCTGGTGATTTCTGGGAGGAACAACAGGACTCAACACAGATGGTTGAGTCAATTCATCAAAAAGTAATAACAGAAATTGAAGAATATCTTGACTTAGTAGCTAAAGATAATCGCAGTCGCAGTCTATTACTTTTAGGTGATTCTGGTTCCGGTAAAAGTTATTTATTAGGTCGGGTAAAACGCACTCTCAACCCCAAAGCTTTTTTTGCTTACATTGGACCTTGGGCTGATAGTGATTATATTTGGCGTCATATTTTACGCTCCACTGTTGATAGCTTATTACGAATTCCCGAAGGTCAACAAGAGTCTCAGCTAATGTTATGGCTGAAAAATTTATCTGCATTTACTAGAGGTAAGTCAAAGGATAAAATTTGGCAATTATTACGCAGCGATCGCCGAAAATTTATCAAACACCTCAAAGAAACCTACAAACGAGCTGCTCTTTATAACTCAGAGATTTTTTTTGGTGTACTGCACGATCTTACTAATCCAGAACTATACGATTTAGCTTGTGAATGGTTACGAGGAGATGATTTAAGCGAAGAGTCAATGCAAGCTTTAAAGGTAAAAAATTGTATTGATTCAGAAGATGCAGCAAAAAATATTTTAGCTAACTTTGGTAGAATTTCAGCCCAAACTCAACCCATAGTTTTATGTTTTGACAATTTGGATAATATTCCTCGTATCGCAGATGGTTCTGGGGATTTCCAAGCTTTGTTTAATGTTAATACAACAATTCATAATAGATATCTAAAAAACTTTCTGGTTATTATCAGTGTTATTACTAATACTTGGAGACGTATTTGGTACCGGATTGAGCAAGCTGATAAAGCTCGGGTTGATAAAGCCATTCAGTTAAAACCTATTACACTAAAACAAGCAGAGGGGCTTTGGTCTTATCGACTAAAACCTTTACATCAAGCAGCTAACGATGGAAATTATTCTGAAATTTTTCCATTAAACCGAAAATTATTAGAAGAAAATTATCCTGGTGGTAAAACTCGACCGAGAAATTGTCTCATTCTTGGAAGACAGGAATATCAAAAATATAAACTCTCATTGTTAGAGGATAAAGTAGATAATAAAATACGTGAGCCTGAGGGAAAGCGTTCAAAATCACCAACAAATAACGAACAACAAATTTCCCGCGAAGAGGTTAATAAAGAAAAAACTCATCAAGAAGAAACTAATAAACAACAAACTAATAAAGAAAAAACTCAAAGTGATTCCAAAAATACTTCTCAAACTTCTACAACTCCAAAACCACCAATAGATGATGATGAAACCCAAGGTACAGACAGAATTCAGGCAGAATTTAAATTAATTTGGCAAGAAGAACTGAAAAAAACTCAGGGTAAAATTAGTAAAATAAGTTTTTTGGCTGCACCTGACCTAATCAGAATGTTGCAACAAGCTTTAGAAGCATTGCAAATGAAATCTGTAAAACCAAAACTTATAAGTGGTAAGTATGCTAGTTACTCTTTGAGTTATCAACACCCTAAAAAAGGTGAAAAAATAGGAATAGTTTGGACAGAAGATGCTAATATGGTAAGCTTCTATAATATTATGAATGCTTCACAAAAAGTCATTCAAAAACAAGCTTGTCAAAAACTATATCTAATTAGAATTAGCGGTGTAGGAAATTCAAGGCTGAAAGGGAATCAAATCTATCAGCAAATTTTCAAAGGTAATCAAAAACAGAATATTCATCTTAAACCACATCTATCTTCAGTTCATCAATTAGCCACATACTATAGCTTAGTAAATTCTGCTCATGCTCAGGAATTAGTTGTTGGAGGTAAAACGATTCATCCAAAAGAATTACAATCTTTGATTCGTGAATCTACAATTTTAGAAAAATGCACTTTACTCCAAGATTTAAAGATTGTCTCTGCTCAAACAGAACCTGAAGAAAAGGGAAAAGTGAGACGAGATTTACGACCAGTGAAGGATTATTTGTTAAATTTAGTTATTACCCAAAGTCTTATGGGTGTAACAACTTTAGTAGAACAATCTATCAATCGGTTTTCTGATGTGAGTGAAAATGATACTTTACTCTTAATTGAGCTATTACGTAAGGAAGGTAAAGTCAAAATTCTTAATCACAAAGCAAAGTTACAAGATCAGTTAATTTGCTTGGTGACTTAGAAAGTTTAATATCCAATCAAGAGAATCAAAAAACAAATAAATATAATAAGTAAATGCAATATCTAATTCAAGCCAATGAAATAAAAGCGCAAATTGCTAAATTTAGTTTGGCAAAAGTGTTGTGGCTAGATACAGAAATTGCTGATTATTGGACTGCATACCCACGTTTATCTCTTATTCAAGTTTCATCCGACTATACAGATAATATAGGCGAATCTACTTGTATTTTGGATGTACTAGATAAACCCGAGTTAGCAGAGGAATTTATTAAGCAAATAATGCTTAATCCTCAAATAGTAAAAGTATTTCATAATGCCAGCTTCGATTTAAAATATTTAGGTGGAAAATCTGCAAAAAATGTTATCTGCACTCTCAAAATAGCGAGAAAAATTACCAAACAAGTTTTACAAACATCTAATTTAAAACTTAAAACTTTAGCTGTAGAACTATGTCACTTTTCCAATGTAGATACAGAAGAAGGACGAAGCAATTGGGGAAAACGTCCTCTTTCTCAGAAACAGTTGCAGTATGCGGCTATGGATACAGTTTATCTCGCTGCTGTACATCTTCGCTTACTAGAAGTTTCTAAACCCGATGCTGTAAGGGAAATTTTTGATATGGTCAGCGAGTCCAATAATCCCATAAGCAACTCAAAAACCAACTCGGGAAACCTATCTTTGAGTCCTACTAAGGTTAGAGTTGCTTTTGAGTGTCCCCGTCTTTTTTATTTAAGTCAATATTTTGGTGGTAGAACCTTATTTTCTCCACCAGATAAAATCGCAGGTATTGGTAGTATTTTCCATCAATTGGCTGATAAGTTCGTAAATTTAGCTGTTTGTGAACCCCGATTCCAAGAAATTTTTCACCTTGGAGGGTCGCAATTACAGATTGAAAAAGTTGCTCTCGATATGCAACAGCTTTTTTATCAGTTAAAATTTTCTTCCTACCTAGATCGAGTCATTGCAAAAGATCCGAGTAAAGCTCCAGCACTACTACGACTTTGGGAGGGAATTCAAGGATTAATTAAACGTTTTGCAGCGTTATTAGTCACCAACCGTAATTACTGTAGTGCAGAAACTGTAATTCGCAACACTTTTATTACAGAAAAACGTCAGCTTGAGCATTACTTTAGCTTACCTGATGGTAGCGAGCAAAGGGTAGTAGGAGCATATGATTGTTTAGTTTTCAATTTTGAACGCAAGCGTCTCGGGGTATTAGAATTTAAAACCTATCAACCTGTAGATCCGTCTGCACAGTTAGCCCAGGTTGCACTTTATAGTTACATGTTATGGCACAAGAAAAAGGTTGCTGTTGATGCAGCAGTTTATTGTGTTTTACCAGAATTTAAAGAATATCAATATACCTGGGAACAACTGGAAAATACCGTACATCAACTAATTCCCTATAAGTTACAGCAGATGGGACAGTGGTTAAACTGGGAAGCTCCTCACCCCAATCCACCACCTGAAACAACTCAACTCCATCTGTGTGATATTTGTCCTCAACAACAAAAGTGTCAAAGTTATTTTTCAGCAGAATCTTTAGATCGAACTCAAACTACTGATGTGGAAGACCCACATGTTTTCTCTTCCCAGAAGCAAGATTTTCTAACACAAAGGGAGTTTACAGAAAATTACACCACAGGAAATAAATTTACAGAGAATAAATCTACAGAAAACAACTCTGCAGAAAATAATTCCACAAAATATGAATCAATATCTTGGGATGTTGATGCTACAGGAGAAGAATTGGTCAACACATTAGAATCCTTCGGTATTGGTGTTGATTATCAAGGTGTGGCGATCGCTCCTGCTTTCATTCGTGTGAAGTTAAAACCCCATCTGGGTGTAAAGGTTATTTCAATTCTGAGATTATCTGCTGACTTA
Organism: Mastigocoleus testarum BC008; assembly: GCF_001456025.1. Classification (GTDB taxonomy): domain Bacteria; phylum Cyanobacteriota; class Cyanobacteriia; order Cyanobacteriales; family Nostocaceae; genus Mastigocoleus; species Mastigocoleus testarum. The sequence continues at coordinate 38,907 of NZ_LMTZ01000002.1, forward strand.
CAGGTACATTTGGGTTTAGAAAATCCACCTTTGATTACTCCCCAAGCTGGATATGTAAGTGTTGATTTACCTCGTCCGGATAGACAAATAGCCGAATTTACAAATTACGTTCAAAACCAATCTTTATCACCGACAGTATCTGTAAAAATAGCAATTGGAGTGAATTTAAACGGGAAATTAATAGAAGCAAATTTATCTGACCCCAATACCTGTCATTTTTTGGTTGGGGGTACAACTGGAAGTGGTAAAAGTGAATTTTTGCGATCGCTTCTCCTAAGTTTACTTGTTCGTCATTCTCCAAAAAATCTGCAAATAGCTTTAGTCGATCCGAAAAGAGTCACATTTCCAGAGTTTGAGGGTATTGAGTGGTTACATTCACCAATTGTCAAAGATAGCGATCGCGCAATCGAATTAATGGAAGAGTTGGTAGAAGAAATGGAATTACGTTACCAAAAATTCGAAACTGCAAGATGTGCAGACATCAGCGCTTATAACCAAAAAAACTCTCAACCATTATCTCGCATCGTTTGTATTTTTGATGAATATGCCGATTTTATGGCAGAAAAAGAGATTCGTAAGACATTAGAATTGAATATTAAAAGATTGGGTGCAATGGCTAGAGCAGCTGGAATTCATTTAATTATTGCTACTCAACGTCCCGAAGCCAAAGTTGTCACCCCAATTATCCGTTCCAATTTACCGGGAAGAGTCGCTCTACGTACAGCAAGTGAAGCAGATTCCTGTATAGTCCTAGGAAGTAAAGAAACAGCAGCAGCTTATTTATTGGGAAAAGGTGATTTACTGTATCAAAGTGGTAGCCAACTACAACGCTTACAGAGTTTACTTGCAACTAATATCCACTTTACTTAAAGTTTATGACCAAAATCCTTTTGTTCTGCAAGCAGAATAAAAAGATAGTGAGTGGTAAGTAAAGTTATAACTTTGAATAAATATAGCAATCCTAAATCATTTGTGAAAAATAATTATGTATAAAAATTTAGTGGGAATACCTCACTAACTACTCGCTACCGAGCAAGATAATCATATTATTTATTACTAACATTTTCATCACTCATTTAGAATTGCTGTATTCTTCAGATTTTTTCAACAAAGATAACTATGAATCTTAAAGGAAAGAAGATTAAAATTAAATGTTAAATTTTCCAATTGTAATTGGTATTATTTATTATTCATCACTGAAATAAAAGTCAAGGAATCATGATTTAAGATTAAAAGCATAAAATAATACATCAATCAAGTAAATCAAAACAATTAAGTAGAGTAAAGAGGTTATTTATACTAAGTCAATATCAGAAAAAATTACAAACAATAAGTAATAAAATTGACATCTATTTGTTAAATAAAAATTTTGTTACCCTATCCCTATTATCGAGAAAACTCTCAAATTTCTTCATAATTGTTGGATTTGGAGGCTATGCTCTCACTATCAAATTTAAAAATTTATCTCGACATACGGCTAAAAGGACACTACGAATAACAGTAACCTCATAAAAATAATAAGATTCCATCCTCATCAATAGTAAAATTATCAAAAATAAAAATGCTGTAAAATTTACGTCGTTTCAACTAAATATATCGTCATTACAGCATCAAATGCATAAGTTAAAATTCATAACACTTATATATAAATGTACAGCAGTTAAACAATTATTGATTTATTGATTCGTAATCATAGAAATTTTATTAGAAAGTATTCCAATTTCTTAGTAGAAAAATAAATTATGGGGAGTGAATTTACTACCTGTAGTACGGTAAAAATCTCAACAAAATTATTGAGTGAAATCAAAAGGTAAGATAATTCAAAATTATAAATAACACAACTTCATATATTCATAAGCTCTATAAATTTTACAAGTAATCTTTTACATTTATGATTAATCCTGAAAATCTTCTCGAATTAGCAGAAACTGTGATTTACAGTAAAACAAATATCTATTGTAGCGATCTACAAAGGGGTATATTAGTCACGACTTTAAGAGGAGAGCGCAAAACCTACGAGCAACTAGCAGATGAATACGGTTATTCTGCCAAATACCTCAAACAAGATGTTGCTCCTAAATTGTGGCATTTACTTTCGGAAGCTCTGGGAAAAAAAGTGACTAAGTCAAATGCTAGAGCAATCCTGGAACAAGAAATGCGTCGCAATCAAAATTCTTCATCGTTAGAAATCAAGCAGTCAGCTTTCAATGCAATTAACCCTTTAGCAGTTAATGAAGCAACTACCTCCTCATTAAGAGCAGCATCTACCTCTGAGGCAAAATTGCAAATACTAACTCATGCCAGCATTCTACTGGTTGATGATAAGCCAGAAAATTTAAACTTATTATCCAACATACTCGAAGAGCAAGGCTATGAAGTTCGACAAGTGAATAATGGAAATTTGGCGTTACAAACAGCTTCTTTAGCAACTCCAGATTTGATCCTATTGGATATTCGCGTACCAGAATTAGATGCTTATAGTATTTGCCAAAAATTTAAGAGTGATCCAAAAACTCAAGATATCCCAGTTATTTTTGTTACTGCTTTAGATGAATCCTGGGATAAAGTTAAAGCTTTTTCTATTGGTGGTATTGACTGTATCACCAAACCATTTCGAGTCGCTGAGGTCTTAGCAAGGGTCGAAAATCAACTTAGAATTCAAAAGTTTCAAAAGGGGTTAAAAGCCGAAAATACGCAGCTTCAAGAAGCTAACCAGGAATTACAACGACTGGTAACTTCCGAGAGCCTAACTCAGATAGGGAATCCTTATAAATTTGATGAGTCTTTACTTATAAATTTAGAATATCCCGATAATACTGTTTCTTTGGATTCTCCCTTTTATATAACCCGTACTCCTAGCGAACAACTCAGCTGCGAACAAATTCTGAAACCAGGAAGTTTAACCCGTATTCAAGCACCTCGGAAAATGGGAAAAAGTTCTCTGTTGCTCAGAATTATGAAATTTGCTCAACAACAGAACTACAAGACAGTAAAAATAGACTTTCAGGAAGCAGATCGAGCAGCTTATACGAGCTTAAATAAATTTTTACGCTGGTTTTGTGCCAATATAGGTCGTCAGTTACAATTACCACCTCTCCTTGATCAGTATTGGGATGAGGAAATGGGTAGTAAAGTAAGTTGCGGAATCTATTTTGAAGGATATCTATTAAAGCAAATAGAGACTCCTATAGTCTTAGTTTTAAACGAAGTAAATTTAGTTTTTGAATATCTCAATATTGCGGAAGAATTCTTATCTCTTTTATGCTTTTGGCACGAAAAATCAAGGCAAAGTATCGAATTTCAAAAACTACGTTTAGTTGTAGCCCACTCTACAGAAATTAATCTATCCCTAGATATTAATAAATCTCCATTTAATCTAGGGTTACCAATAAAACTGTCAGAATTTAATTTAAAGCAAGTTCAAGATTTAATTAAGAGACACGGACTAAATTTGATAAGTGAAGATAAAGTTAAACAGTTAATAGACATGGTCGGGGGACATCCTTATTTAGTACGTATTGCTCTCTACCATTTGGCTCGAAAAGAAATAACATTGGAAGAATTCTTAAAACAAGCTCCAACTCAGGGAGGAATCTATGGAAGGATTTTACGTCATCACTGGGAAATAATACAAAAAAAACCGGCACTGTCAACAGCATTAAAACAGATATTAATGACGAACGAAAGTATAAGTTTAGAACCAATTCTTAGTCATCAACTAGAAAGTATGGGACTTATTAAATTAGATGGCGATCGCGCTTATATTTCCTGTCAAATGTATCGTCTTTATTTTAATAATCAATATCAACAAAAGGAAAATACACTTTAAATAAATTTAAATAGGATAAATAACTATTAATTAATTAAATTAATATATAAAATTTATATATTGTAGCCCTAATTATTCTTAGTAATTTTGTAGGTTACGAATTAGCCTATCAAGCACAAAAACTTTATTTTCGTTATTACTCCAAGGCTACAAGGACTATTTAGCTAAAAAGGCTAATGTAAAATATTATTTTCTAAGGAGTTTGGGTTATATAGCAGTTTCCATTTGAATCAAATACATTTTATATTCCCATTCTGTAGAGACGTTGCATGCAACGTCTCTACAAGGTGTCATGCACTCAACCGAAAATCGCTATATAGTGGTGGTAAGTAATAATAGTAATCACAGTGGTAGTGAATTTTTATATCACTAATCGTTACCACTACTAATTACTCACAAAAACTTCCACCATTTTCCATACTTAGTTTTGACTTTTAAATCCCATTTTTTCTCTTATTTCATCATATTTGGCACGTACTGCCCGAATATCCTGCCACATTAACCACTTAGGACTACCTTTCTCCCTGGATGGATTACGTAACAAGTAAGAGGGGTGAAAAATTGGCATACATAATCTGCCTTCCCATTCCATCCAGGTTCCGCGTATTTTGGTAATTCCACGTTTCTCAGCTGTTAAACCTTTAACAGCAGTAGCACCAGTAAGCAGAATGATTTTGGGATCTACCAAACGGATTTGTTCTAAGATATAGGGCTTGCATGCAGCAATTTCTTCAGTGGTTGGAGTGCGATTATTGGGAGGACGACATTTGGCAATATTGCAAATATAAACATCTTTTTCCGAGTCCAAGCGTACTGCAGCCAAAATTTTATCAAGTAGCTGTCCGGCTCTACCAACAAATGGTAAACCTGTTTCATCTTCATTTTGACCTGGGGCTTCTCCCACAACTGCAATTAATGCTTTTTGATTTCCACGCCCAATTACTGCGTGTTTACGGGTACTCCCTAAACTACAACGGTGACAACTATTGCAATGTTCAGTGATTTCTGTCATATTTGCATAGGTGCCACTGGGGATAGGAATCTTAGCACTAGTGGGTATGAGTTCTTTATCTTGTGGATTGGAATATTGAAAGAGAGTTAATTGATTATCGCTGCTCATGAATCTTTATAGATTTATTTAATAACTTTGTGGGGATGCAAAATTTATGATTTACGCCTTATGTGAATTGGAAGCTGAAATAACGTAAATTCGTGAAAATAATCACAAACGTGATTTAAGCCAATTCTTGAAATCCTTGATATTACAAGGCTGAATTTAACTCACATTAGCCATTATTTCGAAATCGAAATATTTATGGCTTCAAACTATTCATGAATTAATTTATACGCTAGTAATACTGGAATTTTTACCATCACAGCTAAAAATATCTAAAATACAAATATCTAGAAACTTAAAATTATCATACTTTCAGCTTTTAATTCTATTTTGAAAATATTAAACTTAAAAATATTAAACTTAAAAATATTAAGCTTCAAAAATATTAAAATTAAAAAGCATCAAATCGCAAACAAAATACCTATATATAGGAATCCGATTTTATTTATGAAATACTTTTCGAAGTAGAGAACAGGTAATGGGGAACAAGGAACAGAAATTGTACTTTTAGCGGTTAGCGTTAGAAGCATCTACGATGTTAGCGACAGCGTGACTTATCCCGCGTTCTAAGCGTAACGGTTTGGACGCATCTAACGACGAATGCACGCGGCTTGACCGTTAGCGTAGCAATGCCGCTGTAAGGCTTAACCGTAGGTAGCGCAGCTATGATTATTGCATACTGTATTAGGTATGATTTTTAAGCGCGAAGTACAGGCTGCGTCAACAAAAATCAAATATGAACCCCATAGAATGTTACCTATGTAAATAGCCCATACTTTTTTCATACTTCTATAGATTTGTAAATTAATTGCTTCAGGTAAAAATCAATCATCATAAAATCAATATTAAAGTCGATAATACTAACACCCTTTGTGCTGGGGGAAAGATGTCTGATGCCCCACTTTTTGCTACTCGTGCCGATGCCGGTAAAAAATTGGCATCGGTGGTTGATGACCTTTTAACCCAGCAAATTAATACTTTCGGAGAAACCCCTAGACCAATTGTCTACGCTTTACCACGGGGAGGAGTTCCAGTTGCTGTAGAGATTTCACAATATATAGGCTGTCCTTTAACTATTATCGTATCCAAAAAGATTGGTCATCCAGAGAATCAGGAACTGGCTATTGGTGCTGTGACTGCAGCAGGAAGTATTTTGTGGGCTCCCTCTTACAGATGTGAATTTAATTATCCCCAATGGCAAAAAGAGGCGCTAGATGTAGCTTTAAAACAAGCTAAATTTTTAGAGGCACAACTAATTTCTGTTTGCCCAAAGGTTAAACCCAAGAATTCGACACTTATTTTAGTAGACGATGGTATTGCTACGGGAATGACCATAGCTGTGGCAATTAAAGCTCTGCGAAGACTCTGTCCACGAGAAATTTGGGTTTGTGCTCCTGTTGCACCGATGCGATTATTACCTTACTTACGTGAATGGTGCGATCGCTCAATTGTTTTGGCTGCGCCACAATCATTTTTTAGTGTCAGTAATTTTTATGTGCATTTTCCTCAAGTGGAAACTGATGTAGTTCGAAGATATCTACAGCAACAAGATTAGTTTTAAGAAGTAATAAGTAATAAGTAATAAGTAATAAGTAATAAGTAATAAGTGATGTAACTGTTAACTGGTAACTGTTAGCGCCTAGCGGTTAGCGGCTCACTTAAGCGCGCCCTGCGTGACGTTAGTCAGAGGCTTTGCCGACGCCGCAGGCTCCAGCGTACCTTAGGTATTGCGTGCGCGGTCTAGCGTAAGCGTACTGTAAGTATTGCGCATTAACTGTAGCCCGTAAGGGCGTGCCGTTAGCCATAAACTGATAACTGAATTTTCTTTACTTTTACTTTCTAAGTGTAAATAACTGTAAATGTAACGATAATATTTACGTAAATATTCTACAGTCAAAAATGTTTCTAAAAAAGGTGATTATCTCGATATTTTTCTTTTAAAGAACGGATATTAGGGATGTTGCCCCTACTCTCATTTCAGTAAAATGTGAATATAATCTCACTAAAAATATTTATTCGTAACTAACTATATGTTTCCTAACGAACAAAAAACTCAATCGAACCCTTTGAGCCCGAAGTTTGAAGGCTTTTTTCTCGAAATGGTTATGCCCCGATTAGAGGGTAGATGTAGCGAACTGGTAAAAAATATACTTGGTGATGATTGGAATGTTAAACCAATTGGCGACAATCTGACTGAATTTGAAATTACCCTTAATGATGATGCTTTATCAGTAAAAGAAGCTTGGGATAAAACTTATGAATTGCGATCGCAACCTGGTGTCATTGATGTAGAACCATTGTTTGCTGTTCCACTTCCCGAACTTACTAGCTGGGATGTATCAATACCTGACTTGGGAGATTTTTTCGATAATCAAATTGAACGAGAAAGTGAAGATGTAAATTGGTGTCTTAAGCAACTTCGAGTATTTGAAGTCTGGAAGAAGTATTTCCCCGATCCCAATAAACTACCCGGACATGGAATAGTTGTAGCTCATCCCGATACAGGTTACACCAATCATCCAGAAATTATTGATAATTTACTTCTGGAAAAAAGTTACGATTTTATTGAGAAGGATAACAACGCCACAGATGAACTGGAAAGACCATTCGGTCAGCTAATCAATAATCCCGGTCACGGTACATCGACTGCAAGTGTGATCGTTAGCAATCAAGGTAAAGAAGCTAATTATTCCAATCAAAAATATGTTACTGGTGTCGCGCCTGGTGCAAAGGTACTTCCCTTAAGAGTTTCCTATTCTGTGGTACTTTTGAGTGTCCGCAATCTGGCACAGTCAATTGAATATGCGGCAGATAATGGCGCTCACGTAGTTACAATTAGCATGGGAACTGCTTTTCATAATCAACGTTTGCGAAGTGCGATTATTTATGCTCAAAAACGGGGTATGATTATTGTTGCCGCATCTGGTACGTTAATTCCCTACGTGGTATTTCCCGCCGCATATGATGAAGTAATTGCTGTTACTGGTAGCGATATTCGGCGTGAAGTTTGGTGGGGTGCATCGCGAGGAAAGCAGGTTGACGTTACTGCTCCGGGTCATTTAGTTTGGTACGCAAAAAGTGATAGAAAAGATAAGGGGGTCGAACACAGGATAGAGCAAGGTTCGGGTACTTCATTTTCTGCGCCGTTTGTTGCAGGTGTAGCAGCGTTATGGCTTTCCTATCATGGACGAGACAAATTAGTTGAACGCTATGGTGCGGAAAAAATTCCTTTTATTTTCAACGAACTTTTACGGGATACCTGTGACAAATTCCCCACTTGGAAGCCCAATCGATTTGGATCGGGTATTGTGAATGCAGAAAAGCTACTCGCTGCACCTTTACCAGATAATGTTAATGGATCGGTTGTTTCTCCTGCTTTAGCGTTACAGCAGCACAGTTCCTTGGACAGTGGTAGGTTAGATGCTTTCATGCACCTATTTGAGTCCCAACTATCAGATACTCAACCTGGAGAATTTGCATCCCCTGATGCATTTTTAAATAGTAATCTGGCAGAATTACTACAAACGTTCTCATCAGAATTACCGAATAAATTAAAAGAAGTAGGACAAGAATTAGCTTTTGATTTTGCAGTTAATCCAGATTTGTACAAACAATTTACTGAATTATTACATAGCAATAAGCCATCACCAACTGGTCAATCAGAAGGTAGGAAAAAAGGGGAACCCGACAACAAAAAACCTATACGTGAAACCTTGAAGAAGAAAGGAATTTCCGATATTTTGTTTAATAAACTTTTTAATTGGGGCTAGATTGGCGGTTTTGAGAAATATAGGAATTTAGGATTGGGAAGCGTCTCTGAAAAAGTTAACTTTGTGAGACGCATCTCTAATTAAATCGGACATTATGTATTCTTTAAGTTACAAATCTGTTATTGTTCTTTAATCACTCTGGTGAAGTAAAAATATCAGACAATTTTTTGACTAAATATGGAGATAAGCTTAAGCACCTGTACCAACAGCAAATAAATCCGACTCTTCAGAATTAGATTCAGCAAGCTTGACGGATGCTTCAGTTAATGAAATATTCCCAGTTACATCACTAAGAAACTTGTTGTTTATCAAATCAGAGAAAGTGCTAATATCAGTAAAACAATTCTCAACAACTTGGTTCGCACAACTAAGCTTTTCCTCAGTGCTATTCCCAGTAATTTGATAGCTGAAACTACCACTAAAAATCACAATAGGAATACTTTTATTCTTCTGATTTAAAGCCGCTTCAGTAATATTCAAAGCCAAAGGAGCCCGTTGCAATTTGTACATCAAATTCAAAGAAGCTCGCATTGCTACTTCCCCTTCATCTTGCCAATCGCCAGGAGATAGAAGCTTGTCAGTAATAAATCTGCGTCCAGCATCTTCTTGTGCAAAAGCCACAAAACCCCTAGGATTGATTCCAATTCCCTGAAAATCTAAGCCAGGCAATACTTGGGTATATTTACGTGTAATTTCGGGTATTATAACCATGTCATCTGTTTTTTTGGTGATACCCTCTGCAAAAATTACCCGATGAGGTTCAGCGATGATATTCACACCATTTTTAAAGCTAAATCTTGCCTCGTTATTATTTACAACAGGTTTCTTTGCAAACTCCCATTCCCCCGGAATAATTCCACTGTATTTAAGAAAATCTGGACTTAAGATAGAAGGTTTAAGATTTTTAGCAGCAACTACAATAACCAACTCTTGAACGGTTAATGGTTGATTCATCGGCTTTCCTTGTAAAGTCATGTAACAGTTTCTCTTTAGTCTTCCTACTGAAAGTGATTTAATATACCAGAAATTCCTTGTTTAGTATGGCAACTAAAGATGAAAATGCCAAGTATGTTAAATGATGCTGATGATATGGATTGTAGGTAATACCAATTTTCTGGTTCTACGCAAAAATACATCACTACAAAAGTTGATAATTTTTCTGAGACGAGATTTTTGCAGCAGATTTAGGGCATACTACTTTGAGTTGCTTGAATAAGAAATAGATAGTTTGATAAATTTCTTATTGAAGCTGTGCAGAATTTGTAATTATAACAATACTCTCATTCAGAATAAAAATAAAGTAAAGACGTACCACCAATTTATAACATTAATTGCCAAAGGTACGCCTTTTAAACTATTTATTTTTTACAATAATTCTCAAATTGACTAGCTAATTGTATTGTCTTACTTTTTCATAATCACCAATTGCATAGCAAGCGACTTTTAAACTTGCAAGAGCTTGTTCTTCAGTGCGGGAATCTTTAATATTTCGAGCTAAGTTTAAACGTTGTTCGTAGTAATCAATTGCTTTTTGATAATCACCTAAAGCTTCATGAGCTACACCCAATTTGCCCAAAGATTCTTCTTGTGCTCTTTTATCATCAATTTCTCGAGCAATTTCTAAACTTTGTTTGTAATAAGTAACAGCTGTTATATTTTCTCCTAAAGCATAATAAGCGTTACCAAGATTTTTTAAAACTTGCTCTTCACCCCATTTATCTTTGAGTTGACGTGCAAACTCTAAACTTTGTTCTTGACATTCAATTGCTTGTGGTAAATTATTTAATGCTTTATATACTAATCCTAAATTATTAAATGCAGCAACTATAGAGCGACAATCTTTTAATTCCCGACATATGTGCAAACATTGCTGCAAATTATCAACAGCTTCCTCATATCTACCTAAGTGGCGCTGGGCGTTACCTAAGTAAGAAAATGCTTGTATTTTCATCTGCAGATTCTTAGAATCTTTGATCACCGACAAACATTCTTGGGAATAGACGACTGCACTTTTATAATCTTGTAAATTGTAAGCCGCAAGCGCTAAACAAGAGAGTGCTTGTCCCTGTTGTTGTAATTTCCCAAATGCTTGAAATAATGCTAGTGCTTGCTGCAGAGACTCAATCGCTCTGACAAACTCACCAACTTGTTGATGTTGAATACCATGCTGTAAGAACCTAGTTGCTCGTGATGAATAATCCTCAGCTTCTTTTTTGCTTATGGGCTTTTCTATATAAAAATCTTCATATGATTTTTCATCGGAATTTTCATAAAAATTGTGGGTTATTGTGTCATGTTTCCCGAGTACGAAGTCGTTTTCTGATATTTGTACGGAAACAGTATTTTTACAGGTAGAATCACATCCGCCTTCGCTCATGAAGCAATACCTATTTTATGTGGCTTTGAGTCCAGTGTTCCCAATGTTACTTTTCTATTTCCACCTTAAAGATATACTTTATAACAACTTCATAAGAAATATATTTCTATTTACCTTATATATTCCCATGCATTTGATTGGTTTTTCTTTAATAAGCGATATTTACAAGAAATTAACACTAGATAAGATATAAAATATCAAGAATATTATTTCAATAACTTTTAATAGCATAAGCCATGATTCCAGTTAAATCAGAATCATTAACTTCTATGGAAATTAGAAATACTTCAGTACAGAGAAATCTTCAAATTTATCAGTCAGTTCGAAGATTGGGCTGGCTAGTAGGGGGAATTATTTTGAATCATTTTACATTACTTGGTTTAGTTGTCCTAGGACAAGAAAGTACTGATTTACTTATTAATCAGCAAAAAGAAGCATGTAATACATTCAAGACAGAGAAATCAAAAGATAAACATTTAGATATTGCTTCTACTGGTCTAATACCTGGTACGCAGACCATATCAAATGAATTACAAAAAGTGCAAGTTCAACTAGTAACTGCAAGAAATCGCTTTAAAGAGAAGCATCCAGTTATAGTCAATTTAAAAAGGAGAGAAACAGCACTTGAGAAATTATTATTGGAGCGTGTAAAAAATACCTGCCAAACTTTAAAGTAAATATACAAATTTTATCTGATCTTATTTGTACTTTTTACTTTTGTAGCACTACCTAATAAGGTTAGGACATCGCTAAATCCGGCAAAGCTATGATGTGTAAACTTTTTATCGTCGGACCCCTTAAGTAATGTTAGTCATAAGCACGGTCTTTTCTTACTTCGTATTTGCGCGCAGCGCTACATCATTACACTACATCATTCCAATAGCCAACCAAATAATTCCCCAAGAGTTAATTGAAAAGTTTTAGCAAAATCAGGTACGGGTAAAATATCTGTTGCGAGTTCAAAAAATGCAGGTTGCTGTTTAGGAAAATAAACCAATACAGACTGTTCGCTGGGATCTATGAGCCATCCCAATTGGGTACCATTATCTAAAAAACAATAAAGAATATTTTTGGTGACTTTAGTTTGACTTTGCTCTGGAGATAAAATTTCAATTGTCCAGTCCGGTGCAATCTTAAAAGAATCAGCTACTTCACTATTGCTATCACGGGGTATTCTCTCCCATGTAAATACACTTATATCAGGTACGGTGGAACGTTCGCCAAAGGTACATCTGAGTTCAGAGAACGCACGAGCAGTTTTTTGAGGTTTGAGTGCAAAATTAATGGTAGTGGATAGTTCAGTCTGAATCGTACTATGTTTTCCTTTCGGCATTGGTTTCTGAATAATTTTTCCGCCTATGTATTCACTGGAGGGCTTAGTTTCTGGTAATGTTAAAAACTCTTCTAGAGTGATGGATTTAGATGAAGTTGTAACCATAATGTGGTTTTCCGTTCAATCCTATGGTTGTCTTGATTGCATTTTACCTTGATCGCCCCAAGGGACAAATTTAATGTTATGACCCGTTATGGGTACTTAGCATATTTGATACTACTACTATCAGGATGCCGATGGATTTAAGCGATGAATTTAACTTCGGCTTGTCACAATATCGTTCGCCGCAGCCCATTGTCCGATGTCTTGTTTTTGAATTGCAGCAGCCATTAAATCCGGGAATTTATCGGGACTACAAGCAAAAGCCGGAATATTCATTTGGGAAAATTCTGATGTAACTCTGCGATCGTACATAGGTGCACCTTCATCGTTTAACGCAAGTAGAGTAATTACTTGCACTCCAGAATTCACCAATGCAGCAACCCGTTTTAGCATTTCTTGACGATTACCACCTTCATATAGATCGCTAATCAGCACCAAAATTGTATCTTGGGGTTTTTGTACAAATCCTTGACAATAAGCCAAAGCACGGTTTATGTCTGTACCTCCTCCCAACTGAGTGCCGAATAGTAAATCTACAGGATCTTGAGCCTCATCTGTTAAATCTACAACAGCCGTATCAAACACAACGATCCGCGTTTGAATTGCAGGTAGTGAAGCCAAAACCGCTCCAAAAATACCCGCATAAACTACAGAAGTTGCCATCGAACCACTTTGATCGACACATAAAATAATATTGCGTAAGGAACTACGTTTGCGTCCATAACCAATGCGAATTTCTGGAATAATTGTTCGATATTCCGACTGATAATGTTTGAGATTGGCGCGGATAGTGCGGTTCCAGTCAATTTCGTTATGACGAGGTCGACGGTTACGGATAGCGCGATTAAGACTTCCCATGACAGCTTGATGGGTTGGGTGTGTTAATTTACGTTGCAGTTCTTCCACAACCCCACGAACCACCTGACGGGCGGTATCCTTAGTTTTGCTTGGCATTACGCCGCTTAAAGACAGCAAATTTGCAACCAAATGTACATTCGGTTCCACAGCTTCAAGCATTTCTGGCTGTAGTAACATTTGTCGCAAGTTAAGGCGTTCAAGTGCGTCTTTTTGCATCACCTTAACAACTGATGAAGGAAAATATGTACGGATATCACCCAACCAACGAGCTACTTTAGGTGAAGAACTCCCCAACCCGGCAGAGCGTTCTGAGTCATATAATGCATTTAGGGAGTTATCGATGGTAACATCAGCACCACTCAATTTACAGGCAGTACCGTCTTGTGCGCTGCCGAGAATGAGTCTCCAGCGTCGTAGACGTTCATCTTGGGGGTTTTGGGACATATTGTTTAAGTTTAAGTTCAATTCAAATTTAAGTTCAATTCAAATTTAAGCTCAATCCAAATTTAAGCTCAATCCAAAGTAAGTTCAATCCAATAAGTTAAAAATCAATTCAAAACAAATATTAATTATTCAAAATTATTTTTTGCAAAAATTTTCTCTCGACTTTCGTGAGACCAGGCTATAAAAACAAAACTGAACTAAAAATAACTAAAAATTTACAGTATCAAAGTATTACCATGTCTATTTAGATACTGACCATATGTCTTAAAATCAGTATTCTTGTAAAAGTTATCAGTTAACAGTTAACAGTTACTAGTTAATAGCTAACACTGCGCCTTCACAGGCTACAATTACCAATTACTAATTACAAGTTACCATTTACCATTTACAAATTATTGCAATGAGAACCAAGCAACCGATTAAGATGAAAGTCATATGCATTCCCCATAGCTGTTCATTCTGATCTAATGCCTGTATCGCGCCTAGTTACGCTGATTATCGGTCTGATTGTTATTTTGGCACTCAGCCTGTGGCTGATTGATTCTTTGTCGCGACTGTATTGGCAGTTGTCATATTCTTCTCCTTTTTTGGGCAATCTGTTGTTATTATTGCTGATTGTTTTACTTGGAGTGATTATTGCAGCTTTTGTTTACTATATTTGGATAATTAAAGTAGGAGAACAGCGCACTCGAGGACGTTCCGGGAGGAAAACCCCCCAGTTAAAAATACCAGAAGCCAGAACAGAAGTTGCTTCTTCAACCCTCAAAGCTGTGAAACAGCAAGTCGAACAAATTCAAGATGAAGTGACCCGCCAAGCTTTACTCACTAAATCTCGAGAAATTGAAGTTAGCTTAACCCGTGGTGAGATTCAGGTAGTTGTATTTGGTACGGGGAGTGCAGGTAAAACCTCCTTAGTTAATGCCATCATTGGGCGTATGGTTGGGAAAGTCGATTCACCAATGGGAACAACCCAAGTAGGAGAAACCTACTGTTTGCGCCTCAAAGGTTTAGAACGGAAAATATTAATTACCGATACACCTGGAATTTTAGAAGCAGGAGTTGCAGGAACTGAAAGAGAAGAATTAGCCCGTTCTTTGGCAACTGAAGCAGATTTACTATTGTTTGTGGTAGATAACGATTTGCGACTTTCTGAGTATGAACCATTACAAGCATTAGCGGAAATTGGTAAGCGTTCGATCGTTGTACTTAATAAAATAGATTTATATACAGAAGAAGATAAAGAAAGAATTTTAGCAAGATTGCGACAACGGGTAGGAGGATTTATTGCAGCTAATGATGTTGTCGCTATAACTGCAAATCCCCAAGCTGTAGAGTTGGAAAGTGGGGATATATTCCAACCTGACTTCGACATTTTGCCGTTAATGCGCAGAATGGCAGCTATTTTACGTTCCGAAGGTGAAGACTTAGTTGCAGATAATATTTTGCTGCAATCTATGCGCTTGGGAGAAGAAGCACGCAAACTAATTGATGCCCAGCGTCGCCGTCAAGCTGATAAAATTGTAGAGCGTTTTCAGTGGATCAGCGCTGGTGTAGTTTCAGTAACACCTTTACCTGTTGTTGATTTACTTGCAACTGCTGCAGTTAATGC
This sequence comes from Mastigocoleus testarum BC008, assembly GCF_001456025.1. Lineage (GTDB taxonomy): Bacteria > Cyanobacteriota > Cyanobacteriia > Cyanobacteriales > Nostocaceae > Mastigocoleus > Mastigocoleus testarum. The sequence continues at coordinate 54,346 of NZ_LMTZ01000002.1, forward strand.
ACAAATGGTAGTAGAAATTGGCAGAATCTATGGTTGCGAATTAAATATGGAGCGCGGACGGGAGTTGGCGCTTTCTTTGGCAAAAACTCTTACAAGTTTGGGGATTGTTAAAGGTGCCGTACAATTAGTTTCTACGGCGTTACAGCTAAATATTGGTACCTTAATTATCGGTAAAGCAATCCAAGGCGTAACCGCGGCTTACCTCACACGGATTGCTGGAAAAAGTTTTGTGGAATATTTCCGTCACGATCAAGATTGGGGTGATGGAGGAATGACAGAAGTGGTACAAAAACAATTTCAACTCAACCGCCGAGATGAGTTTGTTAAGGCTTTTATCCAAGAAGCGATCGCGCGGGTTGTAAAACCCCTAACTAATAAATCGGAACCGATAGAAGAAGAGTTAGAGCAAGGTGATACTAAATCCGGGTGAATTACCCTTTTTTGAAATGAGATGGGGAGTGTGGGAAGAATGGGAAGTGTGGGAAGAGTGGGGAATGTGGGTAGGTATATTTTTAGTTGCAATCTTAGTTAAATTATCTTTATCTCTACTTGAATACTATTTTTTATCAATGATTTTATCGTAGCTAAAATTACAAAATTTGAGATTTATGTTTGCCACTTGCATTATTATGCATACCTAAAAATAAATGCTTGGCATCATGACTTTTGTAACATAATAAACAATTTTGTCTGAATATATTTATCTGTAATATTGACAGATAAAATTTCTACCTAAATTTATTTCTTAGTACACCAACTAATACTTAGAGTTTTCCTTACTCTGTATCTAAAATTTGTATTTATACTACATGCTCATATCCTCACACCTTTTTTTACAAAAACTAAATTCATAGATTTCACAGGTCAACTATCATGCTGTGTGAAACTTTTAATTCAGCCTTAAATCATCATAATGTTAGTATTTTTAATTACAAAATGATGACTTTAAGAAATACTATTAAAGCTATTTGCTTGATAAAAAGCGTGTATTTTTTATTATTAAATGGACTTTATAATTTGTAAGCATGAAATATTAACTTTAAGATAGTTGACTATGCTCTCTTGGTGATAATATTTTCATTGTTGATATTTTTTAGAATTAAAATACTTAAAACTTGCATGTGAATCAATAAAAACAATCGAGTTTAAAGCAACACAAAAATAAAATTACATAAACCCAATTAATTTGTATTCTCGAATACTATTTATTGGGAATCCAAATTCCTTAAATATAAACCAATTGATCAATAAACCGCAGTAGCTATTCAAATATAGCGAGCCAGTACAAAACATATGTGTATCATTTTCTACTTCATTTCCGGAAAGTCTTAAAAATTACAGAACTAATAGATTAGGAGTGAATAAACAGCCAACTCATGACTCTCCCCACGATCGGTAAAGTATTAAAAGCGCGTTATCAAATTGTCCAAAGCTTAGGTGCGGGGGTTTTTGGTCAAACATACATAGCTGTAGATGTAGACCACCCCAGAAACCCTAAATGCGTAGTTAAACAATTAAAAGTCAGTAGTTCTCTACCTAGTTATATAGAAACATTGAGGTTACGCTTTCTTACCGAAACCGAAACTTTAATTCAACTGGGACATCACAGCCAAATACCAGAACTTATAGCCTGTTTTGAGGAAGATGAGCGATTTTATCTAGTACAAGAATTTATTGAAGGACACTCACTAAGTGCAGAATTACCAGTTCAAAGAGATTTAAACTATCTTTGGAGCGAAGGTGAGGTAATTTCTTTTTTAGAAGATGTTTTAAATATTCTAGAATTTATTCATGCCAGAGGTGTAATTCATTGCGATCTCAAACCAGAAAATTTAATCAGGCGCATTTCTGATAATAAGTTAGTCCTGATTGATTTTGGTTCTATACAACCAATTGATTTTGGTATTGATGCAGAACTTCCGATTTACAGAATTCCCGTAACTTCTTTAGGATATATTCCACCCGAGCAGTTTATTGGTCAAACAAAACCCAATAGTGATATTTATGCTTTGGGTATGATTGCAATTCAAGCTTTGACTGGTTTGACTCCATTGCAATTAAAAATAGATCCCGAATCCAACGAAATTATCTGGCGTTCTAAAGAGACTGTAGTTAGCGATTATCTTGCTGCAATTATCAGTCAAATGATATGTTACGACCACAATCAACGCTTTCAGTCAGCCCCGGAAGTTTTACAAGTACTCCAACAAATTCCAGCAGAAGCTAGAAAACCAACAGTTATTCAACCCAACTATAGTGCGTTCTATGAAGATCTGATAGAAAACGAGCGAGAGTCTTCATCTTCAAAGCCTTCCATTCTTACAGGAATTAAATTTGGCTTAGCGGCTAATTCTCTGGTTATGGGTTTGGGGGTATATTCCCTGGTACAAAACTCTCCAGGATATGTAGGGAAAGAGGCTGTATACAAAGCAACAGAAGAATTTCAATCAGGCGATCTAGACCGAGCGGTCGCCTTGATGAGGTCGATCCCCAATAGTAGTAAAGTCTATTCTGAAGCTCAAAATACTATTGATGAATGGGAAAATGAATGGAAAATAGCAGCAAAGCAATATCAAGCAGCCGAAACGGCTTTGAATCAGAAGAAATGGTCGGAAGCGATCCAAGCTGCAAATTTAATTCCTGATATTCTATATTGGCAATCTAAATCAGATAAGTTAGTTGAACAAGCTAAAGCCAAGATAGAAACTCAAACTCAGAATTTATTAAATAAAGCTTACAAACAAGCTGAGTCAAAAAATTTTGGTACTGCTTTAGAATACTTGAGTCAAATTCCAGCTGAAAACTCTACTGGAAGTCTGGTACAACAAAAACTAGCAGAATATAAACAAAAGCGAGATATTCGTTCTGTTCACCTATTGCAACAAGCTTATAACCAAGCAGAGAAAAAGAGATTTGATATTGCTTTAAAATTCCTCCGTCAGGTTCCGAAAAATTCTTCAGCATATCCTACTGCTCAAGTAAAACTTATGGAATATGAGGAAAAACAAGGTTCGCAAACAACAAAAGATAATTCAGTTTCGAGCAAAGTTTCGAGCAAATTTTCTAGTAAAATCGAATCTTTACAACCTGAAGAATCTGTACCACAAAAATCAACCACACAGTTTAATCATTTTCAACCAGGTGATTTTTTGCAAGAAATCAATATTTAAGGAGGGATCCCAGTTTTACAAAATTGGGATGCTTACTTTCTATGAACGGTAATAGCTAACTTGTAATTTATAATTGGTAACTGTAATTTGTAATTGGTCGCTAGTCGTTGGTCGTTCGTTACAAGAACTTCGGTTGAAGCCGATAATTTTTGCAGATGTAAAACAAATGGCAGATGACAAATGACCAACACATAGTGACAAATTACCAATGACCTATCAATCTAAATCAGAATTTTCTAAACCCGAAATTTCACAAAATCGCAAACGCTTACCTAATCAGCGCTGGTACATATACCCGCAGAATTTAGAATTAGCAAACAAGCTGGCTGAATCCACGAATTTATCGCCCATCATTAATCAACTACTAATTAATCGTGGAATTGAAACAGTAGAACATGCACAGGTCTTTTTAAGTCCAGAATCATTAAAATTACCTTCCCCGTTGGAAGAATTTCCCGATCTTGCTATTAGTCTGGAGTTATTACAACACAGTATTGCTACAAAAGAAAAAATTGCTATTTGCGGTGACTATGACGCCGATGGAATGACATCTACTGCTTTGTTATTAAGAAGTTTGCGTTGGTTGGGTGCTCAAGTAGATTATGCGATCCCCAGTCGCATGCATGAAGGTTATGGGATTAACAAACGTATCATTGAAGATTTCCATAATGAAGGTGTTGGGCTGGTTCTAACGGTAGATAACGGTATATCTGCATTTGAACCGATCGCCAGAGCGAGAGAACTGGGTTTAAAAGTAATTGTCACCGACCACCATGATATTCCCCAAGAGTTACCCCCAGCTAATGCTATTCTCAATCCCAAATTAATTTCACCGGCTTCTCCTTACTATGGAGTTGCTGGGGTAGGTGTAGCATATATTTTGGCGGTGTGTCTGGCTCAACAAATGGGGTCGGTGCAAGATATAAACAAGCCGATGCTGGAATTATTTACTTTGGGAACCATTGCAGATTTGGCTCCTTTGATTGGGGTGAATCGTCGCTGGCTTAAACGTGGTTTACAATTATTACCCAAATCAAGTTTACCTGGCGTCCAAGCTCTAATTCAAATGTCTGGGGTGCAAGCAAGGGGTATGGAATCACAAAATAATTCTCCATCGCTAACTCCAAATGCAAATATAAATTCAGATTCACGATCGCACATAAATTCAAACTCAAATATAAATTCAAGCTCAAATATAAATTCAAATACGACTAATAATTTAAATCGAAATCCTAATAATAAATCTTTAAAAACTTTAAAACCAGAAGATATTGGTTTTCGCTTGGGACCGCGAATTAATGCGATCGGTCGAATTGGTGACCCCCAAATAATTATTGAATTACTCACCACTGATGATATGGGAATAGCCCTCGAACGTGCAATGCAATGTGAGGGTATTAACCGTCAACGTCAGGAAATGTGTGAGGAAATTGAGCATGCTGCGATCGCAGTTGTAGAAACAGAATATCTTTTATCTCTCAAAGATGACCGGGTACTGGTAATCGTACAACCAAATTGGCATCATGGTGTGATTGGTATTGTTGCTTCTCGGTTATTAGAACGTTATGGCGTTCCGGTGTTTATCGGTACCTACGAAGATAATGAAACTATTCGCGGTTCTGCGCGGGGAATTCCCGAATTCCATGTATTTGAAGCCTTAGAATTTTGCGACGACCTGTTAGGTAAATATGGTGGACATAAAGCTGCGGGGGGATTTTCCTTACCTGCAAAAAACTTAGATGCTTTCCGTCAACGCTTGAGTGAATTTGCTAATCAGTGTTTAGAAGTTCACCATCTTAAATCTCTTCTCAAAATTGATGCTCAAATAAACTTCGATCGAATCAATCATGAGCTTTATGAGGAATTAAATACTTTAGAACCCTGTGGGATAGAAAATCCCGATCCGATATTTTGGACCCCTGACGTCCAGGTTATGGACCAAAAAACAGTTGGTAAAGGTCATATTAAATTAACATTGTGCCAAACTATTGGCGATCGAAATCATAAAATTAAGGCGATCGCATGGCGCTGGCGCGATTATTTCCCTTTACCCAAACGAGTAGATATCGCTTATAAACTTCGAGAAAATCATTTTAATGGTAATACCACTATCGAATTGGAAATATTAGGAGTTAGACTTCCAGACCGTTCTAATTTATTTCCCAAAGTAATAAAAAAACCAATTAAAAGTTCTTTTGAGTACAATCAGCGTCACTACATCTGTGCGATTTATCCCAATCAGTTTTCAGGCGAATTAAGAATTAAAAATCCAGAAGGTATTGTTTTAGCTGTCGAGTTGGGAAAAAATACCGGTTTACTAGGAGCAAATCGCCAAGAAGCACAAACTGTTGATATATCCGAACAACGCTATCAAGTAATTATTCAAGTCGCTTGGAATGCTTTATCGAGACTTTTAGAGGATATTTAAAAATTCATACTATATAGCAATCTTAAGGAATGTAGATTTAAGGAATATGGATTAAATAAAGTACAAAAGTAGGGTGCTGTTAGCATTGCGTAACGCACCATTCCAAATTTCAGAATCATATCATGTCCGCTTAATTACTTATGAAAAAATATGCTTGTAGTAGCGCTTTAGCCCCATAGTAAAGATATTGGCGTATTAGCGCTCAAGCGCTACTACGAACCTTATCGCAAGTGTTTTACCGGACATGATATTACAAGTTATTAAATTCTCATTTCTAAATCATTCGTGAAAATAAATTTCGTGAAAATAAATATTGTTTCAGCAACGCCAATTTTTAAACTATTCAGCAAGCCCCAATTAGTTTTTTATTTGACAATTAAATGTTTTATACGATACCAATGTTTTCTACCTTTGTGACAAATAATTGTTACAAATATGTCCCAATAATGCAATTGGTTTATGGTGCAAATTCAGTTATTTGGCAGAAAATTTCTATGGACAAATGACATCTTATTTCCGGGTGCAATATGGCTGAGTAGTCGATTACTAGTTTGGATAATAATGCTGTACGTGGCTCCCAACTTACCCGCACCTCCCGGAGGTGTATCTCCTCAATTTGGTTGGGAAGTCTTTAATTTTTGGGACAGCGGACATTATTACAATATCGCTACAAATGGCTACGAATTTGCTAACGACGGTGGAGAACATAATGTCGCTTTCTTTCCCCTATTTCCCTTGGTGCTAAGGGGATTGATGATTTTGGGTTTGCGGTTTGAAATTGCTGGAATGTTAGTGAATAACTTGTCATTTTGTTTGGCATGTTATTGTTTGTACTTCTGGATTAAACACCATAATGGCACTAAAGCAGCAATCTGGACTATTGCAGTTCTAGCTTGGGTTCCAGCTTCCATGTTTGCAGGTGTCATTTATACTGAAGGGCTCTATTTATTTCTTAGCATTGCAGCATTACAAGCTTTTGATCGCAAGCAATATATCTGGACTGCTTTGTGGGGTGCAATGGCTACAGCAACTCGTCCCACGGGAATCGCTCTTGTTCCAACTTTTATAATTACTGCTTGGAAGCAGCGTAAACCAATAGGTGCATATTTTGCTGGATTCGCTACTGCGATTGGTTTGCTTCTATATAGTCTTTATTGTGCCATTCAATTTGGCGAACCCCTTGCTTTTATCATTGCTCAGAAAGGATGGCGCGATTCTTTAGGATTTGAATGGCAAAGTTGGTTGAAAATGTTAGTGCAAATAGTTGCAGGTACGAGCAATTGGAAACATGGGTCAATTCAAGATCCTTGGCATCCAATTTTATTTACACTGATTATTACTCTGGGTTATTTATTATGGCGTTCCCGATCCAAAGTGGGTACAGAAAAAGTTGGTAGTGGAATTATTGTTTTAACTTTCTTACTTTGGTTATTAGCTGGAGATCCCTTAGTAAATACTATGGCGACCATTGGTAGTAGTTATTTATTGTGGCACCTGCGCCAGGAGCTTAGTACGATCACGGTTATATATGGGTGGTGTGGCTTGGGATTACTTTTTGCTTCTGGAAGCACTATGTCACTAAGTCGCTTGAGTTACGGTATTGTCTCTACTAGTCTTGTATTGGGGATACTTTTATCTCGTTATTCCCGTTGGGGGTATTTAAGCTTAAGTTTTTTTGCAATTATCCTAGCTAGTCTATCTGTAAGATTTACTCAACAACTTTGGGTGGGCTGAGAAAACTGTCATCCGAATAAATAATTGGTATTACTATTGGATGAATATTTCACTTTTTATCCGCGACAATTTCCCACTAACAGATTAAACTTGATCTGGCTCCCCCGTATTCCGTTCCCCTCTGCAATATGCAGGGGGGTTAATATTTTATATATTTCGTGCTTTTGCTTCGCCATACTTACGGTTGGAGAGAGTTATAACCTAGAAGCTGGAGTTCAAATTAAAGTTATTCCTTAATAACCTTTTCTTAACCCAAGCCATATTTCTTGTATACTGGTTTTGTAGCGTAAGAATTTAATCTATAAAAATCTAAAGATGTGAAGTCGATTGGGCGATCGCTTATTCTAAAAGCACGGTACTGCAGATGAAAACCTCTCGACAAGGAAAATCTAACGCCTCAGGTAAGAAGAAGCATCAACTACGAAATAGAACCATAAATCCTTGGAGACGGGAACTAAACGATATAGTTCGAGGAATATGTGGAGGTTTTTTATTTGGAATTCCCTTGCTTTACACAATGGAAGTATGGTGGATCGGCTCGTCTGCAACACCAGCAATGATGTTATTGGCACTGACATTAACTTTTATTGTAGTGTTCTTACTTAATCGTTCTGAAGGTTTTCGCCACCGCACAAACGCTTTTCGACACTACGAAGCAATAACAGAAACCATAGAAGCGATGGCTATAGGTTTATTTTGTTCTGCTTTCATATTGTTGATACTCCAAGAATTATCTTCCGTAATTGCTCTTAAAGAAGCTTTAGGTAAAATTATTTTTGAGAGCGTACCGTTTAGTTTGGGAGTTGCATTAGCAAATCAACTTTTGAGTTCTGAGGGGAAAAATTCCCCAGGGAGCAGAATTAAACAAAAAAAAATTAAAGTGAATGCAACATTATCAGATTTAAGTGGAACTTTGATTGGCGCTACAGTTATCGGTTTTAATATTGCTCCCACTGATGAAATTCTCTTTCTTGCTGCTGCGACCTCAGAACCATGGCTATTATCTATTGTTGCCACTTCCTTATTAATCTCTTACGGAATAGTGTTTCAAGCTGGTTTTACTGCTGAAGAACAGCGCAAACAGCATCGTGGGATTTTCCAAACACCATTTAGCGAAACCATTATTTGTTATCTGGTATCTTTAATTGCAGCTGCAGCAATGTTGTGGTTCTTTCAAAAACTAACTTGGAATGACCCTTGGACTGTTTGGTTAGAATATACCTTATTGCTGGGATTGCCTACAACTATTGGTGGTGCTGCAGGGAGGTTAGCAATATGATTGATACGGAGAAAGGGCGAGATACAAGGGAACTCCAGAAACGTTCTTTTGCTGAGTGGCTTACTTTTAGCGTTGCTTCCTCACTCCTGATAGTAGTTATTTCCCTGGTTGGTTTCACTTGGTTTCAAGACTCACAACAAGAACCCCCAATCCTGATTGTTACTCGGGAAAAAGCTATGCGGAAAGAAAACGGACATTTTTATGTACCCTTTAAGATACTGAATAAAGGTGGAAAAACTGCCGCTTCAGTTCAAATAATTGCTGAATTAAGCTTCAACGGTGAAGTCGAACAAACTGGACAGCAAGAAATTGATTTTTTATCGAGAAAAGAGAAAAAGGAAGGTGCATTCATTTTTACTAAAAATCCTCAAGAAGGAGAGTTAATGATTCGGGTTGCAAGCTACAAATTACCGTAGTGTTTCGTTAAGTTTTATTTGAATAATTTCGTCATCTAATTAGAAACTAGCAACTGGGAACTAAGGGTTTTCTAGCATCATAGGGTTAATGTAAATCTTATGTAAAGAAAAAGTTAAATATAGATAAAAAAATCAAGAAGTATTATGTAACCGAACCAGCATATAAATACGTTCAAAACACTTTTAAAAAATAAGTATTGGAGGACTATATGGTTACAACAACCAGGCCAGAAAAACGGGTGAAAATCGGTCCAACCAAACTACTAATAAATAACGAATGGGTAGAAAGTGTTAGTGGTAAAAGATTTGAAACGATTAACCCTGCGACAGGTGAAGTAATCTGCAATGTAGCTGAAGCAGATGCAGCAGATGTGGATAAGGCTGTAGAAGCCGCTAAAAATGCTTTTCACGGTAAAGAATGGCGTCAGATGTCCGCAACCCGTCGCGGCGAATTACTTTACAAGTTGGCAGACTTAATTGAGCAAAATATCGATGAGTTAGCGCAACTGGAAACTTTAGATAATGGTAAGCCCCTACAACTTTCCTACGGCGACTTGGGCTTAGTTATCCGTTGTTATCGTTATTATGCCGGCTGGGCAGACAAGGTACAAGGTAAGACCATTCCTATTAATGGGCCATATTTCTGCTACACTCGTCACGAACCAGTGGGTGTGGTGGGTCAAATCATCCCTTGGAATTTTCCATTACTAATGCAAGCATGGAAATTGGGACCTGCTTTATGTACTGGTAACACAGTGGTGATGAAAACTGCGGAACAGACCCCTCTTTCAGCATTGCGGGTCGGGGAATTAATAATTGAAGCTGGTTTTCCCCCAGGAGTAGTTAATATTTTATCGGGATATGGACCCACCGCTGGAGCTGCGATCGCTCGCCACATGGATGTGGATAAATTGGCTTTCACCGGTTCTACTGAGGTCGGACACTTAGTGATGGAAGCTGCAGCTAAAAGTAATCTGAAGCGAGTAACTTTAGAACTTGGTGGTAAAAGCCCAAATATCGTCTTTGCAGATGCAGATATGAATGCAGCAATTGAAGGCGCTCATCACAGCTTATTCTTCAACCAAGGACAGTGCTGTAATGCAGGTTCGCGTCTGTTCGTAGAAGAAAAATGTTATGACGAGTTTGTTGCACTTAGTGTAGAGAAAGCTAAAAAGCGTGTTGTCGGCGATCCATTTGACTCTAATACCCAGCAAGGTCCGCAAGTGGACAAAGACCAATTCGATAAAGTGATGAGCTACATTGAATCTGGTATGCGCGAAGGTGCAAAAATGTTATGTGGCGGTCATCAAGTTGGCGATCGTGGTTTCTTTATTCAACCTACAGTATTCTCAGATGTCAAAAATGAGATGAAAATTGCTCAAGAGGAAATTTTTGGTCCGGTAATGAGCATTATCAAATTCAAAGACATCGATGAGGTCATTGAGCTAGCAAATACCACCATGTACGGTCTTGCTGCTGGTGTCTGGACCCAAGATATTACCAAAGCCCATGCGATCGCCAATAACGTTCGTGCTGGTACGGTCTGGGTCAATTGCTATCATATTTTTGATGCTGCTGCACCTTTCGGTGGATTCAAACAATCAGGTATGGGACGTGAACTAGGCGAATATTGTTTAGAGCATTACACAGAAGTAAAAACTGTCACTGTCAAATTATGAGCGTCCCAGGGGAGAGAAATCAAAAGTAGTTATGACAAGTAATTTAGTTGTCGTTGGTTATTAGGATTTATTTGCACGGAGCTAATTTAACTTTTGGGATTTTTTGGGATTATCTAATTCCCTGTCTCCCAAAAGATTTTGAGACGTAGTACTACTACGTCTCTATCTGCTTTTAACTAAAAAATTTTTTTACAGCAAACCCTAATTACATTATCTTTCCCTACGATCTATGCTTTTGGTTAGCGGTGAAAATTGCAGATAGCGACGCCACATTTGTCTTCCCAAAAATATTAAACTAATAATCTGCTGGAATTGTTGGATCCGTAGTTGTAATAATTGGTGCTCGTAACGCAGATTACTAACACGATCTTTACCCAAATAAATAGTACGTGGTGTTTTACTTAATAATTTACCTGTACTAATCTCAATTGCAACAAAACAATCAGCAACTATTGTCAGTTTTTTTTTCATTAGCCAGATTTTATTCGCTGCGCTAAATAATATCAGTGAAATAATTGTATTGATGATGACAACAAAAGTTACCATTACTTAATGCGCTAGAATTTCCGGAAATAATTACTCAATAATTCTAAGCTTTTTATTCATAAATTTTCGATCTATCTTATTTATTTATGCACTTTCTGTTACCTGTTCCCTATTCCCTGTTCCCTGTTCCCTACCTTTAAGAATAATTCCAATAATCAAACCGGAATCTTATACTTATAGTATATATCAATACATAAAACCAATAATAAGATGAGAAATAATAATCTTCACCTTTTTAATAATTAATCATTTATTTTCAAGATAAAATAAAGCATTTTTACTCATTTATATTATTTTTTTTAAGAAGTGTTTTCTTTCATACAAAATATCAATACTTATAAATCTTAGTTGTTTTAATATAAATAATAGCAGGTAAATATTTGAATATAAAACTATGGAGCCAATTCTAGAGAGGGAGGTATTAAATACTAATACTTCAGCCATTCGTCTTAAAGAGTTATCCAAAAGTTTAGATCGAGAAGTTCGCCAAGTGATCGCCAAAAACCCGAATACACCACCAGATATATTAGTGAGACTATTTGATAAATTTCCACTTCAAGTTTTACATAATCCTGGATTAAGTTTAATTTTACTGGAAAGACCTGATTTCTTTACAGAAATTTATGAGTCTAATAAGTTGGTTTTTCATAAACATAAATTACCTGATTTCTTTTATAAATGGGCAATATTTCATGTAAATGAAACCATTCGTAGTGCAGTTGCATCTAGTCCGAAAACACCTGAATTTTATTTGGAGCAACTATCTGAAGATAAAAATTCATTTGTTCGTCTCCAAGTAGCGGCTAATTATAATTCTTCTACTTGTGTTTTAAAAAAACTTGCTTCAGACCGGGATAATTCCGTGAGAAAATCCGTTGCTCGTAATCCTAATGTTCCAATAGATATTTTGGAATATTTAGCAAGTGATGAAACAGCGGAGGTTCGTCGAGAAGTTGCAGCTAATCATAATACACCCTTTAATATACTGGCAAAATTAGCTCGAGATCCAAGTCTTATAGTGAGAGCTAGTTGTTACGAAGAATAATTTTTTTGAAACTAGGAAATAGATAAAAAGTCTATAGCAGTAAAGATGTCCGGGGAATTGTATATTATACGAAAGTAAATGAGAAAACAATATTTTAATTCAATATAAATATTAACTAGTCTATTAATCAAAGTAATGTGTAACGTTTTTACTAGAAAACTACATAGCTACCTAAGTACAATAATATATTGTTAAACAAAACTTAATTAGTGATTTTAATGATTGATGAGCGGCTTAAGTATTAATAATGACCGATACTACAAAATATAAAAACCCTCCGCATATTTTTGTTAGTATAACCTGCCCTTAGATTAAAAAATAACGATTACAGCATGCTTTGCTAACAACACACTTTTTGTTGCCTGTTCCCTCTCTTTATAACAATAATTTTAACAATCAAACTTGATTCTGATACTAGCCAATGAAAATAAATACAAACAATTGAATAGATATTAAAAAATAAATAAAATCATATATTAAGACATATCTAAAAATAGATTACCAAATACTCTTATTGCTTGCCCAGTTTGTCAATTTTTGTTGTCAGGGATTTATCTCAACAGTAATTAAATCGGCATTATAAGGGCTACCACAATGCACTTAACTCCGGAACAACAAGCGGCTGATGAAAATACTAAACCTGAAACGCTAAGGATTCTTGCCAAACAAAATATTGAATTAGCACGATTAGTTGCAGGGAATTCTAATGCTGACCCCGAATTATTAAAAGACTTAGCAGCTAGGGAAGATGACTTAATTCTTGCAGGAGTTACCAACAACCCTAATACACCAAAAGATATTTTACTGAAATTAGCATCTAAGTTTCCTCAAGAATTTTTAGCAAATCCAGTCATTAATTTACTGTTAATCGAAAAACCCAATTTTTATATCGAAATACCTTTTTGGACATTAATAAATTTGCTAAAACAAGATAATCTTCCACAATGGCTATTGCTTGGTGCTGCAAACCTTGATAATTCAGCAGTTTTAATTGCTGTAGCAAAACATCCCCAAACTTCACAAAATGTTCTTGAGCAATTAGCAATTAAAAGTAAACATGATAATGCTTTGGGTTTATGTATTGTTAAACGCAAAGATCTAAGTGAAAGGGTATTAGAAAAATTAGTGAAATACGGTACCACTTCTGTACGTCGGTATTTGGCTAGTCAAATCAAAACTCCCCCCAACATTTTGGGAAAAATTGCAGAACATTCAGAATTGAATTGGAATGATGATATTGAAATTCAGACAAGAATAGCTAAACATCCCCATACACCCACACATGTTTTAGAAAAACTGATTGGGAAAGGACATAGCAAAGCAAAAAAAGCCATAGCTTTACGCTCCAATTTATCAAAGAAATTGATAGTTCGATTAGCAATGGATTATCGAGTCCATGAAATGAGATTTCTGGCTTACAACCGTTATCTATCTGGCGACCTACTTACAGAATTAATCCAACATCCCGAGCTAAGGGTACGTCAAATGGTCGTTAGACATCCCAACGTACCTAAAAATGTCTTAGTACAAGCTGTGGAAGTACATCAACTACGTTTATTTGTAGCGGAAAACCCCCATACTCCCGCCGAAATTCTTTTTCAACTTACTAAAGAGAGTCGGGGTGACGTACTCAAAGCTGTAGCGGAAAATCCCAATAGTCCAGCATTTGTACTTGAAAAACTATCAAAAAATCCTTTATATGATTTGTTGCTAGTCCAACATCCCAGTACTTCCCCTGAAGTGATGGAGAAAGTTTTATGGCGTTTAGCAATGAATGAACGTTTATCAGTTCGTAAGTATGTTGCTCAACATCCCCAGACTCCTCTGAGAATATTAATCCAATGGGTCAAAACATCACCAGAAGTTCGTCGTGAAATCGCAAAAAATGTCAGTACACCGCAACACATTTTGGAAAAACTTGCGCTGAGTTCGTGGAAAAAAATACGTCGTAATGTCGCCCAAAATCCCAACACACCACCATTTGTCCTGGAAAAACTTGCTAGCGATCGCCATTTAGAAGTACGTCAAGCTGTTGCAAGAAATCCTAATACGCCAGAACATGTGCTTACAGAACTAGTTCGATATTCGGATTTAAGATTATGCATTGTCAAAAATCCCAACACACCCCCGTTAGTATTGGAAAAATTATCAGAATTTCATAGATATTGCACTTTGGTGTTAGAACATCCGAATACAACAAAAAATATCCGTTTAAAAATCTTGAAAATTTTGGCTGAAAGTTTTATCAGAAAAGAAAGATTAAGAGCTGCTCAACATCCAGAAACACCGATTGATAGTTTAGAAAAATTAGTTGCAGATGAAGAGATAGAAGTTCGTAAATTTGCTCAGCGATCGCTAAAAGTATTGTATTCATCAAAGAAAAACCATCCCGATCGCTCTTAACTCCCCCTGTAAATTAAACTATCTAGTTGAAAGGGAATGGGGAACAGAGAACAGGAAATTTTAACTGTTACAGGAGGGAACAGGGTATGGGGAACAGAAAGTGGTAACTGATAACTGTAGCCCGTAAGGGCGTGGCGTTAGCCATAAACTGTTAACTGTTAGCGTAGCGTGCGCGGTAGCGCATTAACTGATAAAACTTCTTGCAGCTGTAGCGAATCACTCTAGCACTCTTCAAAAATTTTTGGAACAATTAGCAAGTAAAAAAAATAGGGTGTGTAATCTCAAATCTACATGAAGTTACGCAAAATGTAGTTTCAAAATCTAATTGATTTAGATTTAAAACCTGATTAATTCAGCAAGCCCTAATTAATCAATCTATTTGTCTGACCTATCCGCAGGACATAATCTAAAATTCTATGACTCCCAGCGAACTAAAAATTTATTTAGAACACCTTATTCGTAAAAACCTTAAAATCAGCACAATGATTTGGGGCGCTCCCGGGATTGGTAAATCTAGTATTGTTGGGCAGCTTGCAAAGGAAAATAATTTAGAATTTGTCGATGTTAGATTGTCTCAACTAGCACCAACCGATTTACGTGGTTTACCTGTAGCAGTAGATAATACTTCCAAGTGGTATCCACCGGAGTTTTTACCCCGTAATGGTGCTGGGATTTTCTTTTTAGATGAATTAAATATGGCTCCACCGGCTATGCAAGGAGTCGCACAGCAATTGATTTTAGATCGAAAAGTTGGTTCCTATTCCGTACCCGAAGGTTGGTATGTGTGGGCTGCTGGAAACCGTAAAGAAGACCGCGCTGCTGTCTTTGATATGCCATCTCCCCTCGCCAATAGATTTTTACATTTGGAAGTGGAGCCAGATTTTCAAAGTTTTAAAACCTACGCTTTAACAAATGGAGTCCACGAACAAATTATTGCTTTTCTCTCTTTTCGCTCCACATTGTTACACAAACTTGACTCTCAACAGGCGGCTTGGCCATCTCCACGGTCTTGGGCAATGGCATCTAAGTTACATGAATTCGGACTAAGTATTGCCCCGGCTGTAGGTGAAGCTACTGCAGGAGAATTTGTAGCATTTATCAGTCTTTATCAAACCCTACCTAGTCTTGCTCCAATCCTAGAAGGTGAAGCTGAAAATATTCTCTTTCCTGAAGAACCAAGCGCCAGATATGCAACAGCAATTGGTTTAACTATGCGAGCCAAAAATGCAGATGAGGCTTACAATGCCTTTACTTGGTTAAGTCAAGTTGCAACAGCAGAGTGGGTACAATTATTTGTTGCAGACTTGTGCCGCATGATGCGAAATAAAGGACAAATGGGACACCTCGCACAACTAGTCCAGAAAGACCCCAAGCTTCAGCAATTTATTCAAGATTTTCAAGAATTAATTTGATTTTAAGGAAACAGGGAAGCGGAAGTTAAAAGTAATGAGTAATGTTAGCGCAGCGGGGCGCGTAAGCGCACAGTAATGAGTAACGGCTAATGTGAATTAAATTCAGCCTTGTAATATCAAGGGTTTTAAGGACCGGCTTAAATCACGTTTGTGATTATTCCTAGGAATTTAGGTTATTTCAGCTTCTAATTCACATAAGGCGTGAGTAATGAGTAAGAATGAATAATTTGCTCTTCCCCATCCTCCCACACTTCCCACATTTTCCCCCAGTCGCCAACCCCCAATCCCCACCCCATGGAAATCCAAAAAGCAATCAGCGCTTCTTTACTACGTTTGCGGATGAAGTCTCCTTTCTTTGCCACTTTGGCGATGTTTGCTCAGTTTGTTCCTTCTCAAGAGATTGATTCTGCAGCAACTGATGGTAAAGATATATACTTTAATCCTGATTTCTTGCTGTCCCTGAGCCCAAATCAGCAGGATGCAATTTTATTACATGAGGTTTTGCATGCAGCATTACTCCATGTAACTCGCCGGGGGGTGCGCGATCGCGAGCTATGGAATGTTGCTGCTGATATTGTCATCAATGGCATAATTGCCCAACAGGGAATATTTGAATTACCTGCTGAAACTTTACGCGACCCCGATCTAGAAAATCTCAGTGTTGAAGAAATTTACGAAATTTTGGCGAAAGACCGGGGAAGTTCTCCAGATTTAAGTAAACCTGATTTATTAGACAGACCGCCACAGGATAGTTCGGGTAAAAGAGACAACGAAGGCGAACAAAGCAACAATGATAGTATGTCTCAAGCCAGAAAAGCTGCGATCGAGGCTAACTGGCAAAATGCTTTACAACAAGCAGCAACGGTTATTCGAGCCACAGAAAAAGGAGATGTTCCCGCAGGAGTCAAGCGAGAATTAGGTAGTTTGAGCACCGCCCAAATTGATTGGCGTACTTATCTTTGGCGCTATATGGTACAAACACCTACTGATTTTTCTGGGTTCGACCGTCGCTTTATTGGACGGGGTTTATATTTAGAAAGTTTGCAAGGTGAATCAGTTAATGTTTATGTATGCATAGATACTAGTGGTTCCGTTGATAGCGATATATTACAGGTATTTTTAGCTGAATTAAAAGGAATTCTTAATTCATATCCCCATCTCAAGTGCGAGCTTTACTACGCTGATGTTGATGTTTATGGACCCTATCAATTGCAAGCACATGCAGCTATACCCAAACCTGAAGGGGGTGGTGGAACGTCGTTTATCCCATTTTTTGAAAAAGTAGCAGTTAGTTGGGATGGTCAGAATCAAGCGGTTTGTGTTTACTTAACTGATGGTTATGGAACTTTTCCAGAGTGGAAACCAGAATTACCTGTGTTGTGGGTGGTAACTCCAGGAGGGGCTGAAACAGAAGATTTTCCCTTTGGGGAAGCAGTTCGACTAGGGATTAGAGTTAGTGTCTAACATTTAGCATCATGTTCAATTAATTTTACAAAATGTTAAATTAATTTTGTCCGGGTATTTAAACAAGAAAGAATTTTCTGCTGGAAGAATGAAGGTATTGCTAATTCACGGTCTTAGTCGAACACCCTTATCACTGCTTGGTCTTGAATGGTACTTACAACAAACTGGATGTACGACCGAACAGTTTGCTTACATCGCCTTTGCAGAAACATTTGAGTCTATCGTTGAGCGTCTTCGAATCCGTATTCAAAAAATAGCTAGTAAAGAGTCTTATGGGATTGTTGCCCATTCCCTCGGGGGATTATTAATAAGAGCGGCTCTGGGTATAGGTTCCATTGAATTACCTAAACATATTGTCATGTTAGGTACGCCAAACCAACTACCACGCCTCGCGCCCCATGCTTGGCGACTACCACCTTTTAGATGGTGGACAGGTCAGTGCGGATTAAACTTAACTAACCAGGCTTTCTTTACATCACTTCCAGGAATTGAATCTCCTTACACAATTTTAGCTGGTACGGCAGGACCAAGAGGATCCTGGAGCCCGTTTGGAAATGAACTCAATGACGGTATTGTTGCTCTCAGTGAAACTCGACTATCCGACCAAGACCAAATAGTTCAGTTACCTGTCATGCATACCTTTATGATGAATAATTCTGTGGTCCAAAAGACAGTGGGACGCATTTTATCTGCACATTATTAAAGTCAATAAGATTGCTTGATTCTAGGAGGAAAATTCTTTGAACAGTATTGCCCGCGCAGTCCCCATCTATATATTAATTAGTTAAAATGTATTTAGTCAAGGTCGGGACTAATTCATGATGAGTAAAAAAATAACTAATACGCAATCTGTAGTAAGGACTGATGTCTGGAATTTAGTGGCGACATCAATTCAAAAACAGCAAATGATTGCAACTATAGAGGAATATCGCAGGTTTTTAAAACCTTTAGTTCTAATTGTTAATGCTCAATGGATTAGTCTTGATAGTTTGACTTCCAAAGAACGGATTAATGCAGTGGAGAGGATGATTCACAGGACTGTTAAAAATCCTCATCCTAAGCATTTATATTTCCAAAAAATCATTGATAAATACCCGTCTTTTAGGAAGTTTCCAAGTTACCTAAGACGTGCTGCTATTTCTGATGCTATCGGTATAGTATCTAGCTTTCATACTAGGTACAAAGAATGGCAATCAGGCATTAGAAAAAAACGCCAATCCTCACCACCAAAATTGACAGCAATGTGTAATTCTTACCCAGCATTGTATAAAGGTCAGCAGGTAAGGTATGGATTAAATTATAAAACTGTTGATATTAAAGTTTGGAATGGATTTGATTGGATATGGTTGACTAAAATTCCGATCATAAAACATGGTTTAAATCGCCATTTAGTTGAGGGGAACAAGATACAATCACCTGCATTGGTGGTAAATAAAAATAAATGCCAACTTTCTATGCCTGTTCAGATAAAGAAAGTTGTTTTCGAAGAATCCGACTTTGTTTGCAGTGTTGATATGGGTATAAACAATGCTGCAACAGCATCTATAGTGGGTAGAGACGGTACTGTAAAAGCTAGGAATTTTGTTAATCCTGCTAGAGACATAGACCGACGAAATCAACGACGGATGATGATTGCAAAAAAATCTAAGCAGACTAGAGATATTACAAAGTCAGACTTCATCAAAGGTTTTTGTAGAGGACTTTATCGTAAATCAGCTAACATCAACCTGGAGATTTCTCGCAAAGTGGTGCGAGGTATTGTTAGTTTTGCCAAGTCTCATAATATCAAATTAATTGTATTTGAGAATTTAGCAGGCTGGAAAGCTAAAGCTGGAAGGAAAAAGTCTTTACAAAAACAAAAATTCCATCTTTGGTGTCATAGAAAAATTGTGGAGTTGACACAAGATAGATGGATGGAATTGGGTGGTAAAGTTGTTTTTGTTAACCCGAAATATACCAGCGCCTATGCCTTTGATGGTAGTGGTAAAGTTAAGAGGAGCAAGATTAATTATTCCCTTTGTCGCTTCAGTAATGGGAAGAATTACAATGCAGATCTAAATGCCAGTTACAACATAGGTGCTAGGTATTGGTACAGCTATATTTTGGGTGATAAAAACTTTTCTAGAGTGTTCGTAGGCAAAAGTTCCAACGACACACTGAGAACGCCAGTAACTCTGGAAACGTTGCGTAGTCTAAAAGCTGCATAGCGGATGAATCCTCAACTATAACGTTAGTTTAGTTGGGGTGCGTTCAAGCCAGACCTTCTTCTTCTTGAACTAATCGATCTAGTTGCTGTTGCATTAGATTATAAACCTTCCTATAACACTGGTAGACATATTCTCGATCGCGAGCTGCTTTCTTACCATATCTATCGAATACAATAGCCGGACATACCCGAGTGTGCAATTTAATTGGTAAAGGAATATTAGGCAACGGACCAACAGCAATCCCCCAAGGTAAACCCAGGTAAATTGGAAATACACCAGGATCTATTCCCCATAACCATGGCATACCCAACTGATGTAGTTGCTTCAATTGAGGGTACAGATTTGCAATCACAAATAAGGTGGAATGAGCCCCATGAGAAATAAGTGGGATAATTGGAACTTCTTCCATTAAGGCTAGTTTGATAAATCCTTTATTGCCACAGAAATATATCTTGTTTCGCATAGAGTAGGGGCGAAATACATCTTGAGCCCCTCCTGGATAGATTAAAACAGTAGCACCCCGACGCAGTGCCGCTTTAGCCATTTTAGGATGTGCTTGAATGGTGCCTATTTGAGTTGCTAAACGACCGAAACACGGTAGGAATTGCCATATTTTTGGTTCCATTAAGGCATAGGCTATGCGGTCTGTGCCAAATTTTCTAAACCAATCATAGGTCATCATCATGGTGTCAGGAATTGCTAATCCACCATTATGAGAACCAATCAATAGTACTTTTCCTGTTTTTGGGATATGTTCCCACCCATCGGTTTGCACCCGGAAATAATATTTGTATAGCCAGCTAAAAAAAGGCATTAGCTTTTCAATTATCTGGGGGTCTCGATCATCCAATGACCATCCTGTGAGGGTATTGGCTCCAGCTAAAGATGCTTTTAAGTATAAATTTGTCAAAGTTCCCAAGGATTGAATTACAGAACTCAGATTTGGGTCTTTAGATATTTCATTCATCTCTTTTCATCGGTGAGATGTCGATAAATATATATAAAGCTTCGCTAGACTTACAGAGGATCTCACCACCACTTAACTCTGTAAGTATTTTGATATTGTGATACTCAGTTCGGTTGACTAGTAATTAATCTAACCTTAAAGTATTAAATACTACTAATACTACATACTTTTATTTTAGTTTATTTTAAACTCAATAAAACGAAACGATGATATTTTTTTACAAGAAGTTGACAGAAGCTATATTAGAGCTCTCCGGAAATTGAATATGCATAACCCAAAATCTTTGTAGAGCGATTGAGGAGGGGTTAGGTTTTCCCCTCCACAAAACATAAAAGAAACTTACGCTGACAAAATCAAAAAGTACAATTTTATAAGCTTTCGAGCACAAGTTTCTTAGGAGACGTACCATAGTACGTCTCTACATTCTTTTCCGGAGATGTCTATTTTAAAACCCACGATCGGTATTAATAATAAGCCTGTGATATAAACCGATAAAGTTGGATGCCCAAAAAAGCTTTTTCTGCTAATAAAAATACTTCTGGAATTGATAGCGATCGAGTTGATTAATTATTTGTAGCAGTTATCAGCTTGATGAAATGCCTTTACTTCTCACCCTGATTTTACCTGTCTTATTACTCTATATTTTTTTGGTAAGGATAAGGATTGAGGTGAGATTTGTAATTTCCTAATTCTATCAATTTCCCCTTATTCCCTAATCATGTCTGTCTTCACCCGCATTAAACGAAAAATTTCCCTTTTTCTAGTTTTCACTTTTACTATTTGCCTTATTCTTCTACCCAACCTAACCCGGGTAAATGCTCAAAAAGTATCTCAGCCTAAGCCACAAGACTGGCATATTAACGGCATTATGGCTGCTCTTGACGATAGCGATCCTAAAGTTCAGGGATTTGCTTTGAGGAAATTAGGTGAATATGATACGAAGGACTTAAAAGCAATACTTAAGCAACCCAAGGATATTGCTCAAATAGCTATCAAACTTCTCACAGATAAAAATGTTGAATTAGAGGTTCGTCGCGATGCAGTAGGAGCTTTGAAAAATTTGGGGGATGCTGCTAAACCCTACCTCAAAGACATGCTTGAATTAGTCAAAGATACAAGTCTTGATCCTGGACTTCGTTACAGTACAGTTGAAGTGTTCGGTAGTTTGGGAAGTGCAGCTAAACCTTATGTTGAAGAAATTGCTGATATCCTCACAAATAAAAACCTTGACTTTGGAGTTCGTGCTGGTGCAGTAAGAGCTTTGGGGAATTTGGGAGAGCTTACCCAACCTTATGTTGAGGATATCGCCGACATCCTTAAAGATAAAACTGCTGATGACTTGGTTCGTGCTGGTGCAGTAAGAGCTTTGGGGAATTTGGGGGATGCTGCTAAACCCTACGTCAAAGATATCCTGAAGTTCCTCAAAGATGAAACCGTTGGCTCTCAAGTCCGTGGTAATGCGACAGAAGCCTTGGTAAATTTAGGGGATATTGCTAAACCCTATATCGGAGATATTTTTGAGTTACTCAAAGATCAAAAAATCGATTTCATAGTTCGTGGCGCTGCAGCATCTGCTTTTGGGAAAATGGGGGATGCTACTATACCCTACGTCCAAGAAATTCTTGAACTCCTTAAAGATAAAACTGTTGATCAAATTACTCGTTTTATTATGGGTTCAGCATTGACGAATTTAGGGGATCTTGCTAAACCCTATGTCCAAGACATCGTTGATATTCTCCAAGATAAAACCGTTGACTTTCAAATCCGTGACATTGCAATACAAGCATTAGGAAATTTGGGGGATGCAACTAAACCCTACATCAAAAACATTGTTGATATCCTTAAAGATAAAAGTCTTGAATTATACCTTCGTGGTAGTGCAGCAAGAGCTTTAGGTAATTTAGGGGAGGTCGCTAAAGACTACATCGAAGACATCGGCAATATCCTTAAATATAAAGCCAAAACTCTTAATGAATCAAACCTCCGTGGTACTGCATTAGAAGCTTTGGGAAATTTAGGGGAGGCTGCTAAACTCTATGTCAAAGATATCCTTTACATTCTCAAAGATAAAACCATCAATTATTCGGATCGTAAAATTGCAGCAGAAGCTTTAAGGAACATAAAACAAAAGCCGCTGGAGCTAAAAGAATTTCTAATTGTACTTAATAATGCTTATTACGACAGTCTATCAACTATCCCACAATGGCGTTTTTTAGGTTATTTTGTGAGTGGTGGTAGTGATGAAGCAAAAACCTTAATCAAATGGCTTGCTTATCCTCAAACAACTCCAGAAAAACTCACCCATTCAGAAGCTGTGAAAACACTGAAATTATTTCTCAAAGTCTGGGAAGTAATTACCAGTGAAGACTTAACAGAATTACGAAATGATTTAGCAGAAAAAATAGCAGTAGTTGCAGCTAACAAAAACGTTGTTTGGGAAACTCAAGATATTACCTTACTTGGACAGCACTACAAGAACCTCAAACAAATCAACTCTACGAACGCTGAAACAATACAGTCAGTAATAATTAACCTGGAAGGTTGGCGATGGTTTTTCAACTTTAGAAACATCATCTTAACTCACGCAGCTTTTTGGCTTGCTCTAATCTTTGCTTATCCCAAATCTCCCCAAATTCAAGCCATCTTCTTCTGGAATCCTTGGGTCAGAAGGATTGCTGGTATGGGTTACGTTGGTTTTCTCCTTACCTGGGTTCCTTTTCTGCGTCGCAAATTATTAGAACCTTTTCAACGTTCATTATTAGCAGATGCACGGTTAGATAATTTTACTGAAGCAACTTACTTTCCTGAATCTTGCGTCAAACCTCCTGCTTCTGACAAAATCGTTCCTATTACCAAAGCCTTACCCACCGTCAAAGGACAAATTGTTTTAGAAGGTGATTCTGGTTTAGGTAAGTCGATGTTTTTGTGTCATTTACTCAAAAATACATCCAATATTGCCGTTTATTTACCTGCATACAAGTGCGAAAAAGGTGTAATTGAAGCCATTCAAGAAAAACTTCGCGGACAAGCACAGGATATCAACTTCTTAAAAAGCCTTATTTATAGCGGTGCAATTGATATTTATATTGATGGACTGAATGAAGTCACCGCCGATACGCGATCGCAAATTAAACAATTTGTGGAAAGCTATTTTCACTGTAATGTCATTATGACCACCCAACCACTGCAGTGGGAACCACCTTCCACCGCCAAGATATTTATCTTAAAACCTTTAACAAAACAACAAATTAGTCAGTTTTTGATTTCTCGTTCTTTGCGTCTTCCTGCAGATGCAAAAATTACAGACGATTCGTACAAACAAGCTTGTAAAAATTATCTGGGAAAAATTCTTGACCCACAACAACCAGCAACAGAATTAGAAGCAAACTATCGGGTACTTTCTAACCCAATGGATCTAACCTTGATATCTCAAATGTTATCCCAAGGCGAACATCCGGATTTGTTTCGTTTGCAAGAACAACAATATAACTTAATGGCGTGGGAATACAAACGGGAATGGAAACATAATTTTCCCCTGAAGAAATTTTCCCAAAGAGTATACCAACAGCGAATCAATGACGAAAGTGCAATTCTAGCTGATGAATTTGACCAAGAAGTTTTAAGTATGGAAGACCAAAAATATAAAATGGTCGTCAGTCGTCAGTGGAAAAACAAAGATGGCGAAACCAAAAAAGAGTGGTATTTCCGTCATGATAAAATCATGGAATTCTTTATCGTGCAGAACTTCTTAGGTGATTCAACCGAAGCCAAAGAACGTCAAAGCAAACACATGGATGACCCAAGATTTCGCGGTGTTTACTTCCTACTAGCTAAATTACTTCCTTTAGAGCAAGCCCAGGAATTACGCGAAAACTTAATTCAATACGCCGTTGACACCAAGGACCATACCGTTATGGATACTTACGTGCAATTGTTGCGATTGAGGTAGGTGGACAAAAATATTTATATTATGGCGCTAAGTAGTGCTATACCTATTTTTTCAATATTCAAACTGGATTCCTATATAAATACAAATTAACCTTCAAATAACTGCTTCAAATCTTCTAAATCGGTAATTGAATCAAACTCCTCATCACTACGAAGAAGCTTGGGAAATTTATCAGGATCTAATTCTTTTGCTTTATTTAAAAATTCTAAAGCCTTATCATTATCTTGTTTAAAGAAATGACACCTACCCAGACGAAACCAAGCCCAGAAAAAATCGGGTTTCATTTCAATGGATTTACTATAAGCTGCGATCGCATCATCATACTGCTTTAATTCTCTCAGAGCATTTCCGCGACCATACCACCCAATATGATGAGTAGGATTAATTTCGATCGCTTTATCATAAGCTTTCAAAGCTTCTTTAAATTTATTTATTCTTCTCAAAGCCCAACCGCGACTCACCCAAGCAGGATATGAATCGGGCTGTCTTTGAATCACTTCATCGTAGGACTTAATTGCATCTTTGTAGCTACCCTCAAAAAATAAAGCATCACCGTGTTTTAAATAATCGTCTGTAGTAAAAAATATTTGAGGGTTCCCCAATTTCAATTCTTCAAGTTCTGCTGTTAGTTCCTGTATTTGCTTTTGAATATCTGGTTGATGGGTATCTGGAAGAGATGAAAGGGGAGGTGCTAATTTGGATAATTTCTGGACAATTATATCTTTTTCCCGTTGAGCATCTGTAAATAAAATATTCAGTTCGTTCATAAAAGTATTGACAAATTCTTTTTGTCTTTCCAAACTTTCTGTTAAGTCATATTTAAGCTGATTAATTTTATTTTGAATATCTGACATCATTTCTTCTGCCTCTGATATTTTACTAGTATTTTCTCTAATTAATTTATCTATTTCTACCTGATTAGTATCTATTCTTTCTTGTAAGGATTTAATGACTTTTTCCTGAGTAGCTTCTATTTGTTTTTCTAATTTGTTTTTTATATCCGATTCTAATTTCCTGATTATAATTATTCGAAAGAACCAAAAAGCAAGTGCACCTCCTATAGGAATTATTATGAATAAAAGATTGATAATTCCTATGTTCCAATTGATTAAGTTTATGGTAGTTTCAAATACTGTGTTTACCGTACGGTCAACTTCTTCTTCTACCTGTTCTTCTATCTCCTGCGAACGCTGAAGCCTTTCTAATTCTTGAATTTGCTGTTCTTCAGGTGTAGTTAACGACTTCGGGCTTGATTCAGGTGTTAAAGATGACTTCGGTGTAGGTTGTGCGGTTGCATAGTTGTTTGATAAGTTAATGATTACCAAAATAATTAAAACTAAATGTTTAAATAAATGTTTAATTACCATATTTATTACGTAATCATAAGCATCTGTTAGACTTAAAAATCTAATTAAATGATAAAGCTTATTAGATATGCTAAATTTGTTGTTCCAAAAATTTTGCCAACTCAGTTACTAACTACATTAAAAGTGAACAAGCGTACCGTTTTTAAAATACTCAAATTTATCTTAATTGTCCTGCTAGTAGTTTTAGGTATATGGCTCTTAAATACCTATGGAATGGAACAAGTACAAGCTAAAGTTAAGCTACTGGGAGTTTGGGCTCCTCTGGGAATTTTTGCACTGCGCTTCGTTAGTGTAGTAATTCCGGCGCTTCCAAGTTCGGCTTATTCTCTACTTGCGGGAAGTTTATTTGGCTTCACTACAGGGGTTGCGGTAGTTTCTTTCGCAGATATAATCTCTTGTTCTATAAGCTTCTATTTGTCCAGACGTTACGGTCGGGATGTGGTCGCAAAATTAGTTGGCGATCGCTTCATGACTCGCGTTGATGAACTCAGTCAACGTCACTTGGAGCGTAACTTTTTCCTCATGACTGCTTTTTTGATGACGGGTTTATTCGATTTTGTCTGTTACGCTGTTGGACTGACCAAAGCTTCTCCTAAGTTGTTCATACCAGCTCTTGTAATAGGTGTTTCCATTTCCAACGCCACTATTGTAGCTGTCGGTGCTGGTGTTTCTGGGGGAAGTACATGGCTCTTGATTCTTGCGATGATTGGAGCATTTGTTTTAGCGATCGTCACCGGAATTGTTCAGCGCAAACAACAGGAAAAATCTCTAAAGGTAAGCGACAAGGAATAAGAGCTTTAACCTGAATGCTCAAAAGAAAATATCAAAGCAATGGACCCTAAACATTGTAATTGTTCTACAATTCATTTTCTGCACTTAGTTTTTTACGAACAATGAAAAATATATAACACCCACTGTGGAACATAACATGTTATCTTATTGATAATAATTCTAGATAAATCATAGGGTAATTGCCCGCTCTCCATTAACCATTCAATCAGATGCAAGAATATCCAAACTTTTTGGCGGCTATTGAGGGTGTTTGTAAAAAATGGTGTCAGCAAAATGGTTATACAGAACCGTTTTGTCGCAATGGGGAGTACTGGGCTTTTCCTCCTAAAGGGGCGATTCCGGTAAAGATACGAGATATTATTCAAGCAGATAAACAACAAGCTCAACTGGTTTGTATTGGTCGTGTTTCTTTCTGGTTATTACCAGATGGCTCTTTGCAGAAAAGTAAAGAGTAGATCTCTAATAATACCAATTTGGAAAAATAATGAGACAGATAGATTTCTGTAGAGACGTTGCAATGATTTATCAAATTGGTATAAGAGTTTTTATTATCAATTTTTTCTTCGTTGATAGCAATAAGCACAAGCTGTGCACATGCGGTAGAGGCTAAAGCACAGCTGCGAAGCAAGGGCTACAATTGATTATATTTTTTATCTATCTTGAGATAATATTTTTACATAGATATATACATAATAAGGACATATATGCTTACGTTATTACAGATATATTATTAACTCGATTTTAATTCTTGCTGATATTGTGAAATGCCAAAGCTTGGTAAATAACTATCTTCCAAAACTCTTAGTAAGGAAACTTCATTTAAAGAAAAACCTACCAATTCTAAACCACTAAAACGTTTTGGGGCTCCTTGTAAATACCGTGGTAGATTCAGTTCTAAAAAATCGATTGGTGGAATATCAGAAATGAATTCTGTATAAATGATGCGACCATCATCTAAATTAAAGATTCCTTTAGCACGAATAACTTTTCCATAAATATGTTCGGTTATTTGATTCCACAGCTTATTAAAACTATTAGTATAAATTACTTTTCCAGTATTTACTAAGCGAAGGGTTTCTAATTGATGAAAATTTTCTCTAATTGCAGCACCAGTTAGTATCTCTTTTCCCCAAGAATGCCATCTGCATTTTTTGCATAGAGGAGGTAATATAGCAACTGGATAATAAGGTAAATCCTTTAAAAGCTCTTCAATATAGCCAAGTCCTAAATTACTTTCCAGTTCTATATAAGCCATATCTGCCGATTCTAGCTCATCCAGGAATTTTTCTTCTTGACCATCTCCAAATACTTTTACTTTAGGAAAATCTATACTAATTCTCTTTTGGTCTATCTGGAATTTCCCCGTACCAGGCTTGAAATATAGTATTTTTTTATAATATTTTGGAAAACCTTTTTCCTTTAAAGCTATTTGTTGATGTATCCAAGTAGTTTTACCACAACCGACATAACCACCAACTACTACTATTTTTTCTTCGTCCATTCTTTGTATCGCTATATTGCGTAATTTTTTATTTAAATTTGTTCGAGATAAATACCCATCAGTAATTTTTATCTGCTAGAAGTTTTTTATACAGTTTCAAGTTTAGAGGCTTACTTGAATCGTTATTTTGTCAGGATTGTTCGTTGAAAATAATTTGTTGAAAATTACTACTGAGTGTATTTATTTTTTGTTGTGCTTCAGATTGCAAGATTTATCTTAAATGCTTGTCCTCCTTGTAAATACAACTACCAGTAAACTAATGAAATCATTATACGCAATTAATAATTTATGTCAATAAAACTGTTGTTTTTGTGCCGCAAGTTACATATTTGTATAACTTAATTCATGCTGATCAAATAATTCTTTTAATCCAATCATTGAGTACTGTGGATGTAAATTAGAATTTGATTTAAAAACTAGACGGTGTCTTTTTTTGGCCAAATTCCACTCTCATAATCTATGTGGTACCTTTTGCTATGTTCTGCATTAATTGTTACTTTTTATTAATTTATCTTTCAAGACAGAGTGTTACTCAGACGTCATAATTTAATAATTAAGAAATATTATTAATTATTTGACAAATAACTTGAATCAAAAAAGCCATAATATAACAAGCTTTATCTATAAAAATTCTCGAGAGCTGAAAGATTGTTCCTAAAAATACACATATATTTATCTGGATTAAATTGCTACAAGTATCCTCAATCTATACGTTTCAAAGGCAGAAAACAGAAGAATTATTGCTATCATCACCACGGACGAACTCGTGGAAGAAGATGAATGGATAAATTATTCAAACGTAAAGTACTGAAGTACATAGCACCGAATCTTAAGTTCAAAAGACAAATAACCATATTGGTATGCATAACTGTATTGCTATTTGGAACCTTTGGATGCGATCAGGTTTTTGGTCCACCAGAATATTCAGTTCGACGAGTCAGTGATGGTGATACCCTAGCGTTAACCGATCCCAATGGAGAAAAAATTAGCGTGCGTTTTGCTTGTGTGGATGCACCGGAGATACCCCATACAAACAAAGAAAAGAAAAGTCGGCGTTTAGCCGATCGCAGTCAATTTAAATGGGGTAAAAAAGCACAGGAGCGTTTACAAGAGTTAGTAAGTGGTGCAGGAAATCGCGTGAGGTTAGACGTAACTGATAAAGACCGATATGGACGCAGCGTTGCAGAAGTAAGGCTACCTGATGGTACTTTTGTCCAAGAAGTGTTGGTCAGTGAAGGATTAGCTGTTGTTTATCCTCCCTACTTAAAAAATTGTCCTAGCAAAATCTTTGTTCAACAAGCCCAAGGAGGAGCAAAAGCCAATCAAAAGGGTGTTTGGAGCGATAAAAGGTTTATTGACCCTTGGGAATATCGCAAACAAAAAAAGAAATAATTATATAGCGGATTGCAACTAAGTGAAGTACAGTTCAAAAACTGAAAGTCAGTTATAAAGCCGATTCTACTTCTGTCTCCTGACTCCTGTCTCCTGTCTCCTGTCTCCTGTCTCCTGTCTCCTGTCTCCTGTCTCCTGTCTCCTGACTCCTGTCTCCTGTCTCCTGTCTCCTGACTCCTGTCTCCTGACTCCTGACTCCTGTCTCCTGTCTCCTGACTCCTGTCTCCTGACTCCTGTCTCCTGTCTCCTGATTCCTGACTTCTGCTATAAGTTATATTTTGACCTTTGTTAGCACAACTATTTTGGCTTGTGCGTAGCGCTACATGTGCCTTATCAATAAAAATGAGGTTGATAATATTTTAAAAAATATCAACCCCACAGATTTAAGTGCCTTGTTTTGCGCTATTACCAATCAACTCAAGTGCAAGATATTTGACTTAGCTGAATAATTTTAATTTAGAGAACAATCGGGAAGAACTAGGGAAAAAATAAATATTTTGACTTTGATTTGTATCTGTAATTTTGTTATCCAGGAGAATTTAATCAATTTTCCTGATTTACAAAAAATAAATATCAAGTTTTTAGCCTGCTAATAGTTGATTTTTTCAAGCTAGAATATTATTTCGTATTAGCAATTAAATTGAAAAGACTAAATACTGAATATTAAAGATTAATAATTACACAAGCTTAATTATAATTAAACAAAAAATATTCACTTATTAGCTTGGATTTAAAAGATAAAGTCAGATATGAAGAGTTTTACTTGTATTAGCTGATATAATTTGCCTCATAAGACTAAAGCAATATTTGCTACACCCAAGCTAGCCGAGTTTGATGTTCTATTCTCAAATAAAAATTCGCTATAATCAGCTAAATCATCAATTCCAATTAAATTTAGTAGAAGTTCAGTAATCAACCAGACAAAGGTTTTGAGGAATAATTTTCGCCACAGCACTTTTTTCATTGTTCTTCTCCCACAAGTAATTTCCCTTCAAGTCATACTCCATGCTCGATCTAGCAACTAAATGGTGACTTCAAGAGATAATCTGTAAGAAAAATTACTATTACGTATTAATATTTGAATATCCCTTGTTGACCGATCCTAAATTAAAAGGTAATCGGGAATAAATAGAGAAGGGATAACAATGAATAACAAATAAAATTTTTAGTATTAGTCAATTACTAAATCGAAAATAATTGTAAATATATGTAATTTTTATTTGAAAATTGCGTAAAGTTTTTATACCCCTGAGAAGACATCTGTACGTCGAAGTTCAATTTAATCGACTTACAACGCTCAATCTTACTAATAAGTACAATCTAATAACTTTATTGGCTGCCTTAAATAGATGAATATGCGCAGAATACGCAATGCACAAATAAATCGAGTCGCTCGAGTTTTAATCCCTAAAGTTTTAATTCCTAAGGTTTTAATTTCTAGAGATTCAGTTCTTAGAGTTTCAGTGTTGTCGATTTTTCAGTTTAAACCAAAATTAAATTTATCTAGAAGTGATCGCCAAAAAATATTTAAATTTATTTGTTTGTTTTTAGTATTTGCTATGACTGCTACAGCTTGTAGCAGAGACGAACAATTAAAAAATTCCTCACCGTCTTCTGAAAATTCAGTCAATCAAAAAGTACTAAAAGTCTGGTGGGACAAAGGTTTCAACCCAGAAGAAGATGAAGCCCTCCGCACACTGGTGAGTAACTGGGAAAAAGAAACCGGAAATCAAATTCAGCTACTTTTATATACGACTGATTCTCTGGCTAAAAAAATTCGCAGATCCTTGCAAGCAGGCGATCCCCCTGATGTGGTTATGAGTTTTAAAGCTGAGAGGTCGCCAAATTCACGTCTTGCTTGGGAAAATAAATTAGTAGATGTTTCTGATATTATTGAACCGCTGAAAAATCTCTATCCCAAACCAGTTTTAGAAACAGTCAATTTTTATAACAACGTTGAGAAAAAGCGGAGTTATTATGGGGTTCCAATTCACCAAGCGACAATGCAAATCTATTACTGGCGAGATTTGTTAAAGCAAGTTGGTCGTAGCGAAAAAGATATTCCCCAGGAATGGAATGCTTTTTGGGAATTTTGGAAGAAAGCTCAAGACGATTTGCGGGCTCAAAAATCTAGTGAAACATCCAATATTTATAGTTTGGGGTTTACTCTTTCACCGGAAGCTGGCGATACTTACTACTTATTCGAACAAATTTTGGAAGCTTACGATGTAAAAATTGTTAGTCCCAAAGGGGAACTTCTGACTGATAAACCCGAAACACGTCAAGGTATTATCAAAGTGTTGGAGTGGTACAAAAACTTTTACCAAGAGGGCTATATTCCACCGACGGCTTTAAAGTGGTTGAACCCAGGTAATAATCGCAGTTTGCTAAATCGGGAGATATTAATGACTCCTAACTCCAGTCTGTCAATTCCTGTCGCTGTGCGTCAAGATCCGGATATTTACCAAAATAAGCTGGGTATTTTGGAGTTTCCCAACAAACCAAATGGTAAGCCAGTGGAACATTTAACTATGGCTGAGCAAGCAACGATCTTAGCCGATTCCAAAAATCAGAAATTAGCTAAGGAATTCTTACGTTATGTTGTAAAGACAGAAGTATTGAAAACTTACCTCAGAACTGCAGGAGGTCGCAATTCACCAGTTTTGAACCCTGTATGGGAAGATACTTTTTGGACAAATCCCAAAGATCCCCACATTTCTACCGCAACTAAAACTTTTACTGAAGGTAGAGTTCGCTATTTTCAGATTTCTCAAAATCCTGCTTATAGTAAAGTCCTTGATGAAAATATTTGGGGAAAAGCTCTGAATAAAGTTATTGTTGATAAAATTTCTCCAGAAGAAGCAGCAGATGAATCCATCAAAAAAATCAAGGAAATTTTTGATGATTGGGAAAAAAGTTAGTCTACTTAAAAAGTTGCTTTTTTAAAAAGCTAGTTGATCTAAAAGTTAGTTGATTTAAAAGTTGGTTTTTTACAAGCTAATTGATTTTAACTACTTATTTGACTTTTTTCCTGAAAAGAGTAAAAAATCACGAATCAAGGGTGAAGGGTTAAGCAATTTGAGACTAAACTCTGCACTTTTGATTTTGGGTACCCGGTAATCAGCCTTGAAGAGAAGGACAAATGAAATTTTGGAAGCAACAACTGACTACTAAAATTGCAAGTTCCTTCTTGCTACTATCTCTTCTAACTGTTGGTGTCGTTGGAGGAGTTGCATTTTTCAGTGCGAGGGAAGCTCTCGAAGAAGCAGCTTTTAATAAGCTTAAAGTTGCAGCTGCACTTAAAGAAGAAGAAATTACCCGTTGGTTTGAATACCAGCAACGGGATTTTTTGCTAGTAACTGAATTTCCAGACGTCAAAGCTAAGATTAATAAAATTCTCGAACGGAATATATCTGAATCAGAATATAAAGCGACCTATGAAATTATTTACCAGTATTTGACACAAGTTAATAAGGTTAAACCAAATCTACAAGAAATATCGATTCTTGACCGTACGAATAAAATAATTATTTCTACGAACAAAAAGCGTCAAGGTAAGTATGAACCTTCAGCAAATATAACTGATGTTGAGAAAGTTAAGCGGGGAGATAAATTTACACCAATTTTTTATAGAGCCCACGATACTGGGAAACTTACCGTAACTTTATCAAAGACTTGGAGAAACAGTTCGGGAGTCCGTCAAGGTGCGATTTTAGCAAATCTTAACCTGGAGCGAATTGATGAAATTGTTCGTGAAAAAACAGGTTTAGGAAAAAGCGGTGAAACCTACTTAGTTGGTTCTGTAGGTAATGACAATATATTTATTTCTAAAGAACATCGGGAAAAACCTCTTAGAACTGTTAATAGTTATGGTATTGATCGGGCGATGTTCGGGCTTAGTGGTGAGGAACTTTACAGCAACTATGACCAAATACCAGTATTGGGAGTATATCGTTGGTTGAACGAGCAGGAGTTTGCTTTACTGGTAGAAATGGGACAGCGTGAAGCATTTGCTCCAGCCCGTAGACTGGCGAATATCATTGTAATTTTGGGCTTAACAGCGGCGGGGATATTATTAATTGGTGTGTATTGGTTATCGCGACAACTAGAAATTTCCCGTAAGCAGTTAGAAGATTATAGTCATCAATTAGAATTAAAAGCCCAAGAAGCGGAAACAGCTAACCGAGCAAAAAGTGAATTTCTCGCTAATATGAGTCATGAATTGCGCACTCCTTTAAATGCAATTTTAGGATTTGCTCAATTGATGGAGCGGGATCAAATGCTCAACTCTCAACAGCATAATTCTCTTGCGACCATTAACCGTAGTGGGGAACACTTACTTGCTTTGATTAATGATGTTTTGGAAATGTCAAAAATTGAAGCCGGTCGTACCGTTTTAAATCCAGAATCCTTTAATTTGCATCGTCTTTTGCAAGTCATCAAAGATATGTTTCAACTCCGAGCGACTGCAAAAGGATTGGTACTGGAATTTGAGACAGATCCAAATTTACCCCATTTTGTCATTGGCGATCGGGGAAAGCTCCGTCAAGTGTCGATAAATCTATTGGGTAACGCTATCAAGTTTACTCAAAAGGGTGGAGTTATATTTAGAGTAAAGGTTAAATCATGGCACAAACAATACCCAGGTGAAAAACTCTGTACCCTTTACTTTGAAGTGGAAGATACGGGGAAAGGTATCCATCCAGACGAAGTAGATAAGATTTTTGACCCCTTTGTACAAACTGCAAGTGGCGCTCAAACTAGAGGTGGAACTGGTTTAGGGCTTGCTATCAGTCGTCAATTCATTCGAATGATGGGAGGTGATATATTTATTAATAGCGTTCTAGACAAAGGTTCTACTTTCTACTTTGAAATTAAACTTGCTTTAGCGAAAAGATCGAAAACAGATAAACCTGTAAAACGCCAGGTTATTGCATTAGCTCCATCCCAAGAAAATTATCGGATTCTTGTGGTCGATGACCGTCAAGAAAATCGAGACTTATTAGCTGAATTGCTGAGCAAAGTTGCTTTTGATGTACGTACGGCCAATAATGGAGTTGAGGCTATCGAAGAATGGGAAGAATGGAAGCCTCATTTTATCTGGATGGATATGCGTATGCCTTTGATGGATGGTTATGAAGCAACTAGGAAAATCAAGGCGCGATCTCAAGAACACGCTACAGCCATTGTCGCTTTGACAGCAAGTGCTTTTGAAGAACAGCGAGCTGCTATTTTAGCTGCAGGTTGTGATGATTTAGTTCACAAACCTTTTCAACAAGAAGTTATTTTTGAAACCATTGGTAAGTACTTAGAAGTTGAATATATTTACAAAGGCGAAACCGAAGATCGAGACTCAGAGGAAGATTCTGATTCCAGTCAAGAAATAAGACTTACTTCAAAAGATTTAAGCGTGATGTCCGAAGAATGGGTTGCAAGTTTAAATCAAGCAGCAATTGAAGTGGATGCAGATTCAGTCTTGCAATTAATAGAGCAGATTCCAAGTAGCGACCGAACTTTAGCCGAACAACTCAGAATACTTACCTCACGCTATGATTTTGATACAATAATTGAGCTAAGCAAGACTTAATTAACTAAAAATAAAACAGTGTTTTCGCAGACATTTAGTATTCTTTAGTACTATATAGTAATTGAATTGTCCGTTTTGTAATTTTTTTTAATGTATCAGGTTCATTGCTTGGTTTAAAAGCTGAAAGCCTTGTGAAATATAGGTCACATAAAATTAAAAGTATTGACAAATATGTAATATTGAAAGATTTTAATAACTTTTCCAAAAAATTACAACGCTCTAGTTCTTATAATTTGCTACGATGATAAATAACCAAGATTTAGAAATTCTCATGTTATAAAGTATGCCTTGAGAAACTTGTGTTAGGCTCTAAAATCTAATAATCGCAAATAAAGTTTAGCACTCTAAAGTATAGGCTATGAGCTATGTGCTCCTGTAGCTAGTACTTTCTAATTCTTTGAGAATTATTGATAAGCTAGTAGATCGGTAAATATCGCTGGTATCTTTACTATAGATTATTCCGAACTATAGATTATAACCAATAGTCAGGATAATAAAAACCAATCAATCTAGTTATCTCTCATAATGTATCTCTTAGTAAAATGCGCTGTTACTAACTTAATAGAGATTCTCTAAAGCTTTGGGGCTACTTGATAGAGCACAAAATTTGAGTAAGTTGGTATGAAGGGGATTTGAGGTATCTATCCTTACTTTCTTCCTATGTCATGGTGCAAATTTAAATATTTATTTGCCTACTGTGGGACTAATTTAAAAGTGGAAGTTTATGTAACTTTTCATTAACATGGTTGTCCATTAGCAAAATCTTTATCAAGGAAATTTTCTTTGTTTCAGGAAAGCTGCAGGATAGCCAATTAACATAACTTCTTCTTAGAATTGGTGTCAAGATAAAGAAGATACCCCTGAAGACCGACACATGTGGGATCTGGGAGGATTAATAATTATAGCAAGATGAGAATCGAACTAGGATAAGCCTTTGAAAGGCAACACCTTAAAAAGATAAGATAAAAAAAACTGATATTTTTACAAAATAACCTCCGAACTTTATCCACTTCTTAGTAACCCTTGTCTCCCTCCAACGGTCTTATTCATCATTAGAGAACTAACAGGTTTGTTCTCTAGACTTAACCTACAGTCTATTTCCACTCTTCAGATGTGAAGCATTTTTTGTCAAGCTTTGCATAAATTTAGAGTCAAGGAAAAGAATAGTTTTCATACTTACGGAACTTACGCAAATTTAACGGGTAGGATTAAAATCTAGAGATTAGATTGTTACTCCTCCCAAAGCAATATTATTTATTAGCTAAATCGTGTAAGTCTGATTCCTTACTATGAACTTACTGAGTACTTATAGGCTAGTTTTTTCGTAAATGATTGACAACCCGAACAACCAGGTAAACTGGCGTTGCTGTTAGTGCTTTCTGCCCTTAAACAGCATCATGAACGTAAGCGGACGGTCAGCCTTATAGGGCGTTATTTATAAGACTCCACTCCTAGTTTTGAATTTTTCGATACTTGGTGTCAAATATCTTTTGTAGTTAAAATCCAAGATTTATTGAATAGAAATTAAGTAGTTTAGCGCGAATAAAGTTGGACTTTGACTTATCGTTTGTTGGGAACGATAAAAAAGAGTATTGCAATATCAGAGAATATTGTTTGCTTTGTTACCAATTTTCTACTTATTTGACTCGTTTTTTGATTAATGTCGTCTAACTGATTTAGAAAAATGACATTCCCGGAAGTACGTAATTTTGTTGAATACCCAGAAGCAGAAAGCTACTCTATCATAAGGAAATCTACTGATTTAATCGAGTCTAAACCAGTATTATCTAAGAATATTACTGAATCTGAAGAAAATCGAGCTTTTAACCTCGCAGAGTCTGCACTTGTATCTATACAAGGAAAATCCTTAAATAACTTACAGAGAGCTATTTTTAAGGGAGCTTGGCAAGGTCAAACTTATGAGGAAATTGCATCCGAAATCAACTGTTCGGAAGGTCATATTAAAGATGTCGCAGCTGATTTATGGAAACAAGTATCCGAAAAATTGGGGCAAAAAGTTTACAAGAAGAATTTTAAGGCGATTTTAGAGCAGCGATTATCTACTGGAGAATTAGCATTGTGTAAATCTAATCAAATACCATGTCATTATTTGAACAATAGGAAAAAGTATTGGGGTGAAATTCCTGATATTTCTGGTTTCTATGGACGAGATGAGGAACTATCTACCCTCACAGGATGGATTAATAAAGACCAATGTAGACTGTTGACAGTATTAGGTATAGGAGGTGTTGGTAAAACTACTTTGATTGCTAAATTAGCAAAACAGGTTCAAAATCAATTTGAGTTTATCATTTGGCGTAGTCTGCATAAAGCTCCAGCTTTTGAAGATACTGTAACAATATTACTCAACTTTTTCACTTATCCTAAAGTCGCAGACTCACCCACAAGTGTGGAAGAGAAAATATTACTCTTGCTTGAATTCTTTCGCTCTCACCGTTGTTTAGTAATTTTTGATAATCTAGAGTCAGTTTTAGAACCTGGAGAACAAGTAGGTTGTTATCAGGAAGAATATTCAGGATATGGTGAACTAATTCGATATATCGGTATGATTCAGCATCAGAGCTGTTTAGTACTAACCTCGCGAGAAAAACCCAGAGACTTAGAACTTCAAGAAGGGGAAAACTTACCTGTTCGTTCGTTTTACCTTAAAGGTTTACCGCTAAAAGAAATTCAAAAAATTTTACTGGCGATTTCACCATTCTCAGCGACAGAAAGTGATTGGAATTTTTTGGTGAAGTATTATGCTGGAAATCCTTTGATGCTGAAAATTTTAGCGACTCAAACCAAAGAATTATTTGAGTGTAACATCTCAAAGTTTTTACAAATAGGAGAGTACAAGATTTCAGAAATAAGGGACTTACGGAATCTGCTTACTCGACAGTTTGAGCGTTTATCAAGTTTAGAAAAGCAAATAATGTATCAAATTGCTTTAGGTGAAGCTCCTATTGACATTAAAAGCTTGCAGGAAAAAACTTGTTTATCTAGTTCTGGAAGTAAATTCATGGAAGCATTGAGAAGTTTACTTCAGCGTTCTCTGATTGAGAAAACCCCTGCTGGACTTAAACAAGAACCAGTTATTATGGATTATGTAAACATGAAACAAGTTTGATTGATAATTAGAATGATAGTGCAAGGACTAATAATATATTCATTTAGCATCGTTGACATTCAATTCTCAATAGACATTTCCCAATCCTAAACTCTAAAATATTCATGTAAATAAATTCTCTATAAACTAAATAACGTTACATTTCTACATATTTTTCTCCCTAAAAATAAAATTTTATTTACATAAGCATTTGCTCCGACTTATTCCTACCTATTTACAGACTATATTGCCGAATTTTTCCGACTGACAAGTCTAGCTTTTTTTGCAAATATAAATATAGAAAAGTTCAAAAGCTATTCATAAGGGAGTCTTAACATCTCTTGTAGGGGAGTAACAAGGGAGCTTTAGTTTTGACTTGCTTCTACTTTTAGTTCGCTAGCTACTAAAAAATTCTTTAAGGAATGTAGCGTTGAGTTTAGGTTTGGATAAGGTTTAGATGCTATTTGAGTAAGTGAATTATCGGTTTTTATTTTATCTGTTAGTACATATCTTTTGGTAGACAAAATAAATGTCAGTTTTGATTAATTTTGTTGTCGTCCTTAAGTATATTTGGACTAACTTTTCTTTGCTAACTGAACTATATTATTGGTTGAATAGGAGACAAAATATGTCTTTTATAAAGAGTAAGATAAACAAGTTGTTCGTACAATTATCTGAGGAACAAGAAGAGATTGTATCTGGAGGTTCTTCATTTCCTAAAAAATTTGAAGGTGATTTTGGGATTAGTAAAACTGACTTTCTAGAAAAGGCTTCGGTTCTGCATACATTTTCAGCATCTGGTCCTGAAGGTAGCATTGCTGGTGGTTCCTATATTAAAGAATTGATCGAGACGAGTGGTATTAATGCTATTGCTGTTGGCTAGAAAATAATCAATTTCACAAGCAAGTATGGGAATCTATTGAAGTTATGGGAATATACTGCAATACTGATCAGCTTTGAAGGAAAAGCTACAGTCTAAAAATTCTTACATAAATTAAAGCAGATTCCTATATTTGATTAATTTAATGTTACTTACGATATGGATAGTTCAAAAAAATTGGCATAAAGATTGGCATTTTCAAGCAATATAGACATTAGTTTTATAAGTGCACATAAATAGTGCCTCTTTTTTTTGAATATTTTGTAGGAGGTTTATATTATGTTGTTCAGAATTCAAGAAAGTAAATGGCTTGCAGATTTATCTGACGAGCAACAAGAAATAATTGCAGGTGGTGAATCTAATTCAGCAGTCAATGTTAATGACTTTAAGAGTCTTACGACTCCCGAATCTGCTAAGATTTTAGGTAAAGATATTGGACTAACTACTGCTGAATTCCTGGAAGAAGATTCAGAACGAAAGTTAATCTCTAATTCTCAGCCAATGGGTAGTCTTTCGGTTTTTTTGGAAGATTAGATTTAGTGTGTAAAAGTAAATATTTAGCAAGTATGAATTTTTCTATAACAGAAAATCACATAAATCTGTAGGAAAAATTCTAGGATAATAGCACGCTCGTTACACAATAGAAATTTTGTGTAGCGAGCGTGTTAATTAGTTATATCAACTCGCTTAATTACAATATATGTATATAATATGCTAAATATTTATAGAATATTTGATAGTAGAAAAATATAGTTTTTATTAAAGTATTAATTAACAAAATCATCCTACCTAATCCGACTAATATTCAGACGAAATTACCGATTTTTTCCGACTGACAAATAGAAGATAAATTGCAAAAATACAAATATAGAAAAGGTCAAGAGCTAAGAAAAAAATTATAAATCTTAAGTTCACCTTTCTGAAGTATCCTAAGTTAATGTGAGGCAGAAAAATGTCTTTTGCAAATAATGAAGAAACCAAATTGTTCGTACAATTATCTGAAGACCAAGAAGAAATTGTTGCTGGTGGAAATGGTGACGATCTAGGGTTAGGCCATCATATCGGTAATATTGGTATAAGCAAGACTGATTTCTTATACAAGTCTGTTGATTTAGCAACAGTATCTGCATCTGGTAAGGATGGTAGTATTGCAAGTGGTGCATTAAGCAAGAAAGTGCTTGATACCAGTGGACTTAATGTTATTGTATTCAAACACTAGAAGCGATAAGAGTCATTTTACTAACTGGATGTGTAACTAATTCTATCAGGCTACAATACCAAAAGCTCAAAAGGTGGGTAACTTCAAGCAAGATAAAAATTACTTTTTAGATGCACATGATTTTGCCCAACCTTAAAAAAAATGTAAATTAATTTGATAAAATCAACATAGTAATTCACATATGATACGGTATGAATTACTAGATTATTTACAAAATTTCAGTGTTATTTTCTTCTGGGCTATTCCAGAGCTTTTGACTACATAATTCAAATATATTGTTAGCTAAAAGCTCTGGAATTTTCATACACTTCTTCGTAGTTATGAAAATGTATTAGTAAATGTCACTGAAGTTTAGGTTTTGGTATTAATTGGTCGCTCTAATAGATTTCCGATCATATTGTGAGGTAAATTTGATGTCTCATTCTTTAAATAAATTGGAATCATTAAGCGAATTATCTAGTCTTCAAGAAGAAGCTATTAGTGGTGGTAAATCCTCGTTGTATAAAATACCAAGATTTTCATATGTAGAATTTCCTTTCGGAAAATTATTTGGTTTAGAAATTAACCAAACTAGTTTTTACCAAAGAGAGGAGAGTTCTGATAGATTTTCTAAATCTGATGAAAATGGTAATTTATCTGCAAATGATTCTAAAGTTGAAGAGACAGATATAAATCGTTTAACTATTGGTTAAATAGTTGTATCTATAGTACCTTTGAAAGATTCTTGAGAAAGATGATTTAACTAATATTATCTTTCTCCTTGTCCTTTTTGTGTTAGATTCATCCTTGATTTAGCTATTTATTTTATAGCATTAAAACCATTTATTATATTTTAAATATTTTGAGATTAACCAAAAATTATATATTTTAAAGTTGCGTGATTAATTCAAACTTTTGGAGAATTCCAATTTTTGGAGAATTCAAATTTTTGAAAAATTTTAAGCTTACAACATAAGTATTATCAAACAATTTTTATAAATCTTGACTAAATTATTAACCTGAGGTGTCAAGATGTCCAGAAGAAATGTTCCGCTATCAAGCTTATTTGTAGAACTGTCTGAACAGGAACAGTCAGTAATCTCTGGTGGTTTTACAACCGGAAATAAAAAATCATATTTATCTAATAATGAAGATAATATTATAGATAACTCTAATATCGTTAGCGCATATAACTCCACTCAGATATCTGTAGTTGAAAATTTTAATATCGAGAACTCTTTAAATAATTTATTGGGTTCATCTACATTTTCTCTAAGTGCAGAAAGTATTGGTTCGAGTAGTATTTTGATTTCAGGTGACTCTTCATCCACAGAAGCACTGCTTCATTCTGAAATATTTGCTACGCTTCCAACAAAGTATAAAGATGAAGTAAGTAAAGTATTAGATAATAACAAGATAAACAATTTTGCTTTAAGCATCACCCATTATTCTGCAAATATTCAAGGAACGGAGACCTTTAATATTTATGGGTCTGCGGGTAGTATCGCAAGGTCATCAAGTTGGTCTTTGGACGTAGATACTGTTGCGGTTAGTGGTATATTCTTCCCTCAAACATCATCAAAATTAGATTTATCACATTTAATCCCAGGGAATAATCAATTTGGAACTCAGTTAACGAACAAACAAACAAATATTAGTAATTTTGGTTTAAGTTTCACTTATTATTCTGCTGATTTTCAGCAAACGGACGTATCTAGGATTTCTGGATTCCTTGGTAGTGCGTTTACATCATCTGCACTTTCTATGAATATAGATACTGAAGCTTTAAGTGGTATTTTTCTCTCAAAGCAAGTATCGTCACCTTTGATTCTATCCGGAAAAGAAAATCAAGGTATTACAAGTTTCAGTGCTCAGAATATTAGTAATAGCTTTTTCGTTAATGAGTCTTTAGGTTCTTCCGATAATTTATGGTTGTCCCTCAACACGGTTTCAGGAATCGCAGGTAGTCAAGCAGGTTTATCTGCATCTTGGGAGAGAATTAGTGATATTTCTACAAATCTAAAGCAGTCAGATCTCAAAGGTTTATTAGAAAATAATTTTGGTGCTAGTTTTGGTTTTAGTACTAGTGCTTATCATAGGGAAATATATAATACAAAATTCAATTTTCTTTCTGGTAACGTTGGTAGCACTGAAGAATTGATTGGTTCAATTTTGGGTATTACTCCAACTGATACTGAAAATGTACCGGATTTTGCGTTTTCAAATTTATCTTCAGGTTCCTCTACAGGTTCAGTTTTTGCAAGCTCATCGATAGATGTATCCCCCAGTTTGGGATTAAATTCAAGGTTAACTGAATTTACCAATCTCTATGCTTTCAATTACTTAAATTCTGGGGGATTACCATTAGATAATCCTTCTGGAATTCAGTTAACTGATGATAGTAATAATTGGTTCACTAATCTTAGTGCTAGAAATAAAAATCTCAATAATTTATATATCAATAGTTTTTTAAATGGAGGTAATTTAAATTCCCAGTTGGGAGCGATAGACTTAGATTCCCTCGCATTGACCTCTATAAGTACGTTAGGAAATAAATTTAAAAATTTAGAAGGTTTTACATCTGATTCTTCCATCAATACTTTGACAGAAAAAGATAATTTACTTGAAATTGGAAATTCAGGAATTGGTGATTATGCTTTCTTAAATAGTGATGTGTTTAGCTTTAATTCCGCTGATTATAGTAATTCTGATTTGTATAGTAGTGGTCGAAATTTAATAGGTAGTTCTCCTAACTCCTTTAAATCTGGAACAATTACTACAAATATTTCTAAAAATCTTCCAAGTTTAAGTAGTAATTTAATGCCTTCGATGTTTTTACTATTTACAGCTAATAGCTTTGACAATAGTATATTAGCTTTTGATAAAAATAGTCTGACAAACATGGCTAATTTATCTCACAAGTATAGTCTTGGTTCGAAAAAGAAAATATCTCTCTAACGTTAAAACAATGGTTTCTAAATTGGCAAATGATTTTGATTAAATACTTTAACTATAAATTTCATGGACTCTTACACACCAACATCAAATCAAATCCCGCAGCTTCAGGAAAATGAATTTCTTCCTCGAATTAGTTCTTGGTTAACCATCGGAGGAGGATTTTTAGTTATTTTATTTGTTTGTGGTGTAACAGCTTCTTCGGTACTAGAATATAGAGTTGCAGTCAAAACCTTAGCTACAATTCGTCCCGCAGGAGAATTACGCTTAGTACAAACTGCAATTGATGGAAAAGTTCAAGAAATTAAAGTTAGTAAAAATCAAGTAGTCAAATTAGGACAAACAATTGCTAGTATTGATGATTTTCGTCTGCGAATCCGCAAAGAACAACTAAAAGATTCCATCGAAGAATCTCGTTTACAAATAGGACAGATGAATGCTCAGATCCGAGAATTAAGAGTGCAGATGCACGCCCAAAAAAGCTTAATGGAGCACAATATTTCAGTAGCTCATGCGGATCTGCAAAAAAATGAACGATCCTATCAAGACCGGAAAAATATTACAAATGCTGACTTAGAACAAGCGAAAATTAGTGAGAAATTTGCCCAGTCGAAATTAATAAGACTCCAAAAAGAAAAAGCTTTACAAGCAACTATCGAAGAAGCCAAAGCTTCTTTTAGATTAGCTAAAGCCCAAAGAGATAGGATGTTACCAATATTAAAAGAAGGAGCTATTTCACGTAATTATTTTGAAGAAAAAGAACAAACTGTTAAAGCAGCCCAAGCAAAATTAGAACAAGCAAAATCGTCAGCCAAAACCTTATTGGCTGAAACAGAAGAAGCTTTAAATATTGCTCAAGCCAATGTTATTAGAGCCAAAACTGCTGTCGATCCAAGTAATGCAAATA
The DNA here is from genome assembly GCF_001456025.1 of Mastigocoleus testarum BC008. GTDB lineage: Bacteria > Cyanobacteriota > Cyanobacteriia > Cyanobacteriales > Nostocaceae > Mastigocoleus > Mastigocoleus testarum. The sequence continues at coordinate 98,733 of NZ_LMTZ01000002.1, forward strand.
TCTTAATTTCCCAACAAGGAATCCAACAAGCTAAAGCTAAAGGTGAAGCAACTATAGCCGCTTTAAACAAAGAACTACAAACTTTATTTATATCCCGTCTGGAATTAGAAAAAAAATTACAGCGCGATATGAGGGAACTCAAACAAGTAGAGAAAGACCTAGCATTAACTATCATTCGCGCTCCCGTCGCTGGTACTGTACTGGAGTTAAATCTGCGTAACCCACAGCAAGTGTTGCGTTCCGGAGAAGTAATTGCAAATATAGCTCCTAGCGATGCTCCATTAAGAATCAAGGCTAAAGTTGCAGCTCAAGATATTGATAAAGTAAGACCGCAACAAAAAGTACAAATGCAGGTTTCTGCTTGTCCTTATCCTGACTTTGGCACTCTTAAAGGTAAGGTTGCAAGTATTGCACCGGATGCTTTACCTAATAACACTAATGACGACGGAAACTCATCCATTGGGGCAGCCTATGAAGTTACTATCATACCTGAAACTTTGCATGTGGGAGAAGGTGTTAATCAGTGTACTTTACTTCCGGGGATGGAAGGTAAAGCTAGCATCATTTCTCGTGAGGAAACAATACTCAAGTTTATTCTCAGGAAAGCACGACTGATATCAAGTTTTTAGTTAATTGGTAATTGGTAATGGGTAATGGGTAATTTATTAATCACGTAAATTGCTATTTACAAATCTGTTGAATTTGGATCCCCCTAACCCCCTTAAGAAGGAACATAAGATCGAAGCTCCCCAATTACTAAGGGGACAGGGTATTTAAGAGGATATAAGAGAATCTAAAAGTTTTGCTCATAATCAGCAATTTGATTTAGTAATTTAGACTAAGTGACTGTAAAAATTAGAATCTAATTCTATAATTCTATCCTTTGGGATTAGCTTGATAACCAGAAGAATTTAAACACATTAAAGATTAAAGACTATGTTGTCTCTATTTAAAAAACGTACTAACTACGAATGCATTCGTCAAAACAGTGAAGAAGACTGTGGAGCTGCTTGTTTAGCTTCGATATGCAAATATTACGGATATATTTTAAGTATTAACCGTAGCCGAGAAGCTGTAGGTACGGGACAGTACGGTACAACTCTTTTGGGTTTAAAACGCGGTGCGGAATCCCTTGGTTTCAACGCTCGTTCGGTAAAAGCTTCCCCTGCAATTTTAGATAAATTACAAGAACTGATTCTACCTACAATTATTCATTGGCAGGGACGTCATTGGGTAGTTTTATATGGTAAATCCGGGAAAAACTATGTAATTGCAGATCCAGCATTTGGTTTGCGCTATCTCAGCAGACAGGAACTGAAAGAAGCTTGGGATGGAATAGCTCTATTACTGGAACCAGGTAATGATTTTTCCAAATCATCTCTAACTTCAGATACTTCTCAAGATGGATTCGGACGCTTTTTTAAGCGAGTTTGGCGTTACAGAAACCTCCTAATCCAGGTTTTGATAGTTAACCTGGTTCTAGGTTTACTTTCCCTCGCTAGTCCAGTTTTAATCCAGATTTTGACTGATGATGTTTTAGTACGACAAGACACTGACCTATTAACAGTAGTTGCGATCGCTGTTATAGGTATGACTCTATTTAGTGGGTGTTTGCAATTCTTACAGTCAATAATGATTGCTCACTTCAGTCAAAGAATACAGTTAGGACTAGTATTAGAATTTGGACGCAAATTACTACACTTACCCTTAAGTTACTATGAAGCTCGTCGTAGTGGGGAAATTGTCAGTCGACTCAGAGATATTAACGAAATTAATCAGCTAGTATCCCAAGTTGTTGCTAGCTTACCCAGTCAATTTTTTATCACCGTGATTTCTCTGGGTTTCATGCTTTTCTACAGTTGGAAATTGACCTTGGTTGCAGTATTAATTTCCATCATCATGGCGCTTTCAGCCTTACCCATGCTCCCCGCTTTACGGCAAAAAACTCGCAGTCTTTTAGTCCTTTCAGCAGAAAACCAAGGTATTTTAGTAGAGACATTCAAAGGTGCATTAGTTCTCAAAGTAACAAATGCTGTACCTCAATTCTGGGAAGAATTTCAGAGTCGTTTTGGTCGTCTAGCTAATTTAACTTTTGGTACAATTCACATCAGTATTATCAACAGTACTATCACTAGGGTTGTTGCAAAACTTGGTGGGATTACCTTACTGGTAATGGGTAGCGTTTTGGTAATTAATCGGGAACTAAGCATTGGACAATTACTGGCTTTTAATGTCATGCAAGCCAACGTCTTAGCCTTTATTAGTTTAATAATGAACCTTGCAGACGAATATTTTCGTTCTAAAACCGCCGTCACTCGCCTATTAGAGGTAATAGATGCGACTCCAGAAGCTGTGGAAGATACTAAGAAACCCTTTGTCGAAATTCCCGACGACAAAGATATATACTTCAACAGCATTTGTTTTCACCATATAGGAAGAGCAACCTTACTCGACGACTTTACAATTAAACTTCCCGGGGGTAAGGCGATCGCATTTATTGGTAAATCTGGTTGTGGTAAAAGCACTTTAGCTAAATTGATTACGGGTTTATATCAACCCCAATCAGGTAACATCCGCATTGGTTTGTATAACCTGCAAGATATTTCTTTGGAATGCTTGCGACAAAAAATAGTTTTAGTTCCTCAAGAACCCCATTTTTGGAGTCGTTCAATTCTAGAAAACTTCCGTTTGGGTAATCCTCAAGTTTCCTTGGAGCAAATTGTGATTGCTTGTCAGGTTGCAGAAGCTGATGAATTTATCAGCCAACTTCCAAATAAATATCAAACAACCTTAGGAGAATTTGGAGCTAATTTATCTGGAGGACAAAGACAAAGACTGGCGATCGCTAGAGCAATAGTTAATAATCCTCCCATCCTGATTTTAGATGAAGCAACTTCGGGATTAGACCCAATTAGCGAATCGAGGGTACTAAAACAACTTCTTTATCACCGCCAGGGTAAAACTACAATTATTATTACCCATCGACCGAGCGCAATTAATCGTGCTGATTGGGTAGTTCTTTTAGAGAAAGGAAAAGTAGAACAACATGGTTCCCTTGAATATTTGCATTCAATTCCTGGGAAACATCAAGAGTTTTTGGGTTTATTGAGCCACTCCCCGCGATCATAGGATCGCGATACTTCAGACGTTAATGTATTTATCGCCACTTTCGCCAAATCCGAACAACCGCACAAAGTTACATAAAATATTTATTTCGGACGCTGCGACAACCAGAAGATGTATCTGGAATCGTAGCGTTTCTTTCTCTCGATGAAACGAAATATATCACAGGTTCGACTTTCTATATTGACGGTGGTTTATTGCGGAATTATAAGGAACAGTAATATTCTACCTTTTAAAGAGCTGATTTATTAACCCCACCGAATTTGATTATTCCTCCATCGGAGTGAAATCCAGGAATTTGTCACCCGAAGAAATAGCTAACACCGCTCGAGGAGATTTATCGGGATTTGAAGCCACCCAACACCTGATTACCGACCATCAAGTCAAAGTTGAAGGTGAATCTGCAACTTGTCAAGCTCACGTAAGAGCAATACATTTTCTACCCAACGAGGATGGTGATTCTATATTTGAAATGGGAGGATATTATACGGTTCATCTAATTCGCGATCAATGCGATTGGAAAATTCAGCGTTGGAAATTTCGGATTTTATGGTCCAGCGGAAATCAAGATTTATTTAAACTTGCTCGAGCGACGCTGTAATTTCAATTAAGAATAGGAATGCGATTATCGTCCACTTTCATCAACCAAGATTTACTCAATAATTCCGAGCGGCTGAAAAAAGTTACCCGAAATATCATCTCGGACGTATAAAAGCAATTAAAGGAGACAATATGCATGACAGGACAATTAATCGATAGAAAAGATAATCCACAAGCTTTCCCTAAACTGAGCGAAGATAAAATCTCAGAATTAGCAAAGTTTGCTGAATGTCAAAGCTTCAATGATGGAGAAACTTTGGTTAAAGCAGGGGAAAAAGAATTCGATTTTTATATTATAAAATCGGGAGAAGTCGAAGTTATCGACCGCTCCAGTGGAGAAGAAAAAACTATAGTAACTTTAGGTGCTAGGGAATTTGTTGGCGATTTAGCTAACATTAAAGGTAGTCCCGCTAGCGGTAATGTTGTTGTTAAAAATGCTTGCGAAGTTTATGCAATTTCACCGGATAAATTAAGAAGGATTTTAAACGAAAAATCCTGTCTGAGCGATTTAATTTTACAAACTTTTATTGCTCGCGCCCAAGCCCTTAGAGACTCGGACTATATAGGGTTACGCGTTGTCGGACCTACTAGCTGTAGCGAAACTTTCCGCATTCGAGATTTCCTAAGCAAAAACCACGTTGAATTTAGCTGGATTGATTTAGAAAAAGAACAAGAAGTTTCCGAAATACTTAACCATTTTGATGTCGGACGTGAAGAAACCCCCGTGGTAGTATACGGCGGTGAATGGATAATCAAAAATCCTTCCAATCGGAAAATGGCTGAATATCTCGGCATGAAAAAACCGATTGAGAATAAAGTATACGATTTAGCTGTAATTGGCGCGGGACCCGCAGGTTTAGCAGCAGCAGTTTACGGCTCTTCAGAAGGACTCGACACAATAATTTTAGAAAAAGAAGCTTTGGGAGGACAAGCCGGTTGTAGTTCTAAAATTGAGAATTATACCGGGTTTCCTATGGGTTTATCGGGAAATGAACTGGCTTGTCGAGCCCAAATTCAAGCGCAGAAATTTGGCTCTCAATTTTCAGTTCCTTCTGAGGTGGTAAGTTTTGAAAAAAAAGACGAGTATTACACGCTTGAACTCGATAATGGAGAGCAAGTAAATACCCAATCGGTATTAATAGCAACCGGAGTTTCTTATCGCAGGCTTCCCGTTGATGGAATCGAAAGTTATGAAGGTACTGGAATTTATTACAGCGCGACAAAGGTAGAAGCTCAACTTTGTCAAGACTCTACAGTTATTATTGTAGGTGGTGGTAATTCTGCGGGACAAGCGGCGGTATTTTTATCTGGATTCGCGAAGAAAGTCTTGATATTAATTCGCGGTGATAATTTAGCGAAAAAAATGTCTCAATATTTGTTGCAAAGGGTAGAACAAATAAAAAATATAGAAATTTTAACTAATACTGAAGTGACGGGGGTAAAAGGCGATGAAATGTTAAACAAGGTCGAAATCACTAACAATCAAACACAAGATAAACAGGAAATCGGTGCTTGTTCTATGTTCATTTTCATCGGTTCAAAACCCCATACAAATTGGCTGCCAAAGGAAATAGAAACTGATGAGAAAGGATTTATTAAAACTGGCTTAGAGGTCAGAGATTCTCCCCATTGGACGGGAGAACGTCAGCCGTTTTTTCTCGAAACTAGTTGTGAGGGAATATTTGCAGCAGGGGATGTTCGTAGTGAGTCAATAAAACGGGTTGCTTCTGCTGTCGGTGAAGGTTCGATGGCGGTTAAATTTGTTCATAAAGTACTCAAGGAGTAAATTTATCACAAGAAAAACTAATTGAGGTTTGGTGAAGGTTTAAAGCCTCTCATATCCGTTAGAATGCGTTCAAACGCTTTCCCCTTAATGCTTATACGCAATCACTATTTCTTGTTTGCTGTTCCCTTCACATTAAAAAATTTTTAATTGATTTTAAGGAGCAAGAATCATGACCGCAGAAGCCCAAAGGCTAGAAGAAAACCGAGAACGTAAAGCTTATTGGACCCGTTGGGGTCCTTACGTCAGCGAAAGACAGTGGGGAACGGTTAGAGAAGATTACAGTGAGGATGGCTCAGCTTGGGATTATTTTCCCCACAGTCAATCCTTATCTCGTGCTTACCGTTGGGGAGAAGATGGTATTGCAGGTATCTGCGATAATCATCAGCATCTTTGCTTTGCTCTAGCTTTTTGGAACGAGCGAGACCCTATCATTAAAGAAAAAATGTTCGGTTTAACTGGTTCTCAGGGCAATCATGGGGAAGATGTTAAAGAGTATTACTTTTATCTCGATAATACTCCAACTCATTCTTACATGAAATATTTATATAAATATCCTCAAGGAGAATACCCTTATGCAGATTTAGTTGAAGAGAACCAACGCAGGGGCTTTAACGATCCAGAATACGAACTACTGGATACGGGAATTTTCGAGCGCGATCGCTATTTTGATATTTTTATTGAATATGCTAAAAATACTGACGAAGATATTTTAATTAAAGTTACAGCACATAATCGCGGCGATGAAGAGAAACCACTGCATATATTGCCGACTCTATGGTTTCGCAATACTTGGTCTTGGTATAAAGATGCAGAAAAACCTAAATTAAAAGTTAGTTCTCAGAAGGATAACTACAGCATTATTGAAGCATCGCACCATACCTTGGGAGAAAGATGGCTGTATTGCAATAGTCACGATGGATTGTTATTTACTGAAAATGAAAGCAACACTGAATTACTATTCGGACAAAAAAACGTCTCACCCTATGTAAAAGACGGAATTAACAATTATGTCGTTAAGGGCGACAAAAATGCAGTCAACCCCGACAACATCGGTACTAAATTTACCGCACATTATCAATTATCTATTCCCCCAGGAGAAAGCCGCAGTATTGAATTAAGGCTATGTAATTTTGATTCTTTGCAAAATCCTTTTGCTGAGTTTGAGGACATCTTTGAGCAAAGAAAACAAGAAGCCAATGAATTCTACCATTGGATTAATCCCCACGAAATATCAGAAGACCGGCGCAGAGTACAGCGACAGGCTTTTGCAGGGATGTTATGGACCAAACAGTTTTATTATTATGTAATCGAAGATTGGTTACAGGGCGACCCCAGTACTGTTCCTCCACCAGAATCCCGTAAAAATGGCAGAAATTCAGAATGGAAGCATTTATTTAATGATGATATTATTTCCATGCCGGATAAATGGGAATATCCTTGGTATGCTGCTTGGGATTTAGCCTTTCATCTGATTCCTTTAGCTATAGTAGACCCCGACTACGCCAAACTACAATTATCTCGCCTAACTCGCGAATGGTACATGCATCCCAACGGACAAATACCTGCCTACGAATGGGCGTTTAGCGATGTAAATCCTCCCGTAGAGGCTTGGGCTGCATGGCAGATATATACTTTAGAGCAAAAGTTTTGGGGACGCAAAGATACAGAATTTTTAGAACGTATCTTCCAGAAGTTACTGCTAAACTTTACCTGGTGGGTTAACCGCGAAGATGCAGAAGGGAATAACGTTTTTGAAGGTGGTTTTCTGGGTTTAGATAACATTGGGGTGTTTGATCGCAGTTCGGAATTACCTACAGGGGGACATCTAGAACAGGCAGATGCTACAAGCTGGATGGGAATGTACTGTTTGGGAATGCTACATATTGCCCTAGAACTAGCACAGGAACGTCCCCCTTATGAAGATGTTGCAAGTAAATTCTTCGAACATTTTCTGTATATCGCTGATGCGATGAATCATATTGGCGATGGTTTTGCTCTTTGGGATGAAGAAGATGGTTTTTATTACGATGCAATTAACTTCCCCGACGGCGAGCGACATTTATTAAAAGTGCGATCGCTAGTTGGTTTAATTCCTCTGTTGGGAGTTAACGTTATCAAACCAGAAACCATTAAAAACTTACCAGGATTTAAAAAACGCTTGGAATGGTTTATTGATAATCGTCCCGATCTTAAAAAGAATGTCGCCTGTATGGTTACAGAGGGAATGGGTGCAAAAAGATTATTAGCTTTATGTTATGCCACACCCAGAAATGACGGCAAACCTAATAAATTACAACGTCTTCTTTCCTATATGTTTGATGAAGCCGAGTTTTTGAGTCCCTATGGTATCCGTTCGGTTTCTAAATATCACGAGCATAATCCTTTTGTTATGCACGTCAACGGTAATGAGTATCGAGTAGAATATCAACCAGCCGAATCCACTTCAGGAATGTTTGGTGGTAACTCAAACTGGCGCGGTCCGGTTTGGTTTCCCATTAATTATCTGTTATTGGAAGCTTTGCAAAACTTCCACGAATATCTAGGAGATGATTTTAAAGTTGAATTTCCTACAGGTTCGGGTAATTACGAAAATCTCGACAAAATCATTGTCGAACTTTCTGGGCGGATGACCAATATCTTTTTAAGAGATGATGCGGGTAAGCGTCCCGTATTTGGTGGTACAGAGAAATTTCAAAACGATCCGCACTGGCGCGACTATATTTACTTCCACGAATATTTTCACGGCGATAACGGTGCGGGTTTGGGTGCATCCCATCAAACAGGTTGGACGGGGGTTGTGGCTTACTTGATTCAGTTATGTGCGGAGAGTAAGCTGTAAAATAAGTCACACTGTATCCGCTTAATTACTCTTCATTAAATGTGCAGGGGGGAAGGGAGTAGCAGTGTGACCCAGCGATGACGCAAGTCGCCATTCGCCTGCGGTGCAGCCACCCCGCAAGATGGGAATGCGCACTGGTACCAAATCCGATTTTTAAAACCCCTTTATATTCTTTGGGATTTCCCCCCACACTTCCCACACCTCCCATACTTCCCTCTCTCATTCTCAAAAGGGGTAATTAACCCGGACGTAGTATGAGAGAGGGTGCAGGGGGAGAAAGAGTTTTCGGTTTTTCCACTCATTGATACTTCAGTTTGGTTATTAGCATTAAGATAACAGCATCCTAGGCTCCACTTCCAATACTCTATTCCTTGATGGAGACAAAGAGATTATTCCAAAACTATTACCTTTGTTATTCCAAAACTAATACCTTTGTTAGAGTTAGCAAATCCTAAGTAATTGATAAAAACCAATATAGAGACAACCCTCTGGGTAACCTCCACAAAGCTAGCCTCAAGTAGCAAGTACTGAGCAGCAAACATCCAGTAATAAAATAAACTCTACCTTTTTGCTAATTAGGCAAAGAAAATAATGAGCGATACTAAAGAAGAATCTAACCCGCCAAAGTTTATTTATTGGCACGTTTGGACAGATGATGATGGTGTCAGTCACCAAACTCGGTGCGAATTAACTAATTTTGAAAAAGAAAGCATGGGAGGGGATGCTGCACCCCAGTGGAATAACCGTTTACTTACTTCTGAATCTAAAATTGTTTTTGCCGAATTGCCGGTAGGATGGGTGGGAGAATGGCATGAAAATCCTCAACCCCAATGGATTATACCCCTATCAGGTAAATGGTTTGTAGAAACAATGGATGGTATACGGGTAGAGATGGGTGCGGGTGAGATTTCTTTTGGTGGAGATCAAAATACTCAACCCAACGCCGAAGGAAATCAAGGACATCTTTCTGGTACCGTGGGAGATGAGCCGGCAAAACTGATGATTATCCAGTTAGAGGGCGGTCGCTACGTGGAATTGCGACCAGGAGATTTTTCCTAGCTTGAACTATATGACCCCTCATGAAAAATAATCGTACGTGTTTACTATGGCACAGGTAATTGCAGTCTATGACCAACGCATGCATTCTTTAATCTCGGTTGACGCGAAACTAGAGAAAATTGCTGACGGTGCAAAACATAGCGAAGGACCCGTTTATTTTCCTGAAGATGATAGCGTTATTTGGAGCGATGTTACTGGTAATCGCTTGTTTCACTGGAGTGCCGAAGATGGAGTTAGTATAATTCGCGAGCCATCTCACTATCAAAATGGTAATTATCGCGACTTAGAAGGACGTTTGGTTGCATGTTCCCACGGTCAAAGAGCAATTATCAGAAGAGAAAAAAATGGTGAATGGGTTGTATTAGTAGACCGCTATCAAAATTATCGTTTAAATAGTCCTAACGATTTAGTTGTGAAAAGCGACGGTACAATCTGGTTTACCGACCCACCTTTTGGACTTACTCAACCTGGCGAAGGATATGGTGGACAACAGGAACAAGCGGGTAGTTTTATCTATCGTTTTAACCCCAAAACGAGAGAGATAGACGCAGTTATCAAAGAAATGGAACGACCTAACGGACTTGCTTTTAGTCCAGATGAAAGTATTTTATATGTTTCGGATACTTCTGAAGTTAATTATCCCCAAGGTCATCATTACATTCGTGCTTACGACTTAGTAAATGAAAAGCAGGTAAAAAATAGTCGGGTATTTGCTGTTATCAAACCCGGACAACCCGATGGATTGAAGGTGGATAATTTTGGTAATATTTTTACCAGTTCTGCCGATAGTATACAAGTATATGCTCCTGATCGTACTTGTTTAGGTAAGATTTTTGTACCAGAAGTTTGTGCTAATCTTACCTTCGGTGGTAGGGATGGTAAAAGGCTTTTTATTACTGCAGGAAGTTCTCTGTATGCGATCAATTTAAAAAAGAATAAGTAATAGTGACTGCATACGAGTTTAACTTTCCCGCAAGTCTTTGTTTTTATCGATCTACTTATATATCAATAGAAATCATATTTGATTTGTGAGCAGATAAATCCTGTAAAGACCTTACAGAGCTTGTGACATCAGCGTTAGCATCTGCAAAGTTTTTACAATATTGCTCATCATAAATAATTTGGGATTACTAAATCTATTTAATTTATTAACATCACAACGAAATAAGTGACTGAAATCCTCTGATAATTGCGATCTAAATCACAGTTGAATTCACAAAAATAATATTTATATCAACATTATTTAAATATTACATTAGCGATAAATTACTAACAGTAAAAAAAATAGTTTTTATCCGAAATAGGGAAAGAACAACCTGTAGATAAATTTGTTGTAAAAGAATAATGCAAACTTAGAAAAAAAAAGCAAATTCAGAAAAATAATTACCTCTACCTTTTGGTCTATATTTCTAGATAAACGCAATTTTGCATTACCTATCACTTTTCAACTGGTTGGAAATCAATTTTAATATTCAGTTATACAAGCTAATTGGTATTGCCTAATCAAAATTTATGACCTCTGAAACTTTAATACTTAATGATTAACTGCGAACTAAACGACCTTAAAATACAACTTAATCAGAGGATTTCAGAGGATTAAACGTAATATTTTTTGGACTATTACTCTTCATTGAAATAAGTAATATTTTCATGAAAGTGCATATCAGTTACCAGGTATCTATTAATGGCATTAGTGTGTATCTCTTTGATTTTTTCGCTGCCCACACAGTATTAATTTTATGGTGAATGATATGATTAATGTCTCAAAGATATCAAAAGACATAACAAAAGAAAATTATTCTTCAGTCAAAATTGACAGTGTGAATTATCTAGAGACAGATTTTTTACAAAAGATAATTGAAAATTTGGCAGATGGGATATTAATTTTGAGCAAAACTGGTAGTATACTTTATGCCAACAAAGATGCAGATCATATTTGCTATCAGTTAAATCAATTTTTAAACAGCAAAAACTTAATTCCACCCAATATCTGGTATCTTTGCGAATCTTTAATTGAAAGTCACAGTTTGTTTCCCGATAAAAATCTTATTCTCTCAGATGAGATCAACATTGATAAATCAACAATATTACGCATCAGAGTCAGATGGCTCAATTTAGATAAATTTAATAATTCATGCTTATTAGTTACAATTGAAAATAGATATGAATCCTTAAAAAATGCAGCCCTTGCAGAAGTAAAACAATATGATTTAACTCAACGAGAAGGGGAAATTTGGTTATTACATCGAGCTAATTACACTTATAAGGAAATTGCCGAGCAACTTTACATAACTATAAACACTGTTAAAAAACATATGAAAAATATTCATGCTAAACGACAACATTTGTTCAATAGCATCCACGAACGGCATTTTTTCTAAAAGGTTATATTTTTTTGGGATTTTGTAAAACTGTATTTACTCCTTTCAGAAGTTCTATATCAGAAACACGTGTAACTATGCACCATCTCAAGGATAGAAATTGTGAAGATTAACTTGTGAATGAGTTTATAATTTCTACCTTGAGATAGTGTCAGATTCGCAAATAATCTTAAGTAAGGATAGCGCTAGTCATAAACTAATAAAAAACCTCATTTTCAATTCCACGCCACCATTCACCTAAATTCATTAAATCTTGGTAAATTTCTTCAAGTTGCTGTAAATATTCATCCTCAGAAAGTGTAGCTCGACGTTCCTGTAATTTTTTAAGTCTGAGTTGTACTAACAGCCAAGGTTTAGATATACCATTAGTTTCTTCTATGAATTGGGCTAGTTCTTTGCTATCCATCTTTTTTATTTAACAAAGTATTAACATCTAGACTGTTCTCATATCACTATTAAATAGAAATACGATTAACAATAAAAGAGGGCTAACCGATCGCTAATTAAATTTAGTTATTAACATCGAACTTTTTGTCGATCGCTGGTACTATCTATCCTTAGTCTCTGGAATTTATTTAGCCTTAGGCTGGGTTGCTAGGCAACCCGAATCACACTAAGCTATATGGGGTGAGGGGGGATACTGAGTTACGGTAAGCCCAAAGCTCCATCAACCCTGCACCAACCGTTCTATGCATCTTCAAAGATAAACAAATCCGTAAATACCATGTTCAAGAAAATTGCTACCAGATTAAAAGATTGGTTCCCCGCACAAGAAGTACACGCTCACTGTGATGGTCCCTGCGGTGTTTACGATCCTGCTTCTGCAAGAATTACAGCTGAAGCAGTCCTCTCAATGACTAAAAAAATTTTAGCTCTGGAAGTTCCTGCAAGCGGCGATACCGCAGCAATGGTTGCTTACAACAATACTTTGTCTCGCTACATTGCAATTAAGGAAGAACAAGCTCAAAAAACCAAAGATGATTTACTAATTTTGTGGACTGATTATTTCAAACCAGTACATTTAGAAAAATACCCCGACCTACACGATACTTTCTGGAAAGCTGCAAAACTTTGCTCTGCTTGTAAAGTAGAAGTAAGTCAACAACATGCAGAAGAACTCATGGCTGCTGTTGAAAAAATCCACAATATGTTCTGGGCTACCAAAGACCGTAACGTTGCTTGGTACAAAGCTAGCTAGAGCACAGTTAAGAAAATCTAGTAGTTTGAGGCTAATATAGTAAATTATTGTTTCGATTAAGCTATTTTATTGGTGTAAATAGGGGATGAAAGAGGAATTAGCAGTTGCAAACAAATTATTACTGCTAATACTGGGAAAGCGAAAGCGACTACGAGTAACTGGTCCCTCCATGATTCCTCTACTCCAACCCGGAGAAGAAATTTTATTCGATCCCAAAGCTTATCGACATTCATTTCCTCTTATTGGTGATGTTGTTGTTGCACAACATCCGTACCAAGGAAAGCAAATAGTGAAGCGAGTGGCTTTGGTACTTGAAGATGGTTCTTGCTTTCTCGAAGGCGACAACCCCAATGCAAGTACCGATAGCCGCTCTTATGGTTTTATACCCTTAAGCAAAATTATCGGTCGCGTAACCTGTAAGTTTCCTTAGCAGGGGATTTGTGATAGCACTGCGTCCCCAATCGCCAATCCCCAGTCGCCAGTCCCTAGTCGCCAATCCCCAATCCCCTCCCACTCAAAAGCGTCTTTGATATTCCACGAAAACCCGCGTATCATCAAATAAATTGGTAGACCCACGCAAACGAACTCGATCGTTGACTCGATAGTTAACTCCCCATTGGAACGGGTCATCATCGGTTAAGATTTTGATTCCGGAAACGGAGATTTTTTTAGTTATATCAATTCCAGCTTCCGCAGCAATTTCTAAACTAGAGTAGTTTCTTCCTGCTTCGCGGTCTTCAGAAATAATAGTGGGAAATACCCGAAATTCACTCAAACCAAAAGCGGTACCAATTTCATTGAATGTTGATTGCAGATTATTGAATACTGCTGAACCGGCGATATTAATTAAACCCAAGGTACTTTCACCCCGTCCCTGAGTATTGACAAACCCGCCACCAAGCAAAGATACTATCTCTGTTTTGCTACGAGCAGGACTGCTGGTTAATTCTAAATTTTCTTTGAGTTTACTTGCTGGTCCTTCAATATTCGCTTCTACACGCACGCTTTCCAACGCTGACAAACCTGTAATATTTTCCCTGCTCAATTTAGTAGTTTGAATTGTATCCAAAACCTTCGCAAACAAATGAATATCTAAATCGGGGTCGTTTGGTCGGTTTTTTCTGAAAGTTGCTGTATTCTTTTCACCGCGAGCCAATTTAAATTGGGTGGTAAACAGATTAACGTTACCTTTCTTTAAACTAATTTTTCCTTCAGGTATGGGTTTTTCTAAGGAACCAGTAAGGTTTAATTCCCCAGTGGCTTTAAAGTTTAAAATTGGCGGACGAGCGATTTCAAGGTTTTTACCCAAAGTTAGTTGCAAATTGTTAAACCTGGTGACTGATTCTCCGTTTACTATTTCATCTGGTTTATTTGATTTTAAAGTTGAAAAAACAAAACTATCGTTAACAGAGTTAACCGCTTCGCTAGATTCAGCAAGTAATACTTTTCCATTACTTAGTTCTACTTTTCCTCCCACCTTCGGGTCAAAGATTGAACCTGTTATTTCTAAACCGCCACTCACACCTCCTTCGTAAAGACCTTTCATATTTAAAGTTAATTTTTCTAGGTCAATTTTGAGAGGGTTTTCTATTTGAGTTTGCAAATCATTAAATATGGGAATTACTCCTACCGCAGCAATTTTTCCTTTACTAAATTGACCCTGGAGATTATTGACAATAACGCGGTCAAAATCAAAATCAATATTTCCCGTTACTCCCGTAATTTTTTCTGGTAAAGCTTGAGCAGAAAAAGTTGCATTTTCAATTTTTGCTAAACCAATTGCTTCTGGCTTTTCTAAAGTTCCACGTACAGAAACATCAATTTTTCCTTTACCTTCCTCAAAAGTTAATCGGTCGGTAAATAAATTTAATAAAGCTAATCCCCGGTCTTTTACCTGCAAATCCAGTTGGATGTTTTTGTTCTCGGAAGCAAAGGTACTCTCGTGTAGTTGATAAGGGACGCTACCTTTAATCCGCACCGGTTCTTCACTGGTAATTGCAACGTCGCTACCAAAATTCAAACGTCCGTTAGAATAACTAAAACTAGCACTAGCTGAATGTAATCCTTGCTGATTGAGATAACCATCGGTAATTTCCAATTCTCCACGGGCTTGGGGATTTTCTACGCTACCACTTAATGCTGCTGTGGCGTTGATATTACCATTTAAACTAATTGGTAATTCCACAAAGTTATTCAGCATCTGCAAGGGGAAATTATTTACCTTCAATTGACCAAACTGTTCGGTACCGCCAATGTTACCGGTAAAAGCTACTAATTGGTTTTTCGATTCAACCCGTAATGGTCGTAGTTGTAAAATTCCCCGGTCAAGTTTACCTTGAGCAATAATCTGTTCAAAATTGTAAAAGCGACCTGGTTGGTTTTTCTTACCCCAAGCAAAATCCTGACCTTGAAAATTGAATTCAACTTTTGGCTCTTTAGTTGTAAGAGTATCAATTTTTATCTTCGTATCAAAAGTTCCCTTTAAATCTGCAATTTTTGGTAAGGGAGAAGCATCCCGTTCCTGTTGTTTCTGTCGGTTTAAGCGTTCTTTAACTTCGGAAAATCGTTGTAGTTGCGTGTATAAGGATTGATTTGCTAAACCTACAACTTGAGTTTCACCAAGCTCAGCAGCTTTACCGTAAGTAGGTCGATTAAAACCACGTTGAAAATCTTCTAGCTCAAATAACTGAAAAGCTGCTAAAACATCTTGAGCTTTTCCTTGATTGACATTAATCTCACCTTGTAGCCGTGGTCCTTGGTTTCCTTGAATGATGGTACCGACAGCTTCATATTTACTCTTATTTTTTATAAAACTGCTGTTTTTTAAGGTTATTTTATTTCGATCTAAGTTAAACTTTGCTAAAAGGCGATCGCCCTCAATTCTACCAATTTGTGGCCGGTCGATTGTCAAATCACCTGTGGTTGCAAAAGTTTTTTTGTTAACCTGAAAATTTCCACTTAAGGAACCAGCAACACTTCCAGGTCCAACCATACTGGTCGGTGGTAAATTTAAATTAAAAAGTTTTAAAGGGATTTTTTCTGTCTTGATTGCTAAATTGTTTCCACGTAATTTTCCAGATGCAAAGGCTTGGTTGTGACGCATTGAAAAGGAGCGCGGTTGCTGATTTCGATCCAAATCAAAGGCAATACGGTCATTTTGACCCGCTACATTTAAATTTAAGCCACCCCCAGATGCGGCTTGAATACTTCCATGTAATAAAGGTTCAAAATCTAATTGGTTTACTCGTAAATCTTTAACGCTTACTTGACCTCGAACATTGGGGACAGGTAACTTTCCTGTTACTTTACCCTGGAAATCAGCTTTACCTGCAACTCGAACTACTTTGGGCAGATTTAAAGGCAAGGAATTTAAATCATAATCTTTTGCAGTAATATCAAGATTTAAATTCGTAATTTCTGGCATTCCGCCTGTCTCTGCATTCGCCGATATATATCCCTTAGCACTAAAACCGGGAGCCTCGGCTTGTTTGATATTTAACTTTTGACCGTCCCAAGCAAATGTTGTCTGCAGAGGTCGCTCGATACCTGGAATTCCTTGGGATAATTCTACTTTACCTGCTGCTTGTGCTCCTGCCAAATTTAGCTGAGACAACTTACCAGTTAGTTGTAAATTACCTTGCAATTGTCCTTGTAAATCTGGGTGAAGTTGATTTAACTGCACCCCACTTGCATCTACAAATGCTTGATAGTTACCTTTTGCGATCTGAATATTATCTATGCTCGCTTCACCGCCAGCAAGATTCAACTTTGCTTCACCGACAGCTTCAACATGTTTGTGGATATCTTCTGGTTGTAGAGACTCTAAAGAACCTGTAACTTTTAATTCACCGTTTAAACCTCCCTGGACTTGTGATGGAACTGGAGCTAAGGATTGCAAGGGTAAATTCCGAGCAGTAATCTGAGTACGATAGCGATCTCCGACTACCTTTATATCAGATGCTGTTAATGTACCGCTACCAACATCTAAACGAGCTTCTCCTTGACCGTGAATCCCTTGTGTTTGCAAAGATGTTAAAGAACCAGCAAGATTAAACTCACCGGTTAATTGTCCCTGAAAATGTTTGGGTAACTGGGGAGCTAATTTTTCTAAAGGTATTTTATTTGCTTGTAATTTTGTCTGATATTGACCATTGGCGACTTGGATCTCTTTTGCATAGATCGCACCACCGGGAAGACTTAACTGTGCGTTTCCATTCGCTTTAATACTACTCGGGCTAAAAGACTCTGCGGAACCAGTAACATCAAACTCGCCCTTGACAAATCCCTGCAACTGTCCTGACAATTGGGGAACTAATTGTTGTAATTGAATATTATTCGCAAATAATTTTGCCCGATAAGAACCATTATCTAGTTCGATATTCTTAGCATTGACAGTACCCCCAGCAAGATTTAACTTACCCTCACCTCGAACCCGTAAATTTTTTACATTTGTCTCTTGACGCGAACCAGAAATTTGTAAAGAACCATCCAAGGAAGCATCAAGGGGGTCAAACGGAGAAACTTGTTCCAATAACCGCGCTAGCTGTACCTCATTCGCAACTAATTTGGCATTAAACTCTTGCTCGTTTAATTCGACTTCTGAAATCGCTACCGTTCCCCCAGCCAAAGATATCCGTGCATTTTGCGAACGGATGGTTGCAACCCCAAAAGAATTAGATTTACCACTAATAATTAAACGACCCTTAAGTGTCGCATCGCCCAATGATATATTTTCTAATAATTCTGGGTTTGCAAAACGTTCTACCCGTACCCCATCAGCATCAGCGATCGCCTTCCAAACTTTTTCATCCCAATTACCCCGAACGTTAACCCTACCACCAGCTACAGCTAGCTTCACATCTCTAAAAGATACACTTTTGTCCGGGGCAACAACCACCTCACCGTGCATCGGATAAGTAGCCTGGGGTGCTCGAAATTGTACCGTTGTCTGAGCACTACTGGGGGTTCCATTAATGCTAACTTGCGCTCCAACATTACCAATTCTTATTGGTGGGATTGTCTGATAGAGTTTAGCGATCGCATCCCCAGAAAAGTTCTTGGCTTGAAAATTTAACTTAACTTCTGGTTGTTCGCCCAGTTGAATTATCCCTCCCCCGATCGCCTGTCCACCAAGCACCGCTTCACCTCGAAGATTGGTGAGTTTAACTAAACCAGATGCGGGAGTAAAAGAAAATTGTCCGCTGGCACTTTTTAAATTTACTTTATCAATTTTTGCCGCTTCAATACTGCGAACATTGCCTAATAATAATGGATTATATAATTTGCCTGTTAATTTTAAGTCTGCTTTTAATAAACCAGTTGTATCAATCGGTAAAGTGAAACCAAGAGTTTTTTGAGCTATTTTACAATCAACCCCATTGACTTTTGCCTTCAGATCGTAACCATTAACAGTATGAATGGTTCCTTGACCCAGCAAAGGAAGTTTGCCATAATTCGTTGCCACATCCCGGAGTGTCATTTTCAATCCATCAAAATGTACGCGTCCATGGGACTTAACAAAAGCTTTAGGGGCTTGGGGTACTTTTAAATTAAGGTCTTCAAAATCTGCACGACCAGACAACAACGCCTGCTTTCCCGGAGACCACTGAATATTTAAATCCCCCCGAGCACGACCAGCTTGAAAATTAACTGGTAAAGGTATTAAGCGTGTAATATCTGACGCAAATATTTCTCTTGCTTTAAGATTAAAATTAAATGCTAAAGTTTGAGGGCGGGCTTCCCCTTCTAAAGCTACGCTTCCCCCTAAAATCGGATTACCTTTAACACGAAACTTAACTAACTGGTAGTCATCTGATAACTGGGCTATACCGTGAACTCCATCAAGTTTCAAGGATATTGCAGATTTATTCCCATTTAAACCAGTTGCACCTTGGGATTTGGGCACAGGAAAATTCCTGACTTTTCCTTCTTGGGAACGATAAGGTACCAAAACTAGATTGGCATTGTGCAATCGTATCTTATCTAAATCAGTTTTAATAAATCCTTCCTGACCCGTATTATTTATACTTATGTCAACCCAGGCACCTTTTTCGTCTTGTTCAATATAAACATCAGGGTTTACTAATGTTACATCGAGCTTTAATTTGCGATGAAATAGCAACTGTAAAGGGTCAAATCCAACTTCTACAGCTTCAGCAATTACTCGGTCAGAGTCAGTTGCAGTCTGTGGAATCATCGAAGCCCCAAATTGTACTCCTATAAGGGAAAAATCTTGAACATCTCCCAACTCGATTGGACGTTTGAGAATATTAGTTAAGCTTTCTTCCGCTAATGGCGCTAGTTCCTTCTCAACAAAATTTCGCAATCGCCAAAGCCCACTAGCCATTGTCACAGCTAAAATTCCACCAACGGCCATACCTGTGCGACTGATAAACAATAACCGAGTCGATTTGTTATTGAGAGAAATAGTCATGTGGTTTTACCGTTTACTAGCCCAATTTCAGGAACGCGTAATAAAAAATAATCTTTATGCAACAACTTTTATTTCCAATCCAGCATACACACCTTAGCTCAGATTATGACTCGAAACAGGTGATTCATTCAGTAGCGTGGGAATATTGGGGGAAAAACCCCAGAGAATAAAGATATCTCTTCATCATTTTGAAGTTTTAATATTTTGAGTTGAAGTTTTAAAATTTTGAAGCTTTGTTCGCAAGCTGTTATTAAGCATCAATTAATTACTTATGCAATTTTGTAGTCACAACCGCTAACAACTTCATATGGAATAATTTATTGTTGGGGTAACCTAAAAACTAACTCACTTAACCGGTTAATATCAACAACCTGGAGCTTGTCAGTAGCTTTGCCTGTTCGGCTGAAATGTCAGATCCAAAATACATCTAAAATTAATATGCTAAGTGATTTTAATCGAGTCAGGAAAATATCAGGAAAGCGATCGTTTAACCTCGACTTTCTGAGTTCTACAACCTAGAACTTTAATATGAATAAATTCAAAAAGAAAGGTAGATAAGACCCATGCGTGTATTTGTATTACTTTTCAATGCGGGAACGGAAAATGAAGGAATTCATACAATTCGCATTGGCGATCGCGATAAGGTGCTAATGTTTGAATCAGAAGATGATGCAAATCGTTTTGCATTGATGCTAGAAGCACAAGACTTCCCTTCACCCACTGTAGAAGAAATTGACTCTGAAGAAATAGATGAATTCTGTGCTAGTTCCGGTTACGAATCAGAATTAGTCCCTGCTAACGGTTCTTTGGTACTTCCTCCAGAAGCTAATGTGGACAAAACTGACTGGGAAGAAGATAAGCAGGATAAGCCAGAAGAAAGTTCCGCAAAAACAGAAGAATCAGCAGAAAATGAAAGTCCACAAACAGGTGAAATGTCAGAAGACGAACTTGACAAGATTCGCCGCAAACTAGAAGGATTACTGTAGTTTGTTATGTAGTTTGTTATGTAGTTTATTATGTATTCAATCATCATAATCACCAGTGGTCAGAGATGATTCTACAGAATAAAAATGACCGTTAAATTAACCATTTCGAAAAAATTATAGTTAGATAGATGACAAACTTGCACGAACGCGGGCATCTTTTGACAGAGCAGATTAATCCTGACAGTTTAAATTTAGATCTACTTAGTTCAGAAGAATTAGTAGAGCTATTTAATCGGGAAGACGAAAAAGCTGTTGCTGCTGTTGCATCCGCAAAGAAACAATTATCAGAAGCCATTGAGCAGACTGCTAAAAGTTTAAGTCAGGGTGGAAGATTATTTTACATTGGCGCGGGTACTTCTGGAAGATTAGGAGTACTGGACGCATCTGAATGTCCGCCAACTTTTTGTACCCCTCCTGAACTAGTACAGGGTATTATTGCCGGTGGGGATAAATCACTCAGACGTAGTTCCGAGCAACTAGAAGATAATGTTACCGATGGAGAAGCAATTATTCGCGAATACCAAATTAGTAAGCTAGATGTAGTAGTTGGTATTACAGCAGGTGGAACAACTCCTTACGTTCTCGGAGCCTTGGATGCAGCTTGTGCTCTGGGAGCAACAACAATTTTTATGACTTGCGTTCCCCAAGATCAAGTTTCCAGTCCAGCAGATATTGATATTCGTTTGTTAACCGGACCTGAAATTTTAGCAGGTTCTACTCGCCTCAAAGCAGGTACAGCAACAAAACTAGCCTTAAATATCCTTTCTACTGGTGTAATGGTACGTTTAGGCAAAGTTTATGGTAATCGCATGGTAGATGTTGCAGTCACAAACCAGAAATTACACGACCGTGCTTTGCGAATTCTGCAAGACCTCACTGGTCTAACTCGCGATACTGCTAATGTTTTGTTAGGTCGCAGTGGAAAACGAGTCAAATTAGCCCTATTAATGCATTGGACTGGCTTAGGGAAAGAAGCTAGCGAGCAACTTCTATCAGCACATGATAATAATTTGCGTGCCGCAGTAAACAGCCACAAGCAACATAGTAAATCTAAGTCGAAAACCTGAATTCCTACTCCTAAAATGTGGTAATTTTCTACATTAAACAGAATAACAGCATATTATTCTGCCGTAACTACCCGGAAATCAATAGGGTTTTTAGCTACTTTTTTTAGCTACTAAACCTTGTTTTCTGTCAAGCTAAGTTTTAAAAAACCATAACTTAGACCCTTCATCTATTGATTTTAGATGTAATAAAAATTACTTTTTTTCTTGCTTATTGGTTTTTTCAGTATAATCAAAAACATTAAATCCACGGTTCTTATCTCACTGAGTTAATTCAGGGAAAATACGACTAAAATCAATTCATAAAACATAATTTAAATACATAATACTTGTTGTAGTGTTTGATACTATTTTGTCGGTAAATAGAAAAAAATATAATTTTCAATATCTTATCGAATGCATAAAATTGCTTATGAGAGCATAATACAACAATCCATGTCTTAGAAAATGCTTTAAGAATGTAAATAACTAATACTACATTTATAGTCCAAGTAGTAAATAAATAAAATTGATTTACATTGGTATTAAAAAGTAATTTGTTATAGAATAATTACTTTCAATAACAAGCTTGAATTTCAGTGAAAATACTAACTGTAACTGTAAATGACAAGTTTAGTTATAAGTGTAACCTCTGTTGGCGTTGAAGATTGTACTCTAGATAATCGAAAATGCGAACTGCTATAAACAAGGAGTACTATTTTTAATGACACGTCCGGAACTTGGAGATTTATGCTCCGTCGTATGTTATAAAAGTGCAGTTGTAGGGATGGAAGAGGCTCTAGGAGAGAAAGCAACTGCTATTGCTTTAACTGCTGCTGGTCGTTCGCGAGGTAAGCAGTTAGCAAAAGAATTAGAACTAGCAAATTTATCAAGCTCTTTAGACACAGTTACCAGTAAAATTGGAAGTGTACTCGGTAAAGATGGGTTTCGTCTTTGTAACGTAGAAAAAATCATCTCTGAGGGCGATATTATTAGAGTTATTGCTTCTGAAACATTGTGCTCTGCCGCTGAACCCCAAGGCTCTCTGCGCAAATGTACATTCACATTGGGTGCGGTTTGGGGAATTTTAGAACAAGTATTTGGTAAACGCTTGCGAGGTAAACAAGTAGAATCTGTGTTGCGCGGAGGTAGTCATGATGTGTTTGAATTTTCTGTTTTAGGATAATCAGCCCCGGAAACATATTACTTAAACAATAAATTGATTTAACTATTCAAATTGCAAACATAGATTAAATATAGAAATAAATACTCTTATTCAATTAATGAAAAACCAAGAGGCTATCGAAAATGGCAATTAATTCCGCCAAGTTAGAAAACATTTTGCAAAATTTTGTCAGCGGTACTAATGATATTCAAGGTGCAACTCTTGTAACTCCTGATGGATTATCTCTTGCTGCAGCTTTACCTCCGGGGATGGATGATGAAAGAGTATCGGCAATGTCAGCGGCAATGCTATCTTTAGGAGAGCGAATTGGAAGTGAATTGGATAGAGGGATAACAGAACGTATTTATGTTGAAGGAGACCGGGGAATTGGAGTACTGACTAACTGTGGCGAGGAAGCTTTACTTTTAGTACTAGCCAGTCATTCGGTTAAACAAGGATTATTAATGTTAGAAATTAAACGTCTTGTTTCAGAACTTAAGTTGATTTTAATGTAGTATATTGCCCAAGTGATTCTTGTTTTATATTAATAATTCGCGCGAAGGTTAAGTTCCCAGGAAAATCTAAACATATTTTCTTGGGAACAGTCCCATCTGATTTTTTTTTGACTTTAAAAAAATACCAGCTAAATTTGTCATTTATTTTAATTAAAAAAGTATATGGAAATAATGCGTTTAGTTGTGACTGGACCTGTGGGTGCGGGAAAATCAACATTTATCCGTTCAGTTAGCGAAATAGAAGTCGTGGATACAGATCGCCACGCAACAGATGAAACAGCATTGCTCAAGCAGAGAACTACGGTTGCTTTTGACTTTGGAAGATTACAGTTCGGTTCTGATATGGCACTACACCTCTATGGTACGCCTGGTCAAGAAAGATTTAACTTTATGTGGGACATGTTAATTCGTAAAGCCCATGCTTATATATTGTTAGTAGCCGCTCATAGACCGAGTGAATTCCGTTATGCTCGTCGTGTAATCAACTATATGAATCAACAAGCGCAAATTCCAATGATTATTGGTTTAACCCACATTGATTGTCCGGGTGCTTGGACTGAAGAAAATGTTGCTATTGCTCTTGGCTACATACACGAACATAACAGACCACCAATAGTCAGTGTTAATCCAACGGAAACATCATCTGTAGCAAAAACAATTATGACTCTAGTGCAACACTATATGAATAATTCAAAGAAGGAAGCATCATCTATCTCGGGATAAATTTAAGTCATATTTTTGTTTTTGTTTGACCAAACTAAGTAACTTAATAATAAAAATTTATACTTTGGATCAATAATTTGGATCGATAATTTAGAATTTATTATTAATTGCAAATAACTAACACTATATCCACAGTTAGTTATGATTTTAGTCTTAGTTGTTTGCTAATTTATTCGCTACCAAGATTGGCAAAAATTTAGAATTTAGAAATCCATCAAAAAGTCCGTAAAGATACACTCATAAAAATATAGTCATAAAAATAGAGCTATAAAATCAAAAATACTGAAACTATTTTTATACTATTTAATCAAAATTCTTTAATTACATTAAAACTTAAATAACATAGTATAAAATTAAACAGTACCAGGGTAATTACTAACTATTGATATTTGATAAGGGAAGATATGGCATTTACTGGTTATTTATCACAATTTTCTTTACCAGAGTTATTTCGGTTTTTAGAAGAAGGATATAAAACTGGTTTACTCACAATTCGTAAATTAAATTCTAACTATTCACAATCTAACTATTCACAATCTAACTATTCGCCTTCCACTGACTCAAGTTCTAATAATTTACATCCTAATTTAACAACTGAAACTCATTATATTTGGTTGCAACAGGGTCGTATATTAGCTGCAGCTGAATCTTTAGATAATCAGGGTTTAATATCAATACTTTCCAAGCGAGGCTGGAATAAGAGTAACTTAACTTTGAAGGATTTTGAGGAACATTCTTCCACTAAAACAACAATGGGTTTGTATCTCAAATCTCAAGGGATAGTCAAAGCAGAACAGTTGATGCTTTTATTTCGCGCTCAAGTAACAGAAAAAATTTCACCTTTGTTTGAGCTTAATAATGCAGAGTTCAATTTTGAAGAAAATTCTCCCCTTCCATTAGCGGAAATGACTGGTTTAAGTATACCTGCAACGGAAGCTACGCTTATGGGTTTGCGTAATTTAGAAGAGTGGAATCAACTATCAGCAAAACTACCAGATCCAACCTCTAGCATTTTGGCTAAGACCCAAGAAAGACCAAAAATCCGCTTAGAGCATAAAGAATCCCAAGTATGGAAACGTGCGAATGGTAATTCATCTGTACGGGAAATATCCGAAGAACTTAAGTTTCCTCTAGAAAAGGTACAGCAAATAGCTTTTCGATTAATTGTTAGTAATTTAGTTGAAGAAGTTTTTATGCTAAAGGGTAGTAATAGTCTCGGAAGTAGGGATAAGTTAGGGGAGCAACTGCAGAGTCATAGCAGTAATAATGATAAGGTAAAAGTCTTTTCTGAAACAGATACTTTAAGTAAGGTTGCAGAAGCTAAAGACACAGAGAACAAAGTCAAAGAACTTCAATACCAGCAAAATACTCAACATTTGAGTACTCAAAATTTAGTAAATTCATCATACTCAAAATTATCTCAAACAAAAAAACAGGAAAATAGTTCTGTTACGAGCCCAAAATTAGAAACAGAACTCGGCACTATAAGTAAAACTAATATGAGTCAATCTTTTCTCCAAAATTTAGTTGGTTTTCTCCAGAAAAAAATTGAAAATTAAAATTATCTTTTGTTTGGAAGCAATTGAAAGGATTTTTTGATGAATTCATCTTGAGAAGCCAATATCATCACTACAAATATTTTGAGGTTTAACGACCTAATTTATCATTGGTTAATATCAAGTCAGTGTTCTCAATATTTCTAGGTAAAGTTATTTAATACGAACAGCGATTATGCTTAGACTACACTTAACTCCAGTGTTATGGTGTGTTATGTAATCTTAGATAAATTAAGGT
This sequence comes from Mastigocoleus testarum BC008, assembly GCF_001456025.1. Classification (GTDB taxonomy): domain Bacteria; phylum Cyanobacteriota; class Cyanobacteriia; order Cyanobacteriales; family Nostocaceae; genus Mastigocoleus; species Mastigocoleus testarum. The sequence goes on from NZ_LMTZ01000002.1 coordinate 124,378, forward strand.
AAAATGCCTTCTAGAGCGGAGCAGGTCGCCAACATAGTTGAGCGTAGATCGCGCTATCTTCCGGAAAAAATCGCCACAGTTGAGAAAAAGCTTCAGGCAGAAGCATCAGCGTTGTACAATTTAGAAACTCAACGAGAAGCGTTACTGCAAGACAACACTAATAATCAAGTCTTAGAAGATCTAAAGGCGATTGATTTTGGTGATATTCAATCTGGTATTAATTCTGAATTAATTGTACTGTCTAAACTTAGGAGCAGATTTTCCAGGAATACCCTAAACATTGGCGTTATGGGGTTGATGGGACAAGGAAAAAGTACCTTACTCAAAAGTTTAAGTGGACTTAGCGATCGCGAAATTCCTGCTTATGAAGGAGCAGCTTGTACAGCGGTTCGGAGTGTGGTTTGCAATCAAGTAGGTTCTGTTCAAGTTAGAGTTATTCTCCATTCAGAAAAAACTTTTTTAGAGGAAGTAATTCTTCCTTACTACAGAACGCTCAAACTCAAGCCCGAACCGTGCAACTTGAATGAATTCGCTCTAGCATCTCTACCAGAACAAGCACCCGTTGGAGCGACGGATGAAGCAGTTTATCAACATCTACTATCTGACTATTTCCAAAACTTAGAACAATATCGACATTTAATTGTTCCGGGAATAGAACCTCAACAGAAAGTTATACCTGTAGAGGAAGTCGCTGAATATGTGAGACAAGAACGCAATACCCAGGGAAAACTGATTACCTTCAAACATTTAGCTGTGCGCGAAGTTAATATCTTTTGTCCTTTTGAAAATCCTGATGTTGGTCAAATTGCTCTAGTTGATATTCCCGGTTTGGGAGATTCTAAACTGGGTGATGAAACGGTAATGCTAGAAACCCTGGGAAAAGCTGTAGATGTTGTCCTATTTATTACTAGACCAGATCCGCAACGCTACCAATGGCGTAAAGTTGACACAGACCTTTATGATACTGCTGCTCGAGAGTTAAATAATCTTGCAGGTAGAGCATTTATGGTTATTAACCATAGCCAAAGAACAGACAATATGCATGCTTGTAGGGCTCTCAAGGATAGCTTGCAAATGCAAGTAGTCAGTTGTGAAATTGCTGATTGCTCAAACTCTGATGATGCTAACCAAGTCTTTGATCGCATTCTTAATTACTTGGCAGAGCATATTTTAGAAATTGATCAAGAGTATGCTCGGCAAAGCCAAGAACGGTTGCTGAAAATTCAGCAAGATATCGATTTAATTATACAGTCTGCTCGGAAAGTCTTTAGCGGTACTGACAATAATTTATCCAGGATGATTGATGATACCTATGATGATTTGTTCGGTACTGATCGAGATGGATGGTGGCGAGAAATCACCATTGCTTTCCAAAATTTAAGACTGGAATTTGCAAAGCGCTGTCAATTACCATCCCATAGTTTGGAATCCAGTATTGAGAGAGTTTATCAAAATTGTAAGGAAAATGCTGGAATTTTAACTGCTGACGATCCTGAAAATGAAATTAATCAGCAGATTCAAGCTAGTAACCCGATGAAAGCTTACGGTGATTACCGCGACTTGCTGCGTACTCTACTTTCCGATCGCTTTAACAATTTAGATGAGGGACTAAAAGAGTCAACTGACGAAGTCAAAGCACGAATAGCAGAGATTTTAATCACATCGGGAAAATTAAGTATATTTCCTAATTATTCAGCAGACTCAGAATTCATCAAAGCTTTTAGAGAATTCTTGGAACAAGAACATTCAGACTTGAGAAGACTTCTGCTAGGTTTCCAAATCATTGATAGTTTTGAACTTTCCTACAGTGGCTTAATTGAACCACAAATTTATCAACATTTGGTTGAACTTAGTAATATTCAACTTCCCAATGACGAACCTCAAGATGTAACTTTAAAAGTTGGACCAAATACCAATGCTGACTTGATTTTCAATGCCCTACAGATTGACTACGACCGTACAGTTGCCAGAATTAAAGCTGCTTTAGAAGAGCTAATTTATCAACCCAGCATTGCTGCTTACGCAAGAATTGAAAAGTTTATTGATAATATTATTTATCACAAAGAAGCTCAGAAAGATTGGAAAAAATTTCTCCGGCGAGTAAGAACTAAAGTCTGGGCACAGGAAATTGGCAAACTTGAACAAGAACAAAAGCTTCAACAGGACTGGTTGAATAGTGTTAATAAATTAGAAGAGGTTAATCGTGTAGAAACAATTCAATTTTTAACTTGAATTTTCCAACTACCGGTTGATTTATAAAATTTTCTTAACACAGATAAAACTTTATTGTTCAGCCCGGATTTGTTTTTATGAGTAATTTGCAAGAACTAAATATTATCATGCTTGCACCTAGAGGGGTTGGCAAGACCAGTTTGTTAGCCGCGATGCACGAAGAATTTGATAAAACCTTTGATAGTGCGGGGCTGACAACATGGGTAAGTGACAGTAAAACATTAGATGCGATCGAGGAATGTAAACGTCAGCTCCGAAATATGGACTACCGGTTACAGAAGCTAGTTGAACCAACCCCACCCCAACTTAATCCTTGGGAAGATGAAGGATTTTTTTTTGAAGTGGGAAGTGGCGGTAAAAAGTTCATGAAAATTCGCTTTACCGATCCTTCTGGAGAATATTTTAAACCGACTGCGACTCCCGATCAAAAGGAGTATGTCAAGCAACAGTTAAATCAATGTGATGCGGTGATTATTCCTATTGATGCAACTGCTTTGATGGAAAAGAAAACAGGGAGAACGAAGAATACAGAAATTGGACCTTGGCATGAAACAAAAAATGATCCTGTTCGTATTACCAAACTATTAAAAGATGCCTATGAAAGTTTAACAAGACCCAGGCTGGTTGTCCTAGCCCCATTAAAGTGTGAAAGTTACATGAAAACCGACAAGGATGCTAACGATTTACTTGATCGCATCAAGATCGGCTATCGGGAATTATTAGATTTCTTCAAACAAGATGAGCAGTACCCCAAAGTCGCAGTAGTGGTAACACCCGTGCAAACCATCGGACACATTGCTTTCTCCCATGCTGAAACCATTGATGGTTACACTCGGGTCTTTTACCATAAAGTACCCCTAGATGCGCCTTATGCACCAAAAGATGGAGACCAACCGCTGCGCTATGTATTGCGGTTTTTGTTGAATGTATCCAATCAAAGTCTCAAGTTAGAATTGGAACGAGCAAAAGAAAACCTTGATGAACTTGAAAAAGAAGTTGGCGTTCAAGAAGATCGAGTTGATAGCGCCCAACGCAGGCTTAATCTAGCAGAACAGCGCCTGAATCAGCGCAATCAACTTTGGGGACCCTTGAGGCTCATAGCTAACTTTTTCGATGACGTTCATACAAGTCATAGTGAAGCTAATGACAATTATACGGATCGAGTAGATGCTTTAAAAGAGACACAAGAGCAAAAGTTTGCCGTTCAAGGTAAAGCAGATGCTACAGAAGCTCAGATCCAAGCTTTTAACGCAGCTATTTCCAAATTTGCCATTGATTGTAAACAAGAACGGGGCTTTGCGATTTTGCAAGGTAGAGCTAAATGGTTACCAATACCTAGATGAAAAATCTCTAAATTAATGATAATGTGAGGCTCCTATGAGTCATAGTCAAGTAGAAATTTACGTTAGAAGTTCTCCATTAGGCGAAGTTGGTATTCATTGGCGCAATATCAGCAAACCCGAACAGCCGAAGGAAGAGCCAGATGTGCTTAAGCAAAAAGTTATTGAGAGAAATGACGGTAAACAGGTAACAATTAATTCTCCAATCAATGATACTAAGCCGTTCCTTATTTTGGCTCGATATCAAAATAAAGTACTCCTAGAACTCACTGGACTGGATGCAGCAGAAGCTCGCTCGAGAAAAATGGGGCGGAGAATTTCTGAAATCGTTCTGTGGGTTGGCGATGATTCACCAGAAACAGAGTCTCAACTAAGAAAACTAGCTGCTTGTGCTTTACTAAGTTTTTGGTCAAAAGAGTCAACTTTTTTGAGCGCAATTCGTAGTTCAATTGACTTTGATGGACTCAATGGTTTTAAAGTTAATACCCAACAAATTGAAGAGTTATACGCTGACGCTAACACCCATTTAGATCGCCTGCTGTCAAAAGTATCCCCGAAAGTTGTTAATATTTCTGAGTCAGTTTGGTCAACCCCGAAAACAATTGATATCGAAAGCGAATTATACAATCTGGTAAACCAAATTAATCAGACTTCCTTACCTGAAACCAAGCAACCTGTAGTAGTAGTTACTGAGTTCAAACAAGAGAGCGATCGACAACAAATTATTTACAAAGGTAATATTTGGGTTGAAAAAAAAAGACCACCAGCGCCAATCCCAGAACCAGTACCAACCCCAAAACCAGTACCACCTCCAGAACCAGTACCAACCCCAAAACCAGCAGCAAAAATTCGCCTAGTAATTTTGAGGATTATTCTACCGATCCTAATCGCGCTAGCAATCTTGCTAATAACTCAAAGTCCAGTTCTAACTCCAACTCACAGTCCAAAACTAACTCCAACCCTAACTCCAACACCAATCCTAAATCCTCAGCCTGTAAAAACCCCGCTATCGCCCGACAATCAACCCCAGTCTTACCAAATTCAATCGCCAGACGCTTAACAGGAAACGATTTTGATGTGGTGCATAACGCAATCAGTCCTTTGCTGGAAAAAGACGTTTATAAACTTTATCTTTTAATTGAAGCTTTAAAACGGATCGACAAAAATGAGAGTTCCCGTGGGACAACCAAGATATTGAATGATGTAGAGAAGTATCTTAAGCAATCCTTGAACTCTTTAAATACAGATGATTTAGAATCCTTACAAGAAGAATCTGGTGAATTACTCCAAAAATTCTATAGGTGGCTGATACAAGGATTTGAAATTCATACAGAGATAAATTATCTTAGCCCGAACCGCAAAAAAGAACTGATAGCACTAGGTTACTTCTTGCAGGGAGAGTTATCAACACAAGAGGAATTCAGCTATATAAAAAAGGTTTTACGTTCTTATTTGGCAATAATTGAAAGATTCCGTAACCCTTCATCTACTCAGTAATAAGGTGTATTTAATTCATTTAAGCTGATTTTTTACACACACGACACACATGACAGCTTTATGAATCAGCCGATTGGTAAATTTCCGGGATTTACTGCATGAATATATTCGCTACCCGATGCTGGAAAACCCCTTTGATAGCAAGCTTCATCAGGTTTACCCCAACCTAATTGTAAAATTATTTCCAAGAAATCAGACTTTTCAAAAGCATTTAAAGTCGCCCATTCAGTTCTGAGAATAATTCTACCTACATCAACTCGCTCAATTTGTTTATGTTGTTTACCACTATTAAAACTCAAATATAAATCCATCCCCGGGGAAACTCGTTCCCAAAACTCTAGGATGGATTGTTTTGCTTCCTTTAAAATTTCCAAGTCACCGGAGATAGCAATTAATTGAGGATGAACTTCAGGATAGCGCAAAGTCTTACCTTTAACCTTTACTTCCTGTAAAATAATTCCAGAAACTTGGTATTCCCGTTGATAATCATGAATTGCGGCTTTAAATTCTTGATAAGCGGTAAATTTTTGCAGTCCATCTGTTCTGATAAATTGATCGATTACGGGATTACCAGAAACAGTAACCTCTAACTTCAATCGTTCTCCTTTAAGACAAGCTTGGCGTTCGGAAGCCAAAATTTGAATTAAATCGTCAGTATTATAAACCTTTGACATCAGATCCCACTCTATCTGTCATTGGGTATTCAGCGATATAAACCAGTTAAACTTATTGTCCAATAAATTATTGTTTTCCCAGTCAACTTTTATTTAAATCTATCAAACCATAGCAATATTATCTCTCAAGTCCCATTAATCTGTAGTATCTAATATAACTAAAAATTAAGGGGACAGACTGACTTGCCTGTCCAAAAAATTATTGTGCTAACTCGCTACTGAACTCATTAAATGAGCGTCGCTTCAGTTCTATGGACTCAGTGCGTGGTAGTAAATCAAACACTCTCCTAAATTCATCATCTATTTTTTCATAAGGTACTTGACCCTTCTCATTTAAGATTACATCTCCAGCCTTATTAAAAGCTACAACTTGGGGAACACCACCGGTATAGTAGTAACCTGGTTCATTAGGGCTATAGGTTTTTTTCTGAGAGATGGTATCTACATCTACTGGAATAATCTCTACCGCCTTACCATAGTAAGCTTGAACTTGGGAAACAACGATCGCATATTTTTTGCAATCACTGCTATCATCAACATAAAAAGTTAAAATTGCAGGCTTATGTTCTGCTAAAGCTTGTGCCAAGGTAGCTTGTGGTGGTACTAAAGAACCATTCCCGGCATACACCACAAAAATATTGCCGTCATACCTGTCATCATCAATACCTGCAAATGCTGGCTGAGTAAAGACGACGAGCAGAGAAAATAATATTGAGAAAAGCAACAAAAACTGCCGGAATCTACAAATAAATCGACGTAAGAATTGCAACCTGACTTGAATCATTAAAACAACCTTTGCTTTGATATTTTCATGCTGAATTATGCTGACTAGGGAACTAATCGGTAGAAATATAATTACTTCCACTACTCATCAACTTTTAAGATAACGTTTAACAGTTAACAGTTTATGGCTAACGCCACGCCCTTACGGGCTATAGTTACCAGTTACCAGTTACCAGTTAATAATTTATGGTTAATGCCATATCATCAGTTAGCTGTTTTCTGTTCCCTATTAAAAGAAACAATGACAAATAAATTTTGTGATGTGAAGACTGGCTTTTTGATTAGGGATTGGTTAAACTCGCGCTTATTATAAGACATGCCCGATTCATAATGTAGAAAGTACCATGCAGTACATTTACCTCAGATCGGGGATAAAGCTTTTGCTTAAAGCACAGTTAGGTATTCTGTTTCTAATTCAAAACACTATAAACAACTATTGTTTGACTTGAGTACGTAAAGTGGGAAAAGATATTCAATTTGCAGATAAGTTGCGATCGGGATTGGCGGTATCGGTCGCCAAAAGCGTCACCTTTTTTGTGCGATCGCTACGTTTAGGTGCAGCGTCAGTTTTACCTGGTTCTATCGCTCGTCGGATTGAACCGCAGCTTTTGACATTATTAAGCCAGCAGGTAAAAAGTGGAATTATCTTGATTGCGGGGACAAATGGTAAAACTACTACTTCCCTACTATTAAGAAGCATTTTGGAACGTAAAGGATATCGAGTTGCACATAATGCAACGGGTGCAAATCTGGAAAATGGTTTAGTTACAGCGCTAATGGAGAGTGCAAATTCTGTTGGCGGTTTAAATGTAGACTATGCCATTTTGGAAGTAGATGAAAATATTGTCCCCAAAGTACTTACTCCAATTCAACCAAAAATTATTCTTTGTTTAAACTTATTTCGCGACCAACTCGATCGCTATGGGGAAGTTGATAGTATTAGCAAACGCTGGACAAAAGTGATTTCTACCTTACCTGCAGATACGGTAGTTATTCCTAATGCTGACGATCCCACTTTATGCTATCTCGGTCAGCAGTTGAAACAAAAAGTATCATTTTTTGGTTTAAGTGAACCCGAACAGTATTTAGAAAAAATCCAACACGCGGTTGATTCAATTTACTGTCCCCGTTGCGGACATTCTTTAGATTACCAAGGTGTGTACTTGTCCCATTTGGGAGATTTTACTTGTCCTAGTTGTGGTTTCAGTAAAAGTCAACCCACACTTAATAGCCAAGAATGGGAACAAGTTTTGGTTGGGTTATATAACAAATACAATACCTTGGCTGCGGCAACAGCTGCTGTTGAATTGGGAATTGACGAAAAAACAATCCACAATACAATTCCAACTTTCCAAGCAGCATTTGGACGCGCAGAAGAATTAGAAATAGATGGTAAACGAGTAAGAATTTTATTATCCAAAAACCCCGTTGGGACTAATGAAACCATTCGCGTAGTTACTCAAAGTAACGATAAAACCACCCTGCTGGTACTTAACGACCGAGTACAGGATGGTGAAGACGTATCTTGGATCTGGGATGTTGATACCGAAAAACTGGTTGAACGTGGTGGAACTCTAGTGGTTAGTGGCGATCGCGTTTACGATATGGCTTTACGCCTGCGCTATAGCGAAAACACCGCTGACAGTAAGTTAAACCTAATAATCCAACAGGACTTAAAACAAGCAATTGATATAGCTTTAAAGAACACCCCAGATGATGAGACATTACACATCTTACCGACATACACAGCGATGTTAGATGTGCGAGAAATCTTGACAGGGAAGAAGATACGGTGATTTGGGGAAGAGTAACTAAGTAATGAGTAATGAGTAATAAGTAACAAGTAATAAGTAATGAGTAATAAGTAATAAGTAATGAGTAAAAAATTATCAATTACCAATTACCAATTACCGATTACCAATTACCAATTACCCATCCCCTATTACTGCAACTTAACTGCTGCACACTGTAGGGGTAAAACTTCTTCCAAAGTTAATTCGTGGTCTGCAGTTAAATGGCTATTACAGCAAATAGTGCTGAAATATACTTGCTGACCAACTACTTTGGAAAAATGTTGTTCTAATAGCAATCTTGAGGTGATATCGCCTAGTAAATCTCCTAAATCTTTAGTTAACTGGTCTTTATCATCGCGGTGAACCATTCTATATTTAAAAGGCTTTTCACCAACCAATTTTCTAATTTCTGAATCAAAATTATCCGGCTTACTTTGGACGTAAGCAAAAGACACTTCCTCTAAAAATTTCCAAGCTTCTGGAAAAATTCTGCGGATATTTCCTAAATGATCCTCAGTTTGGTAGACCAAAGTGGCTGTTTTGCAATCCATTACTTTTCCCTGAATAATTGTGGTGTTTACAACCAAACAAAAACAGTTTTAATGTTTATAAACTGTGCGGTATACAAGAAAATTGCTGCTCAAAAGTTAACTTTTTAGAGCTAGTCAAACAAAATATTTCTGCTTGATTTGGATAGAATCTATCCGTAGATAGGCAATTTGTTAGTCCACAGTTGTTATTTCACAATTTGTTAACCCACAATTTGCCTACTTACAAAATTCTTCTATCGCCACTGCTCATGATAACCACAAAAAATTGGCATTCAAACTCATTGATACATATTTTTTTATACTTGACACATTGTAAAACCTAGTACTAGATGCGAGTAAATACAGTTAACAAAAGAGTATGTTGATACAACATTTTAAAATGCTGGCAAGATATAATACTTTAGCGAATCACAAGTTATATGGTGCATGTTCCCAGCTTTCAGACAAAGAACTGAAACAAATAAGACCAGCCTTTTTCAAAAGTATTTATGGGACACTCAATCATATTCTCATTGGTGACAGAATTTGGATGGGACGCTTTACAGGACAAGAAATTTCTTCTACCGGACTTGACCTTATTCTCTATGATGACTTTGAAGAACTGCGGAAAATACGTGTATTAGAAGATGAGAAAATAGAAAATTTTATGTCTCATTTAAATCAAGATTTTCTGACCAGGACAATAAGCTACGTAAATAATCAGAATAAGGTTTATACCGATCCAGTTGATATGCTATTGTCACATTTTTTTAATCATCAGACACATCACCGGGGCCAAATTCACGATATGCTGAGCCAGACAGAAATTGCCCCTCCTGTTCTAGATATGCACCGCGTCTTACGACCGTAAATCAATCAAAAAAATCCCATCAACAAAACCAACCTAAATATTTGGTAGCTAATGCTGCAGCTTAACGCTATACGTTAATATGCCGAAAATCAACTTGAGCTTTATTGCTGTTTATTAAAACTTTTAAACTTATTAAATCTATGGCTAATCAAGAATTAGAATTGACTATTGGGTGGTTATACCCCACATTGATGAGCACCTATGGAGATCGGGGTAACGTTATCGTTATAGAACGTCGCGCCCAATGGCGGGGATATAGTGTCAGGATTCAAGCCTTAGACCAAAATGCTACAGCAGAAGATATCAAATCAGTTGATGTAATTGTTGGTGGAGGAGCCCAGGATCGTCAACAAGAAATTGTTATGCGTGACTTACAAGGTGCAAAAGCCGACGCCATGCGGGAAAAACTCGATAGTGGAACTCCCGGTGTATTTACCTGTGGTTCGCCACAGCTATTAGGACATTATTACGAACCAGGCTTAGGAAAGCGTATTGAAGGTTTGGGAATATTGGACATGGTATCAGTACACCCCGGTGACGATGTCAAGCGCTGCATTGGTAATTTGGTCATTGAAGTGACAGCTTCCCGTTTAGCTAAAGAATTAAAAGAAATATTGGGAGGAGCTACTCCTTATCTGGTTGGTTTTGAAAACCACGGTGGACGTACCAGGGTAAATACACAGGGAGGAAAGGTCGAAGTACTAGGAAAAGTGATCTACGGCTTAGGTAATAACGGAGAAGATGGAACCGAAGGCGCTTTTTATCAAAATGCGATCGCAACTTATTCCCATGGACCACTGCTACCAAAAAATCCTTTTGTCGCTGATTGGTTAATTCAAACTGCATTACGCTTAAAGTATCAGCAACCGTTCGCACTCAAACCATTAGAAGACAAATTGGCGATGAAAGCTCGAGAAACAATGTTTAACAGATTAAAAGTCGATTTAGCTACTCCTGCTGTTGGAAAATAAATATTTCTCTGAAAAAAATATCTGAAAATAAGAGTAACTGGGAAGAAAAACCTTATGTTTAGCTTCTTATTTGTTATTTTCCAAGTTATCTAATTACACCTAATACTGTAAAAAAGCACATGAGAAGCATTCATAAAAAGCAGAAGGCTATTTTTAACGGTTAGGAAATATCACCTTCAAGTAACTCTTTACAATTGTTGAACCTAGCAGAAACCAAGCACGTAAGCAAATCTAGTTTTTCTGATTTACGCCTGATATGGACTATGGATTTATATTTTATGAATTTATATTTTATGAATTTATATTTATTGACAAAATACAACAAATATCAGATTTTTTTCAATTAAATTAAAATTATTTTTTCAGAAAACACTGGGTTTTGTGTGAAATATCTTATAGAGGAAATATAAAATCACAAAGCATTTAAATGAAAATATTACAGTCATTAACTGCAGCAGCTATTGGCTTAGGCTATGTTTTCGCTACATTACCAGTCCAAGCCAGAGAGTGGCACCCTCAAGCTGTAGTAGATGGGGTGTATTCTGGAATTCAAAAGATTCACGGTTATAAAGCTACTCCTAGATTAATTTGGAATATTCGCGAAAATTCTCGCACTCGCTGCGGACGAATTCACAGTAGTCATTATTGCAAACTGGATCATACCGTTTACATCATGAGACGAGATATCCGCATGGCTTACCGGTATGGAGATGCAGCATTGGCTTACATTATTGCCCACGAATATGCCCATGCAATGCAGACAGCACATGGATTTACCCCCAAATATTCCCCACTCACAGAATTACAAGCAGATTGTTTAGCTGGGGTATATTTGGGTCTAATACCTGATATCGTTTTTGACGCAAAAGATATTCGAGAAATAGCGACTTTTGCTTACAGCATTGGAGATTATGCTTGGGGTAGCAGACACCATCACGGTACACCCAAACAAAGGGTAAAAGCTGTTAGCATAGGTATGCAAGGTTCTTTAAATGGTAAAGGAGTAGAAGTTTGTCGTCTCTCTAGATAATATTCTTGAACTGGGATTGCAAATAATCCTAAGATTTAAAGTTAAATAAAAATCAATAATTTAGTATATGTTAATACCTTCAGTCAGTTGATTTGAACTTAAATAAATGTATGCTACCTAAATGGTTTTGGTTACACTGGCGATTTTCTATTGTTTTATTATTTTTAAGCACAGTATGTATAGCTTTTGGATTAAATTTATATGTAAGTTTAATTACTAGTAGCCGACGTTATACTAATTATTCCGAAGTTACTTCACAACCCATAGCAATTGTCCTTGGAGCCGGGATATTTCCCGATGGTACTCCCACACCAATGCTGGCTGACCGCGTTTCAGCAGCAGCAAAACTTTACAAGCAAGGACGTGTGAAAAAACTATTAATGAGTGGTGATAATAGCCGTGAGGATTATGATGAAGTCACAGCGATGCAAGATTATGCTGTAAAACTTGGTGTACCACCAGAGGATATAACTCTCGACCATGCAGGTTTTAGTACCTATGAAAGTTGTTACCGTGCTAAGAAAGTTTTTGGAATTGAGCAAGCAGTTATAGTTACTCAAAGATTTCATTTATCTCGCGCAGTCTATCTTTGCAATCGTCTGCATGTAAATTCCATTGGCTTAGGTACTCCTGATTGGGAAGTATACCCTTTTAGAAATGTTATGTTTTATTCATTGAGAGAAAAATTTTCTACCTTGAAGGCATTGTGGGAAGTTCATATTACCCGCCCGCAACCAACTTTTCTCGGTCCCTTAGAAGATACAAAATAGCTCAAATTACACCCAGAAAATGAAATATTTCCAAATGCTTGCGAATATTTTATTCAAGCGATAGCACAATTATGCGTAGTAGCGTACCGCTTTACAATCGCGACGTTAAGTGGGATGCAATCATAGCAGAAGATAGGAATTGAGAGTGGGATTTCTTTTACCATTGAGTCTAAGTTTCAGCCTTTGAATTGTAAATCACTTATTTACAATCCTCTGTAATTCAATAAAAAATGAATTCAGTTAAAGTTAATTAAATCAAAGTCGATTCAATTTAGATTATTCTTGATATTTCAACCTCAAAATAGCTCGCCAATCTCTGATAGCACTATCCGTCCACAACCAATTTTTCCCTAGTTCATTTACCTGAAATCCCAAAGGGTCGTGGTCAAGTACGGTATTTCTCATTTTAATTGCTTCATTAAGATATTGTTCTCGTTTCCCAGGGGGTTGTGATGAAGCAGCTTTATAAAAACCCAAAGCTAATCCTGCGTAAGCTTGCAAAGCATTATTGGATAGTTTTTGTTTACCACCAGAAGAATTTACACTACTCGGAGCCCTAGAACGATTCTTTGGCTGAATTTCTAAACTCAATGCTTGGAGCCAAGCATCATTCGCTCGATTGAGATTACCCTCTGCATAGTAAGCAAATCCCACAACATTTTTATACAAAGATGAATTAGGGTCTGCTTTAACTGCACTATCCCAATAACGACGTGCATCATCTACTGTGTAGCCATTACGGGTATTTCGTTGTTGCACAAATTGCCAAGCTAGTCGACCCCGTAAAAAATTCACAGATGGATTATCAATTTGCGGTAGGGGTATTGATTTTAAAACTGCTCGAGCTTCATTTAAGGTTCCCCGGTTGAGTAATTCTTCAACTGCTTGTAAACCCGCTTCCAGTTTTCCCTTATTTAATTTACCTGTTGCGTACCGAGTCACAACCCCTGTTGCATCTTCTTTAAGATTTATTTCGGGAATTTTGGGTTCCTCCATTAGCAATTCTTTATCTTGAGGGGAACTTGGTAAATTAGATATACCTCCCTCTCGCCACAACCAACTTAAACTCACAAGTGTAATTGCAGTGATACCAAGTGCACCAACAGCAGACCATGAATTCTTTCTAAAAAAATGCTTGAAGTTAAATACAGCAGAATTATTATGTCTAGAACCAGTAATTTTTCGATTAATATGTGACGATTGAGCGCTGTGGGTAATATCTTGGTTTACTTGTTCTAATCCAGCTACTTCGTCCCATTTTGCAACTTCTTCAGTTCCCAAGGAAGCTATTTGAGAAATTGGTCTTTGTTCAAAGCTGCTATCAGTATCCGAGGCGAAACTGAAATTATCTTGCAGATTACCTGCAGCTTTATCATTTACAGACTGCTGTGCAGAATAGGGTTGCTGCGAAGACACATCATCACCAACCTCCTGAATTAACTCAGCGTTCATCATGGGTTGTTCTGTTGCTGCTTGCTCATCCAATTGACGAAACAAATCAGAAACAATTGCGGAGTCTTCCGCATAGGAGGGATCGTTATATTCAACATCATCAACCAGATCGCCCCAAGTATCTTCTCCTAGCCAATCTAAACCCGAAGATTCTTCTGGTTCATATGAAGAAATTAAATCATCAATCGGTAAAGGAACTGCAGGAATATCTGATTCATCTATTTTCTCTGAGTAAGATGTGGATGATGCACTTAAAACCGGGTTATATTCGTTGATAAATTCGTTGGGAGAAGAATTAAGGCCATTGAGATTGCCATTAAAATCTGACTGAAGATATAAAATTGGCAAAGCCCAGTACATTTGGTGAGAACCATAGGTGGAAATTAAACCTTGGCGCACTCGAGAAATGCATAAGTCCACACTATAACCCTGTGAAAGGTTACGGTAGAACAGTTGTGTAAGGTTGAGGGCTACATCATCCGGAATGCGTTCTGACATTGCCAAAACACTCCGAATACCTCTTTTAACTAAAGTTTCTGTTAAATTGCGTTCGCCAGTTTCACTATTCCGAGCAGATGAAACGCCATAGGCTCCCAAACAGGAGTTAAAAACTGCCATTTGGATATTATTGTTGACAAGTAAACCAGCCAAATCGTCTCCAGTCAGAGTTTCTGTTAGCCCTGTTCTGCTACTAACAAGATAAATTTCTCCACCATTGGGACCGACGTTACTGTGACCGGAATAATGGAGAATATGATATCTTCCTTGTTCTAGGGCTTGAGTTAGTTCTTCTCGACCTGGTTGTTGTAATAAGGTAAGTTGAATTTCCGGCAGATGATTGCCACTTTCTCCACTACGATGTAACTCAGCCTGCAGCTTAATTGCTTCTTGTTTCAGTTGGTCAAGGCGAACTTTATCAGTAGGAGAAGCAATGACCATTAAAACTTTTATACTACCTTCCTCTGAAGGAATGGGTATATTTTTTGCCGATAAACGGGAACTCATACCAATCCCGCTCTGATAGCGAGAAAATGCCACATAAGGTCCTGTCGCAAGGGGGCGATCACCTGCATGCATCACCTCCCATGGAAGGCTAGCCAGTTTATTATCTTTGAGGCCCAAACGTAAACGCAGTATCTTTTGATGATTTTGGGCAATACCTTGGGCAGTAATCCAACTATCCCTGAGAGTGCCTTGAAACAGTGCATTATAAAATTGCTGACCCAAAGCAACTAAGTTCACGGAGTTTCTAGCGATCGCATCTCCTTGTAAAACTGAAGTTAAAGGGTCGTTCATAAGATGTGCAGCAGCACTTAGCCAGTCAGCAACTGGCCAAGAAACCAGTTCTTCTGCTAATGGCACCCCAGGCGCGACTTGTTCCGTCCGCACCAAGTAGTCATCCTGCCCTACTGGGGTTACGGAAATATGAAATTCCTGGGTCACAACTTCTCCTGTTTGCCTACCTTGCCTGGTATGAAACTTTTATGTTTCAAATTGATATTTTGCTTTTTCCAATTACTAAGATGCATCCTGAAATATGAATGTTTCTCAACGTGGTAGTTCAATATATCTTCTACTACAATTTTATCTAGAATATTTATTGTATTTTTCTGAGTACAACCTCCATAGTCTGACAGTCAATGCCAGTTATTGATTTTTATATTCAAGTTAATTCATTAAATTATATTGCTGCTAAATAATTAGTAGAGATGCAGGTAAATTTGTCCGGACAATACTGCAACATATTAGAACAAATATTGGTAGATGCACCCTGATATCATCAAAATCCCTAGCTGGCTGCCACCCACTAGGGTTTTTTTTAATATACAGTAGAATTCTACGAGTCAGTTGACATACTACTTAGAAGTGAAAAACCTTTACATCTGCTCTTCACATTCTTATGCTTCGAGTAACTGACTCGCAAATTTATGTGATTTGACTAATTAATCAATATTAACGACTAACAAATTATTAGGAGAATTTATCCGGAAAACTATTACTAATTTTGGAATATTAAATTGGTAGATGCACCCTGATAATCCATTCCCCTTGCTGGCTCAAACTGGCGCGGGGATTTTTTTGTGTGTATAAACCCAATTTATTTTTTTTACTTAAATTACCCGGATATTGTGAGTCGGATTGAGTACAGAGTATTGGTAGATGCACCCTGATAATCCATTCCCCTTGCTGGCTCAAACTGGCCCGGGGATTTTTTTTGCGTATATAAACCAATTTATTTTTTACTTAAATTACCCGGATATTGTGAGTCGGATTGAGTACAGAGTATTGGTAGATGCACCCTGATAATCCATTCCCCTTGCTGGCTCAAACTGGCCCGGGGATTTTTTTTGCGCATATAAACCAATTTATTTTTTACTTAAATTACCCGGATATTATGAGTTGGATTGAGTACAGAGTATTGGTAGATGCACCCTGATAATCCACTCCCCTTGCTGGCTCAAACTGGCTCGGGGATTTTTTTGTATATATAAACAGATTTATTTTTTACTTAAATTACCCGGATATTAGAAGTCATATTGAGTACAAAGTATTGGTAGATGCACCCTGATAATCCATTCCCCTTGCTGGCTCAAACTGGCTCGGGGATTTTTTTGTATATATAAACAGATTTATTTTTTACTTAAATTACCCGGATATTAGAAGTCATATTGAGTACAAAGTATTGGTAGATGCACCCTGATAATCCATTCCCCTTGCTGGCTCAAACTGGCTCGGGGATTTTTTTGTATATATAAACAGATTTATTTTTTACTTAAATTACCCGGATATTAGAAGTCACATTGAGTACAAAGTATTGGTAGATGCACCCTGATAATTCATTCCCCTTGCTGGCTCAAACTGGCTTGGGGATTTTTTTTTGCGTATATAAACAGATTTATTTTTTACTTAAATTACCCGGATATTGTGAGTCGAATTGAGTACAGAGTATTGGTAGATGCACCCTGATAATTCATTCCCCTTGCTGGCTCAAACTGGCTCGGGGATTTTTTTGCGTATGTAACAGATTTATTTTTTACTTAAATTACCCGGATATTAGAAGTCATATTGAGTACAAAGTATTGGTAGATGCACCCTGATAATTCATTCCCCTTGCTGGCTCAAACTGGCTTGGGGATTTTTTTGTGCATACAATTCTAACTTTAGTTTTAACTAAATTGCCCGGATATTATAAGTCTAATTGAGTACAGAGTATTGGTAGATGCATCCTGATAATCCATTCCCCTTGCTAGCTCAAACTGGTGCGGGGATTTTTTTTTGCTTGAAACTTACCCAATAATTGTTTTTACTAAAATTGACCGGATTTTATTAATTAGATCGAGAACAGAGTATTTATAGATGCACCCTGATAATCCATTCCCCTTGCTGGCTCAAACTAGCGTGGGGATTTTTTTTTGCTTGAAATTGACCCAGTAATTGTTTTTGCTAAAATTGACCGGATTTTATTAATTAGATCGAGAACAGAGTATTGATAGATGCACCCTGATAATCCATTCCCCTTGCTGGCTCAAACTAGCGTGGGGATTTTTTTTTGCTTGAAACTTACCCAATAATTGTTTTTACTAAAATTGACCGGATTTTATTAATTAGATCGAGAACAAAGTATTGATAGATGCACCCTGATAATCCATTCCCCTTGCTGGCTCAAACTGGCTCGGGGATTTTTTTTATGAATATCCTTCCAATAACGGTTTCTACTCAAATTACCCGGATTTTGTTAATTAGATTAAGAACAAAGTATTGGTAGATGCACCCTGATAATCCACTCCCCTTGCTAACTCAAAATGGCACGGGGATTTTTTTTACTGACATTGGGTATCTCTGAATTTTACTCAAATTACCCGGATTTTATCAACTAAATCGAGAATAAATTAGTGGTAGATGCACCCTGATAATCCATTCCCTAGTTGGCTGCCACCTGCTAGGGTTTTCTATTACTTTTTTATCGCTTTTAAGCCTTAATTTGAAAAAAAACTGATGAGAACTTGGGCTTAACAAGCATCATAATAAATGCATAACAAGGAATTAGGTATAACCTAATACTCTATTAATGTAATAGACTAAATCTCCATAATAATTTCCGAGACACACAATTTTTTAGTGCTGTAAATTAGACTAGCATTAAACTAACAATATTTTAAACCATTGCCAACTTTTTTTTTTAATTATTCGGTGATTTTAAAAAATATGAAAAGTATGAAAAAATACGTTAATGGATTGATATTTTATGTCTTGCAATTAAAAAAAATCTATTATTAAAGCCTTCGAGACTGTTGTTCCTCAAGAGGGGGTTATTAAAGTGTATTAATTTCCACTCTTTAAGGGTTCAAAAAGACTAAAATATTATGCTTTATTTCAGAAAATCTTTATGATTTGAAAGCCAATTAATCTTAAAGATATAGGTTAAGTCTTCAAGAACTCTATCAATATATACTTGATGGAGTAAATAGAGATACCTGGCGATGAAATATAATTGATTACATTTTGTCTTTCAATCAAATTCTCTTTGCAGGTACAACATTATCCTAATGTGAAAAGGATACTCCCTTGTGAAATTGCATTGAAATAGCAAATCAAAATTCTAAGATTATGATTGGTTTATTAATTGCAATTAATTATCAAATAATTAAAATAGTTTTAATGGCATGCTATCAAAATATTTTTCCATCTATTAATTGATAATTTTTCTAATTAACCGGAAAATAAAAGAATAAATAAATTCTCAAATCAATTATTATTCCCATACGAACTGTATTGCTATCAATATTTTTTTACTCTTTTTGAAAGCTGGTTAATTATATCTATAAATATAACAAAATAAAGAATGTCAACATTGTTTTCATAGGGGATAATATCTAATATTTTATTTTTTACATTTATCAAATACGACTCAAGAAAAATAAAATATTAAGAGGATGATATGTGATAATATTTTACTCGCATGGGCGAAATAATTATGGGCGAAATAATTTATTTATTAAAGGTAAAACAATGGCTTTATCTGTGATTAAATTTTCTAGTGAAGACTGCGGTATTTGTCACAAGATGTCATTTTTTGACAAAAAAGTAGCTTCTGAACTAAATTTGGAATTCATCGACGTCAAGATGCAAGATACAGCTACATACAGGAAATATCGTCATATTTTGTTGGGCTTGTATCCTGATAAGTCACAAATGGGTTGGCCTACATATGTAATTTGTGATCATCTAGAAAATGAGTTAAAGATTTTTGGAGAAGTTAAAGGAGGTCATGCTAAAGGAGAATTTAGAAGTCGCTTACAAGCCCTTCTTAACGGTATAGAAGCGACTCAAAACTAATAAGATTAAATAAGATTAAAAGAATTCACCTCCAGCACAGGACCAATTGCAGCATTAGTCATAATATCTTCACGAATCTTGCCATTAACTTCTGCTTTTTGTCCCGACTGGAGTAATTTTTTGTCTGCGCCCCTCATGATTTGGTAGGTTGTACCTTCTTCAGTAACTAAAGCCCAAGCACCCATACCAATATCTCGACGCTCTATGGTGCCCTTCACAGTAATACTCATACTTTTTCTCAACTAGTGCCTTTCAAAATTGTCATGAAAAATTTGATAGAGTCCTCAAATAAAACTCTTTGAATTATGAGGTTCTTCTAATCCCCTCAATTTAAATCCCCTCCTAAACTCCCCTCAGGATAATTGTTGGGGGAATTTTTTTCGGAGAGGAAATTGTTTATACCCTTTGAACAACTATGTATCTTATGGGAAAAAATCTAGAAATACCATAGGAGGAGAGGGTATTTTAAGACTAATAACGCTTATATTGTGGCTTGTTCTCGATTATTGGCAGCTAAACGTGCCAGACCAAAGCAAAGTACAGCATTAACAATTAAAAATCCACGAGCGGCTATACCATTTCCAAATCCCCACACAGCCGGATCGAATATGGAGCTAACCGCCAAGCAAGAAGCTATCCCTAAAGATGTACCAATGGCAAACCACTTCCAACGAGTATTTCCTAGAAGTAACGCCATTAAAACTATAGGAACCAGTATGCTTGCAAAAAATGGATTTAAGGGATCGGTCCCTTGAAAAGTATTACCCAATTCAGGGATCGAACTACCCAGAAGCCGGAATGGCCATTGGGGAAGATCGAAAACATAAATTCCTTTCAGGAAGAATAGACCGGAACTACCGGCAATTAAACCACTAGATAAAGTCCAACTCCAAGCGAAGGGAAAGTAAACTCGTAAAAACCAAGCGAGTAGATAAGAACCTATAACCATCAAAATTTTGGGTAACAAAGCTACCACGCCGCCATCAATCCAGAAACGGGGGTTGATATAACCGTTATCCCGCAACCAACGGAAGAAATCTTGGAAACTGATTTGTCCTTGAGCCGCTAACTTAACTGCTGCTTCTGCATTCAATTTTCCGGCTCCATAGTAATTTAAGCCATCATCTTGAACTTTACGAGCAGATTGTTCCAGCACGCTCAAAACTTCACTTGGATCGTTAATACCTTTAGCTTTAATTAATGCAGCAACAGCAGATACGTGGGGTGCAGCCATGCTGGTGCCTTGTAAGCCCATGAATGTGTTCGTACCCTTATTATCGGGATCGATGGTTTCTTGGAGAATTTTTCCTGCATCGCTACCGCCAGGGGCAGAAATTTCCACTCCAGCACCGTAGTTAGAGTAGGGAGCTTTTTCACCATCTGGACCAAATGCCGAAACACCGATCGCGTGGGGATAACGGGCTGGATATTCTGCACCATTATCACTAGAATTACCAGCAGCAGCAACAATAACTACACCTTTCTTGTGGGCATATTCAATTGCTTCTTTCATTAATTGATTTTCGCCACCGCCACCTAAGCTCATATTAATTACGTCTGCACCATTATCGGCGGCAAACTTAATCGCTTCGGCAATATCAGCAACGGTTCCAGCTCCAGATTCATCCAACACCTTCAAGGGCATTATCTGAGCTTCATAGGCAATTCCGGAGACACCATAGCTGTTATGAGTTGCTTGAGCGATAGTACCGGCAACATGGGTACCGTGTCCGTTATCATCTCTAGCGTTCGTTGTATCGTTAACAAAATTGTATCCTTGAACAAATTTTGTTTCGTTCAAATCTCGTACTTGAGTTACACCAGTATCGATAACAGCAACTGTGACCCCATCACCTTTAGTTTCTTGCCAAGCCCCTTCCACATTGATATTGTGAAAATTCCATTGCTTGTCGTACATTGGGTCATTGGGGAAACCAAAAACAGTTTTCCTTTCAGCTGCTCCTTCAGATTGAAGAACTTCTCCTAGACGAGCTGTTTCGCCAAGGGGAGGAATTTCATATATATAATTTGGCTCAATAAATTCTGTAGCTTTAGCAAATTCCGATTTACGTAGTTGCTTGAGTAGTTGGGGGGTACCCTCAACAATATAAACATTATCCTTCTTGGAGAATTTGTTATCTAACTTTGGAGTAACATCGAATTGTTGCGCGATCGCATTTAAATTCTGCTTCAATGTCTCCTGAGAGATATCTTCACGAAAATCCAGCAGGATAGAATTATATTCGCCTTGGGTTGCTAATCCTTGAAAATTTAAAAAATTGAACAAAGCAAATCCCAGTCCAACCAAAAACAAGCAAAATAAGATAAACTTTCTCATTTTAAACCCATAATTGTTTTGCTAGTTTACTGACTACCTTAACTCATACCTAAACCTATACTCACTCCTAGTGCTTTGATTTTATAAAATGGTTACATAAGTCACCTAAAGAAATGATATTTTGAGCAATTCTTTTCAAGTAAATTGCGATCGAGGCAATACCAAACAATAATTCAAACAAAAACGAACAAATTCTTTTGATTGACAAATAGATTCGGATATTAAATATGGAACGCGGACTTTTATGGTTTCCTCTACTGATAGCTTTCTTCTGGTTAGCTTGGGAAGGTTGGAAGGAATTTCAGAAAATAGAAACCTATCGCAGTTGGGCTGAACAGTTTGAACAGGCAAAATACGATATATATTCAGTCTTAGGTCAAAAAGATAACAAAATTACTTGGGGCAAACCCACAACTAAAGGTCCAATACAATTAGAAACATTTTCTTTAGATAATGTAGAGAAGTTAAATATCTTGATAGATGAAAAATTAGTAGATATTGGGAGCCTACCAAGTAAAGGGAAAAAAATCGAATTAGAATTTGAGTTTAATAAAACAGAAAAATCAGTGCGGATTCCATTTACAGAAATACCTTTAGCAGCAGAATGGGGTAAGTTTTTACAGGAAAAATTGCAATCGGAGCCTAGTGATTAGTCATTACTAACACCTTGTTATTCCTTTGTTCCTGTTTCTATTTCTCAATTTCTACTTCTCAATTTCTACTTCTCCTCAATTTCTAAGTTGTTCAAATTATGAGTGTTGTAAAATCATCTTCTGTACCCACTGCTTTGACTATTGCTGGCTCTGATAGTGGTGGTGGTGCAGGGATTCAAGCCGACTTGCGCACTTTTGCTTTTCATTGCGTCCATGGAACAAGCGCAATTACCTGCGTTACTGCTCAAAATACTTTGGGAGTGCAACGGGTAGATGCAATGTCAACCGAAGGCGTAATTGCTCAAATACAGTCAGTTGCAGAAGATATTGGCGTAGGAGCAGCAAAAACTGGTATGTTACTAAATCGAGAAATTATTGCTGCTGTTTCCCAACAAGTAAAAGAATTACAAATTCATAATTTAGTTGTCGACCCAGTGATGGTATCGCGGGCTGGGGTGCAATTAATTGATAATGATGCTGTTAATACTTTGCGTGATACTTTAATCCCCCAAGCTAAGATTGTGACTCCAAATCGCTACGAGGCACAAATCTTAAGTGGATCGGAGGTTAATTCTGTGGATGATATGTGTTTAGTAGCTCAAATTATTTGTGAAAAAATAGGAGCAAAAGCTGTACTGGTCAAAGGTGGTGGAATGAAAGCTGAGGCTCGGGGAGTTGATGTTTTCTTTGACGGACAAAATTCAGAAATATTACAAACTATTATGGTAGATACCGATAACACCCATGGCACTGGTTGTACCCTTTCAGCAGCGATCGCTGCTAATCTTGCATCTGGCAAAGATCTACTAAGTGCAGTCAAACAAGGAAAAGAGTATGTAACTGCAGCCCTGAAATACGCCCTAAACATTGGTGCAGGTCAAGGACCTGTGGGGCATTTCTTTCCTTTGCTGAAATAAAGGTACACTATATTTACAACAAAAAAGTATTTACAACAAAAAAGCTGCACCTGGGTAAAATTTTCCTGTTTAATTCTGACTCTGTATTTTTTTATATTTATTTACAGAGTTATTGAGCAAGCAAATCATAAATATAAAAAGCTACTAAGAGTTACCTGAATTTATACTGATTTTAAATTATACTTAAAAATAATATGAATTCATTGAGAATTGTAAACCGAAAACTTTGCTTGCGAAGAAGTTTTCTATTATTCTAGGGCATAGTGCCTACTTTTTCGGAATTTTAAGGCGAATTCAGCTGTTATTTTCTACTTTTTGTCAAATTTAACTCTTTTTTTATCATAGTTTGCACATGAGAAGTATCTCCAATCCCGTTCCGGGAAATATCCCAACAGCAAACGCCCATCATCATTCACCTTCTGTACCCTTGTCTGTGTACCGTGAATTAGCAGTTGAATTACAGGCTGCGCAGGCAAAAATAGATAATTTAAACGATCAAAATCGAGAATTAACTCGGGAGAATCAAGAACTTCGGCAAGAAGTTAGCAAAGCTATCAGCACAGTTTTACGATTACAAAATTTTATTGATTCTCAACAACAAAGCCGAGAATATCAAAAACCTCACATAGAATATAATTCACCTTCCTACGAACGAGTTGAACAACCTTCCCACAAAAAAGTTGAACAGCGAAGTGAAAATCCTCGACGAGTGGCGAGAACTTCTCATAAAAAGAAAGTTGCTCGTCCTCGTCCCCCCGTTGTCCCACCACAAATCAAAATTCCTGATTCAAGATCCGAACAAGTATTAATAGAAGAACAAGAGGTACGTCACTATCGTCAACGTCAAACCCAATCTTCAGAGGTGAATGGCTGGTTTTTGGCTTTAGCTATTATCTTGATCGTCTTTACAGCCTTTGGTGCGGGCTATTTTATTGTCAGACCCCTATTAAAACGTTAATGAAATTTAATATTTAGTGAAAATGCATCTAAATCACCAAAACATATATGGTTATTTGCTGTAGTTTTGGGTTATAGGAGATACATGTTACAACAATAAGTTGATTGGGATAAATAATTGGTGTAAACCTTCGCAATCGTAATATTTATTGAATTAACCTCAAATTGGTAGAATTAGCATCTACTGCAAATTAATGCTGCAAATAGTACGTATCAATTTTGATGTGAAATATTAACTTGATGTGAAGCATCAATATTAAACTACTTGCTCAGCATCATTAAAATTAGCGCAAGCTAAATCAATGTTAATTCAATAAAAAATAAATAAAACTGTGGAAGTAAGGAGATAAACAATGAAAAAAGTAGAAGCTATCATTCGCCCATTCAAACTTGATGAGGTCAAAATTGCCTTAGTGAATGCAGGTGTAGTCGGGATGACAGTTTCTGAAGTGCGGGGTTTCGGACGACAAAAAGGGCAAACCGAACGCTATCGCGGTTCTGAGTACACTGTGGAGTTTTTACAAAAATTAAAAATCGAACTCGTAATTGAAGATGATTTGGTAGATCTTGTTGTAGATAAAATTATTTCCGCAGCTCGTACCGGTGAAATTGGCGACGGTAAGATTTTCATTTCCCCAGTAGAACAAGTCGTACGAATTCGTACCGGGGAAAAGAATACTGAAGCTGTTTAAAGAAGAGAACAGGGAACAGGGAACAGTTAACTGATGACTGATAACTGATTCATCAAAGCAGTAAAAGCCTTACCTCGATGACTAATTGAGCGCTTCAACTCTGGTGTCATCTCAGCGTATGTTAATTGATGTTCGGGAACGAAAAATACTGGATCGTAACCAAATCCACCACAACCGCGAGGTTCATGGAGAATTTCACCCGGACACAAACCTTCAGTTTCTAGGGCGATAGTACCATCAGGACGGGCTATTGCAATCGCGCAAACAAATTGGGCTTGTCGATTATCTTGGTTTGCTAGTTCCTTTAATAGCCGAGTGATGCGATCGGTATCTGTTTTGCCATAGCGAGCAGAATATATACCTGGTGCACCATCTAGAGCGTCGACTTGTAAACCAGAGTCATCGGCGATCGCCCATTTTTTTGTTGTGATCGCTACTTGGGATGCTTTTAAACAAGCATTAGCAGCAAATGTATCGCCTGTCTCTTCTATTTCAATTTCTGGTGGTTTTAGGGCTAATTCCCATTTGGAATCGGCAAGATAAGCTTGCATTTCCTTTAATTTACCCGGGTTACCGGTAGCTACAACAAGTTTCATCGGTTGGTGATTGGGGATTGGGGATTAGGGATTGGGAAATAATTATAAACAAATAATTTGTTTTAATAAAATTCTTGTAGAGACACGACATATCGCGTCTCTATATATACCGGAATTACAGGAAATATAGCGCTATGCACAAGTAAAAAGCTTACAAGTCATAGCTTTCATAATTTACCAATTTTATAACCTTATTGTGTAGCGCTATATTTAGGCTTCGAGTTGAACTACTAAACTACTCCGCCCAACTTTTTGCCCAAGCTAATGTTTTATGAACTGTTTCTAGGTCTGCAGCTTCACAGTAAAGTCGTAAAACTGGTTCTGTTCCACTAAAACGAATCATTAACCAGCTATTATCTTCAAGCCGGAATTTATAGCCATCGATGGTTTTGCAATCAACTACTTTCTTATCCAAGATTTCCGTTAAGGGTTGGCTCTCTAATTGCTTGAGCAAACGTGATCGCACTTCCATATTTGCAAGTGGTAAATCGATGCGATCATATGCGGAGAAAAATCCAACTTGTTGTTGTAGGTAGCGGTAATAGTCGCTCAAATCTTTACCTGACTCAACCACTGCTTCCAAAACATACAACGATGAAAGCAAAGCATCTCTTTCAGGAATATGGCTTCCATAACCAATACCACCAGACTCTTCACCACCAAGTAATACAGCAGAATCTAACATCCGGTCGGCAATGTATTTGTAACCCACAGGTGTTTCATAAATCGATAATTTATGAAGTTCTGCAACTTTCGGGATTAAATCCGAACCACTGACAGTTTTGACGATTTCGCCACCAAAATTACGTCTAACCGTTAAATGATCGATTAATATCGGGATCAAGATTTGGGAACTAAGAAAATTCCCTTCACCATCCACAGCAGCAATGCGATCACTATCCCCATCAAAAACTAATCCTACAGTCAAACTTGTGGGATTGGCTGCTCGGTGGGAGCCCATTACCTTAAACAAGTGGGAAAGATATTTCGGTAAAGGTTCCGGTGCACCACCTTCAAACAATGGATCGCGATTGCTGTTAATTTCTTTTACTCCATCACCTAACAGCATACCCAGACCACCAGCAGCAGAACCGTGCATGACATCGCCAAATACGGTCAGTTTACCTTCTCTGATGGCACCGCGAATTTTTTCAATATTGACTTTCGTTTGTAATCCCTGACAATAACTTTCCCAAGGATTAAATGTTTCTTCAGTCCCTGCTGTGTTAGCAGGTTTTACTCCTTCAGGTAATAATGCTTCTATTTTCTTGGTAACTTCTGGAGGTACGGAACCACCAAAAGCACTTTTGACCTTCAACCCCAAATATTCTCCAGGATTATGAGAAGCTGTAATTACTAATGCTCCCAAAGCATTTTGTTGTTTCGCCGCCCAGCTAAAAGCAGGTGTAGGTGCAAAGGTTTCGCTAAATACAACATCAAAACCTGCAGCCTTAACAACATCAGCTACTTTACGAGCAAAATTTTCTGCCATAAATCGTCTGTCATAACCGACAATAATTTTTCGGTTACCGACATTTTTACCATATGTATCAAATAAAACTTTAGCAGCGATAGGCGCGACCCAAGCTACACGCTCAAAAGTGAACTCATCACCAATCACTCCTCGCCATCCGTCCGTACCAAACTTGATTGATTTAACTGCAACTGGCATTGAGTAATCCTACTATCTGTATATGCAATTTCTCTTGGGATGGATTTTAACACCTTTATTAGTCAACAGTTAACAGTCAAAAGTTATCGCTATATAGATAATCAATTAACCATCAATAGGGAATAATTACGCAGATCAGATTGAACTAAAAATAAAGATTTTCTTTGAAGGTTACAAATCAAAACAAATTTTCTAATTATCAATTACCAATTAACTGTTCTCACCGTTCAATATGAACTATTGCTAAAAACATCCGTATTTTCTCTCAAACAGTCAATAAAAATGCTATAATAAATGCAGTGATAATACGTAAAACATAAAAATCCAGCGCGATTTAGACTCGATTTTGTCAATATTGGTTTTGTCAATATTGGTAAACAGATAAAGAAAAAAGTACAACTGTCAAACATCTATGCCAGTTGTTCGGAGAAAAAATTACCTCGAATAACACAATTGGCACTGTGACTAAGCCCCACATCAGATGTTTGACAGCGGTACAAAACTTCACACCCTAGGATTTTGCCTTTAAAAGTCTTCCACAAATTGGCTTATGCGGCTAATTACAGGGTCATCCTCTTGAGGAGGAGTTTTAGGAGTAGGAGGAGCAGGTTTGACTGCTTCAGCTACCACCTTTGATTCGTTTGGACTTGGAATGGTACCGCCTTGATGAACTGATACTGCTAACTGTGCGATTTGTTGGCTGAGTTGCATCATGTGGCGTTCCATCATCTCCAATCGATTAGATTCTTTGGCAAAGAAACGTTCCTCAAGATCTGCCATTTGACGTCTCAATTCAGCAATCTGCTGTTCTATGCTCCCAACGGGAGCATTTTCTACAACTTTAGAACCAGGCTTGACAGAATCTGGGACGCATAAAGCTTGCCACAAAGCTTCTTTACAAAGGTCGCTGAATGTCTTATCTGGATCTTCTTCCAGATACCTTTCTACAAGGTCTAACAAACTCTCATCAGCAACACCAGGGTTGAAAGTAACTGATTTAACTACTTTTTTTGACCATTGGAACATTAGCGTTAAGCCCTAGAAGAGCGGGAGGAAGAGAATTGAGCCTCTCCATAAATGAATTGTCCTAAAGCATTTGCTTGTCTGGAGGGCGCAGCTAAGTGAGCATTAATTTGTGCTTCTTTGAGCAGACGCTGTACGTCTTCCCAAAAGAACTCGCCGCCACCACCAGTTAAAATTACATCTGTAACACGTTCTGGCAGCCATGCTAACACACGGCTACAAATTTCACGAGAAAACATTTCTCTCAAATTCGGTAGGAAATCATCCAGGTTTGTAGGTTTGCTAGCACCTCTAGGACGATATAAACGTTCGCCTTTAGGCTTATTTACGGCTGAGATTAAAGATAAGGACTGACTGTCAGCTCCTTCTATTTCTTTGGCAACTAGTTCGTAAAATTTATTCATTCCGAAGTCTTCGCTCTTGGAAGCACCTCTTGCAAAGCGGAAATTATCTATCATTAAACAGTCGGTTGTTTGATGCCCGATATCTACAATTGCGACAGAAACTTTAGTAAAGTCAGGAGTAGCTGCTCCTTTCTTGGGTTGGGCTTCACACCACAAAAGGCTACCGTAGCCCTCCGGCATAATCCAAACCTTATTGACATTTAACTTGACTTCTTCCCCACGAAAGTTCATCACATGAGGTCCGCTAACTTGGGATATCAACTGTGATTTTTCTTTTTCAAACTGCTCTTGGGAATGATAAGGAATACTTAAAACAATTGAGATGTCGTCTTTAAGTTTAAAATAACCAGCACATGCTAATACTTTGATCAACGCATCTTCAACTTTGGATTGACCTACTCCTAAATTCGCTCCAAAGTCAGCTGCTAGTTGACCGACGGCGTATCCATCTCCTTGATACTCCAACCATAAATCCATTAGCGGATCGGTCGCACGGGCTTCGAATACTCCACCTCGGACCTGCTCCATAGTCATTCGTTTGACGTTAGCCGAAACGAATATAACATTACCAGGATCCCGGCTTATACAACTTTTGGTAGAAGTTCTTCCCAAATCTACACTCAGGATACCTTTTGCCAATACGGTGCCATTTGGTTTGGGTGTTGTTGTGGTTGTGTTTATGGGGGTGGAAGCCGATACTCTATTCATAGGTATGGCTGCGGCGTTCATTGGGGTAGCTGCTGAAGGTTGGTCTGTCATGAAAATTCCTAGTTTCTACTAAAGCTCTAACAAGTTATCATGCTCATCTTACAAAATGCGGGCATCTGAAATAATTGGCAGCGTTAAATATTGCTACAAATTAAGACAAAATTACGGAGTTTATGAACATCATCAAACCCGCTAGATGCCTGAATTACTGTTATGTTGCCACCAAACGACTAATTCCATACTTGATAATGGTATTTTTTTAGACAAATTTATGAATGTCTATTTTTATTTGGCAGCGGTATTGGCTATGTTTCTGTTCTTTTGGTAGATTTAATCACCCTGGAGATGATACAAGTGTTCTTAGTCCCAAGTCCTAAATTCTAAAAAAATTTGACCTTGGAGCTTAAAATTTATCAATAAGTTACCAGCTTATTGTTAAACAATTGATGAGTATATTAGCAAATCTACTCATCAATTGTCATAATTTCTTGTATCAAATATTAATAAAAATACGTATTATTCCTAATACTAAAGAAAATCAGACCGTAGATCGTACAATCTAATCAATAGTATTCTTTTATCGTTAATTGTCATATTTGTCAGCCCTAGTTAGTAACAATTATTTGCTTAAACAAACAAAAGGAGGAATTGACAAAGCCTCCTCCCTTTGATATGTAGTCGAGAAATAGTTTGAAACTTTTATACTGTAGGTGTCAAAGACTGTGCGGTCGTCTCAGACTGCCAATCTAATGGGTTCAAAACTTTATCTTCTAATGCCATTTGTTCGATTAAGCTTGCTAGCCGCAGGGCTTTAAGTGCTTGTTTACCACCAACTGATGGTTGATTACCACCACGTACGCAGTTAACAAAATGTTCTAATTCAGCTCGTAACGGTTCAATGTTGCTGGTGTAGACTTTTTCGATCACACCATCTTGCTTGTATAACATTTGCCGAGAATCATTTGTCCTATTACCGCTAATATGCCGATGAATCAGAATTTCGTTTTGCAGGAAATCAGCTTCGGTAAATGAGTTCTTGCAATGGGCAACAATGCGTCTAATCTTACGGTGAGTTATTTTACTGGCGGTTAATGTTGCTACAATACCATTGGCAAATCCCAAGGTGGCAGTAACATAATCGAGAAAACGATTCTCAGGAGAACGATTACCGCTAGCTGTAAGTTTGACAACTTGGGAACCAGCTACTTCTAATAAAAGATCGATGTCATGGATCATTAAATCCAGAACCACAGAGACATCGTTTGCTCGATGAGAATAAGGACTCATCCGGTGAGCTTCAAGGGCTAATATTCTTTCTGTTTTGAGTACTTTGCTTAATTCTTGAAATGCAGGGTTAAAACGTTCAATATGACCTACTTGTAATATGCATTGTGATTCCGCAGCAGCATTAACCAATGACTCTGCTTCAGAAATGCTAGCAGCAATTGGTTTTTCTAACAAAACATGAACTCCTGATAAAAGGCAGTTCATGCCTACAGCGTAGTGTAAACGTGTCGGAACAGCAATACAAACTGCATCAACTAAAGGTAAGAGTTCTGTGTAATCCTCAAAAAAACGTACCTTATATTTACTAGCCGTTTCCAATCCTCGCTCAACATCAATGTCTGCTACACCTACGAGTTCAACATCTTTCATTAAACTCATAACACGAGCATGATTTTGTCCCATGTTACCCACCCCGATCGTGCCGATACGGATCGGTCGTGGCTGTTGGCGCTGTGTATGGGAATTCTGTTCTGACACACAGTTGCTCTCTTGCACTATTGTTAATCTCCTCAACCACCAAATTTAGAGACGCTACAGTCTTTGGCGTTCAGATTTAAACACCAGTTTTGACCCGTCTAAAACCATCCAGATGGTAACATGGAGGTTCTATTTATGAAGAATTTCAAAGTTTACTGTGAGTTCCCGGCACTTGAGATTGTTTTGTTTGTTTGATGAATATGAGGTAATTCTTGTATGGGATAGAACAAAATAACGTACTTGCTCTACTCAAATTTTTCACTCAAATTTTTATGCAATCAGTAAAACAAGTCCTTTGAACATCTAAAATTAATGGGGTTTAGGGATCGATTACCAACTGAAATTGAGACAAGTAAATAAAAAGTAAATAAAAATTATTGTTATGGTTTTTTTATGGTGTATTGCTGAAACCATAACGATCCCAAAAGTAGCAACTAAAATTCTATTACACAAATAAAAACATAAATAAAAATATAAATAATAAACAATAATTTCCGTTGAACATGAAATTAATTCTGTAAACTACTTAACTTAATTTTGTTGATTTTTAGGATCGTTTTTTCATCAAGACTCCCTGACATAACACTTGGCATAAAATTTTGAATGAATTTAAATGACTTAAATTAGCTACTGCAAAAATATTCTGATATCTAACTGCTTCGCTGCAAGTTTTTTGGAAAAGCATAACGTTTGTTTTGGTTAGTTCTTGATGGAAAATTTAAATGAAAGCTGTAATTTTGTTATCTGGCGGATTAGATTCGTCTACGGTTTTATATCAAGCACACTCTGATGGTTATGAATGCTATGCAATTTCATTTGATTATCAGCAACGCCATCGTCGGGAGCTAAAATCGGCGCGGTTGGTTGCGCAATCAGCAGGTGTGGTACAACATCAAGTTGTTAATTTCGACCTGAGACAATGGGGTGGTTCGGCGCTGACAGATAATTCATTAGAATTACCCCGCGATCGCGACATTATCCAAATGTCCCAGAATATTCCAATTACCTACGTTCCCGCTCGCAATACAATTTTTCTCAGTTTTGCTTTGGCGTACGCAGAAACTATTGACGCCAAGCGGGTTTATATTGGCGTTAATGCCTTGGATTATTCTGGATATCCTGATTGTCGCCCTGATTATATTCAAGGGATGCAAGAGGTGTTTCGCTTGGGAACAAAGCAAGGAAGGGAAGGACAACCAATTAAGATTGTCACACCCCTGATTGATTTGAAAAAAACTGAAATTATCCAGTTAGGTAATAAATTAGGAGTACCTTGGGAGCTTACTTGGTCTTGCTATGCGGGGGAAGAGATATCCTGTGGTGTTTGCGATTCTTGTCTCCTAAGACTTAAAGCTTTTACCGAATTAGGGCTTAGAGACCCGATACCTTACAGGGGTAATGGGAGGTAATTGGTAATGGGTAATGGGTAATGGGTCACTACAATTGGTAAATCCCAATCCCCAATCCCCAGTCCCCAATCCCCAATCCCCAGTTCTAAGCATCAGATGTTTGTTTCTGGACAACTTTCGCTCCGTTTAAACGGCGTAATTGGATTTGATGGAGGCGCGGTCCCACAACCGAAACAACGGTAAATTCCAAATTGTAGTAGGTAAATACTTCTCCAAAAGAAGGAATTTTTTGCAAATTGTACAGAATGAAGCCACCCAAGGTTTGATATTCCTTGGTCAGAGGTAAATTGATATCCAAAACTTCGTTCAAGTCTTCCAAGTTGATTTGAGCTTGAACTAAAAATGTTTGTTCATCTAAAATCTGGATCAGCAATTTGTCGTTCTCTTCTGCATCTTCTGTATCGCCAATAATCTGAGCGATCACATCTTCGATTGTTACTAGTCCTACAGTTCCACCAAATTCGTCCACCACCATTACCATTGTTGGCTTATCTTGCTGCATCATTGGTAACAGTTCGTTCAAAGGAGTTCGCTCTGGAACAAATCTCACCTGACGCATCCAAGACTGAATTGGCGCATTCAAGTCAATATTTTCCGAAGCTAGAGCTTTGGTTAAGTCTTTAAAGTAAATAATGCCCCGAATATCATCCAAAGATTCGCCAATAACTGGATAGCACGAATAATCTGTAGCAGCCATTTCTTTGAGACAGGTTTGAATCGTAGCATTTTTGGGTATGGTAGTGATTCTGTTGCGGGGAACCATAATCGCTTCAGCTGTCACTTCCCCAAATTCAAATACTTTTTTGAGTAATTCCCGTTCCTTTGCTTCTAACCCTGTCGATTCCCGTTCGGTGGAGATAATTAACTGTAATTCTTCTGGGGTTACAGGAGTTCTCCAACTCAAACCGGTGTATTCTACGCCAAATAAGCGTAGCAACCAACGAGTGGAATGGTTCAAAATCCAAATAAAAGGACTAAAAAACCGAACAATAGCTCTAACTAATGGACCTAAAAATCGTGCTAATTTTTCTGAATAAAGTATTGCTACTGACTTAGGACATAATTCTCCCAAGACAATTTGTAAATAAGCAATTAAAAAAAATGCAATGGGTATTGATACTGAATGAGCCACTACAGGACTCATAATCTGCGGTAAAGGTAAAGATTGAAGCCACGTATTAATCAAAATCGCAATAGTACCTTCCCCAATCCATCCTAGGGCAAGACTAGATAAGGTAATACCCAACTGGGTCGTAGATAGTAATCTGTCAATGCTACGTTGTAATACTTCAACAGCGATTGCTTGAATGTCACCAGCTTTAACTAACTGATGAATGCGCGATCGCCTTACTGTTACGATGGAAAACTCTGCTGTTACAAAAAAAGCGTTGATAATAATCAGTAGGATTACTGATAATAATCTCAGCCCGATATCCGTCCAATAAAATGTAGGAGAAGCACTCACTGCACTCGAACTCGCATAAAAATGACACCCCGGTGGGGAAAATAGTGTTTGGATCTGGAATGAAGGTCTATTTGATTGATTATTGCGAGAAAAGTGTTAGTTTTCCTACTCATTCACATACCCCCTTAATTCCCTATCCCCAATTTAGATTGCTTTAGTTATTTTTCTACCGGAATATTAGAAACTTCCAAACGCAATTTTTGTGCTGGATAATCTGTAAGAGCAAGGGAAATCTTTTTCACATTGTCTAACAAGGGGGTAGGAATATTAATGCTTCCATCATGAGCTGGTCCGTTGGCTGTTAACTCCGAAGGTAGACCTTGGGTGCTCGCACTCAATGTTCTGCCTCTGTCATCAGTTACATCTAAAAAACTATACAAAAATCGTACTGAATCATCCCCTTTATTTTGCATTCTGACTTTCAAGATTAAGTCGCCTCCAGAATAGCGACTCGACAGTACGGATAATGTAACGTCTTCACTTTCTGCTGCGATTGGAAAGCCCTTCTGGGGCTTTTCTGGGGTTGCTTGCTCTGTCTTTTGCGTCTCTGCTTCTTTGTTGCTTTCGATATCTTCCTCATCTAATAATTTTCTAGCTTTAGTGGTTTTAGCTTTGCCTTGAACTCGCGCTTTAACAATTTTTAATATTTCTTCTTCCTTTAAAAAGTTTACCCCACCGTCTTGGGGATATCCGGTTTTTGGACTCGGAAATTTGCTGCTTGGACGCCCGTCAGGCGCTGATACACCCTTAAGTGCAGAACTTCCGATAGTGAATCCCCAAAAAGCACTTACAGAACCTGCTCCCAACATCATGGATAACAAAATTAATGTTAGAAGTACAGTCGAATTTATTCTCATTTTTGACAAGCTACTTTAAAATACTCTATCTGCTGATTAAATTTTGAAGTTGTTACTTCAAACAAATGCGAAAAATGTTTATTTTTACGGAATTTTACGGGAAGTCGGAGGGCTATAGGCTTTCCCTGGTGCTTATTTGACTAGTTTTTTATTATTCTCTAGCCAAAAAAAGATTAAAGTCGAGTACTAATAGTTTGCACTATTTCCTCAAAGATTTATGTAAAATAGACCAGACTTAAGCCAAATAAATTGATCGTATTTGATTTATTGAATTTCTTCGTTCTCCGGGCTTCCCTTGCTAGGTAAGAAATTTCTTCCAGTTTTAGAAGTTTTTGTCAAGCATTAATTTTCTGAAACATCAACTTTGTGCAACATCAAATTGAGAAATAATCTGCTATCCTAATTTTAGGATTCCCAAAATTGTAAATATACGCTATAATTATTTTCTGAAACCAGGGTTGGCCGAGCGGATGAGGCAGCGAACTCATAATTCGCCTTAGGCAGGTTCAACTCCTGCACCCTGGATTAATAAGTTTTACGTCTCAATATCTTTTTTCAAGCTCCAGCCTAAGTTCCAAATTTTTAGCTTGAGTCAAATCTTTAGCTTGAGTGTGGTATTTCAAATTCAAGTTTAAGTTTGAAATCGAAACTGAAAGTTAGTAATACCTCTATAGGTGGTGAATTTCAGGTTGTGAATTTCAGGTTGTGAATTTAGGGGAGAGTCATTCTTAGGAATTATGCTGGCAATTTCAAGTTTTTACCAAGCTTAATATTTGTCTTAATTTATTCAGATATCAAAAATACTTAATACTCAATTCCTATTTATCAAGCAATTGTTTGCATTCAATAGCAAATGCTGTTATCAAGTTCAGCACTTTTAAATAATTCATTATTGTTCCTAAGTGCTGAAAATTCACGTACTGAAATTTTAAATATTATTTACAAGTAAGCAGCTTTTTTGCACAACTCGAAACAAGGATTTGATTTACAAAAGTTAACTGAACTTGATATTACAGAAAAACGAATTTTCAGCAACAGCAAAATATTTTAAGGAGATGGTATTTCCTCAAAGCGGAATTCAGTACCTGTTTCTAACTCACTGCGCCTAAACTTCGGAGATGACAATAAAGAAGAATTATATGGATTTGGTAGGTCGGGGGTGCGGATATAGGGATCGCTACCAATTTGCTGTTGGAGCATATCTTGATAAACTTCGTTGACTAGTTCGGCGTCACGGGCGATTTCACTCTCTGGGAAGGAATTGCGGAATAGAGAACCTGGTCCTAACAAAAAGTCAACTTGGCGTTTGAGAGAATTGTCTTGATAAAAATTAGGGTCATTTTCGAAAAAGGCCCTTTCAATGATGTCGTTGGGTGTTTCGTAGTTACTTGTTTGTGTTTGAGCTACTACTGGACTGGATAAAACTATAGATGTAGCTAGAAGTGCGATAGGCGTAGCTGCTTGCTTGTAAACCGTACTTCTAAAAGCTTTAATTTTTAAATTCCCGTTCAAATTCAAGTTCAAATTCAAGTTCAAATTCATATTTAAATTCAAATTCACAATTTTAGTCCTTTACGTTTGGGTTTACTTTTGGGTTTGTTGTGTATTTGAGTGAGTATTAACTTATCCTTAATTAGAGAACTTAGATTAGTTCAATCTTTGGTTTAGCATAATTTTTTATACATCTGTAATGACAAATAAGCCCCAATCCCTAGCACAATCGGACTCACAGCGATATAATACTGAGTTAAATATTTTACGTGGAGAATTGCTGGATTTATTTTCCCGATTAGCATATCAAGAAGGAGACTTTGTTCTTTCTTCTGGGTTGCGTAGTTCTTACTACGTGAATAAAACTCAAGTGACCTTGCACCCTCAAGGTGCTTTACTCATCGGTCAAATCATTTTCTCTATGTTACCTACCGATACTGAAGGGGTAGCAGGATTGACGTTGGGAGCAGATCCAATAGTAACAGCAGTCAGCATCATATCAGCGCAAGAAAAACGACCCATACCAGCACTTATTATTCGCAAAGAAGCCAAGGGACATGGAACCAAAGCTTATATTGAAGGACCAAGCTTACCAGCAGGGGCAAAAATAGTAGTATTGGAGGATGTGGTCACCACCGGACAATCAGCAATGAAGGCTGTTACCAGACTTAGAGATGCAGGTTATACCGTAGAGCAAGTCATCTCGTTGGTAGACAGGTTACAAGGTGGTGCGGAGCTTTATCAGTCAGCAGGATTAAAATTTGCAGCAATATTTTCAATTACTGAAATTCAACAGCGCTTTCGGGAGTTGGGGGTATAGGGGATTGGTGATATGCCGTAGGCATCTGCTTTGCAATCGGGTATAGGGATTAGAGATTTGGAACTAGCTTTTGATGTGAATTATATAAATTCAGCCTTGTAATATCGAGAATTTTAAGAACCGTTAGAAATCACTTCTTATTTGATTCCACCAAATTAAGTGATTCCAGTTTTAATTCACATAAGTTGTAACTAGTAATTCAGATATCATTCAAGTCTTCCCAGTCGCCAGAGGCTAGAGGCTATAAATACGTTACCTTCGGCCACCGACGCCGTGAGACGCGCCAGAGGCGTTAGTACGCATCCTGCGGATGTTAGCGTTGCTAGCGTAGCGTACCGTAGGTATTGCGTGACGTAGTCATACAGCTTGCTGCATCCAAACACCGCAGGTGACCCTCAGGCTCTGACTATAGCTGCGCTACCTACGGATCCGGAGCCGTCACCCAACGCTGCAGGCAGTACGACGACGCAGTGCTATCCCCACCCAGTCGCAAATACCCAGTCCCCAATCCCCTTTAACCAGTCGTAACTTCTTTATCTTTTGCTAAAAATTTCTCCAACTCTGTCAAAGCATCAGCATCCACTTTAGTTTGCATGGGACAGAATTTTGGTCCGCACATCGAACAGAATTCTGCTGTCTTGTAAATATCTGCTGGTAGAGTTTCGTCGTGATATTCTTTAGCTCTTTCGGGATCGAGGGCTAATTCAAATTGACGATTCCAATCAAAGTTATAACGAGCGCGAGAAAGTTCGTCGTCTCTGTCTCTTGCTCCCGGACGTCTTCTGCCGATATCTGCTGCATGAGCAGCAATTTTATAAGCAATTAAACCATTACGAACATCTTCAGCATTGGGTAAACCAAGGTGTTCTTTAGGTGTGACATAACACAACATTGCGGTACCATACCATCCTGCCATTGCAGCTCCTATGGCAGAAGTAATATGGTCATATCCAGGAGCAATATCAGTTACCAAAGGACCAAGAACATAGAATGGTGCTTCACTGCACTCTTCCATTTGTTTTTTGACATTAAATTCAATTTGATCCATTGGTACGTGACCGGGACCTTCTACCATGACCTGAACATCATGTTCCCAAGCTTTGCGAGTTAACTGTCCAAGGGTTTTAAGTTCAGCTAATTGAGCTTCGTCGGAAGCATCATGGGTACAACCAGGACGTAGAGAATCACCCAAACTAAAGGAAACATCATATTTCTTAAAGATTTCAATGATATCTCGGTAATGGGTATATAGTGGATTTTGTTTGTGGTGATGTAACATCCACCTGGCAATAATACCGCCACCGCGAGATACGATACCTGTAATTCGGGTCTTAACCAAAGGCAGATGTTCAATCAAAATACCTGCATGTATGGTCATGTAGTCTACGCCTTGCTGGGCATGTTTCTCAATGATATGGAGAAAATCATTTGCGGTGAGATTTTCAATCCGACCGTGAACACTTTCCAATGCTTGATAAATTGGTACAGTCCCAATTGGAACGGGTGAGGCTTGAATAATCGCAGTCCGAATTCGATCTAAGTCACCTCCACCGGTCGATAAATCCATGACTGTATCTGCACCGTACTTAACTGCTAAGTTAAGTTTTTCCACCTCTTCAGACAAATTAGAGGAGTTGGGAGAAGCACCAATGTTAGCATTGACTTTGCACTTGGAAGCAATACCAATACACATTGGTTCTAGGTTGGTATGATTGATGTTGGCAGGGATAATTAACCGTCCCCGTGCAACTTCCTCTCGAATTAACTCAACGGGAAGATTTTCGCGCTGAGCGACGTAGTACATCTCTTCGGTGATGGTACCCTGACGAGCGTAATGCATTTGCGTTACATTACCTTGACCGCGCCGCTTTGCAACCCATTCTGTCCGCATATTAAATTTCCTGTAGTAACAGCTTCCCTCCGCCGGTATTACCCGGACTCAGGTGTTAAGGGTTTAATCTCAGCCTCTTATACAGGCACCCCTAGCATGGTTATAAATTGTACCACTTTCAATCGGTATAAGTTAATCGTTATTTAAGAATAATTATTGAAAATAATGGGCATAAGTTAATAGTTATTCAAAAATAATTATTGAAAATTAACGTATTAGGGATTGGGATTGGTCAATTGGTCACTTGTCATTTATTACTAATACTTGGTGAATTGAACAAAAAAATGACAGCAGGAAAACAACACAAAAGAAATCAGAATCGGACTATCTTGTTTTATAAGCCCTATGGGGTCCTCAGTCAGTTTACGAAAGACAATCCGGATCGGAGGACGCTTAAGGATTATATCCAAATCCCCGATGTCTATCCTGTAGGACGTTTGGACTGGGATAGTGAAGGTTTGATGTTGTTGACGAATAATGGTCGCCTACAACATCTTATTTCCCATCCTCGGTTTGGACACCAACGTACTTACTGGGCGCAAGTTGAAAGAATTCCTGATGAACAGGCTTTAGAAAAATTACGAACTGGAGTCTCAATCAAAAACTATTTCACTAAACCTGCACTAGTTAAATTGCTACCACAAGCACCCGATCTACCCGAACGCAATCCACCGATTAGATTTCGCCTCAATGTCCCCACTGCTTGGTTAGAAATGACTCTGATAGAAGGTAAAAACCGTCAAGTACGCCGCATGACTGCATCTGTTGGTTTTCCTACCTTAAGACTGGTAAGAGTCAGTATTGCTCATTTATCTTTAGAAGATCTTCAGCCCGGTCAATGGCGTTATCTTAGCTCTGCAGAATCCAAGAAGGTTTTGTCAGTTAACCGTTCTTTATCCTACAAATAAATAACCACAAAAATCGTTAAGTTAAGCTACATCTATATAACTTTTATTAAAATTCTAGATTGGCAAATTTCAAAATATTTGAGTTTCAGAATTCCAGCTATTCATGAAATTTAGCTATTCATGAAATCCAGCTATTCATAAAAATTAGAGTCACAAGCTATAAAAATAAAGACACGTAATGTAGTGTAAGACACCTTTTCAGGCCAGTCGTATTTTACCAAAAGTTGGATTGAAATCTGCACAATACCGATTTTAAAATCTTTTTAAATTTGAGATTATTTTTAAAGTTGAGATGAATTGTTGGGTGCAATAATGGACTCTAGGCAGCTACCTACCAGGCATTCTATTTGCCATCAAAAAATACCAATGAATGAACCTCCTTGCTGGAAATTTTTACCTGAAGGAAATAATTATGTGGATAATTCTTTGTTTGAAGTTTTGTTTCCAGTAAGGAATGATTCCTTATGTGAATCTTGTCTCTACAAGAATTCTCCTCCTGTATATCTGTGCGTAGACCTAAGTGGCAAAATTTTATCTATTAACCTAATAGGTGCTTTATCCCTGGGCTATCGACCTGAGGATTTACTTAGAAAATCTGTATCTCAGTTGTTCGCTACTTCTGAAAAACCGTTATTATCCGAAGCTTTTACCAGATTATCACATCAAACTATAGGGAATAAGAATCACTATTGGTATTTTCAGCTGGAATGTCCGGGCTGGGATCGTGCTTGGGTGAAAATTAATGCTAGAACCTCAGCAAGTAAAGACCACAAGCCCGTAATTCTGATGGTATTTGAAAAAATTACCGCCTGCAAGCACACAAAATATGCAATGAAAGAGAGCGAGCAAGATTTTGTGTTCCTTGGGGCTGGCGTGGATGATATTCCAGCGATGTTGTGGATGAGTAGCTCCGATGGGTGCTATTCATTGTTCAACAAGCAGTTACTCACATTCATTGGTTATGATACGTGGACTTGCGAACGGCAAAGTCCAGAAAAAATCATGTATCATCGAAAACCATCCGATCTAGATTGGTTGAAACTTATTCATCCAGATGATAAAAATTTGTACTTAGATCGTTTTGAAAAAGCATTCGGCACTAAAGAACAGTTCCAAATCGAATATCGTTGTAAAAGAGCTGATGGCGAATATCGTTGGCTTCTAGATCGGGGTTCGCCTAGATTTGAAAAAAATGGTAATTTCTTAGGTTATATTGGTTCCTGTGTTGATATAACTGAAAGTAATCTCGCAAAAACAGCATTAGAAAAAAGCAAACAAGCTTTACAAATAGAATTAGAAGACAAAATAGCACTGAACCACCTAAGGAATGAATTTCTCGGTAAAATATCCCATGAATTGCGCGCGCCATTGAGTAATATGAAAATGGCTATTCAGATGCTAGGGATAGTCTTAGAACAGAGGGGTAAATCCCTCCCAACACAATCAGAAGCCAGATACGAGTTCCCACCTAAGGCAGATATTTATTTACAAATATTAAATAATGAGTGCGAACGAGAAATTAGCTTGATCGACAACTTCTTAGACTTACAACGCTTAGACAGCAATCCTCGGGGATGGGTTCTTGAAAGTATTTCCGTCCCACAATGGCTACCACAGGTGGTGAGAGTATTTCAATCCCGAAGATGTAATTCCTGCAAGCACGACCTGCAATTAGATATTGCAAGCGATATTCCTTTAATAACTTGCGATCCATTTAGCTTGGAACGTATCATCATCGAATTATTGACTAACGCTTGCAAATTTAGCCCTTCCGGTGAAAAAATTATTATGAGCGTCCAAGCTAAATCTCAAAATATTCAGTTCCAGATCACAAATACTGGAGTAGAAATTCCGGAAGCTGAATTAGCTCGTATTTTTGATAATTTTTACCAAATTCCCAGTAATGACCCTTGTAAACAAGGTGGAACCGGCTTAGGCTTAGCATTAGTGAAAAAAATTACTGAGTCTTTAGGAGGAAATATTACAGTCAAAAGTGATTCAAATTATACTTGTTTTACAGTTCAATTACCTGCTGAATAGATCGAATCCACGCCATGCAACTAAACTAGGGTAAAACTCTGGAATAAAACTCTGGAAAACTTATATATACTCTGTAAAGCCTACGGATATCTTATCCAGGATCTTATTTCTAAGTTTAACTAATTTCTAAGTTTAACCAATCGCTAAGTTTAACTGCTTTCTAAGTTCATCCAAATGTGATCAAGGATATCTGTTCAAATGATGTCATACACAGATATCTTTACTTTGGATTATTTACATCAATAAAGTTGTCCTAATAAACTAAGTTTATCTAGGAGCTAGTCTTTAAAGTTCATTTACCCATGCTTTGTTTATATTGTTTATGAAGTCAATCAAATTGTTAAGATATATGTTGATGTGTGCCTACTATTTCAATTTGATGACAACTTAATTTGTAGTAATTCACTTGCCGATAATTTAAAACTAAGCGTTAATATACATAATACTTAATAATGTTATATAAATTGTCTACTAAGAATGCAATTTTTTACCAATAAATATACTTAAAGTATGTGAAAAAATGGTAATTGCAATTGTAGTTGATAGGAGCACCTTGGAACGGGAATGAAGGAACTTCCGAAATGCTGATTTGCCCTCAGTGTAAATTTGAGAATCCGAATAGCAATAAATTTTGTCAAAACTGCGGTACTTCCCTGACCCAAAAGATCTGTCCCGAATGTGGCACTGGCGTAGCGATTAATGCCAAGCAGTGTCAGAACTGTGGTGCTGAATGTGGAATGGTATGGTTAGCAACCATTGTCAAAACACCAACGGAGCAAATTACGGTTAGTACCAGAGAATCTAGTGGGGATAGTTTAAAAGAAACTGAGACAACAAATAGTAATGAACTAATTAGTTCCGAACAAGTTGTTTCTTGGCCACTGGAAGTAGGTTATCATTTAGACTCACAACAACGCTACCAATTATTAGAAAATCTACCCATTTGGGAAGAGATTGAAGCAAAAAGTGAGATTTGTGTCAAAGTATTGGACTCCCAACCATATCAGATATCACCGCTAACGGCAGTTTTGGAGAATATTTCTACAAAGACCAATAATGCAGTATTAGAATCAGAAAGAATACCACATATTGCTAAAACTTATATCGCTTTATATCCTCAAGTGCATTACGGAATACCCCTAATTCATGATGCATGGCAACAAGGAGATATGCAAGTAATTTTGCTTGAAGATAGGTCTAATTGGAAACAACTGTTAGATTTATGGAGTGCAGATACGACTACATCATTCCAAATTTTACATTTTTGTCACCAAATGACCGTACTTTGGCAAATTCTCGAACCGTTTAATTGTTGCCGAAGTCTTTTGCAATTATCTAATCTTAAGTTGGATGAAGACCAAGCGGTAGCGTTACAAAAGTTATACTTTGAGCCTGTCAGCCAGTATATAAATAATGTTGGAGTTTCATCTTCTGTTACAGAAAGAACAAACACCACGCCCGTACAAAACTCACCATTGAAGGTTCAAGCTTTAGGAAGGGTTTGGCAAGCTTTGTTTCGTCAATCTCAACGAACTCAGGTTGGTGCTTTCGTTGAGTTATTAGGGGATTTAGAATTTGGTAAAATCCAAACCCTGAAGCAATTACAATTACGCCTAGAGGATATAGGAACTCAATTACAATGCTCTAACAACATTGCTTCACCAACACTTTTGCAAGTAAATGATGATATGGAAGAAGGGGAAAAAATGAATGAAGATTCACCGACAGTAACACTACCTCTCCATCTTATTAGTTTGGAAGATGCAGGAGTAACCGATGTGGGGTCCCAACGCGACCACAATGAGGATTACTTTGGGATTGAAACTAAAATTAGTAAGTTGGAACTACCCAGAAGTGGAAATGTCGGAGCGCGTGGCTTGTATATTCTTTGTGACGGAATGGGCGGACATGCGGGGGGAGAAGTTGCTAGTAAATTAGCAGTTGATACTCTACGAGAATATTTTCAAACACACTGGACAGATAGCTTACCAAGTGAAGAAACTATTTTGGAAGCAGTTAGCTCGGCAAATAAAGCAATTTATGATGTCAACCAACAAGAAGCTCGTTCTGGTATCGGACGGATGGGGACAACCCTGGTAATGCTTTTAATACAGGATACTGACGTAGCAGTTGTTCATGTCGGTGATAGCCGTCTTTACCGTTTAACTCGTAAACGCGGATTTGAACAAATTACTGTAGATCATGAGGTCGGTCAGCGAGAAATTATTAGAGGCGTGGATCCTTCCATTGCTTACTCTCGTCCTGATGCGTATCAACTGACACAAGCATTAGGACCGCGGGACGATAGTTTTATTTCTCCAGAAGTACAATTTTTTGAGATCGAAGAAGACAGCTTATTTCTTCTAGTGTCAGATGGTCTGTCAGATAACAATTTATTAGAGAATCACTGGCAAGAAAGTTTGCAACCTTTGCTTAAAAGTGATGCCAGTTTACACTTTGGACTTAGAGAGTTAATAGAACTAGCTAACAAATACAACGGCCATGACAATATTACAGCAGTACTTATTCGTTCAAAAGTTGGAACAAATGTTCGTTGTTAA
Organism: Mastigocoleus testarum BC008; assembly: GCF_001456025.1. Taxonomy (GTDB): domain Bacteria; phylum Cyanobacteriota; class Cyanobacteriia; order Cyanobacteriales; family Nostocaceae; genus Mastigocoleus; species Mastigocoleus testarum. Next base: position 168,824 of record NZ_LMTZ01000002.1, read on the forward strand.
CCAATATTAAAAGATTAAAAATTAGTTCTACTATGTTCACTCAAGAACTGAACTCAAGTACTAAATTAAGAAACTAAGTCAAACGTATTCAAGCCGTGTATTTGATACGTATTACTAAGGTATAATAATTTTTTTCTTGTAGTGTTTGATGGCCTTTCTATTAGAAAGAGTATTTATTTGCAAATGTTAGCAAAGACTCATTAAACTGTTTAATTTTGCAGATATTTGCTCAGCTTTCTAAATTCTATTCAATCTTTAGCTTCTATTCAATCTTCAAATTCTAAATTAAAGGTGTGATCGCGCTGACTTTGTTAGAACTGCAACAAAAAACGCCAATTCGGGAATGGCATTTTGAAGGCGAGTCAATCATTCGCATTGGTCGCGCTGTGGACAATCACATTGTTTTAACTGATAATCTTGTTTCTCGACATCATTTAGAAATCCGTCAAACCCAAAATCCTGATGGAAGTATTTGTTGGCAAATTATTAGTCAAGGTATTAACGGTACTTTTCTCAATGGGGTTCTAGTAACTCGTAACAAACTGCAAAATATCGAAAATAACTCAGAACTACAACTAGCCCAGGGAGGTCCCTTATTAAAATTCGAAATCGATCCAGTTAATCCCGACAAGCCATTTATTAGTTCATCTCCAGCATCTAATAAATCTATTAATACTTGTACCCATGAAGGGAATAAAGCTAGTAATTTATTTTGTATTCACTGCGGACAGCCGTTAAATATACGACATAGAATTTGCCATTATCAAGTGTTGCGTACCTTGGGACAGGGCGGGATGGGAACTACTTACCTTGCTTGGAACGAACGAGGTCAATTTGCCAATCAATCCCAACTATTGGTATTAAAAGAGATGAATACTGATATGGCAAAAATTTCTAAGGCACAAGAATTATTCGAACGCGAGGCGAATACCCTTCGCAGTCTCAATCATTCTGGCATCCCCAAATATTATGATTTTTTTGTGGAGGCAGGCAAAAAGTATTTGGCAATGGAACTCGTCCACGGTAAGGACTTAGAAAAATTAATCTATACAAACGGTCCTGTATTGCCAAGTCAGGCAATTACTTGGATGATTCAAACCTGTGACATTCTTGAGTACCTGCACAGTCATCAACCACCTTTAATTCATAGGGATATCAAACCTGCTAACTTGATGGTAAGAAATGCTGATAATCACATTATGGTTCTAGATTTCGGTGCAGTCAAAGAAATCGGTACGACACCAGGAACTCGTATAGGTGCTGAAGGTTATTGTGCTCCAGAGCAAGAAAGGGGACAGCCTTTGACCCAGTCTGACTTGTATGCGATTGGACCAACTATGATTTTTCTACTTTCTGGAGAAAACCCATTTAAGTTTTATCGTCGTCACGGTAATCGTTTCCGATTCGACCTGAGTAGTATTCCTACATTTACTGACAAACTGAAAAAGGTTATAGATCGTACCACAGAACCTCTGCCACGCGATCGTTATCAAACAGCAAGAGAGCTAGCTAATGCTTTGGGTGATTGCTGCTGAAACTTTTTTAGTTTGCTTGAAATATACCTCATCATGTAACACTTAAATCAAACTAGACCACTACCCTGGCGGAAATATTAAGAGCGGCAGGCTTTTAAAGATATCAGCGCGACATTCTGCAGACAACCACAGGTTTTTCTAATAGGAAGTAACAGCAATACTAAAATGTGACCTGTTGTCACCCATGCAAGAGTTGACTATCCTGTCGGCATAAGTCCCTAACTGCGTCACATAGTATTCATTTCTAGGTGCATAAAATCTACTAACAAAATTTTAATGCCCATACACTTTAAGTCCGAACAACGACATCCTGACTAACCTAACAAATTAGTGTGATATGTCTAAGAGAAGTGAAATAGGTCTTAATTATTACTCAGGATTCCTAAACAAAAACAATGCGAACGCTACATTTATTCTGTACGGGCACTGGGATAATACAGGGAACAAAAATTCTTACAGCTAATTTCTAGACTGTAAACTTATACAAAATCATCTCTGCTAGAAACTACTAAAAAATGCTGGAGGCACACAAATATAACCCCGTCAAAAAATATCAAGAAATCTATCCCAATAAATTTATATCAAGATATGTACGGGGGATATTATCTTGTATGCTCTTTTCAAACTATTTTGTACTAGTTTCTTGGAATTGATATCCACACTGCAAGTACTTATTTTCCTGAATACACTATGGATACGATCAAGACCCTAGAACTTCACTTACGGTAAACGATGAAAATTGCTATTTACAAGCAATTTGAATCTTTAAAAGGTGTAAAAGCTATTGCAAAACTTGTCAAGGATGTTACATCTACTGATGATCACACCCATATGAAAACCAGAAATAAATGTCAGTTGGTTTTGCTACCTGAGTACTCAAAAAATAAGTATTTCTTAGCGATAGCGAATATGCTATTTGCAAGCTATTACTCTCTAAGAGTCAGTCGCTACCGTGTTTTCACTTCACATTCACAGCCAAAAATTTGATCGTTTCAAGCACAATAGTGCAAACATTTTTTAGTCTTGGGTCGCAGATGGATGCATCGCCGATGTCAATTATTCCAGTCAAGTACTAAGTGCGATCGTCACTAATTGGAGTGAAATATCTAGTAAATCCAGAATCACAATCGCAGTACTTTAACTATTTCGCAAAAATGGTAACTTGTCTTAGTAAATTTGTTACCAAATCATGAACTTATATCTCACACTTGGCAAGACTATAAAAAATCTTCTAAGTTTCTATAATCTATCGTAATTTGAAAAGTTCAAAACAATACGCACGTAACACTAACTACGGTGGGAGTCTCTGCAAAAGATTAATTAAAATAGCTTCTTACTCCTCATCCCAAGCTTCTACTGCTAACAACTCACTAACCGGATCTTGGGTACTGAAACCAAAGTCCAGTAGTTCGCGCTTCCAATATTGCCATTCTTCACCAAAAAGCAGAGCGATTTTTAAAATACTATCGCTAGGCTTGATAATTTTTGAATCTACCAGTGATTGCACGTTCCGTTGCAACTTCACCATGGGGTGAATTACTTGTTGAGCCATAACCTCAATTGAACTCTGATTTGTTTTAGTAAATACTTGAAATCAAAACCGCTTTACAAGCAAACTTCAGACCATTACTTATATGTAGAGTTTTGTACTTTGGCAAAGCAAGTCTTGCATTTTTAACTATACCACACTTAACCCAATAAAGTAACAGTAAAACTCATTTGTACGGTAATCACTACCCCAGTTAATAAAACTCAGTAGGGTAATGACCTCGATGAATGATTGGCATCAGCATTCACATCGCTAATTGCAAACATCCTAACACTTCTGCCTGTTTGCCTGTTTTTACTCTTCATAAGAATCTAAAAACCGTCTGTTTACTGGCAAATCCTTTGAATTAAGGACTGATAGTAATTAATCGATTTTTTGGAATTAATCATTGACGACTAGCTAGAGTATGGATCCAAAGATATTTGCTGTATGCAGTGAGACTTCATATAGAGTATCGCAAACATCGGCCTCCTAACATAAAATAAAAAAAAGCTTTATAAAATTTTAATCTTTCAGATAGAGTTCCCTGTCTTTAGTTAACGTCCGGAAATGGGAAAAACAGCAAAAACCATGCATAACCACTTAACCAAATAGAGATTATGCTATGGACTTGTTTTTCCATAATTATGCTTTCATCACCCAACAATCTATATTTTTGGGCAAAAATCAATATTATATCCGTCCTTTAACATAAAAATCAAAATTAATTTTGCATTTTGCCACACAGCATACTTGAATGATAACAAAAGTGATTTAAACTACATTTGATTGGTGAACTAGAATATTTTTAAGTCTGAGCACACTATTTTCCGCAAAATTGATAAATTTAAGTGACAGTTAAGAAAAATTTTCTACCCGTTGCTGTGACAAGAATTCCTCTTAATACAGCTAATAAGTACAGCTAATAAGTAAAATCTGGGAAAAATATTTTCAAATGACAGTGACAGTCTAATAAATAATAATTGCTAGGCAATAAACATATTATTTAATTTTAACTATAGTATAAAAAAAATAAAAATAAATTATTTTATCGCAATCCTATTTGACTCGCGAACAGATAAATTGTGGAGAAAGGTGATGGTGCGGCATTAAGCCTTACATCAGAGTCTACGGTGATGATAAAGCCTCTGGCTGTGCTTACACCGCAGGTGCAGTTCAATCTCTGTGGCTTATCTGTGATATTGATTTTATTAATGATTTAGGATTGTTATATATAATCATTAATATAATAAGAAAAAGTGGATAATAATAAATAAAAGTGGATAGAAAATCTATCCACTCCAAACAGAGAATTATTTTGAGTAAATAAAAGTTACTATAATTCTCAATTATTAGCTAGATAAACTCTTATAGTCTGCTGGACATTTAACTTCGTTTGCAGTAGCAGTAACATCCTGTTTCCCATCTTTACCGCCAGCACTTCCAGGTTTTAAGCCTTCACACAATGTAGCTATAGTTGTTGCTTCGTTTGTATCTTTAACAGTTCCTACAGTAACTCCACCAATGTAAGCTTTTAATGCACTTTTTGCAGCTTTTAATTGTGCTTGATTGGTGACTAATGTTTTACCACTACCACCACCTGATATTACATACTTATAATTATCAGTTTCTGTCTTAACACCAAGACCTAATCCACCAAAACTATCTTTATCTGCAAATGCATTATTTTCTAAGTAGTATGTTTGTTGGGCTCTATTCATAGAACCAACAATTGTTTTCGCTTCAGATTGTTTAGCTTTATTTGCTTGATTCAAAAAGGATGGTAATGCAATAGCAGAAAGAATTCCAATAATGATAATTACAACTAATAATTCAATCAGAGTAAAACCTTCATCACCTTTCTTTTTACTCGATAAGTTTTGAATAAGTTTAGCTTTTAAATTGGTTTTCACGTCTGAATTTCCTTTTATGCTAAATACTGTTTTATTGCTTTCTAGAAATAACTTACCCACCTCGAAATATTTTCATATCACTTCTGAAAAAATTTTTTGGAGCTATTTTCAAATTAAAGGCTGAATTCTTGGCCCTCATAATATTTAGAAGCTTTTGAGAACTAATATTTTTGAGCAAATATGGGTTTAGGCTGATGACTGCAGGGGTCGCTGCAACTAGAACGAAATATTAAAGACCAGAAACATTTGCATTTATGTGTTCGGGGTGTAGCACAATGCAACAAGGCTCTCACTTCTCCTAAGCTCTAGTACTTGGATAAAGGTCCGATAAGTTGTGATTGTGTTATATTAATCGTAGTCGTTATGATTATGAATAAAATGTCCAATCAAGCGGTAGAAAATATAGTCATAATTGGTTCTGGTCCTGCTGGGTATACAGCAGCGATTTATGCAGCCAGAGCAAATCTCAAGCCTGTGGTATTCGAGGGTTTCCAAGCAGGGGGATTACCTGGTGGTCAATTGATGACAACAACGGAGGTTGAAAATTTTCCAGGTTTTCCTGAAGGGATTACAGGACCTAACTTAATGGATAATATGAAGGCTCAAGCTGAACGTTGGGGAGCAGAGTTGTATACCGAAGATGTGACAGAAGTAGATCTGTCTCAACGCCCTTTCACGATACGTTCACAAGAGCGCGAATTTAAAGCTAATACCATTATTGTTGCGACAGGAGCAACGGCAAAACGCTTGGGCTTACCAAGTGAGAAAGAGTATTGGAGTCGAGGAATTTCAGCTTGTGCAATCTGTGATGGTGCGACACCAACCTTTAACAGTCAAGAATTAGCAGTGATTGGTGGTGGTGATTCAGCTGCAGAAGAAGCTGCATATCTGACTAAATATGGTTCCAAGGTGAATTTATTGGTGCGTTCTGAGCAGATGCGAGCATCTAAAGCGATGCAAGACCGAGTTTTAAATAATCCCAAAATCGAAGTGCACTGGAATACAGAAGCCGTGGATGTATTTGGAAATGGCTGGATGGAAGGGGTTAAAGTTCGTAACCGGAAAACTGGCGAAGAAAAAGAACTGCAAGCAAAAGGTTTGTTTTACGCCATAGGTCACAACCCGAATACGTCTTTATTTCAAGGACAATTGGAATTAGATGCAGGAGGATACATTGTTACTAAGCCTGATTCAGTAGAAACCAGCGTAGAAGGAGTATTTGCTGCTGGTGACGTACAAGACCATGAATATCGTCAAGCTGTAACCGCTGCTGGTACGGGCTGTATGGCAGCATTACTTGCAGAACGTTGGTTGTCTATGAATAATTTGGTGCAAGAATTTCATCAAACAGCAGAAGCAATAGAGCAGAAACGAGAAAAACATTCAACTACAAGTACAACACCAGAAGAATTTGATATCGATCAAGTGCACCATGTCGGTAGTTATGCTTTGAGAAAACTATTTCACGATAGCGATCGCCTGTTGATAGTCAAATATGTCGCTCCCGGTTGTGGACCCTGTCATACACTCAAGCCCATATTAAATAAAGTAATAGATGAGTTTGATGGGAAAATTCACTTTGTAGAAATTGATATCGACGAAGAGCGAGAAATTGCTGAACAAGCAGGTGTTACTGGAACTCCAACAATCCAATTTTTCAAAAATAAAGAATTGTTACGTGAAGTCAAAGGTGTGAAGCAAAAAAGTCAGTACCGCGAACTAATTTCCAGTAATTTGTGATTTTCAGTAATTTAAGTAATTTATCATTTTTCATATCCCACGGACGCTCTGCGCTAATACTGCAAATTCTTGTGATTCCCCATCTATTACGCGTGGGGATTCTCCATTTGTAGTTTTATAGCAGATACCAAATAATTGAGATAAAGGTCACAGATATTTCATTTCTGGCTCCTGTCTTCTGCTGTGCTTACACTCTAAAATGCCTGCAACAGTACGCAGTGTGAGTGCAACGGCAACGAACGGGACGTGCTGGCTGAAGTGAATATGTAAGTATATCCAGCCACAATTCTGCTATAAATTGCTAATCTTGTCCTACTATCTAGTAAAAATGACTAAATTGCCTATTAACAATTACTTGTCATCTATATAACTGGTAGTGTAAACGATTGAGTTTTTGATATTGAGTTGAGAAAATTAACTGAAAAATTTAAACTGTCCTCTGTTATCAGATACCCGTAGACAGCTTACGTCTAAATATATACGTCTTAATAAGAGGCCAAGCCAAAACGTTAGCACAAACTAACCGCAAACGGTGAGCGTTAACATAACTTACAACTCATAATCCGTAAATTACATATAATATGACAGCTGTCAAAACTTCTCTGCCTAGATTATTTCGTTTGACTAAAAATCCTAATCTTTCCCAAAAGTTAACATTTATAGGATTAATTATCACTCTGGGATTCGTTTTTCTAGCTTTATTTGCACCTCTGTTCCAGGTTGCGGGGTTATTACAAGATCCAACTGAATTCCTTGACAATCCAATTCACACCTTACCTTCATTGCAACATTGGTTTGGTACTAGTCGTCTGGGATATGATATTTTTTCTCGGACAATTTTTGGCATACAAGCTGCGCTGCAAGTAGTAATTTTAGCAACAGCGCTGAGTATGGCTATTGGGGTACCCTTAGGAATGGTAAGTGGCTATTTAGGCGGCTGGCTAGATCGGGTATTACTGTTTATGATGGACAGTATTTACACATTACCAGGGTTGCTATTATCAGTGACTTTAGCTTTTGTTGTTGGCAGGGGAATATTAAACGCCGCGATCGCAATTAGTATCGCTTATATACCTCAATATTACAGAGTCGTCCGCAATCATACAGTCAGCGTAAAAACAGAGGTATTTATTGAAGCAGCCCAAGCAATGGGAGCAAATACTTGGCAGGTGCTTTCCAGGTATTTGTTTTTAAATGTAATTCAAAGCGTACCTGTGCTTTTCACCCTGAATGCTGCAGATGCAATTCTGGTTTTGGGAGGTTTGGGGTTTTTAGGTTTGGGATTACCAGCAGAAGTACCAGAATGGGGTCATGACTTGCGCCAAGCCTTAGAAGCTTTACCCACTGGGATTTGGTGGACAACACTATTTCCTGGTTTAGCAATGACTTTAATGGTTGTGGGGCTATCTTTACTTGGTGAGGGGTTGAATGAGTTTATCAATCCCCGTACCGGGAAAGAATAATTTGCTTATAGATTGCTTGTTGTTGGAAATTCGTATTTGTGAAGCAGTAGTTTGTAATTGGTGTTTGGTTTGGGACTTGGTATTTAGAACTTAGTATTTAGAACTTAGTCTTTAGAACTTAGTCTTTAGAACTTAGTCTTTAGGAGTTGGTATTTGATAATCATAATCAGTGATTTGTCGCGAGTATTTTGTTGTGAGTCATTTGTTTGATTTAAAACAAAAAATGCACAAGTATCTCACGACAGGGTACGAATACCACTAACACATTACTTCATGGTCTAACATGATTGATTATCTGTTGTACTTTTATGCGAGATTTTGGTGTGAAAGATAACTTATCTTTAATTGCTGCGGCTGCGGGCGGTTTTATGCTTTTTGTTGCCCTGACTGGTGTACTGCGAGGAACTCCCTTGGTTTCTTGGCAAAGTAATTCAAGTTTTTCTCGCCCGGCTAGTGAGCCAGAACAAGCATATGCTATTCCCACTCAAGTAGAAGAATTATGGCAAACTTCAAATATTTTCAATACAAATACTTTCAATAATTAGTTTATAATCTTTGCCCTGGCGAATTTTACTCGCTGCAATTGCTATAAATAAATATAAAAACAGGAGTTATCAGTCAGACATTTGACACAAAACCATTTGAAAAAATCTTCAGGGGACGATTTTCAGGTAGTCGGTATTGACTTGGGAGGAACAGCAATTAAGTTAGGACCAGTTAGGTTACTGCTGACGGTGGCTGTTTGTAGTTCCTAACTGTACCTACTCCCCAACCGGCTATTCCAAAAGCAGCGATCGCAGCAATGGTAGATACGATCGCCAAAATAGATTCAGAAAATAAAACTCGGGCAATTGGTATAGGAACTCCCGGACCTGCCGATGCAAATGGGAAAATAGCCAAAGTTGCAATTAATTTACCTCAATGGTATGATATTCCTCTTGCTTCAGAGATAGAAGCAAGGGCAGTTATAGCAAATCATGCAAACTGTGCTGGTTTAGGTGAAACTTGGTTAGTAGCTGATCGTCGTTTTCAGAATTTTATTTTTCTGACTTCAGGTACTGGAGTTTGAGGTGCAATCATTCTAAACGGCAATTTATTTTTTGGTCACCAAGGGGCTGCAGGAGAATTAGGTTTAATTACTTTCAATCCCCAAGAGCCAAAATGTAAAAGTGGTAATCAAGATTCATTAGAATAATTTACCTCTGCGACCGCTATTTATCAGCGCACGGGTAAAAAACCCATGAATTAGCTGAAGCTGCGAGAAGCAGTAATATCAATGTCTTGAAATTTTGGTAAGAATATGATCACGACTTGGGCATCGGCTTAACAAGTTTAATTTATATCCTTACGCCAGAAGCAATTGTAATTGGAGGTGGTGTTAGCGCCAGTGCACATTTTTTTAACCAGCTGCGATCGCAGAAGTGGAAAGACGAGTGATGTCAACTTCTCGCATTGGCTGAGAAATATTAACTTCTAAGTTAGGCAACTCAGTAGGAATGCTTGGCGCTGCAAAATTAGCACTTCACTTACTTTGATTGTGTTTGATAACGGGTAATTGGTATACGCCCGCATCGCTTACGTGGTGTTAGCAAAGCGTGGCGTTAGCTGTAGGTAACTGGTAACTCTGATTTACAAAAAAATGTAGGGTAAATAATCAAATGTCTGATATGACTTTACTTTTGACTTTCTGCAAAGTGATATCCTGTCTCCTTGTGAATATACTCTAAGACTTTTTTGTAAGAATCTGAGTTACTTACAGGATTAATTATGATAGGTATGGTGCTATCTGGCAACCAGAATGTTATCCTGCCATTTGGCTCGTGACAAAAAGAGCTAATGCAGTTGAGGTTGATAATGTATTCATTTCTGTCGTAGAAAATTTTTACCCAATAAGTATTCTCAAATTCCAACTCTGTAAATCGCTTGATGTACTCCAGAACTTTTTTATAGTCTTGGGGATTACTTAAGGGATTAATGACGATGGGTATTGCACAATCTGGCAGCCAAAAGGTTACTCTGCCATTTGCTTCACAGCAAAAAGCAGTTACTCGCTCAAAATTCACTACATATTCATTTTTCTCGTGAACTATTTTTGCCCAGTACGCCACCCTCATCTCCTCAAGTTTATTTGTCTTGATGTCGTCAGCATACTTCAGTACAACATCTCCTATGGAAAGTATAAGGGGTTAAGTACTGTAACGTTCTGCGTATATACTCGGACAAAATATCAAAAAATTGGCGAAATTTAAGATACTTGTACGGGAGTTTGCGGAACAGAAGAAGTCTGAGAGCAAATAATCGCAGCCTCCATTAAGCCTTTGAATAAAGGATGAGGGGCATTAGGACGAGAAATAAATTCAGGATGAAATTGACTGGCGATAAAGAATGGATGCTCCGGCAGTTCAACCATTTCTACTAAGCGTCCATCGGGTGAGGTTCCGCTGATTACATAGCCGGAGTCTAAGAATAAATTACGGTAAGCATTATTAAATTCATAGCGATGGCGGTGTCGCTCATTAATTTCTTTTTGTTGATATAGCCGGGCAGCCAAACTGTTAGCATTAAGGCGACAAGGATAAATTCCTAAGCGCATGGTCCCACCCAAGTCAACCACATCTTGCTGCTCTGGCAGAAGATTAATAACTGGGTTTGTAGTAAGTGGCTCAAATTCGGCACTGTGAGCATCTTTTAATCCGACAATATTTCGCGCCCATTCAATTACTGCACATTGCATTCCCAGACATAATCCTAAGAAAGGAATTTTTTGTTCCCTGGCATATTTGATTGCAGCAACTTTACCATCAACGCCCCGAATTCCAAAACCACCAGGAACAACTACAGCATCAACTCCTTTCAGGTGTATCTGTGCTGGCTCCACTTCCAAGTCTTCTGAATTCACCCAACGGATATGTATTTCGCTATGGGTCGCGATCGCTGCATGACGTAGAGATTCAACTACAGAGAGGTAAGCATCACTCAAGCTAACATACTTACCAACAATCGCAATTTCAACCCGGTGTTTGGGACTGTATAATTTTTTTACTAAATTCCGCCACTCACTGATATCAGCTTGACGTTGCTTCATATTTAATAACGAAAGTGCCTGGAAAGCTAATCCTTCCTGCTCTAAGATTAGCGGGACTTCATAAATACTTTTGGCGTCAATTGCTGGGATTACGCACTCAACTGGAACATCACAAAATGAGGAAAGTTTTTCTTTAATACCTTGGGGTAAAGAGCGATCGCACCGACAAATCAAAATATCTGGTTGAATACCAATTGACCGCAGTTCTTTGACAGAGTGTTGGGTTGGTTTTGTTTTCATTTCACCAGCCGAAGCAATCCAAGGTATCAAGGTAACATGCATATACAGCACATTTTCCCTACCTACTTGTTTGCGAAACTGACGAATTGCTTCTAAAAACGGTAGAGACTCAATATCTCCCACAGTACCGCCAATCTCAGTAATCAATACATCAGCCTGAGTATAATCAGCAACCCCTAATATTCTTTCTTTAATTTCATTGGTAATATGGGGTATTACCTGAACTGTACCTCCGTTGTAATCACCTCGGCGCTCTTTGTTAATAACAGCTTGGTAGATTGAACCGGTAGTAACACTATTGAGGCGAGACATGGAAGTATCGGTAAAGCGTTCGTAATGCCCCAAATCTAAATCGGTTTCTGCCCCATCCTGAGTGACAAACACTTCACCATGCTGAAAAGGACTCATGGTGCCCGGATCGACATTAATATAAGGGTCAAGTTTAAGAATCGACACAGAATAGTTGCGCGATTTTAGCAATCGACCTAAGCTAGCTGCTACAATTCCTTTGCCGATACTGGAAACAACACCACCAGTGACAAATACAAACTTAGTCATAGTATTTCGAATTTCTAGCAACCTCTAAAAAAATACATCCCGTCATTGTGCCACAGTAAATGTTGAGAAATTTGTTTTCTGTTAGCGTCAAACCTCTTATTGGATTAGCTCTGTTAACGCCTATCATCGTTAATCACTCCCCTGCTGTAGCACAAGAACAGTCTCTGAAGGTGGTTTATCCCCGGACGAACCATAAAACATCTTCGGATAAAATTTTCTTCATTGGTACAGCACCGCGAACCGGACAGGTTTTCATAAATGGTCAGTCAATAACACGTTCCCAAGCTGGTCATTTTGCTCCCAGTTTTCCCCTGAAATTAGGAGAGAATAAGTTTACAGTCCGCCACGGGAATCAAAAAATTGAAATAGTGGTGACCAGAGTAGCCACTGAACCAAAAATTCCCCAAGGATTAGCATTTGCCGTAAATTCTCTAACTCCAGCAGTAGACATAGACAGAATGCCAGATGATAGGATCTGTTTTAGCGCTATTGCTCCCCCAGATGCGAAGGTATCTGTTAGATTAGGCTATCGAAATATTCGTCTTTATCCCCAACCACAACAAGCTAAATTACCAAGCAATTTAGCTGCCCTAACTGGGACTAATCAGCCTTCTCACAAACAAATGACTGGCAAATATGCAGGCTGTACTGTTATAGAAAAATCTGGCAATTTTGGACGACCCATTTATAAGCTGGATCTTCAGGGCAAGAAATTTACTCAAAGAGCGCCAGGTAAAGTATCTATTTTATCACCTGCTAGCCTACAAGTGGTTGAGGTCACAGCGGATGCAGGAGTAGCACGTACCGGACCAAGTACTAATTATTCTAGACTGACGCCATTACCAAAGGGAACAAGAGCGGCAATTACTGGCTCGGAAGGTGAGTGGTTACGCTTAGACTACGGTGCTTGGATCAAGGGTAAAGAAACCCAGATTTTAAATGGTGCTATCCCGCCAGCAACTGTAATTCGTAGTGTTGGATCGCGAAAATTTTCTGATGCTACTCAGATAACTTTCCCACTACAAGTTCCGGTACCTATTAGCGTCCACCAAAGCGATCAAACTTTTTCTCTTACCCTACACAACACGACGGCACAAACTGACATTATTCGTTTGGATGATAACCCGTTCATTTCACGACTGGACTGGCAGCAAATAACCCCAAGTCAGGTACGATACACTTTTAATCTTAAATCAGAACAGCAATGGGGACACACACTGAGCTATGAAGGCACAAGTTTAGTGTTAAAGCTACGTCATGCTCCGAGAATTTCGCGTCGCCGACGTAAACCACTGTCTGGTATTAAAATTTTACTCGATCCTGGACATGGTGGTAAAGAGAGTGGTGCGGTTGGTCCTACAGGTTACCCAGAAAAAGATGTGAATCTAAGTGTTTCTAAATTACTACGGGATGCTTTGGTGAAGAGGGGTGCAACGGTTGTCATGACCAGGGAAGACGATCGAGATGTTTCTTTGAGAGAACGTCAAAAAATTATTGCCCGAGAAGAACCAGCACTTGCACTTTCAGTTCATTACAATGCCCTTCCAGACTATGGAGATGCAGAGAACACTAGAGGTGTAGGTATTTTTTGGTATCATCCCCAAGCTCATAGTTCGGCAATATTTTTGCACAATTACTTAGTCAAAAAACTTAATCGACCATCCTATGGTGTATTTTGGAATAATTTAGCGTTAACCCGTCCAGCAGAAGCTCCTTCACTTTTATTGGAGCTGGGTTTTATGAGTAACCCTTCAGAATTTGAGTGGGTAGTTAATCCCAAATCTCAACAAAAATTAGCTAACACCCTTGCAGATGGGATTGCGGAGTGGTTTAAGACTGTGCGTTAAACAAAATTTGCGATTTCCAAAATTTCTAGCCAGCCTTTATAAACACCATACCGTACAGATACAAATATACTAACAGTATAATTCTGGCTCAAGGGACTAAAAGATTCCTACATAGTCTGATAAAGAATTTTACTGTTAGGTAATAAATTGAAAATAGGTGTAAAATAATTTACTCATTGATATGTCATTAACTCAAAATGCTACAAGTTCTGATTTGCTAACTTGATACTTGTATCCAAATTTATTGGAATTAATTCTAACTATATGCCATCAAAAAACATCGACTTAGATGATATCGTACTGATACAAGAGCATTAATATGCACGTGAAATATCATTGTAAAATTTGGTTTATTCACTTACAACTTAACTTCTTGCTGAGCTTCAACTAAATAAATATTTTCTACATCCTATTGAAGTTTCACTATTGAACTTTATATATTCCAGTTTGACGTGAATTATTCAGTACATACCTATGTTTTCCAGAAGATACACTCTAACTTATATCTTCTTAATTAATTACTATTTATCAATGGTATGTAATTTAACTCAAATCTAGTATATCTGATTATTAGGGTATCAAATATAAACTCAGTGCAATGTATTTAAATTTCACAGAATGTAAGTTTTATGAGTGCAGATAAAGCTTAATATGGATGTATATTAATTATCATTTAAGTAAGTATCAATACAGAAAATAAATAGATTGTTTTGGGTTTAAAATATCAGAATGTTCCCACAAAATACTTTTGAATTAGTTTGATTTTTGAGATATATATTTGGAGTATATTTGGAGTACATATTCGGTGTACGTAGTTGGAAATTGTATGCACAATCGCTAGAACCAGTTATTATTGGAATAAAATTCATTAAAAATACACATATTCCTATGGTAAAAAGTTCTTTGCTTCACAATCCAATGTAGAGCTTTAGACAAAATAAACAATATAATTTACTAGATTGAATTTCGTGTATAAAGATGTTTCACACTATAAGGATAAATAATTACTGAAAACTAGCAATTCTTTTAGCTGAAAAACTTCTGCTATAAAAAAATAGTGTACACCCCTATTGAGATGGGTGTGATCAATTAAAGAAATGTCAAAAATAAACAATATTAAAATTGAATTGATATGAATAGCTCGTAGTTTTACGTATTCATACCTTCAACATGATTCAAAAAGATAGGACTCTGAGGTTTGTACTTAGTATAATATTTACCTAGAGTATCTTTAGACAACTTTCAAAATAGATTTAAGAAACCTAAAATATTTTTTGGAATTTGTTAGTATTCTAATTACTGTTGGAGGAAGTAATTATTCTACTTCCTTTATTCATATATCCTAGTTAATTGTACCTGGTGAATAATTAATATTTAGTATATTTATTCATTTTGTTTTGAAAATAATGATGAGACGGGTGACGCTATTAAATACAACCATTCACAATATCAAGATGGTTGATTTGCTGGAAAATTTACGCGGTGGTGGAGTGGTATTTACACCTAATGTGAACCACATAGTATGCTTACAGAAAAATAAGGAATTTTATTCCATCTACCAAGAAGCTGATTACAGAGTTTGCGATAGCAAGATACTGATGTACGCATCTAATTTTTTAGGATCTCCGATTTTAGAAAAAATATCCGGTTCTGACTTATTTCCAGCTTTTTACAAATACTACCAGAACGATGAAAATATCAAGATATTTTTACTAGGCTCCAAAGAGAAAACTGTTCAAACTGCGAAAAAGAAAATCAACACTAGGGTTGGAAGAAATATTATTATCGCGGCACATTCACCATCATTTGGTTTTGAAAAAAAAGAAGATGAATGTAAAAAAATAGTAGAATTAATTAATAATTCTGGGGCTACTGTTTTGGCTATAGGTGTAGGTTCACCCAAACAAGAAATGTGGATAGCCAAATACAAAAAGCAACTGAAAAATATTAATATATTTTTGGCTATTGGAGCAACAATCGATTTTGAAGCTGGCAACGTCAAGCGTTCACCAAAATGGATGAGTGAAATTGGTTTTGAGTGGTTATATAGACTCTTGAATGAACCAAGGCGACTATGGAAAAGGTATCTGTTAGATGCTCTGCCATTTTTATGGCTCATTTTAAAGCAACGGCTACTACTGTATAGAAATCCTTGGTCTTCAAATATAAGAAGAAAAGAGTTATAAGACTAAAATCCTTAGCCAAAACTTATAGGAGAATGTACAAAGAATAATTGAGCTACATGAAAAACTGAGTTCGATATAATCAATATCTCCATAACTCAATAGTTTTGTAGTTTTTTTCAGTGAGTGTCCTCATCAAAAGGTCAATGCAATGGAAAATAAAGGCTATCCCGAAGAGATAGATCTTCAGAAATACTTGCTAGTCCTCAAACGTCGCTGGCTTATAGCATCGGGAGTATTTGCTGTATGCTCAGGGCTAGCCGGACTCAGTTTACTGTTACAGAAACCGGCTTATGAAGCCAGTGGAAAGCTATTATTTCAATCGAGTAAGGCTTCTTCTCTGACGGGGGTTGGAGAAAAAATTGGGCATCTCGATTCTATCCGTAAGGAAGCAAATCCACTCAACACTCAAGCTCTGTTAATCAATTCAGAATCAGTTTTAAAAGAAGTAGTTGATACCCTTAAACTTAAGGATAAAGATGGTGCTCCTCTTGATGCTGGAGCTCTTGCTCTTGATATAGAAACGGTTAGTGGTACAGATGTTTTAAAAGTTTCTTTTTCATCAGAAGATCCTGTATTGGCAAAAGCAGTTGTCAATCAGGCAATGAACGCTTATATAGATGATAACACTCAAAGAAATCGCTTAGAAGCTTCAGGAGCTGCTGAGTCCATTCAAGAACAAGTACGTACGGCGAAACGCGAACTAAATGAAGCCGCAGAAGCCCTGAGAAGATTTAAGGCAAAAAACAAGATTATCAACCTGCAAGAAGAGACCAGCGGCACCGTTAAAAATATCACAAAGATTGACGAAGAAATTAATACAGTTAGGTCAGAATTAGCAGATTTGACTGCTCGAGAGCAACAAATTCGTCGTCAATTAAAGGTTGCTGATAGCTCTGTTGACATTGCTTCTTTAAGTGAAAATGAAGGGGTACAAGGTGTCCTCAAACAACTGCAAGAAGTCCAAGCTCAAATAGCTACTAATAGCAGTCTTCTACAACCAAATCATCCAACACTGGTTGACCTAAGAAATAAAGAAGCTAATTTACAAGCTTTATTGGATCAAAGAACTAATCAGTCTTTGGGCTATGATGCACAGATTGCTCCCGAAAAATTACAAATGGGAGATATCAAACAAGGATTAGCAACCGAGTTAGCAAGAATAGAATCTACTCGATCTGGTTTACAGAATAAAATTAATTCTTTAATCTTGATCCGAGAAAAATATAGACAAAGAGCTGATACTCTTCCTAACTTGGAGAAAAGACAAGGAGATATACAAAGAAGATTATCTGTAGCACAAGGAAGCTATGAAGACTTACTGACAAAAGAACGAGAAATTAATATTGCCCAAAAGCAAATTGTCGGTAATGCCAGCATATTAGAGTATGCCAAAATTCAAAGTAGCATTAAAGCTTTGAAAAAAAATATCCTGATTGCTGGTGGTGGGGTATTCATTGGACTGCTGTTAGGCGTTGCTGCAGCTTATTTTGTTGACCTGATTGATCGAAGATTGAAGACACCCCAAGAAGCAGAAGCATTATTTGGACATACCCTACTGGGACTAATACCTAAATATGAGATGAATCATCCATCCTTTGTAGAAAGCGAAGGCTTGGAAGGAATTTCTCCTAGGGTAATTGTTGCCACATCACCCCGTTCAATGCTTCATGAGGCTTACCAGATGCTTCAGGCTAATTTAAAATTCGTCAGCTTGGATAAGAAAGTTAGCAAAATAGTTGTTACTAGTTCTATTCCTGGAGAAGGTCGAACTGAAGTAGCTGCTAATCTAGCAGCAGTTATTGCACAATCTGGTAAAAGAGTTCTACTAGTAGATGCAGATATGCGTCAACCAGCCCAACATCACCTTTGGGGTTTAATTAACTCGGTAGGTTTGAGTAACGTGATGGTAGGACAGCAGTTGTTTTCAAAGGCCGTTCAAAAAATAACTCCAAGCTTATCCGTACTAACCTCTGGCGTAGTTCCCCCTAATCCCTTAGCTCTTATAGACTCTGAGCGTATGACATCTTTTATTGATATGCTCAACGAGAATTACGACTACATTATATTTGACACTCCATCCTTAGCTGGAACAGCAGATGCTGCAGTTTTAGGTAAAATGGTCGATGGAGTGCTAGTTGTATCTAGACCTGGGCTTGTTGATTCTAAGAGTGCATTAGCAGCGAAATCCTTGCTAACTCGTGCAGAAGTAAATGTTATGGGTTTGATTGTTAATGCAGTAGATGTAAGGCAGTACGGTGAGAATAATTTCTACTATAATCATTCCCGTTCAGACTCCTATTCTAGAGAAACTGAAAGTACAAATGTATTTTCAGAATCAAAGTTTACGGGCTAGAACGTCATAGTTTAGAACTTTACAGCATAGTTCAAGCTTAAAAAAAGGAATTGAAAAAACTGCTTCAAAAAAACTACTTCAGAAAAACTAGTTCAAAAAAACTATTTCAGTCCGGCTTGCGCGTTCACAAAATAAGTAAATAGTTGCAAGTATTTATTCGTATTTGCAATATCTTTACTCAAACTTTTTGTATTTTCGCGTAAGTCTCATTACAAAATATATTTACCCCATGACAGCTTTTGGGATTGTGAATGGGGGTAAAATCTTATTTTTGCCATATGCATATTTACCTTACTGTGCCTCATTAGTACAGCGGGGGGTTAGCATAAAGTGCATGCGCAAAGCTAACACGCTGATTCCAAGCCACTACTATAATAATGGACACACAATTAAAATCCAAAATTAATACAGAAAGTAAAATAAATGCAAATTTGAGCATTTGGCAGCAAATTCATGAGGACTGGGTTGCTCACGGACGCGATTGGACTAAGCCGGGATTTCGTGCTGTAGCGGTACATCGCTTTGGAGTTTGGCGAATGAAGGTTCAACCAAAGTTACTTCGAGCGCCTCTGAGCATTTTATATAGAATGCTGTTTCGTAAAATTCGCAATACCTACGGAATTGAATTACCTTACTCCGTGAAATTAGGTCGCCGTGTTATTTTTGAACACCAAGGGGCAATTGTAATTCATGGTAACTGTGAAATTGGAGATGATTCTATCATCCGTCAGGGCGTAACTTTAGGTAATCGGTATTTAGAACATCCCTTTGATGCGCCAAAATTAGGTCGCCATGTCAATGTTGGGGCCGGTGCTAAAATTTTTGGTAGTGTCACCATTAACGATGGAGCGAACATCGGTGCCAATGCTGTAGTATTAATCGATGTTCCAGGTAAAGCAACTGCTGTAGGCATACCTGCAAAAATTATTACAACTGAATCCAAATCTCATAAATAAATTGGTTGACAAATTGCATTTTGCCCTGGAACTCAATCAATAATCTAATCATTAGTAATTAAACAAACAATTAGGGGTGCGATAGATACCTGTGATTTCCGTAAATAATATGATTATTTTTGCTACCGAGAGTCTGTTAATAGCTGGAGCAATAATTGTATTGATCCCATGCTTAATGCTTTTCATTGAGTGCTTCTTAGCCCTATTCCCAGTTAATACACAACCTGGTGGTAAAAATAGGCCAGAGGGAACCAAGGTTACAATTTTAATTCCCGCCCATGATGAAGAAAGTGTTATTTGTGCTACTCTTAAACAACTGTCTCAGGCCCTACAACCTGAAGATCGGGTGGTTGTAATTGCTGATAACTGTCAAGATAGAACAGCAGAAATAGCTCGTGTTGCAGGCGCAACAGTCATCGAACGTCACAATTCCGACCTCAAGGGTAAAGGTTATGCCTTAGACTATGGATTGAATTTTTTAGAAAACGATCCACCTGATGTGGTTATATTCGTAGATGCTGACTGCTACGTCGAAACTAATGCGATCGACATACTCGTTGCTCAAGTCATATCTACAGGAAAACCAGTACAAGCAAGTTATTTGATGGAAACTCCTCCCAACCCTAGATATAAGGATTTAATTTCTACCTTTGCTTTCAAAGTTAAAAATTTAGTCCGTTTTGAGGGATTAAAACGTTTGGGATTACCTTGTTTGTTAACTGGGACAGGAATGGCTTTTCCTTGGAAGGTTATCCGGAGCATTGACCTTGCTAGCGGTCATATCACTGAAGATATGAAGCTTGGTATGGATCTAACCCTTGCTGGATACGAACCAGTTTTTTGTTCTCGAGCTATTGTTAAAGGATATTTACCTTCAAACGATGAAACTGCGACAAAACAAAGAACTCGTTGGGAGCACGGTCACTTACAAACTTTGTTTACTTATGTCCCCCAGATGCTTTTAGAAGCATTGCAGCAAAAAAGATTGCGATTGTTTTTGAGTGCGCTAGATTTATCCGTACCACCCCTATCTTTGTTAGTAGTTATATGGTCTGGTGTTTTAGGGATTTCTTTATTGGTGGGAG
Organism: Mastigocoleus testarum BC008; assembly: GCF_001456025.1. Classification (GTDB taxonomy): domain Bacteria; phylum Cyanobacteriota; class Cyanobacteriia; order Cyanobacteriales; family Nostocaceae; genus Mastigocoleus; species Mastigocoleus testarum. Next base: position 189,313 of record NZ_LMTZ01000002.1, read on the forward strand.
TTTTAGGAATTTCTTGGATCCCAGCGATAATTTTAACAGTTGCTGGTTGTTGTTTGTTATTAGCAATTGGTATAGCTTGGGCAAAATTTGGACGAACCGATATTCCGTTACATAAGCTTTTGATAATCCCTATTTACGTGCTTTGGAAACTTCCTATCTACTTGAAGTTTTTAGTTAAACCTCAAAAAGTATGGGAACGGACAAACAGAGAATCAATTCAAAATAATGCAACAGGCTAGGCTATTTGTATGATGTCATTAAGCAACCTAAGCTATTGTGTTTAAATTTATTGAAAATCACAGAGGTACTGGAATAATGCCCAAACAGCTTCGGATTCTGTATGCGTCTGGTCCTGAAGATGTAATTGAGGCTTATAATTTCTGGATTCAGAATCAAGATGTACCTTCTCAGGTTTCGGTACCTTATTGCAGACAATTTTATGAAGTTTGTCGCGCTCTTGATGCTCACGCGTATATCATCGCTCCAACAAAAAAATCGGAATATTTGCACGAAGAGCAATTTATTGTTGAAAGTTGCCCTCTACCGATAAGAAACGCTTCTGGAATCGTATATCACTTGCAACAACTTTGGTGTGCGTTACGGTTGCTTGTGAGAGCAATTCGCTTTAAAGCAAATGTGGCAGTTATTTCTAGTGGGAATACCCACTGGTTTTTATTACCAATTTTTTCTTGGTTCGGAATTAATGTGGTACCTTCCCTACATTGTGTCCTATGGCGAAAGTATGCGGCTAAACGTTTAGCCGATAAACTGAGCTTGCAACTGGGGAGTTATTTTTTCAGAAAGAAATGTCGAGGAATACTAACAGTTTCCCATGATATTGCCAAACAAGTGGATGAACTAACACAAGGGGAACATCCGCCAATTTTTGAGTTTTTCCCAACCTTTCGTCAAGCTGATTTTATAAATATTCCAGAACCACCAAAAAATGGTCAAACCTTTAGGGTATTATTTGCCGGACGAGTCGAAGAAAATAAAGGTGTATTCGACTTATTGGAAATTGCCAAACGATTTTCGGAGCAGGGAATCAAAGAAATAGCATTTGATATTTGTGGTGCTGGTTCAGCTTTAGATCCTTTACGTTTAGCAGCTTCCGAGGCTAAAGTAGAAGAAAATTTTATATGTCACGGTTATTGCAATAAATCGCAAATGCGAGAGATGTTTGGTCGTTCGCATGTTGTTATAGTTCCGACTCGAACTGATTTTGTTGAAGGTTTCAACCGCGTAGTAGGGGAAAGTATTCTTGCTCATCGTCCAGTCGTCACTTCTGCCGTTTGTCCAGCTTTATGTTATGTCCAAGATGCGGTTATGGAAGTACCACCTAATGACATTAAAGCCTATGGCGATGCATTACTGGAACTGTATCAAAAACCTGAGCTTTACGAAACAAAAAGACAAGCTTGTTTTAGGGTAAAAGAACAATTTTATGATTTGGAGAAAAGTTGGGGAACTGCTCTCAAAAATATACTATTAGCAATACAGGAAGGTAAAGAAGTAAGAAAATTAAAGACTACCGGTATCTAGTGACTTTAGTATTCGTTATTGGTTACATATCAGGGATTAATAGTTTTTATTCCAGTTTTGATTTTAAGTACTATATAGCGCTACCCTTCGGAAGAATACTCCAGGGGCGCTGATAGTAATAACCACCGATTTTAATTTTTGCAAGCAAAGCAAGTATAAAATGCAAATTGGAGCGAAAGCGCAGGACAAAAATCAATATACTTCCTCAGAGCAATCTTCTCACATGCCACAACCAACTCTGGACAAAGTGGAAAAAATAATCGCCGTTTTAGGGTTGTTATTTTTTTCTGGTATGTTTGCTCAAATCGCACCAACGAGTGTGGTCTCAATCGTCAGATACATTGTATGGTTAGGACCAACGGTATTGATGATTTTCCGTCACAGAAGTACCCGAAAAATAGCATGTCGCAGTAAACTCCTTTGGGTCCTCATTGGGATACTCCTATTGTCATTTCTGTGGTCTGATTATTTGCCATCAACTTTGGCTGATAATCGAGAGGTTCTGCAAATGAGTACCTTTGGTTTATATTTTGCTGCCAGATTTGACCTGAGGCAACAGCTCAAACTTATAGCTTTATCTTTTGCTATTGGTGCTGTGATGAGCTTTATTGTTGCTCTTGCTGTACCTGAAATTGGTATTCACGGAGCAGACCACCCCGGTGCTTGGAAAGGAGTATATGGCTATAAAAACAACTTAGGAAGTATGATGATTTTGGCTACATTGGCATTTGTATTTGTGCCTGTGCGGCCAATTCACCGCTTTTTGAAATGGATATGTTTGTTTATGTCGATTGCTTTGATTTTGCTTTCGACTTCCAAAACTTCCTTGACCATGGTGTTTTTACTCTTCCTAACTTTGTTTTTCTACCGTAAATATCGCTGGCGTGGCAAAGTCACGGTATTATTTTTGGATATAGGTATTTTGTTATTAGGATGTGTCGGAACAATAGTTTTTGCTTACTGGGTAGATATCTTGGCTGGTCTTGGAAAAGACCCAACTTTAACCGGACGCACCTTGATGTGGGGGGTAACTCTCACTAGATTAATGGATAGACCGTTGTTGGGTTACGGACGTACAGCATTTTGGGCCCCAGGAAGTCCATATGCAGTAGAAGCAGGTCGTGCTGTGACTGAGAATTTCGTTCCACCTCATGCCCATAACGGTTTTATTGATTTAGCCCTTGATGTTGGCTTGATAGGCTTCGCGTTATTTACAATCATTTTTTTCAAAACATATTTCAAAAGTCTTCAAAGGGCTTACGCCGCAGTGCGTCCAGAAAATTTATGGTACATAGCTTTTCTTTTGTTCCTATTTATGAACAATATAATGGAAAGCTATTTGCTCTATAAAAGTAACATATACTGGGTACTTTTTGTTACGACTGTACTTTCTGTTTGAATCACAAAATCCTATAAATTAAATTATTGGAGCGATAAAATACTATCAGCATAAAATTGCGAAAATGTATAATATGTATATTTTGCAGCAATTATATGTCTCTACAAATTTTTGATTAAACTTGAATTTAGCACTAACAAGCTAAGTTAGGACATATATTAACCCTAAAAGCCATACGTATTAGGCTTATGTCCTACGGACACGCTATCCTAATGACTTTTCACTTGCACATAGCGCTACATAAAGGTTTTAGACTTATTTAGTAAATCCCATGTAGAGACCTCCCATGTAAAGTCTCTACATAATTTATTCTCATAAAATCGTTTAGGATTGCTATATAGGGATTACATCAACCATAGAGTATCTTTGGCTCCAGTTAAGGAAAGTACCTTCTCAGGCTGACTGCAATTTTGTACTTAACCGCTAGGTCAAAGCTTTTAACCTCTTCCTTGATTCAGCTAAACTAAGCTCATCTGTCTAGAATTTTCGTGCTAAAAAACCCATCTACAAAACCCTACATGCTTTGGTGTAATTATTTAATTGCCGCGATCGCACTTCTTTAAGCAATTTACTTGTAGCACGCCACTGTATGGGTGCTTCGTTTTTTAATGGACCAAGAGGTTTTAACCATTGAGCAACCGGTGGATGAGCCTGATCCAAACAATCAACAAAGGTTTCCCAAAACCAGGGCCACATAGCATCATGGTAATGGACTATTTTAGTAGCTTTGAACTGTTCTTCACTGTACCATTGGCTGTGAGTCTTACTACCCATGCCATAGTTATAGGAGTAAGGTAAAGCACGCCACTTCAGATCTCTTTTGAGCATGGCTAAAACTAAAGCCACTTGCTCGTGAAAGAAAATACTGGATTCATGGTTTGCAATTTCAGCATTAAGAATGTCAAAACATACTTGGAGATAATCTTTTGCCAATCCTAAGGATCGGCGATATGCAAAAACTCCACTATTCCAGTAAATACGAATATTTTTCTTTTCTCTTTCTGTTACTATCCAGGGAATATTTTCAATATTTAAATCGAATATTGTGTAGAGTTCTTTCCAAAATTTATCTTGGGGGTCTTCTAATCCCGCACTTCCAATATTTTTGTCAGAAGCACAAGCTACAAAATCTTCCCCTTCCTTGAAGATTAGCTCCTCTGGTTCGCCTAAAATCAAAACATCGCTATCCAGCCAGCAAACTGACTCGGATGTTATGCATTCTTCTGCAGCAACTAGAGCCAAAGGTTTATTCAAAAAACCAAGCCATGAATAATTGGTTCGAGGATTACAGCGAATATGATTGACGTTCAAACGAGCAAAGGTATTCTTTGTATGTTGCGATAAAGGAGGTCCAAAGCGAGGAGTCACAGCATATATTGGCGCATCCGCAAACTTTCCTCCCCATTTTCGCAGACTCTCTATCATTCGCAACGTATAATTCTCAAGCGCACCAGACTCAACGCAGCAGACAAAAGAAGTCTGACATTTATCGGACATAATACTCCTTTAGAGATTCAACACCCATATACAATTTAATTTTATTGCTGCTTTCAGGATTACTTTAGCCTTCAAGCTTCAAAATTTTAGCCTTATTTTGGCAAAGTAATAATCGGGAAACTAATAAATTTGTAGTTTAAAAAAGCATAACTCAAAGAAACTATAGCTCAAAAAAAAACTATAGTTCAAAAAACTATAAATCTAAAACAAATACTAAAACTCTTTACCAGATAAAAACATCAAACACAACCACCCTTACTGGCTTTTATTCTTTTTGCTGGTACTCCAACAGCTACAGAATAAGGAGGGATATCCTTAGTTACTACAGCTCCCGCCCCAACTACACTACCACGACCTATAGTTACTCCGTCCAAAATTCTAACCCCTGTACCCAACCAACAGTTATCTTCAATGGTAATTCCTTCTCTGCTCAGTCCATATTCTCTGTGATTGTTAGCATATATGCCCGTTTGCGAAGCGATTAGGCATTGCTGACCGATTTTGATATGACCAGGTCCGCTCATACAAACATACGGTCCTAAATAAGAACTATCGCCAATTTCGATCGAACAATCTTCTCCAGCAACATTGATATCAACACCTCGATCCAGACAAACTCTGTTGCCCAAGCGAATAAAACTATTGGTTGTCTTCACATTCAAGCGAACGTCTCGCATAATCTTGACGTCATTGCCAATCTCAATGGCATTAGCACCTAAAAACTCTGAACCTGCTTGAATGTAAACATTTCGTCCCATACGTGCAAATATTATTTTGTACAAAAACTGTCTCATGATAGTCCCTAAAGGACGGGGAATACCTCCTAACAAACTGGTTACTATGTGTGCCGTGATTTTTTGACGTTGGATAACATGATTAGTGTTTTCCAAAGCAAGTGCTGTTTTCATGGAGTTACGAACTATTTACTAAACTGGGAGACTAAATTTAAGTTGCGACTAATTTTTTGGCTTTAATTAATCGAGCGATACAACACTAATTTTGATGAGTTTTAAAAAGGTGTATCAAAGGGTATCAATAATAACTATACAATTATTTTGTTATCTCTAAAAGCTATGTTTCTCGTTATTTATGAGTGCTAATAATAACTTTATGACTAAGATTTATAGAAAAAATAAATTTTGAATAAGCACTGTGTGCTAAGATGCCTAACATATTATTCTGAAATAGAAAAAAGCTGAAGTCTTCCATCCTGAGTATAGTTAAAGAATGGACTATTGGACGATTAAAACAGAAAAATGTAAAAAGAAAAAGCAATTCTATTTGATCTGATAATTGTCATCCAGAAACATTAGAAGTAATTTTAGTTTTCAATAAATTAAAATTGTGGGTAACAATTTAAGCTCACAAATAAAAAAATCATAAATTTAAGAATATTTATTTTTTTATTACATCTCTTGACTTACTAAAAATGCTGTACTGTCAAAATTAAAATTTTTTGACTTTTAAAGATATTAAGGTAAAAAAATAACACGTAAATTAACCAGCGAGGAAAATTATGACGTCAGTTGGTGTAGTTGTCATTGGTAGAAATGAAGGTAACCGTCTTAAGGAAAGTCTGCTATCTGCAATTGGAGAAAATAGAACTGTTGTATATATTGATTCTGGTTCTACCGACGGTAGTGTACAATTAGCCCAATCTTTGGGTGTCGGGGTTGTAGAATTAGATTTATCAATTCCATTCACCGCTGCTCGTGCAAGAAATACAGGTTTTGAACATCTGCTGCAGATGGATCCGCAAATCGATTTTGTGCAATTTGTGGATGGAGATTGTCGGATTGTGCAACAATGGTGGGATGTTGCTCTGAAAAAATTACAGCAAAACCCAGAAATTGTAGTGGTCTGTGGTAGAAGGAAAGAAGAATTTCCCAACAGCTCAATTTACAACCGTCTTTGCGATATTGAATGGGATACTCCTATCGGAGAAGCCAAAGCCTGTGGTGGTGATGCGATGATGCGCGTCAGTGCTTTTAAATCCGTCGGTGGATTTAATCCTAAATTAATTGCAGGTGAAGAACCAGAATTGTGCGTACGTTTGCGACAAGCTGGAGGCAAAATTTTCCGGATCGATGCTCCTATGACTGTACACGATGCGAAAATTAGTCAGTTTGGACAATGGTGGAAGCGATCGCTCAGAGCGGGTCATGCATATGCTGAAGGTTCTTGGCTGCATGGTCGCTCTCCCGAGCGACATTGGTTGAAGGAAAGTCGTAGCATCTGGTTTTGGGGACTGATACTACCTGTAGTTGCTTTGCTGGCGGCATGGTTTACCTTTGGGGTGAGTTTATTATTACTTTTGCTTGCTTATACTTTGTTGACTTACCGAATATACCAGTCGGGACACAAAAGAGGACTGACAGCATCAGATGCACGTTTGTACGCGATATGGTGTATGTTAAGTAAGTTTCCTCAACTTCAAGGTCAATTGCAGTTTCATTTTTCCCGAATACTACGGCGGCAACAACAGTTAGTGGAATACAAGAATACAAGCGTAGTATCATAAGAGTAAGTAAATAATGAACCAATAATTCCCTGACTATTCGGCGCAGCGACCACGCAAAATAAAACTTTGATAGGTGTAGGTTTTTAAGAAAGGAGTGATTAAGGTAAGGTGATTAAGCGCTTGAATTGAGTACTAAAATTTTGTAGAAAAGTTTTTTATCCCAAATACTATGAGAGTATTTCCCTTGTTTCCGTATTTTCATGTTTTCTCATCAATAAAAATCACTAACGGAACTCAGACAAAAACAAACAGCGAAAAGCCTCAAAGCCAGTTATGATAATGGATTAGCTTCAAAGGTCTAAGAATTCCTCTTAGGAAAGCACGGCGTTAGTCATAATCCAGATATGTCAAGAAAAAATCAATTTAAGTAAAATCATTGATTTGTAAAGCTTTGAGCTTTTTTTGAATTAAAAAATGTCTGAGTCCCATTAAAAACAAAAACCTACACTCGGGAGAAGCTCAAACCAGGGTTTTCTCCACGCCCTTTGTAAAAGATTCAATATCCTGAATCCGTAAGTGTCACAGTTTATAAAATTGCATATTTTTTTCATATACATAGGACTTACGCATTGACAGAATGAGGAAAATATGAGGTATGTATTTGAGGTATTAAACATCAATTTTCCGATACCTTTTATGCAATTACTTTAATTATGGAATTATTGACAATAGTCTGAAACAACGTATTTTCGTTCATTTAGAGTAGTAAATTTGTACGATGCGTAAGTCCTAATACATTTAATTTTTATATGTCGCAGAAAGTTGTGAAACAATCAATTACTCCACTGCCTTATCCTGTAACATTTATATGTCGTTATCCTGAGCGCTGGGCTGAACTTTTCTCATCAGAGGTATCAATATCTGATCCTGAGCATATTAATCATCGATTTGTTAATGCTGAGGACTGCTGGATTATTCAAACTTACTTACGCTTAAAGCAGAATAACTATAACGTATTTTTGTCAGACAGGTTTATTCCGGGTGAAATTTGCATTGTCAGTTCTCTTGATTTGAAAATTAAGGACCTCAGTTTTTCTTCATTTGTTGTCGGTTGTCGTGCAGATGGACCAAAACCTACTCTGTGTAATTTTGCTATTGTTCAAAACGAAACTTGTGTCGAATCTCAAACAGATGCCTTCGTTCCTCATTGGCCTCAACCCGGTCTGATACGACGAAATCAGACTCGTGGTACTCGAATTGAGAATATAGTTTTTAAGGGCTCGGAACTTAACTTGTACGAGCCTTTTAAGTCTTCTGAATTTCTGCAAAAGCTTGAGAATTTGGGGGTCAGATTACAGGTCAGTGGCAAAACCAAGGAACTCGTTGTCTCTTGGAACGATTACAGTGATGCAGATCTGGTGCTAGCTGTACGCGATCTCACCGAAAAAGATGCTTTAGTCAAGCCGGCAAGTAAACTAGTAAACGCATGGATGGCTGGTGTCCCAGCTTTGTTAGGCCCAGAACCGGCATTTCGTCAACTCAGACAATCAGAACTCGACTACATCGAGATTAAAACTCCTAACGACGTCATAAACGCAATTCGACACCTTAAGGAAGAACCCGAACGCTACGAAAAAATGATAGCTAATGGTTTTAACAGAGCCAAAGACTTTACTGTGGAACGGATCGCTGAGCAATGGCAGGAAATTTTAACAGGGCCGGTCGCGCAACGATATCATGAGTGGCGTTTGAAACCAAAGATAAGCCATTTGACAGATTTTGTCTTTAAAGCAATTCAGCAGAAAAAGGCTCGTTCAGAAGCTGTGTATCATCGTAAACATGGATACAGAATAATTTCTGGTCAACATACTTAATGTACTTGAACTACGAATTGTTGAATTTAATCGAACTAAGAATAGTATTTATCCGAAACATATAGCGGTTTGCAACTTAATAAGGTAGATTTGATTGGACAAAAACGCTTCACCACAAGATATATCTGTACCTCACCGAGTAGAAATCCGCTATAATTTCAGAGTTCAGAAGAACTTTTGGCGTCACAGCGAAGAAAGAAGGAACAGGGAAGAGGGAAGAAGGTACAGAATGCACCCCCGCAGAGGCTTAACGTCGTCGCCGAAGGCTCTGCCGCCTGGAATTAAATTCCTCCAGGTGGATCGGGGGTTTTATGTTGCCGTTAGAGGCACCTGCAGTGAACGCGAAGCGCGTCCAAAGTTGCTTGGACTCCTCCCTTTGGACGCACCCACGGTGAACACGTTCGCTTGGAAAGCGCGTCCTCAGTGCATACAAAACATTCTGGGTCCTATAAGAACGAGGCTTGTATCCTTCTGTCTTTAGGAAGGAAGATTTTTGTGGGAAATGCGTTTCTTAACATCTTCCTTCTTCCTTCCGAAGGAGTCGGTCAAACTTTTGACTGAGAACGCGCTCAATAAGTAGCTAGTACAACGCAGTGTAATTTTTGTCAGGGTTAACCATCTATGGAGGCGAATATTTCCTGTCTAAATAATCCTACCCGGATTTACACCTTGGATTACTGGGCTGCTCGAAATTCAAATTGAAATAAAAAGTTAGGCTATAAAAGCATGAATGACTCAATTGAGTAATCTTCTGCTGTAATACCAACTCTATGTGAAGTTGCATATAACTGTAGAATAAAGAATGAAGAAATAAAAGAAGCAAAAGCGAACAATGGGGCGTCCC
>NZ_LMTZ01000003.1 GCF_001456025.1 Mastigocoleus testarum BC008
GTGGTAAAAAGTACTTTTTTACTCTTTTATTATTGATTTATTTAAGTAATTACCGATTGTGACAGTTAGAGTGCGGAAGATGGGTTGTATGCGCGAGCATTAGCATCGAGAGATGTCACAAGAAATAGATCTTACAAGAAATAATCCTAACTTTCTGGAATTAAACAGCCTGGATCGGTATTCATCGTCAGAGCAAACGAGCGTAAATGACTTCTGTCAAAAGTTATCCAGAATAGTACTTTTAACGGGAAATCATTTTTTGTAACAAACCAACAATACAGTTACTATTAATAATAATCTAATGGCACAAACATACATATCAAAAGTCATCGTTGACTTATGGAAACAAGAAGTGACACTTGAATGGACTGGAGCAAATGCAGCTATACAAGAAAAAGGTCCCTTTCATTGTAGTCCTGGTGAAGGTGTGTCCGGTGTCAATTGCGATGATGTTGTGACCAGTAAAAGAGGTGGGACGAGTTGCACTCCAAAAGGTGAATTCCCAGTAAATTACCATGAACGTCGTTTTAGTCAATTTCCACAAGCCCAATGGGTAACACGTTTTCAAGATGATTCTCGTGGAATTGCTCTTCATTACTATCCAGTCGTTCCCGAATATCCTGATTCCAATGGATGCGTTCGTATCGCCAGCTTGAACGCAGCAAAACTCATTCATGACAACACAAAATCCAGACAATCAGTTATCAGCGTACGTGAAGAACTACGCCCAAAATTCGGTATTGTCTTAAAGCATGGAGCAAAAGGTCAAGATGTCAGAAAAGTTCAGCGTCGACTACTTGAGAAAGGATATAGACTAGGGGTAGATGGCGATTTTGGTCCTAGAACTGAAGCGGTAGTTAAACAATTTCAAAAGGATAAGAGGCTTTCAGCTGACGGAGTATTTGGTCGTCAAACCTATCAGGTACTTTTTGCATAAGTACGTTTAGTAAGAAAAATCATAACTTGTTTGTAATAGCGCTTTAGCGCTAAAGCGCTACTACTAGCCAAATACAGATATTTTATATTTATTTACATAGTTTACTTTTTTCTCGCCTACTTACTTAGTATGTTTGCACTTATTGGAATACTGTTGGCAAAAGAACGCTAATATATATCTGCCATAAAATGCAAAAATGTCAAAGTATATTACATTTTTTCAATAAATAAGGGTACCCTAGCGAGGGTTACCCTTTAAAATTTTGAGTTATTAAGCAAAATTATTTAGTTTTTTTATACAAACATCACTTCATAAAATTTGATTTTATTATTTCCATTTTCATTATTTAAATACACTTTTTCTATAATTGGATTTCAAATAATCTTTACTGACAGATAATATCTCAGAATTATCTGGATGACTGAGTTGAAATCGACCCCAAAGTAAAATTAATATTTCATCGCCACAAAACCAGAGACAACATCGTTGAGCCCTTGTTAAATTTAGAACTGCACTTTGTTCTATAGGTTTCACATCACTGTAGGCGATCGCATTAATGATTCATAAAATTTACTTGTTCCCCTACATCGAATCAAAAGATTGCTTGATTTTGACTTCGTCATATTTTTAAAGAAGTTTTATCAACGGAGCAATTTTTAATTGAAAAAATCAAATGGGAAGACATTTTTACAGTAAAGTCCCGAAAACTCTTATTCTTATTTAGTTACCTTTAATTTTTAATCATATTTCATCTATTTTTTCCGATGACTCCACAACAATTAGAAAACTACCTCAACCAATTAGTTACTAAAAATATCAAAATCAGTACAATGATTTGGGGTCCTCCTGGTGTTGGTAAATCAAGTATTGTTTCCCAGATCGCTTCCGCACATAAAATAAACTTTGTGGATGTGAGATTATCACAACTAGCACCAACAGATTTAAGAGGTTTACCAGTTGCTTCTAATGGTGTATCGAGTTGGTATCCACCAGATTTTTTACCTCGTACGGGTAAAGGGATATTATTCTTAGATGAACTGAATATGGCACCCCCAGCAATGCAAGGGGTTGCACAGCAACTAATCTTAGACCGTCGAGTCGGTTCTTACGTAGTACCATCAGGTTGGTATGTATATTAGTCAAAAACAAGTATTAGAAACATATTGGCGCAACGCTTTAGCTAGATCGGAAACCATCGCTCGCAGCAAACCTGATGGTAATATTCCTGGGGGAATCGCTCGGGAATTAGGAGCAATAAAAGATGCTCAACTAGATTGGAGGTCTTATTTGTGGCGTTACTTAGTAAAAACTCCAACTGATTTTTCTGGATTCGATCGCCGTTTTATTGGTAGAGGTTTATATCTAGAAAACTTAGAAGGGGAATCAGTTAAAGTATACGTTGCTGTCGATACTTCTGGTTCCATTGACAATGAAGAATTATCTCTGTTTCTGGGTGAAATTGACGGGATAATTAATTCTTACCCTCATCTGGACTGCGAGCTGTATTACGCTGACAGCGATATTTACGGACCTTATTCCCTTGAGAATAAAAGTTCTTTACCTACACCGGAAGGGGGTGGAGGTACTTCGTTTATTCCCTTTTTCTCGCTCCTTGGAGAAAAGTGGAATCATTTAGATACTGCTGTTTGTGTTTATTTAACAGATGGATATGGTGATTTTCCCCAGGTCGATCCAGATGTACCTGTTTTATGGGTTGTTACTCCTGGTGGTTTAAATAAAGATGAATTTCCTTTTGGTGAAGTGGTGAAATTACTACCTGTCTAGTTAAGGCTACATAAGTATTTACTTTGAAAGTATAAGTTATGTCTAAAAACCTTGAACTTGCTGAGAATATTAATACTCCTGTAGAAGAATTAATAGAATTAGCTGCGAATACAAACGATAAACGCGTCCTTGCTGCGATCGCAAAAAATCCAAATACACCCATAGATTTATTAATTGAATTAGCAGGTGGTAGATCAGAAAAATAGCAAAAAATAATCTTTTGGAGAGACAGACTGATCGGAGATAAATAAAAAAAGACGCGAATTAAATCGCGTCCCATATTGGAAATATTAGGTAAAAAAATTAGAAACTTACAGTTGCTTCACTTCAGAAACTAACTTACCAACCATATCTTTAGCGCTACCAAAAAGCATTGTGGTTTTATCCTTATAGAACAAATCATTGTCAACACCAGCAAAACCTTTACTCATTCCGCGCTTGATCACAATAGTTTGTTTTGCCCGGTCTACTTCCAAAATTGGCATTCCATAAATCGGACTATTTGCATCACTGCGCGCAGACGGGTTAACAACATCATTAGCACCAATTACTAACGCCACATCTGTTTGCTCGAATTGGGGATTAATATCTTCCATATCACAGAGCAAGTCATAAGATACATTCGCCTCTGCAAGCAATACGTTCATATGTCCCGGCATTCTTCCTGCTACTGGGTGAATAGCATATTTGACATCAACACCCAATCTTTCCAATTGATCTGCTAACTCGCGGACGTTATGTTGTGCTTGGGCTACCGCCATACCGTAACCAGGAACAATCACCACAGAGCGAGAATAACCTAACATCATCGCCCCTTCTTCTGGATCGATGCTGCGGACGCTCTTATCACCATCGTCACCACCGGCTCCTCCTCCAGCAGCAGCTTGACCAAATGCACCAAACAATACGCTGAACAAAGAGCGATTCATTGCTTTACACATAATCTGGGTCAGGATCAAACCTGATGCTCCCACCAATGCACCTGCAATAATCAACATATTGTTCATAACCACAAAACCAGCAGCAGCAGCCGCTAAACCAGATAGCGAGTTTAACAGCGAAATTACTACCGGCATATCACCACCACCGATGGGGATGACAAATAGCACGCCCAAAAGTAAAGAAATCCCAGTAATACCCAAGAAAATTCCTAGGTTATGAGGCGACATTACCAAGAAAACACTACCTACAACATAGGCAATTAATAGCAAAGCATTAACTGGTTGTTGTAAAGGGTATGTAATGGGAGTACCCCGTAAAATTCCCTGTAACTTTGCAAAAGCGATCGCACTACCAGTAAAAGTAATACCGCCAATAAATACATCCAAAACAATGGAAATATTTACATCTAAAGGTATGGTTTGAGAATGTTCCAGCAAGCGCCAAAATTCAGCAACAGCAACCAATGCTGAAGCCGCACCACCAAGCCCGTTGAGTAAACCAACCATTTGGGGCATTGAAGTCATTTTGACTGCGTAAGCACCTATAGCACCTACAGCCGAACCAATAGCTAACCCTACCAAAATCATTTGGTAGTTCAACACATTTTGGTCTAACAAAGTAACTACGATTGCTAGGAGCATACCCACAGCCGCGATCGCATTACCATTTCTAGCTGTAGCAGGCGAACCCAGTTTCTTTAAACCAAGAATAAATAAAGATGCAGCAAGCAAATATGATAGCTGAATGCCAGTCGGGAGAAAATCATTCATAATTCAGTTTTTAATTCCCATAATTCAGTTGTCACTGCTCATTAGTAAATTTCATTCGTCAAGCAACTAATGAACTTAAGATTTCTTTTGGTAAACACCAATATTTTGCAAAGCGCTAACGGTTAACTACTAATTGGTAATTGGTAATTACGAATTGAATAATTATTACCCATTACCTGTATTCCATAAGGACATGACATTAGCTATAAACCGTTACCTACTGATAACTGTTAACTGTTATCCAGCTTTTTTCTTGAACATTTGCAACATTCTATCGGTAACCAAAAAACCACCGACAACGTTAACCGTTGCTAGGGCGACAGCGATTAAACCAAGAGTTACTGATAGACTCGATTCCTTTGCACCAGAAGCTACGATCGCACCTAATACGGCGATACCAGAAATGGCATTGGAACCGGACATTAAAGGTGTATGAAGGGTTGGTGGAACTTTGTTGATGACTTCAAATCCAACAAAAGACGCCAAAACAAATACAAATAAAGCAGCAAGTAATGTTTCTGTCACTTTAAACTCCTTGGGGTGGGGGATTTACGGTAGGCGTTAGCGATAGCGTGACGTTAGCCATTAGGGGATTGGGAATTTAGGATTGGCGTTAGAGTGGGGTTAGCTGTATGGGGATTAGTAATTATTAATTACGGATATTATCTTCCCAGTAGCTAGTCCCCTATTCCCAGTCGCCAGTCGCCAGTAGCTAGTCCCCAATCCCTAATCACTCAATCACACCAAAGCAGCTAATGCATCCTTAATTCTGGAGGAAAGAATTTCTCCTCCATGGGTAATACAAGCTGCGTTGATAATGTCGTCTTCAAAGTTCAACTGCAAAGTATTTTCTTTGGTGAAAAGCTTCATTAGTGATGTCAGGTTTTTCGCATACAACTGACTGGCGTGAACTGGCATCGATGATGGTAAATTAATTGGACCAATAATAGTAACGCCATCTTTTATGATGTCCTTACCTGGTTCAGTACACTCGCAGTTACCACCTTGTTCTGCAGCCAAATCTACAATTACTGCACCTGGCTTCATTTGTGAAACCATCTCTTTGGTTACTAACAAAGGCGCTTTTCTACCAGGTACCTGAGCAGTAGTAATCACCACATCGGCATTTTTGACGTGTTCGGTAACTAATTCTTGGGTGCGCTGTTTGCTAGCTTCGGAAATTTCCTTAGCGTAACCACCTGCTGCAGTGGTTTCCTCTTTCAGCTTGACCTCGACAAATTTAGCACCAAGACTTTGAACTTCTTCTTTAACAGCAGGACGAATATCAAAAGCTTCTACCACAGATCCCAAACGTCTAGCTGTAGCGATCGCTTGTAAACCCGCAACACCCGCACCCATCACAAATACCTTCGCCGGTGCAATGGTTCCAGCAGCAGTTGTTAGCATTGGGAAATATTTCGGTAGAGCCGCTCCTGCAATTAATACCGCTTTATAACCAGCAATGGAAGCCTGAGAGGACAAAGCATCCATACTTTGTGCTCTTGTGGTTCTCGGGATCATCTCCATTGCAAAAGCTGTAATTTTGCGTTCTGCCAACTTTTGCGCGATCTCTGGATTTCCTAAAGGATTAAGAAAGCTAATAAGTACCGCATTTTCTTTGAGAGAATCAATTTCTGAGATCCCATCTTCACGTATTTGGGGAGGACTTACTTTCAGTAAAATATCTGCTTCTCCCCATAACTTTGCTGAATCATTAACTATTTTTGCTCCTGCAGCTTCATAATCAGCATCAGAGAAGAAAGATCGTTCCCCTGCACCACTTTCTAGGAATACTTCAAAACCTTGTTTTACTAACCGAGAAACGGTGTCGGGAACTAATGCCACACGACGTTCGCAAACTTCAATTTCTTTGGCAATTGATATTTTCATGAACTCTCCCACAGATGAATGTATATATATCTGCAACCTATAAATTATTAGGGAATTAGAAGTGCATTTATGCTGATTTAGACACAGCTATTTCCCCTTAGGAATAATTGCACATACTTTAAATACAACTGATGTTGATTGTACTTTCTCAATTAAGATAATGTCTGCTCCTCACTAAGCAATATATTAAAAATGCTCATATTTAACTTTTTACATTTTCCTATTTGCACATCCTATGTCGATCCCCAATTTATAGATTGATGCTTTAACTTTTTTTCGGAATTAGAAAATCTGAGGTAATAAATTCACTTAACTATTTACCCCAAAATTCTAACCAACCATTACTAAAAAAAGTGTTCGTCGATCCAAGTAAAACTTGTTTTAATCAATCTATCTCAATTTAACTAATAATTGTTCTATTTGAAAGCTGAAATTTTATCAAGAAAAAATTCATTTTAGATATAAATCTAAACATTCTGAAATAGTTAGATAAATAGAAAATATGCTTAATGATAAATTTACGTGGAGATAAACAGGTTTGAGATGGTTTTTAATCTTGAAAAAAATAATATAAAAATAATTTTGTTTTTTAGGTATTTTGTACAATTTATATTTTGTTTTTATGTAATTACTATTTTTGTCCCAGTTTTTTAAACTTACTATTTTCTGCTTAAAGCTATAATCTACCGAAATTTGAGCAAATTTTTCTTCTAATAATACAATTATTCACTCTCATATGGAATGTGCGGCTATCTGTAGTCAAATACAGTCGCAGACATCCATAGCTTTTAGATCAATTAGATTTAGTTAATATACCACTACCTCAGCTTGAATTCGGGATAATGGATTTTGGTATCAGGTTTCTCTCGAACAATGTAATGCTGCCAATCCATAAATACCTTCCATAGCATAGTGCCTAGCTATGGATTGGTGATCGTAGCATTGACATTAATTATACGCTTTTCACTATTGTAAAAGCTGAAATTTCATCAATAAAAGATTCATTTTAGATATAAATCTAAATATTCTGAAATAGTTAGATTTATAGAAAATATTATTAAGACGCTTGTAGAATTACTACACTTATGTGTTGATAACATGAATTTGCTCTGAGTGCATGTAAAGCTTAGAAATAGCCCGATATAGTAAACTACTTACTGTTGATGAGAAAGACAGAAAAATCAATTAAATTCTGAAATCCTCTGACTTCAGAAAGGGGTATTACACACCCCATTACTGACCCATTACTGACCCATTACCAATTACCATATCGCTAACACCGTAAGGTAAGGGTTTTTACCGATTACCTCTTATTCATTACCCGTTACTCATTACAAATCAAGTACCTGGGGAATTGATATGCAAAATGTCTCCAACGAAAATAAATAGCATATTCAGGTATAAATTCGAGTGATCTATGAAAATAGACACTTTTTATGGTTATTTTACGTCCATTTTTTACGGGTCAGTAGTAAAGTTTAGTTACAAGCCTTTATCTGTTGTAATTCAAACTGCAGATTGATATTTTACTTTTGCCAGAGGAGCTTAACCATGAAACGTTTTTTGTCTGCTTTATTGGTAAGTGGCTGCTTGTTAGGTACCTTTCCCGCTCTCACTTTGGCGCAATCCGGATTAACATTGTTTAGCGGAGTTAAGCGCGAAAATCAATTAAGTTACCGGTTAGATTTCGGCGGACAAACAAATGATTGGGATCGGTACAGACTGAGAATCCCACAGAAAAAAATGAAGGTCGCCGCTGCTAAATTTGTCATTAGCTACCCGAATTATTATGAAGGTTCTTTTGACACGGATGAAGTAGAAGTCAAAGTTAAAGGCAAAAAAGTTGAACTAGAGAAAGTTAATTGGGACAAAGAAGGTAACGTACTCGAGATTTACCCTAAGGAAGCAGTCCCAGCAGGAAATAGAGTTGAATTAATTTTGGACAACACACGTAATCCTTCTTCTGGGGGAATATTCTATTTTAATTGTTCGATTCAGTCTCCAGGAGACTTACCCCTTGCTCGCTATATCGGTACTTGGATAATCGACATTAGCTAGAAAAATCAAATAAATTTTTCGCTCCTCAACTTATTTTCTCCTAGTTAACCTACGAATCCACATAGACGTAGCATTACCGTACCCAGATATTTTGATAAGTAATTCTTCTGTAGGTAGTTCAAATATATTTTAGTATTTTGCCTGCTGAAATTATTATGGTGTCTCTCCTGTTGGAAGATCATGATGAAACAGGGAACTAGTCATAATTTTTGGGAATCAATTGCTACGTCTGTTAAAAAACAATTTTGATTGCAATTGTATGCAACAGTACCTATTCAAACTTTAAATTACGTATGCTGAATAAACCTTAACCAGGATTTTTAGATTATATAAAGTAAACTTAAAAAAAAGTCACATTTATATTTGATATTGATATTGATATAATCATAGATCGTGACATTTTATATGATTTTCTAGGAGTTTAGAGGACAATAGCATGAAGAGAACATTAGGAGGCACCTGCCGTAAGCGTAAAAGAACTTCTGGTTTTCGTGCCAGAATGCGTACCCCAAACGGTAGGAACGTCATTAGAGCGAGGAGAAAGAAAGGACGTCATCGTTTGAGCGTCTAACATAGAAAACGAACTATTCAGGCAAACAACTATCAAATAAGTAACGATTGTGGCGTTGCCTCGTAAAAATCGGTTAAAATCGCGCAAAGATTTCCAGGCAGTCTTTCGAGCAGGTACCCGTTGTTATGGTTATTACATGACATTAAGGGCTTTGAAAACTGCTTCAATATCCTCTCGAAAAACTGTCATTGGCTACAATCGCGAAATCGGTAAGCATCAGCAAAAATATGTTTCATTGACTGAATCTCAGACAATTAAACCTAGTTGCATTGGTATATCGATTAGTACAAAGGTAAGTAAGCGAGCAGTGGTTCGCAATCGTATCAAACGTCAGTTGTCAGCAGCTTTCTATCAACTGTTGCCCAAAGTAGCACCAGGATGGCAATTAGTAGTTGTTGTAAAACCAACAGCAGTAGAATGTAAGTGCGGAGGCCAACAATTTCTGCAAGAATTAGAGCAGTTGTTGGCAAAAACCGAGGTATTAAATGGGCATTCGTGAAGAAGTTTACTTTGAAGGCGGACCCCACATAGGGGATTTAATTTTAAACGTATTGGTTGGATTTACCGTAGTTGGTCTACCCTTAGCAGTGGGAGCTATTGTCAGAGCATTGTGGTTGCGTTATCGCATCACCGATCGCCGAGTTTCAGTGATTGGGGGTTGGATGGGACGCGACCGGTCAGATGTGATTTATTCAGAAATCGCTAAAATTGCCAAAGTTCCCCGTGGTTTAGGTTTATGGGGAGATATGGTATTGACAATGCGAAATGGAACACGTTTAGAAATGCGAGCAGTTCCCAGATTTCGCGAAACCTACAATTACATCAGTGAAAAAGTAGCAGCCAAAAATCCTAACTTTGTTGCCAGTAAGAAGTAATTGTAATGCCAGAAGTCAGGCAACAATACGGTAATATAATTCCAAATTCTGACTTCTGGCTCATGTAGCCATCAGCGACAAAAGCGATTTTTCGACTTTTTTAAAAAATGTGCGGCTATCCGTAGTCAAATACAGTCGCAGATCTTCATAGCTTTTAGATAAATTAGATTCAGTTAATTTACCACTACCTCAGGTTGAATTCAGGATAATGGATTTTGGTATCGGGTTTCTCTCGAACAATGTAATGCTGCCGATTATAGATATGTTCTATAACATAGTGCCCAGCTATGGATTGGCGATCGTAGCATTGACATTAATTATACGCTTTTCACTATATCCTCTGAGTGCTGGTTCTATTCGTAATATGCGCAAAACACGAATAGTACAGCCTATGATGCAAAAGCGGATGAAGGAAATAAAAGAACGTTATAAAGACGATCCGCAAAAGCAGCAGGAAGAAATGCTGAGCGTCCAAAAGGAATTTGGCAATCCTTTAGCGGGATGTTTACCCTTATTGCTGCAAATGCCAGTATTATTTGCGCTATTCGCAACATTACGGGGATCGCCATTTGCAGGAGTTACCTATAATGTTAACTTGCAAGTCTTACCATCAGAGCAAATCGAACGAATTCAACCCCAACCCTTTTCCACTTCTCCTCAAAATATTTATGTTGCTGACGGAGAACATGTTAAAGTAAGTGCTATTGTTCCTGGTGGTAATAAATTGGCAGTAGGAGAACATACTCAAATTCAGTATCAAACTCCTGAAGGCAAGCCATTTCAAGAATTATTAGCAGAACACCCTGAAGCCCAACTGACCCCGAAATGGAAAATTACTAAGGGTGAAGAGAGGGTCACAATTGACGAAAATGGGAACTTAGAAGCTTTACAAGCTGGAGATGTAACAATTCAAGGAATAATTCCTGGATTAGCTGCAGACCAGGGATTTTTGTTTATAGATGCTTTGGGTACAGTTGGAGCGTTTGATGACGACGGTGGCATCCATTGGGATATAGTCATCATGGTATTGGCATTTGGTATAACCACTTATGTGAGCCAAATGCTTTCTGGACAGAATGCCAGTAATGCCAATTCTCAGCAAGATACAGTAAATAAGGTTACTCCGGTACTTATTTCGGGAATGTTTCTGTTTTTCCCTTTACCTGCTGGGGTATTGATGTACATGGTGATTGGTAATATCTTCCAAACCCTGCAAACTTATATTCTTTCGCGGGAGCCTCTACCTGAGGACCTACAGAAAATTGTAGATACCCAGCAAAAGGAATTAGAAGGTGCGCAGGAAAAAGTACTACCCTTCGAACCGAAAAGTTCTAAGAAAACCACAACTAAAAAGACTTAGATAGTATTTTATTTCTTACTATCTTTTCAATCAAAATTTTCACGAAAAAGCCATAGGCTAATTATGAATGATAGTCCCGATTGCAGAGGTCAGCAGTGGCTAGAATCATTGCTGAAACTAGCTGGATTATCTGCTGAAGTAACAGCTAGAATCGATCGTGATTTCGTTGCTGAGGATGAAAATACCTCTATTTCCAGCTACTGGCTGACAATTGATGAAACCAACTTGAGAGCAAAAGATATTGAGGCGCTAATAGGTAAAAATGGAAATGCATTAGATGCTATTCAATATTTAGCCAATTCTGCTCTTAATCTCAATCAACCTGGGGAAAGTCAAGCTTCTTATACAATTGAGTTGGGTGGTTATCGGGTCGCCAGACAAGCAGAAATTTTTGAGGTTGCAACATCAGCAGCAAATGAAGTCCGTACTTCTGGTAGAGAAGTAGAAATTCAATCTTTAAGTTCAGCAGAACGCCGTCAAGTTCACACTTATTTGCGAAATTACACTGATTTGGAAACCTTCAGTAGAGGTAAAGAACCCAATCGTAATTTAGTTGTGCGTCCAGCTGAACACTAGCTAAATTGCTGAATTGCTCTAAGTTTCTGATTTTTTGTGAGACTTGCACTTCCTAAAACCCTGGGGCTTGGTTATGCATGATTCTAATATCATGCCGATACCCCCATTCTCCTGGAACAAAATTTTAGATACCCAGGGTAAGGAGTCATTCACAACTAGTTAACAACGGTAAAGACGATTAAAAGCTTAATTTTATCGTTTAAGAGTAAAAATTGGCATCAGACGTCGCTTAAGTGGCGTCTGTGTTGCCAAAATTTTTATATAGTGATGAGGTCAACTCAAAACTCAGAATATTTAGCAATATTAAATGTAAAACTCAGATCTAGAAAAGCTAGACTAAAGATATTATTGGAGCAGATGGTTTGAGGTGAGGGTATCTCACAAGTACAATGGATGCTATTTATATTCCACAGCTATTACAAACACCAGAGAAAAAACAGGAGTTCGAGTTCAAAGAATTCTTACCTGGGCTAGAAACTTTAACACCAGTTCGCGGTCGTATCCGCATTAAACACCAAGTTAACTACTTAGAGGTATCAGTAACTGCTGAAACTATTGCTACACTAACTTGCGATCGCTGTTTGCAGCAGTATAATCACCGTTTAGCGATTGATACTTCAGAAATAATCTGGTTGAATGCAAACAGTCAACAAGACACTGATTTACCCATAGAACAAGAAGTTGCTGTGGAAGATTTAGTTGAAACACTTTCTTCCCAAGGACATTTTTACCCTCATGAGTGGCTTTACGAGCAGGCTTGTTTGGCCATACCTCAGCGTCAATTATGCGATAATAACTGTCCGGGAATTGTAACAGAGGATATTAACGAAAAGCCGATTGACAGTCGTTGGGCGTCTTTAGAAGCTTTAAAAAAACAATTTCCTTCCTAGTTTTTGTTTCTTGAGTTTTAATTTTGAGTTTTGATTTTTAGTTTTTCACTTTTTGAACCTAAATATCTTTTTCGTATTTTCTCTTTATTATTCTTAAGTACTAAATTCTCAAGTATTTAATTCTCAAATGTTTAATTCTCAAGTGTTTAACTTTAGAATACTGAAATTTTGGCTCAATCGATTAGCAGCGATATTTCCAACTGGTTAGCTTTAGTAATTGGTAATTCCAATTTACATTGGGGATTATTTAAAGGGGAACAACTTATATCAGCTTGGGATAGCACATATGTATCTGAAACTGTTGTAGAAAAATTAGCTCGATTCCGATCGCCCAAAAATTTTCCATCAGAAATTCATCCCGAATTCGAGTCTAAATTATTACCCTTTATAACCCAAACAATTCCTCTACTGGTCGCTTCTGTAGTTCCAGAACAAACTAAAATTTGGCAAACTTATTCAAACGTTCACATCATTACTTTAGAGCATATACCCTTTAACAGACTTTACCCTTCTCTAGGAACAGATCGTATTTTAGCTCTGTGGGGTGCTGGAGAAAATTATGGTTATCCCATCTTGGTTATTGATGCTGGTACAGCACTCACATTCACTTCTGCTGACAATCACTACAACTTAGTTGGTGGTGCGATTTTACCAGGTTTTGGTTTGCAATTAGAGACTCTGACCCGAAGAACAGGAATGTTACCAAAAGTAGAATTACCTCAACAACTTCCTCAGCGTTATGCTTTAGATACCCCCACAGCAATTCAAAGTGGTGTAATCTACACTTTACTTGCTGGGATAGAAGATTTTATTTGTGATTGGTTAAGTTTGTTTAATGATGGGAAAATTGTAATTACTGGTGGCGATCGCAATTTACTCCTAAAATATTTGCAATCCCAGAAGCCTGAGATTGCAAAACTTGTTAAGGTCGAACCACATTTAATTTTTTGGGGAGTAAGATGCTGGAAAAAAGAGTTATGTTTATAACTAGAAGTGCTGTAAATATCCACCAGCAATAAAATCTCGAATTTCTTTGGATACTAATCTTGTTGGAATCGATGATAGATTTTCAATAGTTTTCAATGAAGCTTTGTACGCTAAGCGAGCATACACCTGACTCATTTCTATGGTTTCGGGAGTATCTTCGGAAGCTTGTAAGACCAAAGTTTGTGCATCTATTTCATACAAATGTTCATTTAGCATCTCTGCTAATATTTCTGGAGTTTGACGGTTATATAGCAATCGTGTGGCGATTGGATATTCTTCCATTAATTCTCTGTATTTCTTGTCAGCTTCCGGGTTGATATTAAAACCCAGCCTTTTAGCTAGGGGATGCAATAGACGTAACAGGTCGAAAATGAATAAGGGACGTTTGAGCAAACGCTGCATTTTCTGACAACGTTTTACTGAAGCTTCTGTTTCCACTCCTTCTGGTGAAATTAAGATCATTCCAGCAACTTGGAGTGGATATTTACGAGCATAAGTAGTTGCAACCCAAGCTCCCAAAGAGTGACCGACAAATAGTACTTGTTCTAACCTTAAAGCTTGGAGAAATTCTGCCAACATCTCTACTTGTAGATCGATAGAGTAGTGAATATCCGGAGATTCTGATTCTCCAACCCCCAATAAATCCGGTGCAAAACATTGACATTCTTGAGAAATCAACTCCATTACCGGTACCCATTGGCTACTGTCATTCCAAGTACCATGTAAAAAAACTACAGGATACCCACTACCAATCTCTCGCCAGAATAGTAATCCTTGCGAAAGCTTTCTACGGGAATTACGGAATAGATAGTCCATTTTAACCTAAAGTTAACGGTTAGTAATTTTGGGATGATTTAAGACTTATCAAAAATAAGATTTCACGCACACAAGTGTTCTAATTGTTGCTGTAATCGCTAATTATTACAAGTCGTTTCCAGGTATAATTTAAACCTATAATCACAAAAAATAAAATAATCAAAAATTACAATTGTGCATTTATTCACTTTGCTCTACGAAGATAATGCCAATTTAGGCAAGCTTTAGAAACGACTATCCACAACTATAATCTCAATAAGACTTCCTAACCTAATTACGTAGTGCGATATTTTAAGCTCCAGCACAGGCTGGAGTAATAAAAATTAAATAATAGCCCTGTAAATAACAGGGATGCTTATTCAGATAAGTATATTTCGTTACTAAACCATGAACTGCATAATTAAAACTATGTAGGATAATTATGCGCAGTAACGTAGCGCTTCGCTGTGACAGGAAACAGGAAGAGGGACTGAAAGCCGCTTTACACATTAAATTTTAGCTTTTTAACTGTGCCTCACTTACTTATAATTCGCTATAAGTTTAGTGAAACAGAAGATACAAAATTAAGCGAGTGTTGTTAAGCCTTTCATGTAGTCTTGTAGTTGTCTGTCGTGGTCGTGGGACATTTCCCCTATGGGAAGGGAATTCACTTCGAACCCTTGAACTTCTGAAACTTCTAATGAATCTTGAATATTCATTTCTCCTCGGACGTCAGCTTCGACGACCACGCAAATGGAATGAATTCTTGGGTCGCGATCTGGTGCTGAATATACACCCACCAAGCGACGAATTTGAAGTAATTCTAAACCAGTCTCTTCCATTAATTCTCGACTGACACTGGTAGGAATATCTTCACCCCAATCAACCATACCTCCAGGTAGCGCCCAACGTCCGTTATCGCGACGCCGAATCAAGGCGATTCGACCATCAGGCAAAATAGGGATAATACTGGTACCTGTGACAGGATGGCGAAAAATAATACCA
This sequence comes from Mastigocoleus testarum BC008, assembly GCF_001456025.1. Lineage (GTDB taxonomy): Bacteria > Cyanobacteriota > Cyanobacteriia > Cyanobacteriales > Nostocaceae > Mastigocoleus > Mastigocoleus testarum. The sequence goes on from NZ_LMTZ01000003.1 coordinate 15,442, forward strand.
ATGACTGTATATACAAAACGCCATAAATTGCGCATAGGATAGATAGCTATAGCAAATAAAGCAGAAAATTCAATACTCAAAGGTTTACTTGTTTAGTGTTGCTTGTAAATTTTAATCTCCACCACATCTTTGATTCACAGAAAATTTGATTCACGAATGGTTAATTCGTAAATTTTTCTATTTTTTTGTTATTTTTGGTGGTGATTTTTTCGAGTTTGAGGATTTACTTTTAATCCAGAAAACATCTTAGCACTTAGTAAAAGAAAAATTTGTGTGTTCGGATATACTCGTAATGTATTAATGATTATAATAATTTTCCGTATATATATACTTAATAGTAAATCCCTTATTATAAAGTATTATGAATGTTAATTGATGAATATTGGGGGGATATTCTTAATAAAAGACCTACCCAAATTATTATTTATTCTGAGGAAATACATGATGTTTTTACTAGGTGGACAAATATTTACCTGGAAGCTAGTAATAGTTGATTTTTGCTCAATGATTGATAATGACAAACTAACTATTGAGTGAATAATTATATTTTATGCGCTCGTGATTCTGAATAAAGTATATAGTGCACATAATTAATGAAATTTATATTATGTGATATTTAACTAATTTCATTCTAATTTAAATGTTTAAAAAGTCTATTTTTAATTCTATAAAATATATTACTACCAATATTAAACAATTAATCTGATTCAACTAAAATCAGAAATATAAAACTTTTACTTTTTGACTTATGAGTCATGTTTAGCTGATAAGCTACAAACAATTTGTAACGGCTAAATTAGATTATAAATATAATTTATCTATATTTAGATTCTCCTAAGCCATCATTAGCTTGAAATTTAATATTTTTTGAGTCTAATGTTTATAAATGTAATATTTTCATAAAATTGTTGCCTAGATGTATGACGATTGGTTGTAGTCTTATTTAGTTACTTTATGATTGTTTTTTGCCTCATAATTTTCTAAATTTAGAGATATTTCCAAGATAAATGTTTTCAACAATAGAAATATCGTTTTTCACTCAAAACTCCACAATTTGCTTTAAAATTAGTTATTTCAAGACTATAAACATCACAAATTATAAAAAACCTAATGTAAATTCCGTATAAATATTTATGGATATTTTTTATTTATATTTTCTATGAATATTGTCCATGAATATTATCTATGGACATTTATTATAAATTTTTGTAACAGTATAAAAGTATTGAATTTAAGTTTTTGTGGCAATCTCTTAATTTAGGAATCTGTACTTAGTAGAGTAAGATAAGGGATCGCTCATTCGCATTTGATATTTTCGGGTTATTTCAGTGCCTTATTTTTAAATGTTAATGGTATAACTTATGAGAATACATGCTATGAGAATAGCAACATAAATACTTGTTTCTTGTCAGTAATTAAATATTGACTAAACTAGTAAAAATATGTTAAATTAAATAGCTGTTGAAAAAGTATAAATTGGTAGCTGTAATAAACTAAGAGTTTAACCAATAACATTAAAAGCTGATATTGTTTGCTTAGTTTGTAAAACTAGCTATCCTGTTGTTTATTCATGAGGTGAATATGGCTAAGCGCCGTAACCCGAAAAAAGAAAAGGCGCTACGGAACCAGGCATATGCCCGTAAGTTTCGTAAGAAAACTAATAACGGACGTTATCAAAGAAGGTCCCAGCAATCAGCGCCTAAGAGCGAGAATGAAGAAGAAGTAACAGCAGTTGAAGGCACTGATTAAAAAATTGAAGGTTTTAGTGTTGCTACCTTCATTTTTTAAATTTATGGGGCGGATAATTAAGACTCCCTTAATTTGTCTCAAATTTCCGCTATTTTAAACTTCCGCTATTTCAAATTTGTGCAAAAAGCCTACCCTTAGGCTTAGTTAATGCCTAGATTAAGGCGTAAAGCTAATTGCAATTTATTAAATCACAATACAGTGAAATTAATTGCGGAATCAAAAAAACAAAGTGATATATTCAGATCCCCTAATGAGAAATCGAGTGATTAGAATTTAGGGGATCTCATATTTTTACTATTTTGTAGTAAATCTTATTTTGTGTTTTTGAGTAAATTACGAGCAGTTTTTAAAGCTTGTTCTATTTGAGCAAAACCTGTCCCACCTTCACTATTACGAGCAGCGACAACCTGACGGGGAGATATTGCTTCATAAATGTCAGCAGCAAATACTGGATGTAACTCTTGCCATTCCGTTAAACTTAAATCTTTCAGTAGTTTTCCATTCTCAATACTAGTTTTTACAACTTTACCGACAAGATTATATGCTTCCCGAAATGGAATACCCTTCGCAGCAAGATAATCCGCTACATCGGTAGCATTGGAAAAGTCTTCGTTAACAGCTTCAGCTAGACGTTGAGAGCGAAACTCTAAGCCTTCTTTGAGCAAAATCGTCATTGCTTCTAAACAAGCTTTGACTGTATTCACTCCATCAAATAAACCTTCCTTATCTTCTTGTAAATCCTTATTGTAGGCCAATGGTAGTCCCTTCATCATCACCAGCATAGCTTGGAGGTGACCAAAGACACGTCCAGTTTTACCCCTGACTAATTCTGGAACATCAGGATTCTTCTTTTGGGGCATAATGCTAGAGCCAGTTGCACAACTATCTTTGAGGTTGACAAATTTAAATTCTGCCGAAGCCCAAAAAATAATTTCTTCGGATAAGCGACTCAAGTGAACCATGATGAGGCTAGCTGCTGCTAGGAACTCTATGACAAAATCGCGATCGCTCACTCCATCAAGACTATTGGCGTAAATATCTTCAAATCCTAATAGTTCTGCAGTATAGCGACGATCAATCGGAAAAGTCGTTCCAGCTAAAGCACCACAACCCAGAGGTGAAATATTCACCCTTTGATAAACATCCCCCAAGCGTTCCCAGTCCCGTTGTGTCATCTGAAAATATGCCATTAGATGATGAGCTAAACTTAGGGGTTGGGCGCGTTGTAGATGTGTATAACCTGGAATTAAGGTTTCAATATTTTTTTCTGCAAGATCGAGAATTACGGTTTGGAATTCTCTCAATTGGGAACGAATTACTTGGATTTGCTCGCGGAGATATAGCCTGGTATCGGTTCCAACTTGATCGTTACGCGAACGCCCTGTATGGAGCTTTTTACCCACATCACCAACAATTTCTACCAGGCGTCTTTCGACTGCAAAATGTACATCTTCAGCTTCAATTCCAGGATTAAATTTACCTTGGTGATGTTCTTGACGAATTTGCTCCAGACCAGTGACTAATTGTTCTGCTTCTGTTTGGGAGATGATTCCACTTTTTGCCAACATTTTGGCATGAGCTTGGGAACCGGTTAGATCATATTCAACTAACTCAATATCAAAATTAATACTTGCATTGAAGCGAGCAATCGCAGGATGTAGCGCCGACTCAAACCGCTGGCTCCAAGTTTTCTGCTGGGTCATAGACATTGGGAAATAGTAAGGTTTTGAGGTGGTGAATTGAACTGTGTTTTTATCTTGTATTCCCTTATCCTCAAAGCGTTCGGGAAACACAAACAACAGGAAAATGAGGAATAACCAAATAATTATAGATTAGAGTTTACAAATTAAAGCTCATAAGTTATTACGAAGCGCTAATCTCAACTGCGTATCCACTAATTTCTAATTATTCTGCCCAGTTTCCCAAAGCATAGTCCAAATCCCAATCCTAATCTCAATTCACCCATAGCTTGTGATATTACGAATAAAGTAACCAATGACTAAACCAATTAGTAATGCCCAAATTTGACCTGTTTGGACGAAATTAGTAAAAGCCTTATGTATTTGACCCAGAATGTCGGGATCTGTAACATTCTGAGCTATTACCCAGGAATTCAGGAGAAAATGCCAAACTTGTGAATATATCAAAGCACTATATAATTCCATATTTTCTCTATTTCAATATTTCGTGAAAATTAGTTCGCTATTACCAATAATTTTTCCAATATTTTTCGTAGAGACGCCCTACTAGGACATCTTTACGAAAAATTTGAGAGTTCATAGTTATATATTGCTAGTGGGTAGTATTTATTTCCCAATCGCCTCAAAGACTACTTACTCAAAAGCTATGAATCTACAACATCTAGTAAGCAAAATTACATAGATGATTATAATTTGATAACCTTGAAAGGTAAAAAATGACAACCCTTTACTCCAAATTTTTTTCATCTGCGACAGCAAGGGTCAATATGGTTAGGTTAGGGATTACTAGTGTTTTATCCCATTAATTTTCTTGGTTAGCATTGGATTTATTTCCCACAAGACAATGTAGAGACGTTGCATGCAACGTCTCTACAACCAATCAAAACTTGCAACCGTTGGCAGAACTTATCTCTGTTGTAGCTTTCCCGCCGTGCGTAAAATTTGACCAGCTAATACTGCAGCACCGAAACCATTATCAATATTTACAACGCCTACACCTGCAGCACAAGAATTCAACATTGTTAACAAGGGTGCTAAACCACCAAAACTCGCACCATAGCCAATACTTGTAGGAACCGCAATTACAGGACAATCGGCTAAACCAGCCACAACGCTAGGTAAAGCACCTTCCATTCCCGCAACTACGATTAAAACTGATGCATCTTCAATTACATGACGATTATTTAGCAAACGATGGATACCAGAAACTCCTACATCCCAAAGTCTTTGGACGTTAAATCCGGAGAGTTCTGCTGTAACTGCTGCTTCTTCTGCTACGGGTAAATCAGCGGTACCAGCAGATAAAATACCAATGACACCAGAATATTGGGGTTTGAGTTCCAGAGGTGCGATCGCACAAATTTGAGCAGATCCAAAGTAACGCACATCTCGGACTTTAGATTGTAAAGCACTATAAACGTCAGGGGTAATACGCGTCGCCATTACTACTTCATTGCGCTGGCGCATTACTTCCATAATTTGAGCAATTTGTTCGGGGGTTTTTCCCGGACCCCAAATGACTTCAGGGAAACCCGTTCTTAAAGCGCGATGATGGTCTATTTTGGCAAATTCTCCTACAGGTTCGTAGGTTAAATCTTTGAGTCGATCTAAGGCTATGTCAGGGGAAACTTGACCGTTAGCGACGTCAGTTAAGAGGGAATGTAGGTTTTTTTCATTTGACATGGGGATTGGGGATTAGCGTTAGGGTTGATAGCATAGCGTACTGGATTACACGCACCTGAAGATGTTAGCGTTCGTTGTTAGACGCGTCGTGCCAAGCAATACCGCAAGGCTTAACCGTAGGTAACGCAGCCAGAATCTCCCCTGACACCGCAGACCGTAAGGTATTGCGTGACAACAGCGTCATATGAGGATTAGCATACACCTACCTATCTATAACTCACTACCTTTACAAAGCATGGCGTTAACCGTATGGGAATTTGCGTAATTGGACAGTAACAGATTATTCATCTGTTACTACCAAGGATTAACTATAGATTTCCACGCTTGCTTTCTTAAATGAATTGGAGGTTGTTATTCATAGCCAACCCTAAGCAATTTAATTTTCAGTAATTTCTAACTCATAAAGATTCCAGAATGCACCACCAAGAGCAGTGTATTTAATACCTTGTAAGCGATCACGCACTGCTTGCAAATCTAACCTTGTTACCAAATGAATAAACGGTAGTTGTTCTGAAGCAATTCTTTGGTATTCGTAATAATATTCTTTACGCTTATTCTCATCCAATTCCTGTGCTCCTTTGATATAAAGGCTGTCGATTTCCTTTTCCCAGTCAGAAACTTCCCAACCAGTCATTTTTTGACCTCCCGGTTGGGGTCCCAAATTAAATGCATGAGATGCACCCTTAACTTTCCAGATATTACTAGCACCGTGAGGTTCTACACCACCACCACCAAATCCACCAAGATAACAATCCCAGTCATTAGTAACTTTTAATTTGTTCAGATAAGCATTGAAACTAAGAATTTGCAAATCAACTTTAATACCTATTTTGCCCAAATCCTTCATGATTTGTGACGCCATATCTTGTCTGACTTTCCTTTCCGAATTTGTCAAAAGTATAAATTTAACTCTGTTGCCATCGTTATCTATTAATTGATTTTGAGTATTATATTTAAAACCTGCCTGCAAAAGTAACTTCTTAGCTTTCTCTGGATTGTAATCGTATACTTTTAAACCTTTTTCCGGTGGAAGAAAGAATGGACTTTCAACATACACAAAGGAATTTTGTAATTCTCCTAATCCACGAAAAGAATTGATTCTCATCGTTTCACGATCAATAGCATAGGCTATGGCCTGGCGAAATTCCTTTTTATTGAACCACCGAGATTTGATGGGATCTACAAAAGCCTGTCCCTTAGAATTTTTAGCTTTATTAAGATTAAAAGCAATAAAACTAGTACTGGTGTCTGGTCCGCCATTATAAATAGTAAATTTTCCTTTCTTTTCCTCTCTTTTAAGCAAGCTAAATCCTTCGGGAGGTACTTCTAAAGAATCCAATTGACCTGAACGAAAACTAATTAGCATATTGTCAGTAGACTCAATAATTTGGTAGACAATACGCTCAATATGAGGTTGAGGATTTCCTAGGTCGTCTTTGCGCCAGTAATTAGGGTTGCGCTTCAGTATCACTCTTTGACTGGGGACGTAACTGTCAATTACATAAGGACCATTACCGATAATATCTTTTGGATTAGTACCTAAACCCCACATTCGGAGAAATTGAGGATTACCATTAGGTCCCTTGGTGCGAATAGATTCTTCAAGAACATGCTTTGGTAGAATTGGGATGCCACCAACCCATCGTAAAAAAGGAGCAAAAGGTTCTGGTATAGAAAATTCTACTGTTAGGTTGTCAATTTTTCTCACCTTTGGAGTATCGCCCCGTTCGTTGATTTTTAAAGAGTCTTTGCTGGGTGCAGGAATTTCGGGATTAAGGTAGATACCGTTATAGCTGAAGACTATATCATCAGCAGTCATTGGTTTCCCATCAGACCACTTGAGTCCTTCTTTCAAAGCGATCTCAATTCGTAGTCCATCGCCAGAGATTTTCCAAGACTTAGCTAATGCAGGTTCTAACTTCTTGGTTAAAGGGTTTTCTGTAATTAATGAGTCATATACTAAGCCCAATACGTACGTAGTGTATAGGGATTCGTTTAAAGCATAGTTGAAAGTTGAAGGACCACCAAGAAGAGTTCCTATAAGTGTTGGGACTTGAACTGCTTGGCTTCTAAAGTTCGCCGGATTACAAGCTGTAATAATTAATGCTGCAACTACAGCTAATATTGCTGGCAAACGCAAACGCCGAAAAATATTTACTCTTGTAATAATTCTTATCATTTAAGTAGTCAAAATATTCAAAACAACTTATTACTTCAGTTAAGGAAATTCCAAAAAATAATTCATACCATTATTTGTTACTTGTAGTAGCGCACAAACTTGTACTTGAAACACAGTATTTTTGTTTACTAAGAAGTTCCTAAAATTTTAACTAATCCTAGAAATTTTAATTCTTATTGAAATATAGGATACCAGTATATGGTAAAAGCTCTTTTACCTAACGCTTACCAAATTTCCCCGAATTGGGACTTAAGAGAAATTCTAAATCAAAAAATATACTGCTTGTCGGAGCGCAGATCCATAGGGCGCACATCAGTGCACCCCTACAACTCATAAATTATGATTGTAAAAAAAATTAATTTATCTACGAATTATTTTCCAGAAAAATTAATCCAGAGTTACCAATTCCCATTACCCATTAATCAAAACCACAGCATAAGCACAAATCCCCTCCTGATTTCCCACAGGACCCAATTTTTCATTGGTAGTAGCTTTAACACCAACTTGGTTTGGTTCTAAGTGCAAAACTTTTGCCAGATTTCCCCGCATTTCCTCAATGTGGGGTTTTAGTTTAGGGCGTTCCGCCACAACTACCGAATCAATATTTCCAACTCGCCAGCCCTGCTCTTGAATCAATTCATTAACTTGCTCTAGCAACACTAAACTATCTGCACCAGCCCATTTGGGGTCGCTAGGAGGGAAATAATGACCGATATCCCCCAAGGACAAAGCACCCAACATTGCGTCCATAATGGCATGGGTCAGGACATCGGCGTCACTATGTCCCAGTAACCCCAAAGAATGAGGAATTTTAACACCACCTAAAATTAGTGGGCGATCGCTAACTAAACGATGTATATCGTAACCATTACCAATTCGAATATTCATTTGTTGTTCGTTACCTTTTCCTTTTTCATGTTGCAAATTCCCCCTTCTGTTTCAAAGAAGATAGTGCATTACGCCCTTGCGGGAACACACCCTACCAGTCTCACCACTCATTACTGTGCGCTGTAGACACGCTCATTATCTGTGCTTGCGCCCCGCCTTGCTAACACTTTGTGAACGCTAACATTACTCATCACTCATTACTCATTACTCATTACTCATTCCCAATTCCAAATCCCCAATCTCCTCACTTCTTAAACCTTTTTAACTTCTGCATTTCTTCCATCCAAACCTTATACATGTCAGGGCGACGTTTTCTAGTTCTTTCGATTTGCTGCTCATAACGCCAACGGGAAATTGCAGCATGGTTACCACTGAGTAAAACATCGGGAACTTTCCATTTGCGAAATGTTGCCGGACGGGTATATTGTGGATAATCCAATAAACCTTCTTCAAAACTTTCTGACTTTAGAGACTCAACTTTTCCCACTGTCCCTGGTAGTAGGCGAACAACCCCGTTAATCAAAGCCATCGCCGGAATTTCACCGCCAGTTAAAATAAAATCACCCAGAGAAACTTCCCTGGTTACTAAATGGAGTACCCGATCGTCAACTCCCTCATAATGCCCACAGATCACCACCAGCTGATCGAAATTTGCTGAAAGCTCACGTAATAATGGTTGATCGACAGTTTGACCCTGGGGACTCATCAAAATTATTTCTCGTCGTGGGAGAATAGGTAAAGATTCAACAGCACTAAAAATGGGTTCTGGTTTCATTAACATTCCCACGCCACCACCATAGGGCTCATCATCAACTTTGTGATGCTTGTCGGTGGTAAAATCTCTCGGATTTATGAGATTTACTTCGGCGATCTGTTTTGCCAAGGCTTTACCCAAAAGCCCAGAATTTAAAACAGAATTAAAACAATCAGGAAACAGCGTAACTATATCAAAGCGCACAGTATTTCGTATTGAAGGACACTAATCTTAAATTGGAATAGTCACAAAAATCTTAAATTGGAATTCAAGCATAAATAGAAGTCTAAATGGTGTAAAACAAATATTATCTCCCTCGCTAGCATTTAAAAATAATAGAAATATTTGATTTCTAGTGCGAATAAAAGTTTTCGCGAATGCTTAATTTATGTTTAAATATTGTCACATCTAAATTTAAATAATTTATCTGACCGGGTTAACAACTTCAAGGATGCATCGAGTCAGCCTTAGAAAAAAAGCGTATATAAATTTTTTCGCCCCAGGGGGTTTTTTTGCCAGTCTGGACAAACAGACGGGCGAAAATAGTGCCGTTATTCTCAAAATGGTAGGAGATATTCTAAGCTCCGCTTTATGCTGTGTGAGGCGGTATGCTCTCAAATGGGCGAGGCGCAAAAATTATCAGGCAATAATCGCTTGTTTATTGACTGGAGTTGTTGACAGGAGAAGCACAAATGCGGCAATTGAAAGCTAAATGGCTGGAAATGAGGACACCCCAAGCAACTAAGACCGCCATTATGGTTATCGGTGGTGCAGAAGATAAAGTTCATGGACGTGAAATTCTCCGAACTTTTTTTAATCGAACCGGAGCCAACGATGCATATATAACAATTATCCCTTCTGCATCCCGAGAACCCAGTATTATTGGCGAACGCTATGTCCGTATTTTTAAGGATATGGGCGTAGAAAAGGCTGATATTTTAGACATTCGAGAAAGAGACCATTGTGACTCGTCCTATATAAAAGAATCCCTAGAAGCCTGTAGCGGTGTATTCCTAACTGGAGGAGATCAACTCCGTTTGTGTGGAGTATTAGCTGATACTCGTGCCATGGATATAATCCGGCAAAGAGTCCGGGCAGGACAAATAACATTGGCTGGAACTAGTGCCGGTGCTGCAGTGATGGGGCACCACATGATTGCTGGTGGTGGTAGTGGCGAATCACCCAACCGCTCCTTAGTGGATATGGCAACAGGTTTAAGTTTGATCCCAGAAATAATTGTTGACCAGCACTTTCACAATCGAAATCGAATGGTACGATTAATGAGTGCCTTAGCATCCCATCCAGATAGAATTGGCATTGGGATTGATGAAGATACTTGTGCCATGTTTGAGAAAGATGGTTGGTTGCATGTTATGGGCAAGGGAAGCGTGACTATAGTGGATCCAACTGAGATGACTCACACCAATGAATCTCACGTTGGCGCTAGCGATCCCCTTAACCTTCATAATTTGCGCCTACACATTCTGAGCCACGGCGATCGCTTTCATCTGTACCAGCGTACCGTACTACCTTCTGTCTATCGAATTCCCAGCTGACGACAATCAGTACTGGGAGTTACACTGAATTGACCGCAATTTTTTACGTTGCAGGTAAAAAGAGTACCAGTAATACTATAAAAGAATAAAAAACTGTTTGCAGCGAACAGTTAAGCGGTCAATTTCAGTAGGAAACTAGAATATTGGTTCCGAATCTCCATCTACCCTATTCCCATGAGAATCCTCAAAATCCAGACTTTACGCGGCCCCAACTATTGGAGCATTCGACGCCACAAGCTCATCGTCATGCGCCTCGACTTAGAAAACATTGCTGAGACGCCCTCGAATGAAATACCCGGTTTTTATGAAGGATTAGTTGAGGCACTGCCCAGTCTGGAAGCCCACTATTGTTCTCCGGGCTGTCGTGGTGGTTTCCTGATGCGGGTACGAGAAGGCACGATGATGGGTCATGTGGTAGAACATGTAGCCTTGGAACTACAAGAACTGACTGGGATGCGTTGCGGTTTCGGTCGCACGCGTGAAACAGCAACACCTGGTGTTTATCAGGTAGTTTTTGAGTATCTGAATGAGGAAGCCGGTCGCTATGCAGGTAGGGCTGCAGTGCGGTTATGCCAAAGCATTATTGAGCGAGGACGCTATCCAAAAGCAGAATTAGAGCAAGATTTGCAAGACCTCAAAGACTACTGGCGAGATGCGGCATTAGGACCTTCTACAGAGGCTATTGTTAAGGAAGCTGAGAAAAGAGGTATCCCCTGGATGCAACTAGGGGCACGCTTTTTAATTCAGCTTGGTTACGGCGTCAATCAAAAACGGATGCAGGCAACTATGACGGATAATACCGGCATCCTTGGCGTAGAACTAGCCTGTGATAAAGAAGCTACCAAACGTATCTTATCCGGTGCTGGAGTTCCAGTTCCTCGAGGTACAGTTATTAACTTTTTGGACGATCTAGAAGACGCAATTGAATATGTTGGCGGTTATCCAATTGTAATTAAACCCCTTGATGGCAATCATGGGCGGGGAATTACGATTGATATTAGAAGCTGGGATGAAGCAGAAGCAGCTTACGATGCTGCTAAACAAATTTCCCGGTCTATCATTGTTGAACGTTACCATGTCGGCCAAGATCATCGCGTATTAGTTGTCGATGGTAAAGTGGTTGCTGTCGCCGAACGAGTACCGGCTCATGTCGTTGGTGATGGTAGATCAACTGTTGCCGAATTAATTGAGGAGATTAATAAAGATCCCCATCGTGGTGATGGACATGATAATTTATTAACCCGAATTGAGTTAGACCGCACCAGTTACCAGTTACTAGAAAAGCAAGGGTTGAGCATTAACAGCGTTCTCAATGAAGGGGAAGTATGTTATCTAAAAGCAACGGCTAATTTAAGTACTGGTGGTGTTGCCGTAGATCGTACAGATCAAATTCACCCAGAGAATGTTTGGCTAGCACAACGGATAGTCAAGATTATTGGGTTAGATATTGCCGGGATAGATATAGTAACTACGGATATTAGTCGCCCACTACGGGAAGTTGATGGTGTAGTTGTAGAGGTCAATGCCGCGCCCGGATTTAGAATGCACGTAGCTCCCAGTAAAGGGGTGTCGCGTAATGTAGCCGGTGCGGTTATGGATATGCTATTTCCATCCGACAAACCCAGTCGTATACCAGTTCTCAGCGTTACTGGTACTAATGGTAAAACTACAACGACTCGACTTTTAGCACATATTTTCAAACAAACCGGTAAAGTAATTGGTTACACGACTACCGACGGCACTTATATCGGTAATTTCATGGTCGAGCCAGGAGATAATACTGGTCCCCAAAGTGCGCAGTTAATTTTACAAGATCCTACGGTGGAAGTGGCAGTTCTAGAAACAGCAAGGGGTGGTATCCTGCGTTCGGGAATCGCTTTTGACTCTGCTAATGTTGGCGTCGTATTAAACGTCGCATCCGACCACTTAGGTATTGGTGATATTGATACTATTGACCAGTTAGCACATCTCAAGAGTGTAGTAGCCGAGGCGGTTTTCCCAGACGGTTATACTGTTCTCAATGCTGACGATCCCCGAGTGGCAGCAATGGCGCAGAGAACTAAAGCCAATATTGCTTACTTCACCATGAATCCTAATTCAGAACTAGTGCGGCAACACATCCAAAAAGGAGGAGTCGCAGCGGTTTATGAACGGGGTTGTCTATCAATTCTCAAAGGTGATTGGACCCATCGCATTGAGCGGGCGGAGAATATCCCCTTAACTATGGGCGGACGCGCACCATTTATGATTGCCAATGCTTTAGCTGCATCCTTGGCTGCATTTGTGCAAAATGTTTCTATCGAGCAAATCCGTTTGGGCTTAAATACTTTCCGTGCTTCAGTAAGTCAAACTCCAGGACGAATGAACTTGTTCGATCTAGGAAGACACCATGCTTTAGTGGATTATGCCCACAACCCCCATAGCTATCAAGCCGTAGGTGGCTTTGTTCGTAACTGGAGGGATGGAGAACGCATTGGTGTTGTTGGTGGACCTGGCGATCGCCGCGACGAAGATTTCATCATGTTAGGTAGACTAGCAGCAGAAATTTTCGACAAAATAATTATTAAAGAAGATGATGACACTAGAGGACGCAGACGAGGTTCGGCTGCCGATCTAATAGCCCAGGGGATCGAAGAAGTTAACCGAAATTGCAATTACCAAACAATTCTTGATGAAACTACAGCTGTGAATACAGCTTTAGATATGGCTACAGAAAAAAGTTTGGTTGTGATCCTACCTGAAAGTGTGAATCGTGCGATTGGATTGATTAAAGCCCGTGGAGTAGTCAAGGAAGAATCATACGAACCGAATACCGGAACAAATCAAGTTGATTCTAGAACGGGAAAAAACTATAAGGTAGTTAATTCGCGTTAAGTCGAAATTTTTAGGTCTAAAATTCTTAAGTTTAAAGTTCGCGATCCTTTAAAGTTCTTAAGCTTAAATCTTAAGTTGAAAATTCTTAGATCTAAGAAATATCAAAAATTCAATTTACTAATTTTCCATTGAGTAAAATACTGATTTTGAAGTAGCAATAATTTGTCTTAAGTACGAAATATTACAGGCAATTATTTGCTCTAAAAACGTTTTTTACCCCGATGAAAATTTTTGCTTTCAAATAAACCCGGTTTCTTTTTGAAGCCGGGTAATTATTATAGCAGCTTATATGACGCATATGGAAATGCTTATCATATCTTTATTTAATGGGAATTCGGGTTAGAGTCATTTATCTTCTTTATACCAATTCAATAAATCATTGCAACAGATTCTACGGTAGAGACGTTGCATGCAACGTCTCTACAAAATCTATCTGTCTCATTATTTTTCCAAATTGGTATTATCTGAATCATGTTTTTCTGAATCATTCTCATCGCTGGGATTTTTTAATTCTTCTTTGAATCCCCGCAGTGTCTTTCCTAAAGAACTTCCTAACTGTGGAAGTTTTTTTGGTCCAAAAATCAAAACAGCCACTAGAGCAATAATTCCAAGTTCTGGTAAACCCAGTCCAAACATAACTTTCTCCGTTCGCCTTTCTCAGTTAATCATAATGGGGATTGGGGATTGGCGATTGGCGATTAGGGATTGGCGTTAGCGGAAGCGTGGCGTTAGCCATAAGCACTGCGTGCCGCCTTGCGGCATATGGCGATTGGCGATTCGTTACTTATTACTTATTACTCACGCCTTATGTGAATTAGAAGCTGAAATAACGTAAATTCGTAGGAATAATCACAAACGTGATTTAAGCCGGTTCTTGAAACCCTTGATATTACAAGGCTGAATTTAATTCACATTAGCCGTTACTTATTACTCATTACTCATTACTCATTACTCCTTACTTCCTTAATTCTCGCTGTGTCGGTTGCGTAAATCCTGAATTGGTAAATCGAACCACTCACTTAGCTCAGAAGCTAACCACTCAATTTCTGGGTCAGATTGTACTGTTCCGGCATCACCACCAATCTGATATTTATGAACTCCCGCCCAAATGATTAAAGATGAGGGAACTTTAATTGGATATCCGGTATTACCTTTATTGGCTAAATGTCCGGGGATATAGACGATTTTATTTACATTTTTAGTTAGTGCTGGTGGAGTGACATTAAATTTAAGTCCTAAAATTTCTTTTTGTAACCAAATCTTCTGTTGATTTATATATAACCGGACGCGCCCACATAAAGGAGAAAGAAATTGAGACGCGATCGCAGCACCAACACCCCAAAAAGGAACGGAAAATAAAGCCATCAATGGTAGAGGACTATGTAAAGCAGCAATAGTCCAAAAGAAAAGAAATGAGTTCCAAGCGGTTGCAAATAAACCAACTAACATTAGCGATCCATTAAAACCAGTTGGCGGAATAACAACTTCAAGACTATTTTTATTTTTTTTGAGTTTAATTTTACTACTTGATGGTTGGGTAATATTCCATTTGGAAATCTTTGTATTGCGATTCTTGTTTTGATTTGTGAGAGCAGAGTTTGAGCGGGAACGACCCCGTAATTTATGAAGATATTTTGGAACCCAGTTCTTTCCATCCCATTTCCAATTCTTTGAGGATAAATCAGCAATTTGAGGTGGATTAAATTCCGATTTATCCGATCCAAATCGTGGGGACATTATTGACTTTTCCAAAGCCTTTAATGCTTGATGTGCAAAAGCTAAACGTTCTTCTAAAGTTGGTTCTATTAGCCAATTTAACCACTCAACAAATCCAGAACTCAAGGTAGTTAAATGGTCGAACTGAATTCGGAAATTCTTCTGGGGTAAATCTGCTGGATGATAACCTGTGATGAGATAAATTAAAGTTGCACCCAAACTATAAAGGTCAGAAGCCGGAACAGTGCGATCGCCAAATTGTTCTGGGGGCATATAACCGTAGGTTCCCACCACTGTCCTAGTTGCACCTTCACTTGCAACAGCTGTTTGTACAGAACCAAAATCTACTAAATATACTTCTCCAACATTATTGCCCGAGCGATCGCTCAATAAAATATTGCTGGGCTTGAGATCACGATGAATGACAGGTGGATTTTGTTTTTGGAGATAAATAAGAATTTCTAAAAGTTTTTTGGCTATTGCTTTGATTTCTAATTCTGTAAAAGCACGTCCGGCTTTGAGGATTTGCTCTAAATTTTTTGCTGGGATATAGGTTTGAACTAAAGCAAATCCTTTGATTTTTGACGAATTTACTTCAAAATAATCTAGATAATCAGGAATTGCTGGATGTTGAAGTCTCTTTAAGATTTCTGCTTCTCGCTCAAAAAGTTTCAAATCATCCCATTCAAAGTCACTGTATAAAGAAAGCAATTTTATGACAACTAATTCTTGGGAGTTTAAATCTCTCGCTAGTAGAGTTCGTCTTCCAGACTTTTTACTTAACTGCTGCTGAATTGCGTAGCGTAAACCAGCAGAGTCGTTTCCCCAAAAATCGCTGTACTCTAAACTAGCCATGTCAAATTGGTTTAAGCAAGTGATATTGCTAATTTAACGTACCCAAGAGTAGAAATACTGGACGAAATAAAATTTACTTCCACTTCGTTAACAAATCTTATATTTTTGGGATTATTGTCACAGCGAAGGAAGAGGGAAGAGGGAAGAAGGAAGAAGGTTTTATGTTGCCGAAGTTGCTTGTACTCCTCCCAAACCTTCTGGGTCCTGGAAGGACGGGGCTTGCATCCTTTCGGGGTCGGTTAGCGTAGCGTTGCGTCAGCAATGCTTGATGGAAGATTTTTTTGGAAAACGCGCTTATTGACATCTTCCCTCTTCCGTCTTCCTTCTTCCTTCCGACGAAGTCGGTCAAAATTAAATTAGCCAGTCATTGGTAATGAGTAATTGGCAACGGACTACTCTGAATAAATCCTGGCAATAGAAAAAAGGGAAAGGGGAGCAGAAAAGTATATTAGTCACTAAGTGCTGTAGTAGCAAATTACTACTTATTGGTATTAACCCTATTTATTTTAGATATAAATTAACTCTAATAATGCTAAAAACGTGATTTTAGATTATTACGGATAATAATCTGTTTTGATATTAATATCTCTTGATATACAGCTAAAAGCAGTGTAAAACAAATAATCTCAAATAAATATATAACTACAAAAATCTAACTATCAATATTATTTTCAATAACTGTAAATGAGAATACGTTTGAAAAAATAATCTTTCTGATAAAAGATAAGTAAACAATGAGACTTTAATTTTTATTTACTTAAGATATTTAGGAGTAACGCGAATCATGAAATATGTTGATATAAATTTGTTGGAAGTTATTTGGCAAGTGTTAGCTAGAAGTATCGGTTACGAGGATATGATTAACACTTGCCAAAATCTTATTACAGATACGAGAACAGATAGTAGGTTCAGCCAAAATTTAATTTTTTTATTTAATAAGTCTTTCTGTGAAGCACAAGCAAAAATTGCATCTAAATGTCGAGAAGAACTTATCAAACAATCTATTATGACTCTATATCGTGGAGTGATAAGCTACCAACCACCACAAAATGATTATGAAATAAAAAATATAGAAACTAAAATACAATTTTTGAATATTGAGTTAAAAGATATTGAAAAAATTAGACAAAATGGTAGACAGAAGTTTGCTCATAACATTATTGAAGAATTGTTGACACAATTATTTAAATTAAACGATAGGTCTTCTCTGAAGACTCAAGAGTATATAGATAAGTTAATAGAAGAAGCAGAAAAAGACTGTGATGCTAAATTTTACAAAAATACCCTTCGAGATAAAGAATTTGGTTTGCGTAAAGAGTTATACGATATTTTTTTCACAGAGATAGAAGAGAATCAAGAACTTAACAATATCTTCGGTAAAGATTTACTTCCCCTTAGGGACATGACAACCATTAGAATTAATAATTTGCCTACACGTCATGTCATAAAGAAACTAGATGGAAAACTTTTTAGTGCCCCAGTAAAACCAATCCCAGTCAGACCTGGTACCTCTTGGAGAAAATTAAGGTATGGGAAAAAAACTGTGAATAATATTCAAGATAATGTGAATTTTACCGAAGTACAGAGAGAATTAAAATCAAATGTGCCCTCGGAAGTGTTAGAGAAATCTTTACAAGATGCTTGCAATCTTGAATCTGATTTATGGCGCGCGAAGAAAATTGGGGAATTGGCACCAAAATTACCTCCAAAACTATTAAAGCAGGCTTTGGAAACTGTCCTTGATATGAAATCTGAATTATGGCGTGCTAATGCTTTAGGAGATTTAGCACCATACCTCTCAACAAAATTATTAGAGCAAGCTTTTGATACTATCAGTAATATTAAGTCTGAATTATGGCGTGTAAAAGCACTAAGCAAATTAGCGCCACATCTAACACCAAAATTGTTAGAACAAGCTTTGGAATTAGCCAACGGAATTAAATCTGAATATAATCGCACAAGAGCATTGGAAGAATTGACACCATATCTTCCTCCAAATGAATAGCTCAAAGTAATGACTGGAAAAACGTAATTTATAATAGCATTGCGTACCACCTTGCAGTATTATAGCTACATAGTGTGCAATAAAGTACTGCTCGTTTGGCTTTAACTGTAGCTAATATGAGGTGTAAAAGTCTTTTGTCACGAAAAATTATTGTCAGCCTGGATTCGTTTACCCATATTAATAGAATCTGCAACGTCTGCGAAGCCTAATAGAAAGTGGCGTAGGCATAATAACCTCTTGCGGATACCGTATTTGTGTAAGGTAAATCCTTTGGGGACAAAGCAATCATATGTCCCCAAAGTCATATAGCTAACATAAAACTCAGTAAAAGCTCTGAATAAACACGAGGAACGGGGAACGGGGAAAAATAAAAATGTGTTTATTTCATTCGTAAGAGTTATCTTTTGGCTGCATACTTGCTATTTAATATTGCACATTATTTATTACTTTTTACTTTCTCCTTCTTATGGAGTGTTGATAGCTTATTTTCTTTTCCATTGTCTTTTCCCAATAGTTAAGGCTTAGATTGGGACAAGAGCAAAGGGCTTTTGTTGATAATGGTGTAAGTTATCAATAAAAAGTAAATTTTTGATTTTTATTTGTTTTAGGCTCTTATATTACTCTCGCAAGATAATAATATTGGAGACAATCTTGTCCGCAGCTAGAGGTTAAGTTCCACATACAGCATTAATACGTCAGCGTACATTACGTGTAAATGCCGGTTTGGTTTTTCCTTGCCTTTATGGAAATAGCTGTAAACAAAATATTGTTAAGTATTTAGGCTCTACAGCCTGAATACGCAGATAGAGCCTGCAGTTTCAGCATACGGAACGTGACTTATCCCGGAACGGCTGGAAAATTTATTTTTGCATAAAGCCTTTCAATGTAAGGATTTCACAAAAATATATATATTCTGACGATATTGATGAGCGTTAAGGTGTGTTATTGGTGGCTATTGGGATGAAATATACTGATATAAAGTTTTTGGGAGCGATCTGGCAAGTTTTAGCTGAACATACAGGTTATGAACTGATGAAAAAAGTTTGCCAAGATGTTGTTAAATATAATATCGAAACAAATCACAATATCGGCCAAGACTTAGTCTTCATACTTTACGATTCTTTTTATAAAGCACAGAATATAATCTTATCCAAATGTAGAGAAGAACTAATCGAACAGTCCACTATAATTTCATATCGTGGGATACCAACTTATAAGCCACAGGAAAATGATTATGATATTAGAAAACTAGAAAATAAAATACAATCTTTAGCTCTTCAATTAAAAAAAAAATCATATTAACCAAGCAAACTATCGACAAACGATAAATCGAGATAGTGATCTTGGAATAATATTGATGCGATTATCTGACTCAGATAATCAGTTATCGAAAGAAAATGAAGGACATTTAGATAAGCTAATTCAAGAAGCAGAACAGGATTGTGACGTCAAGTCTTATAGAAGTAAACTGAGAGATAAAGAAAATGGTTTAGGTCAAATATTACAAGAGGTTTTTTTAACAGAAATAGAAGACAATGATGAGCTTAATAATATATTTGATGCTCATCTATTTGCCTCAAAATTTAATACTGATTTATTAACCTTCAAGGATGTAAACTATCTCAGAACAGATTATTCAAAACATCATATTTTAGAAAAACCAGAGGAACAAAAATTAGCAACTATCGAGCAATTCTCAGCCAATTCAAGTATTTATCAAGAAAAATTAGGAAATCAGGCAAAAGTAACTGATGATGGTGATTTTCAGGATAAGAAAAACCTCATCAAAGTAGTGAAAGATTTACTACCTAAGCTTTCCCCCGAACAGTTCGAAAAGGCTTTGGATATTCCTTGCGATCGTGAGTCTGACATGCGACGTGCCAAGAAATTGGAGGAATTAGCACCAGATCTACCCCCAGAAGTATTAGAGCGAGCTTTAGAAATTACCTGTAATATTGAATCTGAATTATGGCGTGCAAAAGCACTAGGAGAGTTAGCACCACGTCTCTCCAGAAAATTATTAGAGCGAGCTTTTTATACAGCCTGTGATATTAAATCAGAATTATCCCGTGTGAAAGCATTGAGTAAGTTAGCACCATATCTAACGCCAAAACTGTTAGAAGAAGCTTTGGAAGTTACTCGTGGAATTAAGTCAAAATACAATCGTACAAGGGCATTGGAAGAGTTGACGCCGTATTTTTCTGCGAAACAACCCAATGGTGGGTAATTGGCAATTGAATTGGTAATCAGCTTGCTTTGTTTGGTGCTATTCGAGAACTAAATAAATTGCCCAAATTGCCATAGCCCGGAGATAAGTACAAGCACGAAAAGTTCCAACAGCAGTAATTGCTTCTGGGGTACGGAATTGTAAACCATTTTCGTAAATTTGCTTGACTACGGCTTCTGCCATTTTAAATGCTTCGTCTTTCATTCCCATTTGTACCAGAAAAGCTGCTAACCCAAAATTAATTCCTGTCCAAACTTCCAATGGATGGGTTGCATCAGGGTTTTCTGGAGAACCGTCAGGTCGTAAACCGTTAGCTGCACCAAACTCACCATTATGAAATTTCAGAAAACAAGCTTGATAAACAGTTTTAAGAGCAGATTTAGCACGGTTAGTTGGTACGATATCAGGTAAACCTAGCAGTTTCGCGTAAAATTGTCCGCATAGCTGATCCGCCATTACTACATCGGAACCACTTTCGCTATCAAGTCGGTAATATTTACCATTCCAGAGTTTTTCTTGATATACAGGGACTGACTTTGCTAACCAGGTTTCGTAGGTTTTTATATTTTCTTCTAAAGAGGCGATGTTTGGCTTTTCTACCGGGTTTTCAATTAAAATTTTGCTGATCGCGATCGCGGCTTCTAAAGCAGCTAACCACAAACCACCACAGTAAGCGCTTACACCCCTCAACCGCCAATCATCAAAGGTTTGATCGGGTGCGCCAGAGTTTTCGGGAATTCCATCACCATCTAAATCGAAACTCTTTAAATAATTTAGAGTTTGAACAATTGCATCCCAACATTCTGCTAAAAACTCTACATCATCAGCACCAGTGAGCAAAAAATCTCGGTAAACCTGTAATACAAAATCACTACCTAAATCTTTCCACAGATTGCAATCTTGATAACTCGTATAATTTGTTTTTTCCCAAACATGTTCGTTTGGCGCACCTAAATCATGGGGTGTAGCCCCTGCAATTTTCCGAGCAGCCATCGGACTTTCTGCTCCAATGGTGTGATAGTAACCAATCACACGGGTTTTTTCATCGCTAGCAGGAATTGCTCTCGCAAAAGCACGAATAACTGATTTTTCCAGTTCGGGAAATAGCATTAATAGTCCAAAAGAACCATATAAACGCACATCCAAGCTTTCATACCAGCGGTAATCTAAACATTCCAAAACAGCAAACTGACCAAAGGGGTCGTGCTGTGTCGCTGCGCTCCACAATGTACCACCACTAGTAAGGTCATAAAGTTCGTTAAATAATGCCATTTTGAACCAACTTGGCAAATTTTCATCCTCTAGGATCGGTTTTTGCCAAACTTCAATTTGCGATCGCCAATTTTGATATGCTTCTAAAGCAGTATGGGCAATTTTCCAAGCATTATTAGCGTTGCGATCAAAGAAATCAGTATATCTACGATAGTAGCGAACCCCAGCAGCAAACTCAGTAATAGGCAAATCCCAACTTAAAGCAAAGGGAATTTCTAATGTTTCCCCTGGTTGCAAAGTAAATCTTACTGTTAATGCAGTTCCTACCCGTTCCCCTTCCATTGCTAGGGTTTCATCTTCATAATTAGGTAAAAAACCATCTTTTGCAAAACTTTGCCAAACATCTTCACCGGTCCCAACTGGATTAGTACGAGCATGATAAAAAATTTCCACCTGGGGATGTTTGCAAGTCGCAATACACCACTGTCCTTCACCTTCATCGATAGGTTCAGTCATACCCAAACGACCTAAAAGAATCCCAACCGAATCAGTATTTTCAATTAATTGATTGAAATTATATTGGCTATCATCTAATTTGGGCTGATATTCATATACTGGGCTACCATCATCCCGCATTTTGACTTCTGGCGACTTCAAAGCATTGGTAAACCAACCCACCATATTTTCCCAAGTGAGCATAATGCTTAGAGTCAAAGGTTGATCGGTTGGATTCTTTGCAGTCCAAAGAAATATTGCTACCGGATAACTACTTTCCTGATAATTATTAGCCCAAACAGGAGAAAATTGTTCGCAAGTTAAGGTACTTTGAAATACATTTTCGTAAACAAACCAGCTGCGGGGATATAGAGCATAATAGGTTCCTGTGGTAATTCTATCTGTAGATTTTGGATACCATTGCCAAGATTTTAAACTTTTATCTTCCGGTGCTTCTGCAGACAAAGCATAAGCCTGTGAAGATGAACCATCTGACTCAAAAACACTGAACTGACAAGCAGGAATATTTTTGAAGAGATGCTCCCCACCATCAATGTGCCATAAATTAAAATCTCCCCGTGAAGAACGACCAATACAGCCAGCACCAAATCCACCCAAAGGCATTCCATGCCAGGGACCATCATCAATATTACTAGCATAACGGACAGTATAGGGATTATCCCAACCTAAACCAATGGGACGACTCCAAGCACAAGAAGGAATTACCGAGGGGAGCTGATGTGTCATCGCGTCAATTTTACAGCATTCACTTACGACAATGAAGCCTAACCCGATGTGCAATTTTTCTCAAGTCTATATAGCGCTATGTGCAAGTAAAAAGTAAAAAGTAAAAAGTCAAACTATGTTCTGCGGAAACGCTTTGCTAACAAAACAAACCACCCCTATGGGGAGCGAAAGTTTACTGCTCACTGGTCTCAGCATTCATTAAGGTTCTACCTAATTATGTAGTGCGATACATTGAACAATAATTTATTTTCTCCAATCAATATCTACTTTACCAGTTAGCTATAAGTCGTTTGGAGAGATTTCTTTTGCAGCGAAACGTGACATATTCAGTCGTAAATCTTCGTAGCTCATATTGACTATTTCTAAGTTGTTATTGCTACTTATTTCATCATCTAAGTTAAATTCCATCTCATTGATTACATCTAAAACCTCTGCGAGGAACAAATCTTGTTCTTGGATTGATTCTTTGTGAGAAGCTAGTTGAATTTTTTCTATTGCTAAGTCCATAAGATGAGCCAAATCATACATCTTAGAATTTAGTAGTGATTCTTTAACTTTTTGAAAAGAGACAGCAATCATTTCTAATGCATGTTTTCTTTCTATTTCTGTAAAAGCTATGGCTGTGACCAATAAACCTTGAAAAACATCTTTTAAAGAAAACGATGATTTATCTGGAACTCCTGCATCTCTACCTTGCTCGGTAATGCCTCTATTAGTTGAATCGTTTTCTTGTAAAAATACTGCTAATTGAGTCATTATAAAATTAGGTATTACTGCTTTTGATAAATTATTACTTTCTGAAAAGTTAGGGTTTATACCTAGTAGCTTATTTGCTTTTATAAAATACAAATCTTGATTGTTGGAATACGTCATCAATTAATCTGACTATTGTTATGAAGTAATTGATAAGTATTACACAAAAATCTGGTTAATAAAATGCCATATCCACGCAAAACCTTAAAAATTACCAGGAATTTACATATATACGAAAGAAAAATAATCTTTTCCAAAAAAACTGTAAATGTAGTAATTAGAAATTGACATTTTGCCAATTTATTGAAATGA
This sequence comes from Mastigocoleus testarum BC008, assembly GCF_001456025.1. Classification (GTDB taxonomy): domain Bacteria; phylum Cyanobacteriota; class Cyanobacteriia; order Cyanobacteriales; family Nostocaceae; genus Mastigocoleus; species Mastigocoleus testarum. The sequence continues at coordinate 39,147 of NZ_LMTZ01000003.1, forward strand.
TATAAAGCCTTTCTCTAAGAGAATATTTGGAAAGGTATATTTATTATTTATTTACCTAAGATATCTTGGATCCCCCTAAATCCCCCGCTGAGTTGGGGGACTTTTGCCCCCTTTTTAAGGGAGTTGGGGGATATCAATCATAATTTTTGGTAATAAACGATACTTTACAAGTATTCTCTAAATATTAAGAAGCGGAAGTTTAGAGAATCAAATTTTTGTTATTCTGTACGATAGAAAAATTATTGGGGAATAATGATTCCTGATAGAATATTTTGCAATTGCTGTTGCAGAATTATGCGCAATACTTACAGTACGCTTACGCCAGGTCGCGCCCCGCTTTGTTAACAGGAGACAGGAGTCAGGAGACAGAAGTAGAATACTTCATAAAAAAAGGTAGGTAATTTACCTACCCTACTAAAGTATTCGCTTATAGTACGAAATGATTGAAATTAATCAATCCGAATTTAATTATTAAATCCAACTGGAGCAATCCTTAGGTACCAGAAGTCCAGGAATTGATGTACTCAACTTGTTCGGCTGTTAGAGTATCAATCTGAATACCCATTGCTTGCAACTTCAAGCGAGCAATATCTTTGTCTACTTCTGCAGGAATAGAATATAAACCGGGTTCTAACTTACCTGTATTTTTCACTAAGTATTCGCAACCCAAAGCTTGGTTTGCAAAGCTCATATCCATTACTGCGCTGGGGTGACCTTCTGCAGCAGCCAAGTTAATTAAACGTCCTTCCCCTAGAACTACCACTGATTTACCACTGGGTAATTTATATTGTTGGGTAAAGGGACGAACATCTTTAACTTCAGATGCTTTTGCACCCAAAGATTTGAGGTCAATTTCAATATCAAAGTGACCGGAGTTACACACAATTGCACCGTCTTTCATCACTTCGAAGTGCTCGGGGCGAATTACATGCTTGTTACCTGTTACCGTAATAAACAAGTCAGCTAAAGGTGCAGCTTCAGCCATTGGCATGACGCGGAAGCCATCCATTACTGCTTCAATTGCTTTGATGGGGTCAATTTCGGTGACAATTACATTTGCACCAAGTCCGCGAGCGCGCATCGCAGTACCTTTACCACACCAGCCATAACCAGCAACAACTGTGGTTTTACCAGCTAATAAAACATTAGTAGCGCGGATGATACCATCAAGGGTAGATTGTCCGGTACCGTAACGGTTATCAAAGAAATGCTTGGTATCGGCATCGTTAACATTCATTGCAGGGAAGCTGAGAACGCCGTCATTCAGCATAGCCCGCAAGCGAACGATTCCAGTTGTGGTTTCTTCTGTAGTACCGATGATGTCAGAAAGTTGTTCTTTCCGTTCCTTAACCAAGGTAGCAACTACGTCAGAACCATCATCAATAATAATATTTGGACGATGATCTAAAGCGATTTGAACGTGGCGGTTGTAAGTTTCGCTATCTTCGCCTTTAATTGCAAAAACAGGAATTCCGTAATCAGCAACCAAACAAGCAGCTACGTCATCTTGAGTAGATAGGGGGTTGCTAGCAATCAAAATTGAGTCTGCACCACCAGCTTTCAAGGCGATCGCCAAGTGAGCGGTTTCAGTGGTGACGTGACAGCAAGCTACGATGCGAATTCCTTCAAAAGGTTTTTCCTTAGCAAAGCGATCGCGAATTTGTTTGAGAACTGGCATTTCGCGTCCAGCCCATTCGATCCGCTGATTTCCCAAAGGAGCTAGGGCGAGGTCTTTAACCTCGTGCTTTAATTGGGGAGCTGCAGTTGCAGTCATTTAAAAATTTCCTCTGTATACAAAAGGTATAGGTACAAAAATTAAAAATCATTTTTGCATCCCTCCATAGATTATGGCACGACTCGCGATATGAAAAGAGGTAATTTGGGGATTGGGGATTGGCGACTGGGAATTGGCGACTGGGGATTTGGGATTGGTATATTTCAAAAAAACTAATTCAAAAATAATATTCCGTCATTGCGACGTAAGGAAGCAATCTCATCCCATCGAAATTATTACAATAAAAAAGAACTTATATAAACAAATAATATATAAACAAATAATATTATCGCGAGTAATTTAATTGATGGAACCTTTAAGTACTGCAGCGATCGCCATTGGTTCAGTAGTTGCTACCAAAGCTTTAGAAAAAACCGGTGAAAAGGTTGGAGAAGCTTTGTGGGATAAAGCCAGTAAATTTCGGGTAACGTTAAAAAAACATTCTCCCCATACCATTACTGCGATCGAGAAAATTCCAGATGAAAAACTCGACTATGGTAAAGCTGTATTAGAAGTTGAATCTGCAGCGAAAGTGAATCCTGAAGTTGCTCGAGCCATGCAGGAATTAGCAGCAGCAGCAAAAACTGAACCCAATCCTAAATTTAATCAAATTCTTGCTATGCCCAATCTAGAAAAATTAGCAGAAAAAATTGGTCAGGTGGTTATGCCTGGTGGGACAGGAAATATCGAAAATATGTCCTTTTGAACCCATAACTTACAATAATCGATATTTTGTCCAAATTCCCACCTTGAAATAAATGATGCTGTTGGTCAATTCTCACAGGGTTAAACCCCTCGCCCTCAAAACCTGAATATTGCGTTGTTTTTATGTCCTGTAATAAATTGTGGGCTAAAATCCTAAGTCAGTTCCAAGGAACTGAAATCCAGAAAATTAATACAATTTAGAACTGATGGGTCAGACCCCTTTTTAATTCGCCAACAACATCATAAATTTCAAGGCTCATAATCTAAGTACGTTAAAACGTACTCAAACCCTTGTTCAATCTGATTTATCAGACTTTTTCTATGAGGCTGGGAATTTATTCCAAGGCATTAAATGTGGCTAGTTGAGAATAGAATTTGTCAGTTTAAACCTGCTAATAAGTAACTTTAAAAATGTCTGAAGAACTGGGAAAGTTTGCCGAGAAAATAGGTGTTTACATTGCTCCTGGAGGACAAGCTTCGATTGGGACTCAGATTATTCAAGGTCAAAAACAATTACGTCCCACAAAACGTATCCCTCGTGGTTCAGTCCATTTTGTGGGGCGAGAACGGGAACTTACCCTGTTACATGGAGATTTGCAACGCGGGGATTATGTAGCCTTAGCAGGGATGGGAGGGGTGGGAAAAACTGAATTAGCCACCCAATATGGGCGAAGATATGAAAATGAATATGGGGGAATAGTTTGGTTAAATGCCAGAGAAACGAATCTTTCTGGAGAAGTTTTAAAGTTTTTTAGTTTAGATTTAGGTTTAGAAATTCCCACAAAAGACCAGCAAGAAAAATTATTAACCCTTAAGCAACAGGTTGCTTGGTGTTGGTCTCAATATCCTGATTCTGATTTACCGATTCTAATTATTTTTGATGATGTCGCAGACCTAGCTCATTTACGTGAAGCTATTCCTGATGAACCTCGTTTTCGAGTTTTAATTACTACTAGGATACGAAATTTAGACCCCAATTTTATCCAAACAATTTCCTTAGATGTTCTCTCACCACAAAAAGAACCAGGAAAAGCATTAGAACTTTTGCAAGATTTATTAGGTAAGGAAGATATTCGGGTAAAAAGAGAAGCAGAAAATGCAGAGCTAATTTGCGAACTCTTGGAATATTTGCCCTTAGGGATAGAGTTGGTGGGGAGTTATAGCAATCGCCAGCTTAGTTAGGACGTAAGGTAAGATAGATCGAGAAGTGATTAGTCTGGACAATTCCAATGGCAAGGTCTT
>NZ_LMTZ01000004.1 GCF_001456025.1 Mastigocoleus testarum BC008
TCTGATTATTACGTTAGTTCTGGCTCACAGTTAACACTGTCCAAAACCAGACGGCTAGCGTGTTGCAAATTTTCGGAAGAGTCTATTGTCAGTTGTAATCCAGGAGATGTTATGTAAGTCTGGAAATTCTGCAAATCCTTGCTCTACATTAGATAATACACTGGTAGTTGCTAGAGCTATAGTCGCCCGAGCATCTGCAATTATTGCTTGTAAGCGGGATAGGGAATGGTTGGGACGGGGAGGATAAACCGGAACTGCTACTCTTCCAGCATATATACAACCAAAAAAAGCTACTATGAACTCCAAACCAGGGGGATACAGCAGTAAAATGCGAGCACCAATATTACTGTTTAATTGCAATTTAGAAGCGACCGCTCGCGATTTTAGATCTAATTCTGCATAGGTTATGGCGATTTCTTTCGTAGATCCATCGGTCAAAAAAGTATAAGCTATTTGGTTGGGCTGATGGATAGCTCTATAGTGTAATAGATCGCTTAAAGTTGAATTATCTAATCCTATATTCATGGATACACCTCCGTAATAAGGAAAAAGGTACGGAAATTAGAAATTTGCTTCTAAAGTCAGTTTTAAATTTCAACAAAGAAAAAACTATTTGTTTAATACATCATTTCTGCTAAAAACTTTCCACCTTTTCAAAGAGAATAGATGGATCGAAATCCGACATATTTGTTACTATCAACTTAATTTACTAGCAAAATAGAAACAATTTAGTGCAAGATATATTTGCAACTACAAACTTGTAACTGCAAACTTGTAACTATAAACATATTCTTTAGTCAGTAATTAAACGGACGTAACATCACAAATTACCCAATGAAATGATTCATTACTTGCTATCATCTAAATAGAGTTTTAGCTTATAGTGCTGGGTGTTAGTTTTTTTTGTAACAATTACAGTACGTCGCTCTAAAATTTCGCAAACAACAGGATTATGCTCCCAATACTACCGTTATCCCAACAAAATTGTCATCAGAAGTAAATATTGAAGAAAAATGAATTTTATTCAGGGAGATATTTACAGGAGCGTGACCCATAGGTGTCCTTGTTGTTTTGACTTCATCATCATAAGAATTGAAGTCCAAGTACACATGAGCAGAAAGTCATAAATTTCCAGCAGAGATATGTACATAAAGTCATACCTGCATCCATGACTTTAGTCATTGGTTAATATGTACTAACTAATCTAGAAGATATGACTAATATCCAAATACTGCTGAAGGTATGGGAAATTTGGGGAACCCAAGTAGTAGGTTAACTCCAACAAATTTTTTCAATAAAACCTATTTGTTATTTTGATTTGCAATCGGAATAAATCCGGCTTTTTGAATTAAGCTATGTCCTCGATCTGTTTGGAATAACTTTGCATAAGCTTGTGCTGCTTTGTATTTATCTTTTTGTAAAACTTTCTTGTCATCTTCATCTTTCACAATTACATATAATGGTCGAGAAAATGGATAAGTATGACTGTGTAATGCTTGCAGATTGACCCGATTGCGTTGTTGCGGACATTCCTCGGTTGGAATAAATGGTTTTTTATAAGGACTAATTAATTGATCTAATCTTTCTCCAATAGCCAAAGATTTAATGCTACATTGTGGAACAATTTCTGGTGCAGAAGCGTAGTAAATCGCACCAGGTTCGTTTGCTACTTTTTGTAATCCCTGTGTAGTAATGTCAACGAATTTAACGTTGTCAGCAAAACTTTGATCGCGAAGAACTTCATGTTTAAAAAATTCAACTGTTGCTGATTCTCCTAAAGGGCGAGAATAGGGTGTAATGGGAAGCGAAGGTCCACCCAACTCTTTCCAATTACTAATTTTGCCGGTATAAATACTTCTGATCTGAGTAATGGTTAAGCCAGGAAGATTAAGATTGTGATTTACTGCGATCGCAATTCCGTCAACAGCAACTGGAATTTCTTTGAGTTTAAAACCTTTCTGTTTTGCTATTTGGTGTTCTTCTTTTTTCAGAATTCGAGAAGATAGAGAAAAATCAATTTCGTCATTTAATAGCATTTTGATTCCAGTTTCAGAAGAGGGAGCTTCTTCAGTTGAGCCCACATATTCTAATTTAAATTGAGGATGGGTAGTCTCGATTGCTTTCTCAAATTGTTCGCGTATTGGTACCCAACTGCTACTACCTCCATAACGCCATGTTCCTTGGGGAAGATTTATATCATCGAAGTCATCTTCTTTAGTATCTTCTTCAACGTAAGCAATTAAAGTTTCTTGATAAGAATCGTTATGAATATAGTATAGATTTGCGCCTATAAATAGACTCAATACTATAAGATAAAACCAATACTTTTTCATCTATGGCACCCAACGATGTAAAGCATAATAATTTTAACAGCAGCAATAGCAATTAATTAGGTGCTTATAGTAAAGTATTTAGGAATTTTTATTGGAAATCATTGAATAAATTTAATATTTTAGTTAACACATTAAAAATGTGAAATTTGGCTATATTTTTCAATATAGCCTTCAGTCCGTAAATTAAGATACTTCAATAGAAATAACAGCAAGAGTAAAACCCTTAGAAAACTGAAATTTCAGAGTCTAGAGGCTGAAATTTATCAAGTACGATTAACTACTTCTAATTAATTCTCTACATTGACATTAAAGGTTAAATCAAGAAAATCCCGATCACCTCCACCATACACATCCTCGAAACCAAATTTGTTATTTGAGAGTTGAAGGTGTTGTATCCCATCTGGATTCCCATTCTCAAACCCAAAGTAAGCATGTAATCCACTTCCGTTTCTATACTGATTAGTTGGGTTTTGCTCGAGAAATTCTTCTACGGTACCGTCTGCAATTAAGTAAGGTGCTAAGAATATTCCCCCATCAACCTGTGTCGTCACGCTGCGATCGTCTGCATTAAAATCCAGTTCGGAGATACGTTGTTTGAATGCTGCTGTTTCATATCCTGTTTCTCCCGGTCGAATCGACTTGTTTGTGATTGGGTCGACAACTGTTCCATCTGTATCCAGTACCTGGTAGAAACCTCCGGAATTTTTATAGGATGCGCGACTGAAAATCTTGTCTAAGCTCACTGAAACTGTATCGTCAGTTTTGCCATTTCCATCAAGATCGACGTTACTCAGGTCTATTATTCCATTAGAATCGACTTTACCTTTATCTTTTATATCTTGGGTAGGAATAGATTCAATATCATCACTCGAGTCTAATATTTCATTAGCATCGACTTTACCCTTATTATTAACCTTTTCAGTAGGAATAAATTCAATCTCATCAAACCGAGCAAATTCTTTGCTGTCACTAACACCTTCAATTTTAAAGATGTCTCCTGGTTTTAGTTGTACTTCTTCTATGGCGATATAGCTAGTTTTTGTGGAGGGTTTTGGTAGATTGCTGGGTAAATCGCGGTCAAAAATAAAGCTTTCTGTTTTCCCTCCAACAGTTATTTTCCCTTGGGATTGACCATCGTTTTCGTCATAGTAACCGACTTTTACTTGATAAGTTCCGGCTTCTCCCCGAAATGTACCTGTAGCAGAACCTCGATTGTAACCAGTTTTTTTCAGAGAAATATATTTTCCGCCCGATCCATTGGAACCTGCGATATTTTCGACGCGATAGCCATTAAGGTTAAGTTCTTCGGCTTCATAATGTAAGGGATTATCCTTGACAGGTGTAAAGGTTGGATTGGGTTCTTCTACTTCTACGGTTGGTTGAGGGATAGGTTTAACTTTTGGTTTAGCCCCTGGAATACCAGAACTACCACCATTTGAGGTAATCGGGTCAATGTCCAAATCTTCAGTAAGTTTAGCTCCAGTAATCGCAGGTTCTCCGTCGTTTGCATCTTGAACGCCGTTTTTATTTTGAACAACGTTCTTACCACCATCCTTAACTACGAAATTAACTGTATTCTCTAATTCTTGACCACCTGCTCGATTATCTGCGAAACGAGATTCAGTAATGGTGAGATTTTTTGCGTTGTCTTTCCCAGCGATCCAAATACTTCCTGCTTGACGGTCGGCGTAGTTTTCAACAAATGTCGTATTTTTTATCGTTGATTTAGCTTTTTTGGGAGTATTTAAAACAATTGCTCCGCCTATGTCTCCATTTTTACCAGAACTTGTAACTTTATTTTCAGAGAAGGTCGAGTCTTCAACTGTAACTCCACCTTTTACATCTGTCCATAAACCACCACCTTGAGATGTGGAAGTATTATTAGCAATTGTGGAATCGCGGATGACTAATGAGACTGGATCGTCTTCATCTCGATAGGATTGAACGGCTAAACCGCCACCTCTATAAGCCTTATTGTTAGTTATTTTGCTGTTTTCAACAATAATTTTGTCATCTGAATATCCGCTGAGAAAAAAGGCTCCACCATAATCTCCACCACCTTTGTTATTTTCAGCGACAACATTGTTAATCAGAGTTGTTCCACCAATACCGTCCCGCTCTGCACTTCCACTAGCTCCATCGGTGAAAATAGCTCCACTTCCATTTAAGCCTTCATTATCCTTAAATACCGAATCTTCTACTTTTAGTTCGTTGAGTAAAGTATAAACAGCACCATAGTAACCTTTATTATTTGTAAAGGTACTATCACTAATCTTGAGAAAAGCATCTCCACCGACGTTGCGTTCGCCATTACTTTTAACAACTTTTGCTCCTTCTCCACCTCCGTAGGTGGAAATTGCACCCGCACTGAAATCATCGTTTGCAACCGAACCATCATTTCCATCAAACACACTATTCTTGATGGTTGCATTAGAACCATAACCAACGAAAATAGCCCCACTCCGTTCGCCTACATTATCAATGAAGCGAGAATTCTCGACTACTAAGGTATTGGAGTCAACCAGTTCTATCGCCCCACCTCGAACAATCTTATCGGGATTGTCATCAACTGCTTTACCATTGGCAAAGGTGAGGTTTCGCAGTACTACGTCTGAGTAATCGTAGGTAATCTGTAAAATACGCGTTTTATTCTCGCCACTAATGGTGAGATTGGGTGCATTACCCCCATCAATCGTAAGATTCTTATCAACTACAAGTTGTTCGTCCAACCGAATGGTTTTATCCGCAAGTTTGGGTGAAAAAACTATCTTGTCCCCATCGTCGGATTTAGCGATCGCCTCGCGTAGTGAACCAACGCCATTATTTTTCGTATTGGTAACTGTGATGATAGCCATGAATGGGTTAGAGGTAAGTTGAAGTATTCTTTCCTTTGACGGAATGCAATACACTGCTCAATTCTGCTTGTTCTCTACAGTTTGAGTAGCATTTGCATCTATTGGCAGGATAGCCGGTAAATATTACTACAAGCAGCGAGCTTTGTAATAACAAATGCTTTGTCGTTAAGACTACAAATTTTCTATTTTCTATCGCATCTCTTGATGGGTGCTTCTTTATGAATTAGCTCTTTTTACGGAACTACAAAAATCCCACCATTGTTACCCCTTCCCTATCATTCTCATAGCAAAGTAAATATCTCTGTGGATATATAAATTGCTATGTTTGCTGTAGATACTAACACTATTCCTTCATAATTGGCCAGGAATTTTAAATTTATAGACAAGATTCTTATTGTAGGTGTTTTATTCTTCGTTTAATGAATTATTACTATCTGTTTTCAAGTGTGGCGTGAGCTTGATAGTTTTTGATTTTGGCTTTTAATTTTGTTAGGATGTTTGAGTGATTTAGATGCTTTAAAAGTACTGGTATCAGGCAACGGTATTAAGCGGACATATAAAACAACTTTTGTATAAACGGTAAAATCTATACAAAAGTTGTTTTTCAAAAAACTAAATATGATTATTATTTTTTTAAATCAATCCAAAAAATGAATTATGTAGTATTTTTTGTGACTTTTTAAGTATTTTATTTGATAAATCTTTTTTCTTGAATTTGACAATCTTAGAGGTGAATATCTGGAAACTATTAAAATATGATTCGGGAGGGTTAAAAGGATATTGGTTGAGTTGAGGAGCTATCTTGTTGATCAGATCGATCTGGATTGTTGAAGCAAATCTTTTTTCTTCTTTAATACTTAAAAATAATGAGTATAAATACGCGGAATTAAGAATTGGAAATCGAGAAAAATCATTTAAGTCATAAAGTTGTTCTTTGCTACTTAACCAACCAGCTTGTCTCTGCTCAAGATAAAAACGATCTCTCCAATTCAAATTTTCTTGAGGGTTCTCAATTATCCAGTTTAACCACTCTTTTAAACCAGCAGTGGCTGTGGAATTTTTTGATTCTTGAAATAGATCTGCAATCATATTTGCTCCTACCTCTGCATTGGGGAGGATTTCTGGTAAGGTCGGTACAAAACTTTTTGCAACTGCAAATCCATGACCTCCGAAGGAAATCCCTTTCAAGTTATCTCGAACCCCACTAACAAAAGGTTCTGCATCTCCTTGGGATACATGACCACCAGTATGTTCCTGAGCCAGTTTGCTTCTTTGGGGATAATATTTAGAATTACGGGTAAATATATGGGAATAACCACAGTCTTGAGTGAGCTTTGGGGGAATAATCATATCTGCAATGGACATCCGCGCAGCTATTCGCGTAAAGGGTTGAACTTTTATCCCCGCAGCATGACTTAAAGCTAGTATCAACCTGGAATCATATCCTGCTGTTATTCCTAACCATAGTTCGGGAGATATTTTTGCTAGTTGTTGTAGGGTAGTAACTAGAATTTCTTGAATTTCCTCGAGGATATCTTCATAATCGCGATCGAGGTAAATTTCTGGCATTAATTGTCTCGGTTGGATCTCTCCAGAATATAGATCTAACAATTGGCTTGGTAGTAGTTGGGATATCCCATCGAACCGGGAAAATGGAGGAGTATACCAGGAAATACCAACCTCATGTTTGAGTTGACGAGAATCAATAACTGGCGATCGCCCCTTAAATACAATTTGAGCTAGGAGGGCTACACTACTGGAAATCCATGCTTGTCCTTGAGAATTTTGGTGGTAGAAACATCCCAATAATCCGCTTGCATCTAGGTGTAGTTTTCCATTACCAACTAAAACCCACCGTCCGCTCCAGGTGGAGTACAGTTCTGGAACTTGATCGCTACTAGTTTGTTTAATTTCCTCTGCTGGGGATTTTTTGTTTTGCGAAGTCTGTATGGCTATACCCAAAACATACCAGGCTTCTCCATTGTTATCTTTGATGGTGGTAACTTGAAGGTCGGGACAACATGAAAGCCAAACTGAATGACTTAGCTGGTAAGATTTCCAGGTTTCATTGAGAAGAAATTTTTCTGGACCAATAACAAACTGTTTGCGATGGATATGCATTAAGAAATTAGGGTTACAAAAATTAGGGTTACAAAAATTAGGTATCTAACAAGAATAGAACCTTAAAAAGTCATAACTTTATAATCAGAACCTGATAATTAGAGCTTTAAAATAAATCTCTACTATGGTGTTCGACTGATGAATAATGTGTGTTGTGTGACTTATACACTTCAAAAATAATAGCTACTTGTCACCAAACACAATACATTTTCAGATTCTTTACTTAGTCCTTAAAATCAGTTCATTTAGATTTTTATTCGCAAACGTTATATTATATAGCTTATTGACACGCAACTTATTTATTTTGATTCTTAAGCTATATACGCGCAAATAAGCATATTTTTTGTTGTGGATGATATATATCTATTTATCATTCTCAGGATAGATACGAATATGAAGTGCTCAAGTATTATTGCAAATTGAAGCATACTACTTTAGTAAGATAAATTAATTTTTTGATGTATTCGAGGGTTTTTATTTGTTTTTGACTAATTGACCTTTTATCTTCCTTGAGAGATACATCACGCTAAAGGATTTTTATTCTCTGCTGCTGAATTTACTGTTTTTTCAATTCTCTTTAACCTTGTTTGCTGACGCTTAGCGCTGGAAATCCAAAATAATATGCTTTTCTTGGATGAGTTGCTAAATGCTTCAAAATTTCTCTTCGCTGCTTCGTTGCTTTCCAATGCTTGTTTCAAGTCTTCAGGGATAATTAAAGCTTCAATTGCATCTAATGCTTCCCAGGAACCATCTTCTTTTGCTGCTGTAATCTTTGCAAAACCAGCTGCAGTCATCAAGTTTTGTTCTATAAGTTCTTCTATGTATTGTTTATTTAATTTCGACCATACGCTTTTTGGTTTGCGGGGTGTAAATATTTGCATGTAGCGTTCTTGGTCAATTGATTTGACTTTACTGTCAATCCAGCCAAAACATAGGGCTTCTTTGACTGCTTCGCTATATTTTACGCTGGATTTACTGCTTTTTACTTTGTAGTAAATCAGCCATATTCCAATGGTCGTACTATGGTTTTTCTCTAACCATTCGCGCCATTCTTGGCGATTTGCTGCGTAAATACTGTCGAGTTGCTCTTCGAATTTCGGCATAAATCGTTTGAAATATTTTTCTACGGATGCACACTGATGTACTTGTTGTTTTGTTTACAAGTATTTAAAATAATGCTTTTCACCCCATATTTGATTATTAGGCAATATTTGTAGGTATGATATTTATTAAAGATAAGTATCATAACTTTCAATTACAATTAATGGAAGAAGCGAGAAAAAATAACGTTTTTAACGCTGGTGTTAGTGACCGAGCTGCAGAGGAAGATGCTCTTGGTTTTGAACCTTATGTTACAGCAATTGCAGAATTTTTAACCAATCCTGATACCAAACCCCCACTCACTCTTTCTATTGAAGGTGAATGGGGTAGCGGTAAATCTTCTTTTATGAAACAACTCAAAAAAGTAATTGAAGATATTCCACCAGAGGCATTAAAAAAAGAGCAAAAAAAACACAAATCTAAAAGTAGGAATTTTTTCTTCAGATTGTGTATCTTATGGTTCAATAAAATAAAACCTAAACCGAAAGTAGTGTGGTTCAATGCTTGGAGGTACGATAAAGCTGAAGCTCTATGGGCAGCTTTTGCACTCGAATTTATCCGCCAAATCTCTCGTCCTCGTGATTTTCGTGATATATTTCCTATTCTGATAGGAAATATTAAACTTTTTTGGTTCCGCTTTGATTGGAACAATGGATTACAGAAAATTATATTATTCGTTTTAAGCTTATCTGTTGTGCTAACCCTGCTGATTCTGGTTTATCACAAAGCAGAAGATCTGCATCAACAAGGAACTGATTTATATAATTTATTTAAACAAATATCTACAAATAAAGAAAATCAAGATTTTCTACGGTGGCTAGTTAGATCTTTAGTAACCTTAATTTCAGTAGCCGGTTTCATTTCTTTGTTACTCAAATTAAAAAGTTCTGTTGTTGGATCTCCAAAAAACGATTTAACAAAATATCTGACATCCCCTAACTATAATAGCAAACTCCCTTTTGTTGAGAAATTCCATGAAGACTTCAGAAAGATTGTGGAAGCATATGCGGGTATAAATAAAGTCTATGTTTTCATTGATGACCTTGATCGTTGTGAGGTTCCTAAGTCCGCTGAACTGATGCAGGCTATAAACTTGATGATATCGAATGATCCACAACTAATTTTCATCCTTGGTATGGATAGGGAGAAGGTCGCAGCAGCTTTCGCACTTAAGTACAATACCCGTGAATGAAATGCTCAAGCTGCCTTTGGAACAATAATTTCTAAATCTTTTTTCAAATCTCTAATTTCCGATTTATGAGTGGGATTTTTACGTTTAAATTTGGACACCTCCCTTCGGAAGCAGAGTGGGAATATGCTTGTCGAGCAGGAACAACAACCCCATTTCATTTTGGTGAAACGATTACTCCTGAATTAGCAAATTACGGGGGAAATATTCAAGAAACGACTCCGGTGGGACAATTTCCACCAAACGCTTTTGGTTTGTACGACATGCACGGAAATGTGTGGGAATGGTGTCAAGATACCTGGCATGAAAATTATCATGGAGCGCCGACAAATGGTAGTGCTTGTATTGATAATGATAATCGTTATCGTGTACTGCGTGGTGGTTCGTGGTACTACGTTCCTCCTTACTGCCGTTCTGCTACTCGCTACTGGTACATTCCCGACGGTAGGAATCTCCTCAATGGTTTTCGGGTTGTTTGCGTTGTTTCCCTCAGGGGTCCTTAGTAGCCCTTTATACTTTTGCTCTTTTCTCTTCTATTCTTCTTCTCTTTACCCTTCCTTATCTCGCGAATCGAGTCGAATTTTTTTACAAATTTAATGTTAAATGAAGTCGATAATTCCCTTGGAGAATTTACTGGTGATGTGGGAGAATTTATTGCCACTATCGAGACTATTAACAACCAGTGTTATTTGCTTGATGATAGTGATAATCCTTGAAGTTAAAAATCTCTATCCATTGCAACCTTTTACCTTTCATTACCAAAAAATGAATTAGCAACAATTGCAGCTTGAGTCCGATCGCGTAAATCTAACCGATTCAAAATTCGAGTCATATAATTTTTGATAGTCTTTTCGCTCAAGTACAAAGCCTCAGCAATTTCCCGATTACTCGAACCTTTCGCAACTAACTGTAAAATTTCGATTTCTCTTGCTGTAAGTTCATCCCAACCAGGTGGTGGAGATTTGGAAACGGAAAGTTTTTGAGCCATAACTTTACCTAGTCCTGGTCCTAGTTGGGTATAACCTTTATGTACTGAACAAATTGCTTGGGCTAATTCTTCAGAAGGTGTATCCTTAAGCAAATATCCAGCAGCACCATAATGTAATGCTTGGGTAACGTAATCTTCATCTGCAAAGGTGGTAAGTACTAAGATTTTAATTTGCGGGAAAGCTTTTGTTATTTCTTTTGTGGCTGCAACACCATCCATTATCGGCATGCGGATATCCATTAAAATAACATCGGGCTGCAAAGTGGGAATGGAATCAATTGCAGTTTGTCCGTTTTCTGCTTCTCCGACTATTTCTAAATCTTTTTCTAATTTGAGTAAGGCTTTGAGTCCGCGACGGATTAAGTTTTCATCATCGACTAATAATAAACGAATCATATTAAATTGTGGAATTGTGGAACTGATAAATTTATTGATTATTCCCATTCCTCCCCGAGGGGAGGTTAGGAGGGGGTTATTATCTTCTGTACTAAGACGCGTTTAGCATTTCACCCGGGAAGTAGAGCAAAAGCAAAAATTTCTATATTGGAAAAGTTGCAGTAATTTTACATCCAGAATTTGGGGCTGTTTCTACATTTAAAGTACCACCAACAGTAAGGGCGCGATCGCGCATACTTTGCAAGCCAAAACCGGTTGTGTTTTGATTCGGCTTAAATCCTTTACCATTATCATCAATAATTAGCTGTAAACTATTAGATTTTTGATTTTTAACGTTTATTTTAATCTTAACTTTTGTAGCTTCTGCATGCTTAAAAATATTAGTAAATGCTTCTTGAGTTATGCGATAAATTGCAATTTTAATTTCAGGTTTAAGGTTTAAGTTTAAGTTAAAATTTAAACCATTTAAATTTAAATATAAAGTTGGGGAAATATTACTGGAACGTTGTAAATCCTCACATAAAGAAATGATTCCATCTTCCAAAGATAATTCAGCTAATGGATCTGCACGTAAAGTCGAAATTGATTGACGAACTTCTTTGAGAGCATTTGAACCTAATCTTTTTGATTCAATTAAAAATTCTGTTGCTTCTTCTGGGTCAGTTTGCCATATTTTTACAGCAGCTTCTAAATGTAAATTTAAAACTGTTAATGCATGACCGACGGAATCATGGATATCTCGAGCGATGCGATTACGCTCCTGTAAAGTTGCTAATTCTTCAATTTTTAATGCATATTCACTTAATTGAGCATTTGCGATCGCGAGTTGTTCGTTTGCAATGCTTAATTTTTGCCGACTTTGAAATTCATTGAGTAATGCATTAATCGCCATTTGCATAAAAATAGCGCTGATTCCTAATATTAATACAGAGGCGAATATGACAATTGCAAATTGTTTTTTGATTGCTAAAGGTTGAATATACTGTACTATTTGGGTGCGGTGAAGCTGTGTAAATAAAGATAAAAATATAGCTAGTCCGCTGACTAAGTAACGGGTAATACCTCGAAAAATCACACAATTACGAGCAATCAAAATAATATAAAGTAGCGGTACTAAAAGAATTCCTCCGGAAAATGAAGCAATAATAATTAAGCCTATTTCTAAGCTTGTATAAATAATTTTATGTAATTTGTTTTGTGATGGTAATTTTAAACCAATAATTCCAAATATAAATAAAAAAACAATATTCATCGGTGGGTTTCTTGGTAAAAGTGAAGCAACATTAAATGAAGATGCAAACACTTCACCCATAATGATAATCCCCAACAAAACCCATTCTAAATAAAGTAAAAATCTTAGGGGATATTTCCGAGTTTTAATTAGAGCAATCATGTCACAGTTTTAATTCTAATTTCTTATTCTTAAATTTTATTTTCAATTTAATCTCAATATAGCAATCCTAAATAATTCATAAAAATAAATACTGTAGAGACGTTGCATGCAACGTCTCTACAGTATTTATCTGTTCACAAATCAAATATGATTGCTGTATCAGATTTATTACATAACTTATAAACTAGTTTACTTAACAGTTTTGACAAAAACCAGAATCATTAGTCATGACTAGTTTAGGGACTAAAGTCCTGATTTAATTGAGGACTCCTGACTCATGTTTTCAAGGTGTTACCCGACGTATTGTGTATACATGGATCTTCGCATTTGTCACATTAATTTTGCGTCTCCTCAGAAAAATAAACAATTACGTCTAACAAAAATATGAATTACGCTCATATAACTCTCAAATTTCTTCCTTTATTCTTAATTTCCATTGCAATTGAAGTTTTATGGATAGTGCGGTGGAAGAAACAAAAGTATTCAGTTCGAGAAAGTTTGATTTCCCTGGCGATCGCTGTGGGAAATCGCATATCCAAACTCATTCCCATAGTTCCCACTGCGGGTTTAATCGCATTTGCGTGGGAGCATCGGATCTCAACTATTGCTCTAGATAGTTGGTGGAATATACTGCTACTATTTATTGGATTAGAATTTGTATATTATTGGTACCATCGAGCATCACATCGCATTCGTTGGTTTTGGGCTACTCACGCTGTTCATCATTCACCGGAATATTTTAATTTGTCAGCAGCTTATCGTTTGGGATGGACGGGTGGTATCTCTGGTGCAGGTTTATTTTTTACACCGCTTGTTTGGATTGGTTTTCAACCAATTGCAGTTATAACCGCCCTAGCTTTAAACTTGGTTTATCAATTTTGGATTCATACCGAACTAATTCCCAAGCTGGGTATTTTGGAATGGTTTTTGAATACTCCATCACATCATCGAGTACATCACGCTTCTAATTCTGCATATATAGATCGTAATTATGGGGGAGTTTTAATTATCTTTGACCGTTTATTTGGAACTTTTGCAGCAGAAGAAACGTCAAATCCTCCGGTTTATGGTTTAACTCACCCCATAAAATCGAATAATCCTTTCAAAGTTGTTTTTAATGAATGGATAGAAATTTATAAAGATATTACTTCTACTAACTCTTGGTCGAAACGCTTTTGTTATCTGTTTGCTCCTCCCGAATGGAAGTTTACGCGGAAGTCACAAAGAAGCTTAAGTGAAATATAGATTTACCAAAATTCAATCGTAGGGTGTGTTACGGCATGTTAAAGTTTTTGGAATGATGAGCATATTGTTTTGCCGTAACGCACCGTCGAATATACAAACAAACTCCAACCTACCTACCCTGTAATTAATCTTATATGGCGGTGCGTTACGACTTGCGTCTAACACACCCTACCGTTCAAATAAGCAACAAATAATTAACCGTCAACTTCTTTTTGTTTCTTTTGTTCGAGTATGAGTTGTATGGTTAAAGCGAATAAACCAAGAGCGACAACGCAAAAAACTGTGGTTCCCAATCCAATCATTCCGACAATTGCTGTTCGGATTAACGAAGAAATTCTCAATGTCACTGGGTTATCGGAATGAATGGGTTTGTTTGCAAAGTTTGTAGCGATAGTAATCATCAAGTTGTACATTGCATATCCCAACCCACCGGAAATTACAGCACCGGTAAGACTGCGTAAAGGACTAGTTGGTGTTTCTGTGGTGGTTGGAGTTTCCTCGGTTGTTTTTGATTCATTCATGTAGTTAGTTGAAAATTAACTAAAAAAATAACTAAACAAGTTCACTCAAAAATTAACTTTGAGATGTTACTTGGATACCATTTTTAATCGATCTAACCACGAATAATTGTAAATCTTCATCAGATATTGTATGAAGAACTTGTAATTTTACTTCTTCTGCTTGTTTTTGGGTTTCGCAAATAGCAAAGACACTGGGACCGGAACCGGACATCATTGTTCCTAATACTCCAGCGTTGGCGAATGTTTCTCTTAGTTGCAATACTTGGGGATAAGCTGGTAATACAACTTTTTCTAAATCGTTGTGGAGTTTTCGAGCAATTTCTGCAGTATCTTGATGGACAATTGCTTGTACCATTGGTCCTGAATGTACGGCTGCGGCTCGTTCGGTTAAACTATTGGTATCCCGAAGATAGGTATTTTCAAATTGTTGTTTATAAGTTTTATATGCCCAAGGGGTGGATACTTCTAAGCTGCGATATTTAGCTAATACTATATATATATTGTCTAATCCTTTTAAAGGAGCAATTTTTTCGCCTCTTCCGGTTGCGATCGCGGTTCCCCCACCAATACAAAAGGGGATATCGGAACCTAATACTGCTGCTAATTCTTCAAGTTCTGCACGGGTTAACCCTAAGTTCCATAGTAAATCTATCCCCACCAATACGGCTGCTGCATTGCTGGAACCCCCTGCTAAACCTGCTGCGATGGGAATTCTTTTTTGAATGGTTATGTCTACTCCACCATATTGAGCAAATGCTTCGGGAAACTTTTGTGTCATTAACTCTGCTGCGCGATAAGCTAAGTTACCTCGATCTGTGGGTAGATCGGGAACATCGCAACGAACGCGAATTATATCTTGGGAACTAGCTGCAATATCTATGCGATCGCAAAGGTCGACACTTTGCATAATCATCACTAACTCGTGATATCCATCGGGGCGATCGCCAATGATTTCTAAATATAAGTTGATTTTAGCTGGTGCAAGTAAAGTGTAGCTGCGCATGGGGATTGGGGGATTAGCGATTGGAACCATATTTGCTGATGATGACCATTGGGTCATGCTTACAATAACAGAATTTAAAATTCAACTAAAAGAACCCCCTGCTAGAATTAATTCTCTGTCAAATAGCATAAGTCCATTTTTAATGGACTAAAGTATTTCAGAAAATAAAAATATTGATTTTGATATAACAAAACGAATAATTTAATTCATGGTGACTGAAATGACTAATATTCCGAGCAACCTACCTTTTCTAGAATCAATTTGTTGGCAGATTACCAATGTTTATGAGTTTACCCCAGAAGAAATGCTCAGTTGTTACGAGCGTGGTTGGAAATATAAAAGTTTGTTCAATAATCTTGAGGGTGATGAACTTGAGTTTATTAAGAAAATTGCCGATATTTATGATTCCTGGTTGAAAGTTGAGTTATGAACTTTAGATTAGACCACCACAACAAAATTCTGACAATTATTGAATCTTTAGATTGTGAAATTCTTAAGGAAGGTTCTACTTATTTTGGTGGTGGAACTCTGCTTGCTCTTGATTTTCAAGAATACCGATGCAGCAATGATATTGATTTTTTATCTTCTGTTAGTACGGGAGGTTATAAATATTTACGAACAAAGATTTTTGACAATGGACACGAGGTACTATTTCGTGATTTGAGTAAAATCAAAATTGGACGTTCTACAACTGACCAGTATGGTATTCGGATGATAGTTTCTGTAGATAATGTACCTATCAAAACCGAAATTATTGCAGAAACTCGTTTTCAATTAGATTTACCAAGATACACACAATGGTCATCTGTTCCCTGTTTAAGTTTAATTGACTGTTTTACCTCTAAGTTACTATCCAATTCTGATCGATACATGGATGATAGCGTACAAGCTAGAGATTTAATTGATTTAGCGGTTCTTAGGTTAAATTATTCAATTCCTCAATCTTCAATTGATAAGGCTGAAAATGCTTACGAAGTTATACGACCTTTAGAACGAAGCATACAAAACTTTCAAGACAGACCTGATTATAGAGAAAAGTGTTTTGCTAATTTACAAGTTGATAAAGTTCAAATACCTAAGATTATCGATGGAGTTGATTTTCTTTGTGCAGATTTAGGTTTACCTGAGATAGGAAGAACTTTTCAAGAGCAACACGATCTCTTTGGTGAGTCCCTCGATTCGTGACCAATTAAAATTATCGTCATTAACCGTAAGGAAATAACAATTCCAATATCTCTAATACTCACAACAAAAAACTTAACCTGTCATTGCGACGTCAGGAAGCAATCCCAACATCTTTAATAAAAACAAGTCGGTGAGATTGCTTCCTCGTTCCTCGTCGCAATGACAGGTTCGGGTTTTGTCCGACGAAGTACAGAAATAATTTTACCTATCATCCAAAAAACCGCTTCTTCAATCTTCTCAACCAAGAATCATTCTTACTTGTTTGCTTTTGCTGTTGCTGTCCGGGTACTTCTCGCTTTTTTGTGCGTAATTTTTCCAAGTTTCGTCGATACATCTTAGTATTAGGATGATTTGACCCCAAAACCCGCTCTAAAACTTCCAATACTTGGATATAAAGGGGTTCTGCTTCAGGGTACTTTCCTTGATCGGAGTAGAGAATAGCTAAATTGTTCAAACTGTCTGCGGTGTGGGGATGATTTTCTCCCAGTTGCAGTTTTCTGATTTCCAAAGCTTGGATATAAAGGCGCTCTGCTTGAAGGTAGTTTCCTTGGGAGTAGTAGAGAATAGCTAAATTGTGCAAACTGTCTGCGGTTTGGGGATGATTTACTCCCAGTTGCAGTTTTGTGATTTCCAATGCTTGGATAAAAAGGAGTTCTGCTTCTGCGTACTTTCCTTGGTCGGAGTAGAGTAAAGCTAAATTGTTCAAGCTCCATCCATAATCAAGATTATTTTCTCCCAAACGGGATTTTACTTCTGATACACATTGCTCAAACCAAGGTTGTACTGACGCATATAAACCTTGTCCTCTGTAAAATCTCCCTAAACCAAGAAAAACCGAAAATAAATTTGTATGATTGAGTCCATCTAGATGGTTTTTTGCAACTTGTGTTAAATGGGGTATAGCGTTTTGGACAGAATTGATAATTTCTAAGGTTGTTACGTCAGGAATTTTTTGAGCAATTTCAATAAAAGTACTAGTAAATGCTTGTTTTAATTCCTGTGTCTGTGTAGATGCTTGTAATTTAGATCCTAAAAACTCGTGAATTAAAGGATGAATTTGATAATTTGCTTCTTCTTGTTCTAACCTTTTGATTAGATGACGTTGATAAAGTTGCTTTTTCCCGTTTCTAACATCTTTCTTGCTCCAGTTTAAGGAGTCACTGATAGAATCTACATATTTCCAAGCAATTGCATTGGGGTCAAATAAACTTAATAATTCTCCAACTTCCTTAGTTTTTGCATCAAGTCTTTCCCAAGTCAAGTTAAATGCTGCTTGAACTCCTAACTTTGCTGTGATTTCTGTCTCTGCTAATTTTTCTGACGACTGAGCGATCGCTTTCTGACCTAATCGCTCTTGTTCCAACTCTTCCAACAAATTTGCGATCAATAAATCTGGGTCTTCTTGCAAATATCGTCCGACTAATTCTAAACCAAGAGGTAAATAACCCAGCCATTCACATAAATTTTTAGTTGTTTCAAGTTCTTTATCTACCCTTTGTTCCCCTAAAATACCTCTCAACAGAAAGTCAAAAGTCATTAGCGGATCCGTAAGGTAGCGGCTCCGTAGGTAGCGCAGCTATAGCTATAGCGTGTCCTACGGACATAAGTCAAAAGTCAAAAATTACTATTACTAATCCCCAATCCCCAATCCCTAATCCCCAACCCCCAACCTATTCGCCAAATTAACCCATTGAGCAACACTTAAATCTTCTCCTCGAACTTGAGGATTTATATCTAATTCTTCGAGCAATTCTGTGAAATTATCTCGCTCAATAATCGATTGTAAATTATTACGTAACATTTTCCGTTTTGAACTAAATCCCAACTTAACTAAAGTTTCCAAATAACGGGGATTGTTAGCAGGAATATCTATCGCTCTAGGAGTCAATCTCACCACCGCTGACTCTACTTTTGGTGGGGGATAAAACGCCTTAGCCGGAACATTACAAATTATCTCTCCTTCAGCTAAATACTGTACCCTTACTGATAGCGCCCCAAAAGCTTTTGTCCCAGGTTTCGCCACTAATCTTTGAGCAACTTCCTTCTGAATTAAAAGTACGATGGAATCGTAAGGATTACTATTGGGCTGAGAAATTTTTCCTAATAGCTTTTCAATGATTGGTCCAGTGATATTGTAAGGAATATTTGCCACAACTTTATTCGGGTTTTTAAAAGCTGCAAAACTCACCAGATTAGCATCTAAATCAAGGGTCAAAAAATCACCCTGCAATAACAAAAAATTCTTCTTATCCCTCAAACTTTTGACTAATTTTTTACATAAATCGCGGTCAACTTCAACCGCAATCAATGACTTTACCAAAGGCAATAAACGCTTGGTAAGTATTCCCGTTCCCGGACCAATTTCTAAAATTCTGTCCTCCGGTTCCAACTGCGCAGCACCAATAATTTTACCTAAAACCCTATCATCCTGGAGCCAATGCTGCGCAAAGACCTTGCGCGGTTTAGCCTCTTGGGATAACCTATTTTTAGACTTTTTAACTGTTTGATTTTTATCCATTTCTTACTTTTTTCTTACTTTTTAACCCAATTATTGTAGAACGCATGAACTAAAAAATAGATTTTTGACTCATTTCATTAATACTAAAGTACTAATGTGATTCGGTGTCAAATTTAGTTCAATATCCATATTTTTTTGATAATGGATAACAGCAATAACTAATTATCTTTCATATATATAGTAAAGGAATACCCGAACGCGAGCGAACTAACCTATATTATTTTTTTCATTTTCAGAAAATTGAAAGTTAATAAAAATGATTAATTTTTAAGTTTGGATTTATTGACTCTGTATTTTAAATATATTTTTCCTGTTATTGCTAATAATTTTTTAGATTTTATTCTATCTCCCTAGTCCTTTATTCCATCTTCTTACCCTTGTTTAGTCGGGATTTCGATTGTGAAACTAGTCCCTTTTCCAGGATTAGATTGGCAATATAGTTTACCATTATGTTTCTCGACAATAATCTGATAACTAATGGATAACCCCAGTCCGGTACCTTTACCAACATCTTTGGTAGTGAAGAAAGGGTCAAATAATTTAGAACTAATCTTTTCTGGAATACCCGGACCATTATCAGAGATATTAATTGCAACCCAACCGCTAGGTAAAACCTTAGTTAGGATATGGATTTGAGCATTTTTCTGTCCTTCTTGGTTTTTAATTTGGCTATCAATTGCATCAATCGCATTTACTAAAATATTCATCAAAACTTGATTCAGTTGACTGGGGTAACATTGAATCAAAGGAAGTTCAGCATAGTCTTTAATTACTTCAATACCGGGATATCCTGGTTTTGGTTTCAGACGATTTTGGAGGAGCATTAAAGTACTATCAATTCCCGTATGGATGTCCACCTGTTTGAATTCCGATTCATCCAAACGTGAAAAGTTACGCAAGCTGAGGACAATTTCTCGAATGCGACGGGTTCCTTCATGCATCGATCCGAGCAATCGTAAGATATCTGTTTTTATAAAATCTAAATCGACAGCTTCGATTAGTTCTTGAATTTCTTCTGGGGGATGGGCATAATAACGTCGATAAAGCTCGATTAGTTGGAGTAAATCTTGAGTATACTCGCGACAGGGAGCAATATTTCCATAAACAAAACCAACTGGATTATTGATTTCATGGGCGATACCTGCAACCATTTGACCCAAGCTAGACATTTTTTCACTTTGAATAAGTTGGGTTTGAGTTGACTGAAGTTCGAGCAAACTTTTTTCTAATTCTTCCGCTTGTTGCTTGAATTTTATGTCTACTTGTTTGCGATCGCGAATATCGCGGGTAATGGTCGCAAAATATAAAGGCTCACCGGTTTGCGGATTTTTAATCAAGAACATATTACAATCAACCGGTATGGTCTCACCTGTTTGGTAATGTCGAAAACGATATTCACTATGGTATAAACCATTATCCATTACAGTTGGAATAATACGTTGCTGTACATCTTTTCTATCTTCCGGTAAAAAACTTTGAGCGATATAACTTTTTTTAGCTTCAGCTAAACTATTAATTCCCAGCAGTTTTAAACCTGCTTCATTCACATACAGAAATTTACCTTCTAAAGTCGCAATTCCAATTAAATCGCTACTATTTTCAATCAACGATACAAAAATTTGTCGTTCTTGTTCGGCTAATTCGCTTTTTGTAATGTCAATAATACAACCATGACAAAGAATACTACCATCCGGTTGAGCTTGTGGTTTAGAAAATCCTTTTAACCATTTCTGCTTACCTGAAGGTAAATTAATTCGCCATTTGTGTTCGTAATTTTGTAAATTTCGAGCCGAATCATAAATTGTTTGCTTTAAGGTTGCTCGCTCTTCAGGATGAACAATATCAAATAAAACTTGAGGATTTTGTTGTACCAGAGAAGGATCTAATTCGTAAATCTCCCAACATCCAGAAGATACATAGGTGAAGGACATCGTATCATTGGGATTGAAACGCAACTCATATATCATCCCCGGAATATTATCTGCTAATTGCTGAAACTGTTCCTTACTTTGACTTAACTGTTGCGTGCGTTCCTCCACTCTAGCTTCCAATTCTTCATTTAGTTTTTTCAGTGAAGCTTCTACGATTTTACGTTCTTGCAATGCAGCTTGCTGCTCGCTAATATCAATGATGCAACCATACCAAAGGATATCACCTCCAGTTTGGGGTACGGGTCGAGATACACCTTTCACCCATTTCTGTTTACCTATAGGAGTAATTACTCGCCATTTATATGTCCAATTTTCTAGTGTTTGAGCGGATTCAATTACCGTTTGCAAAAAACCTGTTAGATCGTCAGGATGAGTCGTATTAAATAAAATATCCGCATCTTCTACTATTTGAGCAGCATCTATTCCATAGATTTCTTTACATCCAGCTGAAACGTAGGGGAAAGATTGACGACCGTCAGCACCAAGACGAAACTCATAAATCATTCCCGGTACATTTTCAGCCATTTGCTGCATTCGGGTTCTATTCTTAATTGAAGATTCTTCTGCTCGTTTACACTTAATAAACTGAGCGAGTTGTTTCCCAAGTACGTCCAATATTTGCAAAAGACTGTTATTTTGACATCTTATCGATTGACTAAATAAATTAGTGATACCGAATATCTCTCCACCGCAAACAATAGGAAAACTTAAAACAGCGTGGAATGTATTTTTAGTTCCGTTATTTTCGTTAATGTCGTCGATCCAAACTGACCTTTTACAGCTTTGAGTTTGAATTGCAATTTTCCTTCCCAATGACAAAGCAGTAAAACCAGATGATTTTTGAGTAGAAACATCCCATCCAGTAAAATAACTCAGGGAATCATTTTGGTTATCAACCATCCAAAATTCAGCTAAGTCCCAACCTAAAACCTCACAAAACAACTGGAGTAGTTTCGATATTGCTGGATCTAAATCAATTGAATCTGACAATACTTCAGTTACACTAAATTGGAGATTGAGTAGTCTTTGCGCTAATTTGGGAGAATTGAAACCTGAAGAATTAGAATCTTCAGCAGAAATCACTTCTTGAATGACACTTAAACCAGCAAATTCACCATCATCGTCGTACCAAGGATTGATTTCCCAATTTAACTGTTGCGTAACACCACCAAGGGAAACGAAAAAATCCTCTTCATATGTATCGTTTTTCCCATCCAAATAATCTTGAGATATTTCCTGTAAGCGCTCAGAAACATTTGGTATGGTTTCCTGATCGAAAAATGCATCAACAGAACATAGATCCTCAGCACAAATTAAATCTTCCCCATTTAAACCATAGCGGTCGCGCCAATTTCGACTAATAGCTAAGTAACGCATCTGACGGTCTAGTATGGCAAATTCCGCAGCTATTTGTTCGTAACAAGAAATCTTTTGACGGAGTAATTTTAGTTCAGTTTGTAAAGATTGTTCATTTTGTAATGGTGAATCGACCCTTTGATATAAATCCGAAATCATCAAATTTTCAGTCATGATGTTTCTAGCTGTCTATAGGGAAATATTTGAGTTGCTTTAATATTTATATTTCCCAATATCCACAGACAAAAAACATCTATTTTTTCAGTGAAAATACTATTACAAAAATATGTAATAATTCAATATTTATTAATTTTGATTAATAGCATGGGTGATAGGAATTTCAATTAAAAACTCAGTCCCTTGACCGGGGTTAGATTGACAAGATAATTTTCCACGATGTTTTTCAACAATAATTTGATAACTAATAGACAATCCTAAACCCGTACCATTCCCAATATCCTTAGTAGTAAAGAAAGGCTCAAATAAACGGTCTTGAATATCTGTAGCAATACCAGGACCATTATCTATAATCTTAATTGCTACACGATTCTCTGCAATATGTTCAGTATAGATATGAATGCGACTGGGATAGGTTTCCAAATGTTTTAAAGAAAGGGTTTTACTATATTCGTCCAAAGCATCAATTGCATTGCTTAGGATATTCATAAATACTTGATTTAACTGACTGGGATAACAATGTACCAAAGGTAAACTACCGTAATGCTTGGCGATCGCAATTTCTGGACGATTAGGTTTAGCTTTCAAACGATTGCGCAAAATCATTAAAGTACTGTCAATCCCATCATGAATGTTTACCTTCTTAAATTCAGATTCATCCAAGCGGGAAAAATTACGCAGGGAAATGACAATTTCTTTAATTCGACGGGTTCCCTCTTGCATTGACTCCAGCAATTTTGTTAAATCCTGCTTGAGAAAATCAAGCTCTATGGTTTCAATTTCTGCTTGAATTTCTGGTGGGGGATGGGTATAAAACCGTTGATAAAGCTCGACTAATCCAAGTAAATCTTGAAAATATCTGAACGCAGGACTGAGATTTCCATAAACAAAACTAACAGGATTATTAATTTCATGGGCAATTCCCGCTACCATTTGACCCAAACTAGACATTTTTTCACTGTGGATCAATTGGGCTTGGGTGCGTCGCAGTTCAAACAGACTTTGTTCTAACTCTTCTGCTTGTTGCTTTAATTTCATTTCTACTATTTTGCGATCGCGAATATCTCGACCAATACTAGCAGTGTAAATGTGCTTCCCAGTTATTTCGTCACGAATCAGAAAAATACTACTTTCAATTTCAATAATTTCACTAGTAAGACAATGTTTAAGATTTAACTCACCCTTCCAAGCTCCAGACTGTAAAAGTGCTGGTCTTACCTCCTGCAAAAGATATTTCCAGGTTCCAAGGGAATGCAGCTGCTTGATTGTTTTGTTTTTGAATTCGTTTTCATCACTAATTCCCAAAAGCTCGCAACCTGCAGTGTTTATATACAGTAATTCGTTATTTGGCGAAGCAATTGCAATTAAATCATTACTATTTTCAATTAGCGCAATTAGTTTGTGCTCTTCTGCTTTAGCGCGTAATAACTGCTCTGTACGTTTTTCGACACGAAATTCTAATTCTTCATTTAATTGCTTTAATGCTGCTTCTGTATTCTTTTGCTCTGTAATATTACGAGCAATTGTACAGCTATATTCTTTATCATTAAATTTCACATAGTTAATGGAAATCGATACAGGAAATTCTTTACCGTTCCTATGACAGTGAACCGACTCCAAATTTAAAAAATGTTTTTGCTTAACTCCCTCCCAATGTGACGACCAATTACCAGGAGGTAGTGCAATATCAATATCAAACACGGTCATACTCAAAAGTTCTTCCTGAGAGTAACCAAGATTGCGACAAGCAGCTTCATTGACATAAAAAAAACTTGCATTCGGTTCAACCAAGAATACACTGTCTTGAACTCGGTCTAGCGCAAACTGAATCAACCTTAGATTTTCTTCAGCTTGTTTTCGTTCGGTGATATCTTCAAAAGTACCAAGAATACCCACCACATTACCTTGAGTATCTCGAAGTGGTATCTTATTTGTATTCAGCCAAGATTGTTTTCCATCAGCTTGTTGTTGAGGCTCAACAATATTTAATTGGGGAACCCCACTTCTCATCACTCGACGATCCCACTCACGGAACCAATCACTTTCCGAACGCTTCCAAGCTAGGTCGTAATCACTCAAACCAATAATTCTTTCTGGTTCCCCAACACCAGCAGCGCGAGCAAACTTACGATTGCAACCAAGATAAACAGAATCGCAGTCTTTCCAAAAAACAAATTGGGGGATATTATCCATCACTAACTGCAATAATTGTTGTGACTCCCGCAACTTTACTTCAGTATGATGACGCGCGATCGCAGCACCCAAATTACCAACTGCAGACTTTAATATTAACTGTTCGCACCCAGACCATCGACGTTCCTTTTGACAGTCATCAAAACCTATGAAACCCCAAAATTCACCTTTAATCTGAATTGGGATCGCAAAAATAGAATGGATACCTTGAGATGCTAAGATTTCTCTCTCCGGCTCGGGAAAATCCTTAACAAGTCCAATAATAGATCTTCCTTGAGAAAGTTTTTCATACCAACCGGGACAAAGTTCTTGGTAGACAACATTTTGTAATAAAGGATTATCAATTTCCGGCGTTACTCCAGGTCTAACCCACTCCCACCGTTGACTAGTTAAAGGTTCGCCAGTTTCAGAAAAATGATTTTCAAATACATATACCCGATCAACAAAAGCAGATTCCCCTAAAGCAGCTAAAGCAGCATCAATAGAATCATCATAATCCGCAATAGCCAGCAGACAATTAGCAGCAGTTACAATTCCACTCAACAATCGATTGCGTTCTTCTAAACTGTGCCAAATTTTTTGTTCATTGCATAAATCTTGAGAATTCTCCAAAGTTGTAACCTTTTCCCGTAGGATTTTCAATTCTTGTAGGAGAAAAGAATAAGTATCCCGATTTATACTAATGAAATTATCATCCATGAAGTTATTAACTACTGACACAAACAGCACTAAATAATGAGCTTATATCCCAGTGGGATATTCAAATTAATATATTAAAAAAGTATTACTATTTAGTACATTATTATGTGATGAATTCCTTAGCAAAATTTATAAAATTTTCTAAATCAATTAAATTGTGTCAAGAGAATTAAAATTATTTATATCAAATTTACTATATGTTTACAACAACATTTATAAGCTGTTAATAGCAGTATGATAGCAGTAATTTCAGCCTGATTTATTGAGTAGACAGTCATGAATAAAAATGACTTAATTACCACACTTTCTTTAATAGAACATGTAGAAGGTGGATATTTTTGCGAAACTTATAGATCGGATTTAAAAATAAAAACAAATAGAGAAGGAAGCGAAAGAACGCAATTGACTTCCATTTATTATATGCTTAGCGATGACAGACCTATTGGTTATTTCCACAAAAATAAATCAGATATCGTACATTATTTCTATGCAGGATCATCTCTAACATATTTAATTATTCATCCTGATGGTAACTTAGAGCGAGTAAAACTTGGCTTTGATATTCATAAAGGAGACTTACCTCAACTTATAGTACCAGGAGGATGTTGGAAAGCAACGGTACTTGAAGAAGGTGAATTTGCTTTACTTGGAGAAGCAGTTGCACCAGGTTTTGATTACCGAGATATGGAAATAGCTAAACCAGATAATTTTTGCTCGAATTTTCCAGATTTATGGAATGAATTAAAACCCTACGTCAAACAATAATCTTAGTTCTCAATTACCCCATTACCCATTACCCATTACTCAATTGCTTACGCAACGCTAGAGATTTACGCCGACCGACACCCTTCCGCTCTAGCTGCGCTGCTACGCCGATATCTACGGTTCCGGTACGCTTACGCTAACATTACTCATTACTTATTACTTATTACTTCAATAGCTCACCTAACTGCTGTTGAACTAAAATTCCTTTCAAAGATTCATTTTCGGCTTTCAAAGCCAAATTCTCAGCTTCCAATTCAGCAATTCGACTTTTCAATGCTTCCTTACTAGTACCTTGACGGTGAATTACTACTTCTTTATATATTTCTAAGTTAGTATCTTCATTCATCCATCTTTGGTAGGTTTTCGTGTGCTCTTGCACCGTATGACCCATATAATCAGCCATTGTCTTAATCGGTATTCTTAAACGATGTCCGCGAATTGCATAAGCATGACGTAGATCGT
The DNA here is from genome assembly GCF_001456025.1 of Mastigocoleus testarum BC008. Taxonomy (GTDB): domain Bacteria; phylum Cyanobacteriota; class Cyanobacteriia; order Cyanobacteriales; family Nostocaceae; genus Mastigocoleus; species Mastigocoleus testarum. The sequence continues at coordinate 26,432 of NZ_LMTZ01000004.1, forward strand.
AGGGTCTAAAACCTATGTTAGTATTCCGAAATCGAATCTGAATTTTGGCAGTTTTATTACTTAAACTTCCACTATTATCCAGTAAGGGTTTAATATCCTTTAACTTAAATAAATCAATCCAATGGGGGTACAAAGGTGGAATACCACAAGTTCGTTCTCCAGTTTTAGTACCTCCAGTTAAATGAGGATCTAAAGTAACCAAATGAAAAGTATTTTTGGGATTAATGAAAGCATCTAAATCGATTGCAAATAACTCATGGGGTCTTAAACCATAAGTCGCAAGCATTCCATATATCCATTGCCATTGTTTGGGTAAAGCTACATTATCCTTACTTGTATAGGGTGACAAAGACTGACCAATTTGAGAAAAACCTCTAATAATTTCCTCATCATCAGGAATTTTCCGCATCTTAGGATTAGGTAAAGGTGTTGTATAAGAGTCAATCAAACCACCATCATCAAACTTACAGAAATCACAAAACTTTTTTAATTGCCAAGTCAAGTAAAATCTAGATGAAGTGTGGGGTCTTGTTGCTTTTAAAGCTTGTTCCAATGCTGGTAAAGATAAAGGAATATCATGGGGTAGCTTTTTTAAATGTCTGAGGTAATGAGTTTCCCAAGTGCGTAAACCTTGACGATTTTGCTCGTGAGTTTTCCAAAATTCATTTTTATATTCTTGAATTAACTCTCCAATCAATTTTTGTGGTGCAGTACATTCTTGTAATTCTATATGACGTGCATGCTTACCCAATAATTCAGAAGTCCATTCAAATTGATTCGTAATCAACAATAAATCTAGCTCTCTCGCTTTGGCGATCGCAGTTTTGAGCCCGATATCATTTGCTACAAAACCCAAGGAAATCGTATACTGCTTATTCAGGCTATTATTTTTACCAGTATCTCCAGGCTTACAGGGGAAAGTACCTTGTAAAGCGATAGATTTGGCACTTGTTAACTTCAACTTAATTTTAACCTTGTCCAAACTTAAAGCTAGATTTGCTTGATTGATAGTATGTTTGATTCTTAAGTATTCGCGTTCGACTTTTGCGTTGCGATCTGATGCAGGTGGTTTTGGTTTCCACTGCTTCCATTTTGCAGGTTCCCACTTATCAATAGGAATTTCATTCCATTGAGCATGACGGGGGTTGTAACTGCAAGGCTGCGATTCGGACATAATTTTTATTTAAGCTTTTAACAACAAATATAAGAATATACAGACTTCACTTGACTTAAGATATCGGATTCTTAGAATTTTGGTAGCCAAAAAATGAGGGTGAAATACTAAGAAACAAAATATTGATTAATACCGGAGAAAGAATTTGCTTAATGATGTAAATTGATACGAAGTTAGAAACAGAACACCCTGACTACGGAAGAAGTATAGGTATCCATAAATGAAAAGTACACGGATGAGAACAGAAAAAAAGTATATTTCCCCTTTGATTGTAGCTGCAATAGTGTTTGGCATCAGCAGTTGTAGCTCCACTCCGGTTACTCAAGAGCAAAGCACTAATACTGCACCAGCAAACACGCCTGAAAGTCCAAATTCTACAGCAAATAACAGTGTAGTTTCTCCTGCTCCCAATCCCGAGACATCAGAAACAGAAAAATCGGAGACCAAACCAGTTGCTTCTCCATCCTCATCACCGAAACAACCTTCTGCTTCCACATCTAAAAAGATTGCAGCAGCTCCCTCAGATACTTTAAAGAGAACAATTAATGCAACTCTCTACACAAGTGATGCACAGTGTCAAAGCCTAGTTGCACAAAAGGTAGAGCTACCTGCAAATACACCTATTGAAAGTGCTGTTGGGAAAATTATTGAAAAACAAGACTCAGGAGACTTTAACCTGTCTGGTTATCGAGTTAACGTCAAAAACGGTGTAGCCACAGTTGATTTTCGCTTATCCCCCAATTCTCAAAGACAATTAAGCTCTCTTTCTAGTTGCGAGCAGTTTGCGTTATTTAATAGTGTTCGCACAACATTAACTAAAAATCCTCAATGGAAAGTAAAGAATGTCCGTTTTACTGAAAAAGGACAAGAAATCGTTTTGTAAAGTAGTATTCAACGGTTTTATCGTTGACTGGGAAGAAGATTTATTCACCCTTATGACATTCTTGCTAAGAAAAAAGTAAAAGATGTCAAACGGTATCTAAGCAAAAGCTATATGTAAAATAATATAATTTTATTTGTCGGGTGGATAAATTCTTTTCAAGAAGCAGAATTACCACCGATTTTTTTTAAGAAGTCAGAAGTTAGGAGTCAGAAGTCAGGAGTCAGAAGTCAGAAATCAGAAGTCAGAAATCAGAAGTCAGGAGTCAGGAGTCAGGAGTCAGGAGTCAGGAGTCAGGAGTCAGGAGTCAGGAGTCAGGAGTCAGGAGTCAGGAGTCAGGAGTCAGGAGACAGAAGTCAGAATTCTTATCTCATTACCCATTACCCATTACCCATTACCATGATTGATCTATATACCTTTACCACACCCAACGGGCGAAAACCCGCAGTCATGCTCGAAGAACTAGAGCTACCCTATACCATTCATAAAGTAAACATCAGTAAAGGAGAGCAGTTCAGCTCCGAGTATGTTGCAATCAACCCCAACAGTAAAATTCCAGCCATTATCGACCGAGACACAGACATAAGCATATTTGAGTCTGGTGCAATCCTGATTTATCTAGCCGAAAAAACCGGTAAATTGCTACCCACCGAACCAAAAAAGCGAGCCCAAGTTATTGAATGGCTAATGTTCCAAATGGCAAACATAGGTCCAATGTTCGGTCAACTAGGTCATTTTCGCAATTCCGCTCCCGAAGAAATCCCCTATGCGATCGCGCGTTATGAGAAAGAAACACAACGTCTGCTTGGGGTTCTCGAGCACCAACTTGAAAACAATGAATTTATCACAGGAGAATACTCAATAGCAGATATTGCAACTTTTCCTTGGATTTTAATTTCTCCTTACCTAGTCTCTGTAGATCAATATATCAACGTTCAACGCTGGATAGAAACAATGCGATCGCGCAAAGCAGTCCAGATAGGAATGGCAATTCTCACTCCAGAATTTAGCAGTAACTATGGTGCAGTTGCTTAATTAAGGTAAACCAAATTCCAATAATTTGTTCTTTACGTCTCAATTCCCCTTAATTTTTTTGTATTCCTTATCTTTATACTGCCAATATTTTTCTACAGTTTCTTTTGCAGCGACTGCACTTTTGTATTCTTCTCCTCCTTCCAAGATGAGGCGTTCTCTTACTTTTTTACGCAGTTGCGAGATAATTTTGCCATTGGCTTTACGAGTATATGACCAATCTACAATAGGTTGTGGGTAAGAACTACTACCAGCATATTTAGCTTGAATAATTTCTGGTAAACTATAACCCCTTAACTCATCAACCCAATAGTAAATAAATTTAAGGTAGGGGTCCTTATCTTGAATATTTTTGTTGGGATTGTAAATACGAAAAGTTTCGCTTAGTGGATTGGTTATACCCGCCTGCATTTGCCATTGCCAATTATTAATTGCTAAATCTCCATCTACTAAATAATTCATATAGTGCTTTGCACCATGATGCCAAGAAATCCCGCAGTTAATTGTTAAAAAAGTGGCACACATCGCCCTCATCCGAAAATTCATCCAACCCATAGCTTTGAGTTGTCTCATACTTGCATCAACTAAAGGAAATCCTGTTAAACCTTCCTTAAAAGCATGAAATAACTCTTGTTTTTGGGGTGATAAACTTTCCAGCGTATACCACTCATCAAATTCTGGATAACGGTTTTTGTAAGCAATCTCAGGGTAGAAGTAGAGACGTTGTGTAAAACTATCGCGCCAACGTAAGCGATCGCGAAAAGCTTTCAAAGAAAATTCAGCCTTAGGTTGATTTTCAGTTTTTAACTCTTCTGCTCTCATTTTCGTACGTTGATAAACAGTACGAGTTGAAGTGGTACCAAACGCTAAATGTGGTGATAGATGAGACGTTGCTTTTTGTTGCGCCAACCACGGGCGTGAAAGCTTCCAGTGATAGCCATTAAACCTACCTTCTAGGAAAGAGCCTAGCATTGCTTGAGCTTGTGTTTCTCCACCTCTAAAATATACTTTATTGGTCGACCAAAAATGATGATATTTATGCTTTAGTTCGGTAAATGTAATTTGGGGTAAACGTAGAGAAATTAAAGGAACGTTAATACTTTCAGGAGTTAAAAAAGTGCTTTGTCTTTGATAGCTATAATATTCTTGAAACCATTGCGAACGATTATCTTGCGCTTGTAAAAAGGTACTTAAGCCAAGATGAAAGTCGAGATTTAAATTCTCATATAAGTCAATGATAGCCTTATCTCTGTCGATACCATATTCTACCTGTACATCGCGATTAAAATAAAGCTTAGGTTTATATTTTTCCTCTATTAATTGTCTTGTGATTTCTTGCAGGACATCTATAGAGTTTCCTTCAAGTAGTATTAATCTGCTACCAAAATTTTGTAAATTACAATCTAAATCTTCAAGAGATTCAAATAAAAATCTTACCCTTGCTTTACCTATATCAGCCCATTGATAAAACCAGGGATCGATAATAAAGAATGGTAAAACAGGAGCATTGTTAGCAGTTGCTAATGTAACAATTTCGTTATCAGTTAACCGTAAATCTCGTCTAAACCAAAGAAGATGTATCGGATTAGTAGTCATGTTGAGAGATGAGTGTTAATTAGATTTAATTATTAATTAAAAAATTCACAAATAAAAAATCACGCAAACACTATGTTGCTTATTATACTTTTTACTTTACAGTTTAGGTTAATTATTTAGCAGAATAATATTTTTTCAATAAAAAAGCCCAGTTGCTCTCACACAACCAGGCTGATACTTAAATCAACACATTAAACAGAGGGGAACTTCAGATAATAATTTACACACAACTACTAGAAAGATTTACAACCACTGAAAAGCTTAATTTTGCTCCAAATTAACTTTGACAACCTTGTTCTTTTCTTCAACAGTTTTCGGTAATGTCAAGTTCAAAATGCCATCTTTATATTCAGCAGTRACTTCGGTATTTTTAACTCTTRCTTTGAGAGGAATTACACGCTGGTATTTACCGTAGTAGAATTCACTTCTGGTCTTAGCTTCCTCTTCGGTTTTAGTTTCTGATTTACGCTGTGCTATTACTTTTACAGCATTTTCAGTAACTTCAATATCTACATCTTTAGCTTCAATTCCAGGAAGCTCCAGTCTGAGATGTAATGCATCATCTGTTTCAGTCAACTCAGCAGCAGGAGTTCTATATACTGGTGCTTGAACATCCTCAAACATACGATCAATTTGGCGTTGTAGTGCGTTCATTTCTGCCCAAGGATTGTAACGTACAATAGTCATAACTTTTTAACTCCTAAGTGTTTGTTTAATTAGTTTCAGGTTTAAGATTTATTCCTTTGATATCCATCTTAGTGATTACCAAAAGTAGTGTAAAGTCGGTTATTATCACTTTGTTATTGATGCTAACCGACCAATTACAAAGGTCAGTAAAATAGCAATCTTAATTCAGAGAAACTTTGACAACCTTATTCTTTTCTTCAACAGTTTTCGGTAATGTCAAGTTCAAAATGCCATCTTTATATTCAGCAGTAACTTCGGTATTTTTAACTCTTACTTTGAGAGGAATTACACGCTGGTATTTACCGTAGTAGAATTCACTTCTGGTCTTAGCTTCCTCTTCGGTTTTAGTTTCTGATTTACGCTGTGCTATTACTTTTACAGCATTTTCAGTAACTTCAATATCTACATCTTTAGCTTCAATTCCAGGAAGCTCCAGTCTGAGATGTAATGCATCATCTGTTTCAGTCAACTCAGCAGCAGGAGTTCTATATATTGGTGCTTGAACATCCTCAAACATACGATCAATTTGGCGTTGTAGTGCGTTCATTTCTGCCCAAGGATTGTAACGTACAATAGTCATAACTTTTTAACTCCTAAGTGTTTGTTTAATTGTTTTCAGGGTTAAATTTGTTTTCCTTTGATATCCATATTAGTAATAATTAAAAGCGGTGTAAATTCGGTTTATATCACCTAATAATTGATGAGAACCGGCCAATAAAACGAGAAGAGTAAAAAGTTCGGTTAGCTGTAAAAACATTAGTTCGGTTAACTGCAATCATAGTTTTTCATATTGCTGTATTAACAATAAAAGACTAAATATTAAAGATAGATAATTACTAGTAGTAATATTATTTTTTTTATTCTCTCAGCAACTATCCTAGGATTTTCAATACAGGATTTACGCAAAATGAACTTAACTACGTCATTATGCTTCCGCTAAGCGCTAACGCCAACATCTGTGAGATTGCTATCTCCTAAACGGAGACGCAATAACTAGGGCTTGCTGAATAAACAAAAAAAGGTGATACCCAGTACAGTATCAGACCGAAGGAATATATTCAGGTGCAAGAAAAAAGTCTAGAATAAGCCAAAAGCCTTGCATTACTGTGAGTAACACTAAAGCGTCTAATTAGTATATATGTACCGCAAAGAGGAGCAAGCTCAAATCTCATCAGAAGATTTCGAACTTCCCTTTGATGGGAAGTTCATGACTCCTACGTCGTCGCGCTTCGCGAGCAGAAAATAATCGTTGGGTAATCATGGCTTCTTTAATACCCTGGGAGGAATTTGAAGAAGAATATGCTTCAATTTTCTCTCTTGAAATGGGGGCACCCGCTAAATCATTTAGGATGGCGTTAGGTGCATTAATTATTAAAGAAAAGTTAGGAATAAGTGATAGAGAAACAGTAGAACAAATTAGAGAAAATCCTTATCTCCAGTATTTTATAGGAATTTTATCTTATAGCAATGATACTCCATTTGATGCATCAATGCTAGTTCACTTTCGCCAAAGAATAGGTATAGAGCTAGTCAACAAAGTAAATCAACAAATGGTGAAGAAGATGTTAGAAGAAACATCTTTGCACGAAAAAAAAAAGAAGAAAAAGAATTAAGTGAGTCAAAAAATCGTGGTCAACTGATATTAGATGCAACTTGCGCGCCAAGTGATATTAGTTACCCAACAGATTTAGGATTATTAAATCAAGCTAGAAAGCAGACAGAAAAAATTATAGATGCTCTTTATGAGCAAGTGAAGTACAAACTAGAGAAAAAACCAAGAACTTATCGAGAAATAGCCAAAAAGAATTATCTAAAAATAGCTAAATATCAGCCAAATTTCCCACTCATTTATCAAGTTTATTATTCTTCCCACAAATTCTCTTTTTGTATCAGAAAAGCGGAATAGCACGTTAACGAACTGATTTTAATATTGGTCATATTAATCAATAAAAAAACTTTTAACGACTATGAAACGCTATTCTTTATTTATTACTTTAGGAGTACTTGTTATTCTTATTTCCTCTGTAGGCGTGTTTTCACTAATAGTTCGCAAAGAAGAACAATATCGCCTTGCGGGGAAAGAGACATCAGCAGAGAAATCACATGATGTGCAATCGGGTACAGCAGATTCCCCAGAAAAGTCAGGTTCTGTTTCCCCTTCGACCCAACCTAACGGCTCTCCCACTGATTCAAAAAAAATAGAACAACCGGTACTAACCCCTAAGCAACAAGTCACCAAAACTAGAAGATATAAGGGGTATAGACGACCTAGCAATGAAGCAATACCTCATAGTCCCCGTGTTGAATCCATTGATGGCTTCAAATCAGGTTCTATTCCTCCTTCTTCTTCTGCTGCTCGATCGCGATCTAACAACCGTTCCAATGACTTCTCTAATGATTTAAGGAAAGCTTTTAGTAAACTCAGACCCGGACAGATTGCATTTAAAACACCTGCTCAAATGAAGGTTGATGAAGCTGAAATAGTTGAGATGCGTATTACCGATGATTTGAAACGCGACCTAAAGTCAGAATTGGGTAAGGACGCTGAAGTTGCTCAAATTAAAGTAAGTGATTTTTTGAAAGCACACCTCGATGGAAATAACTTTGAGGTCAAACCCATTGATGAAAAAAATCGAGCTTTATTAGATGGAAAATCGGTCAAGTGGCGCTGGAGCGTGACACCAACAAAATCAGGTCAGCAAACATTAATTCTAATAGTTTATGCCAGGGTAAAGCTTTCAAATGAATCAGAAGAGTTAGTAGATTTAAAAACATTTGAGCGCCCCATCACAGTCGCAGTTAACAAAAGAGATTGGTTTAAGGAAAATTGGGATAAAGTTATCGGAATTCCAATTGCACTAGGAGGAACTGGATTTTTCGCCTTTGTTGCGTCTAAATGGAGATTCACTAAGAATGTACTTAAAAAAAATCAGTAATCTTTGCTATCTTGGTCGGCGTGCAAAAAAATATAGAATTCAGATGTAAAGCCCATTGTGGAACTGAAATTCCGCCCAGAGAACGTGCGATCGCTGCTGAATCCTCTCTCCTGGTTACTTCCCATTTCTTTTCTCGAACCACTCTTCAATCAGTTCAATAATGATATCGCTCATTTGTCTGACTTCAGAAGCTGCAGCAGTTTTAAGCTGTCGGTGTAATTGTTTCGGCAAATAAACTGTTGTACGAGTATAGTTGGGGTCGGTACTTTTACTCCTTGGACTGCTTTTAACATCATTAGACTGAGATCTATCTCTAGATATACGATTCTGAGCAGCATCAATTAAATCGTCAAAACGGCTATTTTTTCTCTTTGGACTCACGCTAAAATCTCCTTTCCCATTTCAAAGTAGCATCGCCAAGCGATTTGTGCATAAGGGTCTTTTACTACATTAACTGGAACCCCCTCCAAAGCTGCTCTCTGGAACACTGCTAGTCGGCGAATTCCAGATTTAAACATCGGTAAACCAGCATTAATACAAGCCTTTCTCACCTCCGCTCCAGCTTTATTTGGACTAGGAGGAATCAAGGTTAGTAAAATTCGATAATTAACCTGAAATTCCTTTAACGCTTCTACCATTCGCAAGGTAGCAGCCAAAGCTACAGCATCAGGGGTAGTTGGTACAACTAGTAAATCACACCCTTGGGCAACAGTTTTTAATTCATCATTATTCGGTATTACTCCCGTGTCAATAATTATATGTTCGTAAAGGCTTGCTAATTCAACTCCATGTTTCTCATCAGCAACCTTAAATGGCAAACTACCCCGATTAGACCAATCCAATGCACTGCGATTAAGGTCACCATCGATTAATAGAGTATCAGCCTTTTGTTGGAAATAAGTAGCTAAATGTAATGCAGTTGTAGATTGTTAACCTAAGCCAGAAAGTCACCTTTCTGACTCGGCTTCAGAACGCAGCATGAATCTTTCAATTCACTGCGCTCCTCGTAATAGTGGCTCGCAACAGTACCTCAATGTTTGCGGTCGTGGCAATGTCCGTGTAGTACCTGTAGATTGTTATACTTCTGATTTTTGTGATTGAGGTCTATGTGGTGTACCTCGATCACATCTTCTAAAGTGAAGTTTAACTTACAGTGTGCGCATCTACCTTTTTGTGTCCGAAGAAGTTTTGCTAATATTGGTCTCAGACCCGGATGCTTACCTCTTCTGGTGCTCCAGTAAGTCCAATCTCCGTCAAATGGGCTGCGGTTTTCTTTGACATTGATGTGCATTTTAATGGGTGTTTTTTTATGTTCTTTGAGAGGAATGTTACCTTCAGAGAATTCCCATTTGCCTAACGAATCAACATTCCAGTATTTATTCGCAATCCAATGTTTTGGCTTCATAGGATGCCTACGATTAGCCCATCTCCTGAGTTTTATATAAAGCCAATTGTCTATGTCACCAAATATTTCTTTGGAATTAACTGCTGAATAATAGTTCGCCCAACCTACAATTATTGGGTTAAGAATTCCTATTAATTTTTCTTGGGTTGCAGTTTTATATCCATCAATAATTTGGCTTAATTTGTCTTTATGTCTCTTGATGGAATCTTGCGTGGGCGTAATTATGGTCTTATGTAATGCATCCCTACTGTAACCACCTCCTGCTACTTTTCTACGATTTCTTTTACCTAATGGGTATTGTTTGAAGGTAAATCCAAGGAAGTTAAATCCAGATTCATTTCCTTCATATTCGTAGAATGTATGACAGATTTTGGTTTTAGTGAGGCTAAATTCTAAACCCATTTTATTCAACCATTTCTGAGCTAAGTTCTTAGCTTTTTTTAGTTCTTCTAAATCCCGGTGCAGTATTACTAGGTCATCAGCATATCTGACAATTGTAGGTTGCCAGCTTGCTTCTTTTATATTTCCCAGTTTTTTACTTTTAGGGAAGGATGATTTGATGTAATCTTCCAATCCATGCAGAGCTATATTTGCCAATAATGGCGAAATACATCCACCTTGCGGTGTTCCTTCGTTGGTTGGGAAGATTTTATTTCCTTCCATTACTCCCGACTTTAACCAAGCTTTTATTGCCCTTCTCATTAGTGGGAAGGTATTTAGCTTATTTAGAAGTGCTTTGTGGTTTATTCGGTCAAAACATTTACTGATATCCGCATCCAGTACGTATTTTTCTTGTCTGCGCATGCTGAGAAATAAATATTTGACCGCATCATGGGTTGACCTTCCAGGTCTAAAACCGTAGCTATGGGGTTCAAATTGAGCTTCCCATTCTGGTTCTAGTGCTAGCTTTGCCAGAGCTTGTGATGCCCTGTCCCGCATTGTAGGTATACCTAACGGTCGCTTCTTGATGCAGTCGCTCATGGGGGAAACCCCCAAGACCGCGCTGCATCGCTTCTCTTCCTTTCCAGGTTTTGGAATCCAGACGCGACGTATGGGCATTGCTTTTTTAGGTAACTCAAGATTAGCCGCAAGTTGCAACCGTTGTTTGGGTTTAAGGTTTTTAATCCCGTCAATCCCTGCGGTTCGCTTACCACGATTATCCTGACTTATTCTTCTTACTGCGAGTAGCTTTGCTGCTCTGGATTTTAGTAGAAGCCTTTGGAGTTTTCTTACTGTTTTGACATCACCACGGATTGAGGCTTGATAAATTCGTTTCTGGAGCTTGAAGACTTGTTTCTCTAGCTTGCGCCAGGGAATGTCCTTCCATTCATACATCAGATTTCCTGTGTTCATGACTTGTATACTCTTACTCACGGTTTTTATCTCCACTATTCCGTGTATCCGTCAGCGTATCCTTGTCATTACAACAAGGCATTTGCTTCTGATACAATCCCGCTTAATAAGTTCATGCGCCTGACTGACTACTTAAGAAATCGACCTTCCTTAAGAGAAACTTATTAAGTTACTTCGTTCCTAATGCTTGTTTTACGAAGGGGTTAGATTCCTACTATCCTACGGGCTTATACTGTGTGATTTCCTTTACTCGGCAAGTTAAAGGAACAGTTTGAGTGATTCTTCTAGCTGGCAAAGCCTAGAAGACATTTAAGCCGTGTCATTTTGACTCAAGCTTCTAAATTCGGGTGAGCTTGTTGGAGGTAACGTAGGTTCAGACATAGGTTTGCTTTCGCTAATCATATCCTTCCAGCTTGCGGGGGTTTCTTACCGAATTTCAGATTACCCGCTTTATATCCCGCTTTATCCCGTCAGTTGTCAGGTTGACGAAATAGGGATATTGCTATCTCCCATCACCAGGGAGGTAAGGAATTAGAATTTACAATTTGTAATATTCCGCGCCTTACATCAAACATTAAGTTATCAAGGTTCAAATTAATTCAAACCAAGCTTCTCGTCCCCCTTGAGATTATCTTCAGTCGGCTGAAGTTCTAATCTACAAGGTTTAGAGAAAACGAATCACACTTGCCACACCACCTTTCAATGCTGCTACGGTCACTATCATTTTTCTCGTTTCTAATCCTCCCACCAAAATATTTGTGGCAAATAGCACTCTACGCCTACATGTTCAGATGTTTAAGTATCTCAGCTTTTCAACATTTGTCAAGTATTCAAAATAGAACTTAAATGTTTATATATTTAAAAACTGTAAAATTTAAAGTTTCAAACATCTGAATTTTTATAAATTTAATAAACTAATTATTAGCAAGTTAATATTTAAATTGCTGAATAATAATGAGCTAAAGAAAAAGTAGCTAAAAAAATAAACATATAGATGTTTAACTATGACTTGAGTAGAAATTTGCTTTCAAATAGGAGTAAATGTCATGACTGATTTTGAGGGTTTTAGAAAAAACGATGTTGAAGTGGGGTTGAAAAATTGACCATACAACTTATCTATAGACGGGTTCAATCTTATTCCACAGAATTTTTCTTTTGGCACAGTCCCACCAAAAACGTGTTTACTGCTTGCTTACAATTCAACCATTCATATTTTTTAATTTAATAAGACCTAAACCAAAAATAGCGCGACAACCGTTGCAGTCATAACTACCCAGATAATTTTGTTCCAATCCCACAACCGCCGACTATTGAAGCTGATAAATGGAAAAAACGGGATTGCAATATCAAAGAGAAGCAACGGCTTGCCCAACAGAAGCATTATGCTCAGCCAAGGTCTGAAGTAAGGTGGTGGCACGTTCAACTGCAAGATTGCACAGACTCCCCATAGCATGATTAATACTGGAAGAGTTCCAGCTAATGCGATCCAACCCAACTTCGGAAGCAAGTCTCGATATCGCCATTGGTTTGTTGTGGGATAAACGCCACCTGGTATGGGGTATATCGCCCCAGCAAATATCAGTGTGATGATTATGCTGAGTGGAAATCCTGATTCCCATGCACGGAAACGAACTTTAAGACCTTGCTTCTGCGCCATCAAACACATGCCCAGATAACGCAGACCAAACAACACAACGAGCATCAGCGTTAGAACCATCCACATACCCAAACTAATTGCCTTGGAACCGTCAAGTCGCCATAACATCAACAAACCAATCAAAGAATTTGCTAAAATAGTCCCCCACCACTGCAAGGTTGCACTATCTGCTTCCGGTGAGGTACGTCGTACCCACAAGAAGTGACCAACATCCAAATAATGAAAGACCTTTACCCATACTGCAAATGTCGCCAATCCGTAGCGTCTGAACTGAGTTCCCGGTGAAAGTATCCTGAAACCGCGCGTGGCAAATAGTTTACTCGAGCTAGTGTTGAAACCTTCAACAGTGGTCAGAATCTCATCACAACCTTGCCGCTCAAAGAAGTCGAGCCCACTCTCAACGAGACGTTGCCCCAATCCCCGTCCGCGTACCTCTGGTGCTGTGAACACCCAAGAGATCGAACCTCCTTTACGATTATGTGGTAGAGGGAATAACTTGAGCACAATAGCTCCCAGCAGTTGCCCACCCTGTTCAGCTACCAGGACATTCGGTGTCCACGAAAAGAACCATCGATCAACAAGTGGAAAAGCTCGACGCATTATGGCATACACATTCTGTCGCTCGTCATCTCGCATTGGACGAATATCGACATCAGATATCTGGGACATAGTATGCTGGTAATTCTTCAGCCTATTATACAAACCTTTAAACAAGTACAAATACCACAAATAATTGCAGAGGTTAATTAACAGAACTTGAGAACTTACCAGTCTTGTCTCATAGACGAATGGCACGCTTGATAAGCTGAAAGTAATTGGCTGCAAAGATTTCAACAAATTTAGAAAAATAGAATGAAGCAAGCAGGACTCATTCGTCCTCAAATTATCAAATCCTATATATTAATCGTTTAGGCTTATCTTATCGCGGAAAAATTATTAACTCAGAGCAAAGGAAATATTTACGATTAGAATCCCCTATCGGCTTTCTTATGTAGATTTCTACAAATTCTCATCATAAACTCAGATTCACAATTTACTTTATTAATAAGGTCGGATGTTTACAGCGCGCCTGCTGTTATTAGAAACAGATTTAAACGTTTATGCGATCGCAGACAAGATTGGTTATTCAGATGCAGGTCACAGCGAAGGAAGAGGGAAGAAGGAAGAAGGAAGAAGGTTTTATGTTGCCGTTTGCACGCAGCAAGCTGAACGCGCAGCGCGTCCAAAGTTGCTTGTACTCCTCCCTTAGCGGATCCGTAGGTAGCGAAGCTATAGCGTGACGTTAGTCAGAGGCTTCGCCGACGCCGTAGGCTCTAACCTTCTGGGTCCTGGAAGGACGGGGCTTGCATCCTTTCGGGGTCGGTTAGCGTAGCGTTGCGTCAGCAATGCTTGATGGAAGATTTTTTGGCTACGCCAGCACTGCGTTTATGGAAAACGCGCTTATTGACATCTTCCCTCTTCCGTCTTCCTTCTTCCTTCCGACGAAGTCGGTCATTTTGATATTACTATGTTGCCGTGCAACGGGATATTCAAGGTACGTAGGAGATGAAAGTCATTTCCACAGGGACTGATGTTCCATTCATTTACCATCATTACAAAAAGCTTTACCCATATCAAACAATACAGAGGGGACTTTCCCAGGGAAAATAAAATAAAGCTGAAAAAAGTTCGAGGATGAAGAAGCTTTTCAGTTTTACCGTCACACTAAACTTAAATCTTTTACAATTTTTAGCGTAACCTCATAGGCAAGCAGATGAAGTACAACAAACTAGGGGATAGTGATTTACTGGTCTCGGAAATTTGTCTGGGGACGATGACCTTTGGGAAACAGAATACCCTGGAAGATGCAAAGGAGCAGCTAGATTATGCAGTTGCTTGTGGAGTAAATTTTCTCGATGCAGCGGAAATGTATCCTGTACCGGGAAGTGCAGACACTCAGGGGAGGACAGAGGAATATATTGGTGAATGGTTACATCAGCAACAGCGCGATAAAATTATTGTTGCGACGAAAGTTGCTGGACCTAGCCGTCATTTTACTTGGATTCGTGATGGTAAATGCCAAGTTGATCGGCAAAATATTACCCAAGCGGTTAATGATAGCCTCAAGCGCCTGAAAACAGATTATATCGATTTATATCAAATTCACTGGCCCGACCGCTACACGCCGATATTTGGGGAATGGGAATATGATATCGCCAAAGAACGGGAAACGATTCCGATTGTGGAACAGTTAGAAGTGTTTGCAGATTTAATTAAGGAAGGTAAAATTCGCTATTTAGGCGTGAGTAATGAAACACCCTATGGAATCTGTGAATTTACTCATTTGGCACAGCAACTCAATTTACCCAAGATTGTGTCGATTCAAAATGCTTTTAGTTTAATTAATCGGATTTATAGTATTCATTTAGCGGAAGCTTGTCGGTTTCATAATGTAAGTTTAATGGCTTATAGTCCTTTGGGGTTTGGATTATTAACCGGCAAATATTTAAATGGTATTCCTGCTAACACCCGCTTGGATTTATTTAAAGGCTTTGGTATGCGTTATGACAAAGGTAATATGCCTTTAGCAGTGAAATCCTATGTGGAAATTGCGGAGAAGTTTAATTTAACTCCGGCTCAATTAGCACTGGCATTCGTGCGATCACGCTGGTTTGTTACGAGTACGATTATTGGGGCAACGACGATGGCTCAACTCAAGGAAAATCTTGATAGTATTAATGTCAATTTATCAGAGGAAATATTAACAGAAATTAATGCGGTTCACGCCCGCTATCCCAATCCAACTCCTTGATAAATTATAACAATACGTAATAGTCTAAGTTGCAGCGACATTCCTCTGTTCACGCACGCTACGTGCGGATGAGAAACTGGAACCTAACTTCCCCGTAGCAAGTTGGGGTCATTTACCTGTCACTACCTACTAGAGCTGTATCTCGAGCCAAGCGACCGTCTTCCATATGCACAATGCGATCAGCAATATCGAGAATGCGATTATCGTGTGTTACCAGGAGAATTGTACAACCTTGTTGTTTCGCCAGCGTTTGCATGATATCAACCACATCCCGCCCAGACTTACTATCCAGGGCTGCAGTTGGTTCGTCCGCAAGAACTATTTTCGGCTCGCTAACCAATGCTCTTGCGATCGCAACTCGTTGTTTTTGTCCTCCTGAAAGATTATCGGGATAATAATTGACCCGATCGCCCATACCAACCGCCTCTAGAATCGCTTTCGAGCGATAAACTCGGGTCTCAAGGGGTAGATCTGGATGTAAGCGTAGTGACATACCCACATTTTGTTGAGCAGTTAAACAAGCCAGTAAGTTGTGAGCCTGAAAAATATAGCAATCGCCAGCTTAGTTAGGACGTAAGGTAAGATAGATCGAGAAGTGATTAGTCTGGACAATTCCAATGGCAAGGTCTTA